>NZ_LR134376.1:825000-1562500 GCF_900637545.1 Aeromonas encheleia
CATGTGTAGGATAGGTGGGAGGCTTTGAAGGCGTGACGCCAGTTGCGCTGGAGCCGTCCTTGAAATACCACCCTTGTATGTTTGATGTTCTAACGCAGGGCCCTGAATCGGGCTCGCGGACAGTGCCTGGTGGGTAGTTTGACTGGGGCGGTCTCCTCCCAAAGAGTAACGGAGGAGCACGAAGGTTGGCTAATCCTGGTCGGACATCAGGAGGTTAGTGCAATGGCATAAGCCAGCTTAACTGCGAGACGGACAGGTCGAGCAGGTACGAAAGTAGGTCATAGTGATCCGGTGGTTCTGAATGGAAGGGCCATCGCTCAACGGATAAAAGGTACTCCGGGGATAACAGGCTGATACCGCCCAAGAGTTCATATCGACGGCGGTGTTTGGCACCTCGATGTCGGCTCATCACATCCTGGGGCTGAAGTCGGTCCCAAGGGTATGGCTGTTCGCCATTTAAAGTGGTACGCGAGCTGGGTTCAGAACGTCGTGAGACAGTTCGGTCCCTATCTGCCGTGGGCGTTGGATGATTGAAGGGAGTTGCTCCTAGTACGAGAGGACCGGAGTGAACGAACCTCTGGTGTTCGGGTTGTCACGCCAGTGGCACTGCCCGGTAGCTAAGTTCGGAATCGATAACCGCTGAAAGCATCTAAGCGGGAAGCGAGCCCTGAGATGAGTCATCCCTGACCCCTTGAGGGTCCTAAAGGGCCGTTGGAGACCACAACGTTGATAGGTGGGGTGTGTAAGCGCGGCGACGTGTTGAGCTAACCCATACTAATTACCCGTGAGGCTTAACCATACAACACCCAAGAAGTGTTCTAAGGCTTGTAGCAAATCGAAGAACTACTACCTAATTCAGTGATAGCGAAGCCAACAGGCAACTCGTTATTCACGTCAGCTTTCTAGATTAAGAATTTGCCTGGCGGCCATAGCGCCGTGGAACCACCTGATCCCATGCCGAACTCAGAAGTGAAACGCGGTAGCGCCGATGGTAGTGTGGCATTCGCCATGCGAGAGTAGGACACTGCCAGGCACCCAATTGAAGAAGCCCGCTCAATCGAGCGGGTTTTTTTATTGCCTGAAATTGGCCATTTCAGCGCTGATTTGTTTCTAAACCAGCGAATGCCCAGGTCATCTGTTTCGCACAATGACCCGTCGTTTACCCATCTGCTCACCTGATGAACCCTCTTTCTGGTATCTGCTGCCACCTCGTTACCTCGCTGCTGACCCTCATATCGTCTGGCTATGCCTTCCATTTATGCTCACTATTGCCGTTATTGGGGGGTGACAAGGCGGGCTGGATCCATAGACTGTGTGTTTCATCGGCAAGGGAGCTGTGTATGTTGGGGATCCACGATCTGGCGTTGTTTATCGTATCTGGCTTGCTGTTGAACATGATGCCTGGGCCAGACTCCCTGCTCATCATGTTGCGCAGTGGCTCGCAGGGTTGGCGAGCAGGCTCGGTGGCGGCGCTGGGGATAGGGACTGGCACCATGGTGCACGTGCTGGCGGCGGCCCTGGGGCTGTCGGCTCTGCTGAGTACCTCGGCCGAACTGTTCGTGGTCATCAAGTTGATGGGGGCACTCTATCTGGTCTATCTGGGGATTTCCCTGCTCAGGCAAGGCGCAACGTCCCCTGCGACGACCGAGCCAGCGGTGACGCTGCCTGCGCTCTCCTATGGGCGGATCTTCCGGCAAGGCCTGCTGACCAATGTGCTCAATCCCAAGGTAGCGCTCTTCTTCCTCGCCTTTGTCCCGCAGTTCATTGCCCCAGATGCACCACAGAAGGCGCTGGCCTTCATCCTGCTGGGCTGTATCTTCAACCTCAACGGCATGATCTGGTGCCACCTACTGGCCTTCTCGACCGCCTATGCGAGCCGCAGGGTACGCCTGCCTGCCCGGTTGGGGCGCTGGCTCAACCGCTTGATGGGGGGCTTGTTTATCGGGCTCGGCATCAAGTTGGCGACGGAGTAAATCGCGGCCATAGAAAAAGGCGTATCCCATCGCTGGAATACGCCTTCGTCTGCACTGCAGCAAGGCTGATCGGGAGATCAGTTCATGCCGTAACGCTTGAGTTTCTTGCGCAGGGTACCACGGTTGATGCCCATCATCACGGCGGCGCGAGTCTGGTTACCACGGGTGTACTGCATGATCACGTCCAGCATGGGCGCTTCGACTTCGGAGAGAACCATATCGTACAGATCAATCACTTCCTGACCGTTCAACTGGGCCAGGTAGTTACGCAGGGCCTGTTGCACAGAGTCACGCAGGGGGCGCTGGGTCGGCTCGGCAGCGTGATTGTGAGTAGTTGTTACCAATGCATCAGAAGTCAGGGTTTGTTCGAACATATTCGGTCGGCTCTTTAGTTATGCGAGTTATGCGTTAACCTAATCCATCGAAATACACTTCAAGTGCCGTCAGCTGTGCATCTGCACAATCCAGGGCATTGAAATGTTTACGGAATTCTCGGCCCGTCTCTTCTTCATCCAGATACCAGCCCACGTGTTTACGGGCAATGCGCGCTCCCAGATATGCACCGTAAAACTGGTGCAGGTTGGTAACATGCTCGTTCATCAGGGTGCGAACCTCTTCCCTGTCGGGAGGCGGCAGCTTGGTGCCCGTCTCAAGAAAATGACGGATTTCCCGGAAAATCCAGGGTCGTCCTTGCGCAGCACGGCCGATCATCACGGCGTCGACGCCGGTATAGTCGAGGACATACCGGGCCTTCTCCGGGCTGTCTATGTCGCCATTGGCGACAACAGGAATCGATACGGCCTGCTTAATCGCCCTGATAGTGTCGTACTCCGCTTCCCCCCGGTAGAGGCAGGAGCGGGTACGACCATGCACGGCAAGGGCCGCGATACCGCAATCTTCGGCGATTCGGGCGATCTCCTCGCCATTGCGGTTATCCGGATCCCATCCTGTGCGGATCTTCAAGGTGACAGGCACCTCCACTGCATCCACCACGGCCCGGCAGATGGTTCTGACCAGATCGGGTTGGCGCAGCAGGGCGGAGCCTGCCAACTTCTTATTCACTTTTTTTGCAGGACAACCCATGTTGATGTCGACGATCTGAGCGCCCTGCTCCACGTTGTAGCGGGCGGCAAACGCCATCATCTCGGGGTCGGCTCCGGCAATCTGGACCGATCGCAGTCCGCTTTCGGCAGAGTGATCCATTCTCATCCTGGTTTTCTGGGTATCCCAGACATCCGGGTTGGCCAGCAGCATCTCGGAAACGGCCATGCCAGCGCCCAATCGTAAACAAAGTTCACGAAATGGTCGGTCTGTTACACCGGCCATGGGAGCCACAATCAAGGGAGTTTCAAGCGTGTGGGGACCTATCTGCATTCCACGGTTACCATCGGCTTAGGGCGGCGTATATTACGCATTTTTTAGTCAGGAGAAAAGGTTAGTATTTGAGCGTCAGCCACTTTTTTCTGAAAAAAACGTCGCGCCAAGGCTTGCAAATTCAGGAGTGCTTGAAAATCAGGCAGATTGTCCGGGAGCATACTCGGGGTCAAATGAGTGAGGGACTCATTCATTTGTCTGTCTCCCTCCGCTGCGGGTTTGCGTTATGATAGCGAGCCTGAATCGAGCAAAGGCTCCACACAATTTTATTACAAACAGAAATTGGGGATGTATGACGTCAAGGTTCATCAAATCGCTCTGTCCGTGCCTGCTGGGAGCCATGCTGGGCTCGGCCCAGGCGCAGACCGTCAGCTTCACTGAGGCCTGGAGCCGGGTCATCCAGCAGGATGACGGACTGGCGGCAGAGCAGGCCGGGGTGGAGCGGGCAGAGCAGCTGCGCGAGGCGGCCAAGGCCATGTACCTGCCCAAGGTGGACGTGGGGGCCAGCTACACCCACCTCGATCAGCCGATGGAACTCGACATGCTGGATCTGAACCCCATCGCCAACCATCCCGAATTTGGCAAGGTGCTGGGCCCCGTCATGCAGGCGCTCAACCTCAGCCCCAGCGACTTCGTCACCCCCCTGACCAAACAGAACGTGGTCACCAGTTCGGTCAAGATGCTGTGGCCGCTGTTCGTCGGCGGGCGTATCGATGCGGCCCAGGACATTCGCCAGGCCCAGGTGAGCGAGGCGCAACAGCTGCTGGTGCTCAAGCAGCAGGCCAGCTTCGAGAGCCTCTCCCAGACCTACTTCGGGGTGGTGCTGGCGGCGCAGGTGGTGCAGACCAAGCAGGAGATCGAGCAGGGGCTGGCCCATCATCTGGATCATGCCCAAAAATTGGAGGCACAGGGCCAGATCGCCAGGGTCGAGCGGCTCTCCGCCCAGTCGGCCTATGACAGGGCCCGCATCGATACCCAGAAGGCAAGACGCAGCCTGGAGATCGCCCAGCTGGCGCTCGGTCACATGCTCAAGATCAAGCAGGCGGAACCCAACAGCCGGCTCTTCATCAACGAGAACATGCCCCAACTCGATCCCTTCGTGCAGGAGACTCTGACGGTGCACCCCGGCCTCAAGCTGCTGGCGGCCAAGAAAGAGCAGGCGCAGGGCATGATCAAGCTGGAGAAGGGGAAGTACGCTCCCGAGCTGTTCCTGTTCGGCAACTACAACCTCTATGAGGATGACTCCATCGTCTCCAAGACCACGCCGGACTGGCTGGTCGGGGTCGGGGTCAGCATGCCGCTGGTGAGCCGTGATGGCCGCTCCGAGACGGTGCAGGCGGCCAAGAGTGCCGAGCTGCAGGTCAACCTGCTGCAGGCCAAGACCCGCCAGGATCTGGAGCTGCTGGTCGAGAAGACCTGGCGCGAGGCGGCGCAGGGGCTGGAGGAGTACCACTCCCTCTCCTCGACCCAGGCATTGGCCGAGGAGAACGTGCTGCTGCGGGACAAGGCGTTCGGCCAGGGGCTCTCCACCTCGCTGGATGTGGTGGATGCCCGCAACCAGCTGGCCGGGGTCAAGACCCAGCGCGCCGCCGCCGCCTATCAATACGTGATCTCCCTGGCCCGCCTGTTGGCGCTCTCCGGTCAGATGAACAGTTTCAATCAATATCAGCATGCTCAGGCGACAGAGGTGAATTCATGAGTCATCCCCCCATCAAGAAGAAGATGAGCCAGGGCAAGCCGCTGTTGTTGCCGCTGGCCCTGGTGCTGCTGGTCATCTGGCTGGGCTGGCGTTTCTGGCTGGCCTATCAGCCGGAGCCGGTGCGCTTGCAGGGCCAGATCGAGGCGCAGCAGTATTCGGTCTCCTCCAAGGTGGCGGGGCGCATCGACGAGGTGCTGGTGAAGAAGGGAGATCAGCTGGCCAAGGGTCAGCTGGCATTCACCCTGGCCAGCCCCGAGATCGAGGCCAAGCTGAGCCAGGCCAAGGCCGGACAGGCGGCGGCCGGCGCCATGGCGCAGGAGGCGGAGAAGGGGGCGCGGGCCCAGCAGATCGCGGCGGCCAAGGATCAGTGGCAGCAGGCCAGGACGGCGGCCCAGCTTCATGGCAAGACCTATGAGCGGATCGCCAACCTGCACCGGGAAGGGGTGATGCCGCTGCAGAAACGGGACGAGGCCTGGACCGCCTGGCAGGCGGCCAAATACAGCGAAGGCATGGCCTGGCAGCAGTATCAGATGACCCTGGAAGGGGCGCGGGAGGAGACCAAGGTCGCGGCCCGCGAGCAGGCCAAGATGGCGGCCGGCTCGGTGGCCGAGGTGGAGGCCTATCTGGCCGACACCCGCATCGCCACCCCCCATGCCGGCGAGGTCGCGCAGGTGTTGCTGCGCAGTGGCGAGCTGGCACCGCAGGGCTTCCCCGTGGTGACCCTGCTCGACATGGAGGATGCCTGGGCCCAGTTCCACGTGCGCGAGGATCTGCTGCCCCG
Organism: Aeromonas encheleia; assembly: GCF_900637545.1. Lineage (NCBI taxonomy): Bacteria > Pseudomonadati > Pseudomonadota > Gammaproteobacteria > Aeromonadales > Aeromonadaceae > Aeromonas > Aeromonas encheleia. The sequence continues at coordinate 830,828 of NZ_LR134376.1, forward strand.
CTTCCAGGTCGGCACCGAGTTCGATGCCAGCCTACCCGGGTTGGGGGCGCAGACTGTGCGCTTCAAGGTCACCCACGTGGCGATGATGGGGGACTTCGCCACCTGGCGTGCCACCGACACCCGCCAGGGCTTCGACATGAGGAGCTTCCAGGTGGAGGCGCGCCCCTTGCAACCGGTTGAAGGGTTGCGGGTCGGCATGAGCGTGCTGGTCGAACTCTGATGCGGCGCGAATGGCGGCTGCTGTGGCAGGATCCCTTCAGCCGGGCCCTGATAAGCTGGATCCCGCTGCTGCTGATCGGGCTGCTGTGCTGGATTTTCTCGGCCGGGCTGGCGCGGGATCTCAAGGTGGGTCTGGTGGATCTGGATCGCAGCGCGCTCTCCCGTCAGCTGGCATTCTCGCTGGATGGCTCCGCCGGTCTGCGCCTGAGCGATCAGTTTGACTCCATCGACGAGGGGGCCAGGGCGCTGCGCGGCGGCGACGTCTATGCCCTGGTGGTGATCCCCGCCCATCTGGAGCGGGATGCGCGGGAGGGCACCCAGCCCAAGGTGACCGTGTTCAACAACGGCCAGTTCATCCTGATCGCCAAGCTGGTCAACGCGGCGCTGGCCCAGGTGGTCGGCACCCTCAACGGCCAGGTCGGCGTGCTGGCGGCTATGGCCGATGGCAAGGCGCTGCCCGGCGCCCTGGGGCAGTCCGTCCCCATCGCCAGCCAGGTCACGGCGCTCTACAACATCAACTCCAGCTACGCCCAGTTTCTGTTGAGTGCCCTGCTGCCGGCGGTGTGGCAGATCTTGGTGGTGCTCTATGGCATCAACGCCCTGGCCCGGGCCGATCGACTCGGCCTGGACTGGACCACGCAAGGGGTCTGGTTCGGCCTCTGGCGCACTCTGTTGCCTCATGTACTCATCGGGTGGGTCTGGGGGCTGGCGTGGAGCCTGCTGCTGTTCAGGGCGCTTGGCTATCCCATGCAGGGGAGCTGGCTGGTGTTAACGCTGGGTCTGGGGCTGGCCTCGGCCGCCTGCGTCAGCATGGGGGCCTTCTTCTATGGCGTCATCCGGGATCCGGCCCGCGCCCTGTCGCTGGCGGGCGCCTACACGGCCCCCGGCTTCGCCTTCATGGGGGTGACCTTCCCGGTCAGCGCCATGGGGGACTTCGCCCAGTTCTGGCGCAGCCTGCTGCCCATCTCCCACTATGTGGAGCTGCAGGTCGGGCAGGCGAACTACGGCCTGCCGCTCGATGCGGCCCTGCCCCAGTTCGGGGCCCTGCTGTTGTTCCTGCTGCCGCTGTTACTGGTGGTACGGCGCTATCAACCGCAGGCCCAGGCCGCCCGCCAGCTGGCCGCTAAGGAGCCGGAACTATGATGGGTTTCTGGGATCTGGTGCGTCTCGAGCTGCGTACCCTGCTGGCGGACCGCGCCATCATGCTGACCCTGTTTGGCGGCGTGTTCTTCTACTCCTTCCTCTATCCGCAGCCCTATCTGCACCAGTTGCCCCGGGAAGAGGCGGTGGTGGTGGTCAACGATGATGGCAGTCAGCTCTCCCGTCAGCTGGAGTTCATGGCCGATGCAACGCCCCAGGTGAAACTGGTGGCGCGGGTCGGCAGCCTGGAGGAGGCCCGTCAGTGGCTGTTGACCGGCAAGGCGAGCGGGATCCTGCACATTCCTCGCCATTTCTACCGGGATCTGATGCTGGGCAAGAGCGTGACCCTGAGCTATGCCGGCGATGCCTCCTATTTCCTGGTCTATGGCACCATCGCCGAAGGGCTGGCCCAGGCGGGGGGCACCCTGGCGGCCGGGATCAAGGTGGCGCGTCTGCTCAGCCAGGGCGAGGCGCTGCTACAGGCGGCCATGGGGTGGAATGCGGTGGGGCTCAACGTGCTGCCGGTCTTCAACCCCAGCATGGGTTATGTGAACTACGTGGTGCCGGCGGTGTTCGTGCTGATCCTGCACCAGGTGCTGCTGATGGGGGCCAGCATCCTGGGGGCGACCCAGAACCAGCGCAGCGCGCGCGGGGAGTCCGGTTACTGGCAGAAGGTGCCGGTGCTGCCTCTGCTGCTGGCCCGCACCCTGGTGCTGGGGGGGCTGTTCGTGCTGCCCGTTAGCTACTTCTTCGGCTTCTGTTTCGACTATTACGGCATAGCCCGCACCGCCGAGCCGGCCGAGCTGTGGCTGTTCATCCTGCCCTTCCTGCTGGCGACCACCTTGCTGGGCATAGTGCTGGGGGCGCTGTTTACCCGCCGTGACTTGCCGACCCAGGTGGTGCTGGTCTCATCACTGCCGCTGGTTTTCCTCGCCGGCTTCATCTGGCCGCTGGAGCTGATCCCGACGCCGCTCAACTGGCTGGCCCAGTGGGCGCCGAGCACGCCGGCCATCGAGGGACTGCTGCGCCTGAACCAGATGGGGGCCGATTTTACTCAAGTGGCCCCTTACTGGTGGCAACTGTGGGGCCTGACGCTGCTCAACGCTCTGCTCGCTTGTTGGTTGCTGGCGTGGCGCCAGCGACAGACCGCCGAGACCAAGATGAAAACGGTCAGCTGAGGCTGACCGTTTTTTTGGGCGGACGGGCTCAGCTGCGCTGCAGGTCGGGGTCGCCGATGGCGTAGATCTGGCCGAGAGTCTGCTCGTCAGTGAGCAGTCGCAAACCCTGAATGGCCACATCCTGGCGTCTGACCAGACCGTGTACCTCTTTCCCCTGACTCAGCACGGCCTGGCCGGTGGCCTCGCCATCCTGTAGTCCCGCCGGCCGCAAGATGGTCCAGGCCAGCGTGCTGCTCTGCAACCAGCTCTCGGCCAGGCTCTTCAAGCGCACCTCGTGACCGAAGGCCGTTCTGGCCCGCTCTGGCAGATATTGCCAGCTGTCGCCGCAACCGAGCGAGGTCACCAGCAGCAGGCGCTCGAGCCCGGCCTGCTCCATTCCGTCTATCACATGGCGGTTGCCCTGATAGTCCACCGGCTGCGGCTGGCGAAAGCTGCCGAGGGTGGAGACCACTTGCGCTTCGTTGCCTGCCAGGATGCAGGCGCGAGTGACGGCAGCCGGATCCAGGGCATCCCCCTCGAGGACCTCGACCCCGAGCGCGCGCAGCTCGGCCGCCGCCTCCGGGTTGCGGACCAGGGCCAGGACCCTGTGCCCCTGGCGCAGGGCCTGATCGGTGAAGGCGCGGCCCAGCCCGCGGCTGGCTCCGAAGATGAGTGTGGTTGGCATGAGAGATCTCCCTTGGACAAAAGGGCTAGCCTAGGGGCTCGACGGCGCTATGTAAATGAGAGTTGTTTCTATCTGTGAGGGGCGGGGGGAAACGACGGGCCGGGCGTCGCTGACGCCGGCCCTTGGGGATCAGCCGTTGTAGTGACCTATGCTGGGGCGGCGGCTGGGGCCACTCAGGTGGATATCCACCGGATTGAACGCCTTGATCGCCTCGAAGCTGAAGTCGCCGATGGCCTGGTGCAGGCTTTGGGGGCTGTGGTTGGTGATGATGATGACGCTCTTGGAGAGGTTGCGACGACGGCGCAACAGGTGGCCGAGGAAGCTGGACTGGCTCTCCGCCATCTTGGTGCGGTTGGCGGCCACCTCGTCGATGATCAGCAGATCCACCTCTTCCAGCGCGCGGCGGTACTGATTGCGCTCCTCCTGATCCTGGATCACGTTGAAGAACAGCCGGTCCACCACTGAGGCCCACTGCTGGAAGATCACCGATTTCTGATGCAGGGCGATCAGCTCATGGGCCACGGCGCCCGCCAGGGTGGACTTGCCGGTGCCATAGTCGCCGTAGATGAGCATGCAGCCGCCGCCGCTCTTCTCCCAGTGCTCGAAGCCGCTGATGAAGTAGCGGGCCGTCTCCATGGGGTATTGCAGCGCCGGATCGGTGGCGTCCATCTTGTCGAATATCCAGTCCGGGTTGAGGTCGGCCTGGGCGATCAGCTTCTGGATCCGCTCCTGGCGGGCCGTCTTCTGCAGCTCGCGCACCTCGGCGTTGGCCTTGGCGTCATACTCCTTGCGCAGGGTCTCGTAGTCGTACTGGCTGCCGCCGGTCTGGGCCTGCAGGCGGCGAATGCGCTCGAGCAGGCCGCCCACGTGCTGGCTCAGCTCGGGATCGTGGATACGGAGGTCCTGTTTGGCTTTCGCTTTGGCGATCCTCTGGCGCTTGGCCTCGATCTCCTCCAGCTCCTGGCGCAGGGGATCGTGCGGGTCAGTCATGGAAGGCTCCTTCTGCTGGGGCTGGGTTGGCAAGGGGCTAATAGTGCCTGTTGCGGGCGTTCGGGATCAATCATTATCCGGCTCCTGGGTCTGGGCCAGGCGCTTGGCCTCTTCGATCATCTCCTGTGCCCGCTTGCTCGGGCCAGACTCGGCGGGGGCAGGCGTGACCTGTTGATAGCCCGCCACCACCATCGGCTGACGACGGGCGTAGCGGCGGCTCTTGAGGGCTCGGATAAACCTGAGCATCCACTGATGCTGGGAGTCGAACACCTCGGGGCGCCCCAGCCAGTAGGCGATGAATTCCCCCAGATCCTCTTCGTTGTAGCTGGCGTCGATCACCCCGCACAGGCGGGCGAGGGCGGGCAGCTCCTCATCCGGTCGCCACTGCAGGTGCATCTGGAAGGGGCGCTCCGGCAGCGGGCTGCGCACCCGCTGGCTCAGTAACGGCAGCTGGAACGGGCTCTGATGGTAGTGCTCACTGTCGGGCTGGGCCTCGACCTGCAACAGTCCTGCCTCCATCAACTCGTCGAGCAGCTCGGTCAGCTGGCGGGCATTGACCTGAAAACAGAAGCCGCTGGGATCGGTGGGATCCACCACCGCCAGCGCCCGCCCCAGCTCGGGGTAGTTGAGCCTGGCCAGCTGATTTTCCAGCACCAATCTGCGCAGCTGCAGGGTGTAGAGGCTGCGGGCCGGGTGGGACAATCTGGGATGGGCGAGGGCGCTGTATTCGGCTGGAGTCATGGTGTTCTTCACGGGCTGGAGTGAGGGCATTATCCCTCATGGCGGAGTCGCATACAATTCATGGCTGGCCTGCATGATGAGGCGGTGAGTCAATGGGGGGGGGCCCCACCGGCTTGCGCTTGCCTGCGAGGGCCGCCGCTGATTGAGCCAGAAAATATTGGCGAAATAATTCGATAATTTCAAATGGTTGGAAAGCATCACCCCGGTTTCGGCTGACTGGCGGCGAGATCGGGCTGGCTAAATTGACCGCGCTTGGACTAGGCTTAATACTCAAATAACCGTTTGACTAATAAGAGCTTTGTCAAGATGTCAGAAGCCGGACTACGGATCTTGGTGGTAGAGGATGAGGCGGTTTTTCGCCATTCGCTGGTCACTTATCTCGAGCATGATGGGGCCTGTGTCTTTCAGGCCGAAGACGGGATCGAAGGCCTCTCCGCCGCCGCGTTATATCACCCCGATATCGTATTATGTGACCTGAACATGCCCAACATGGATGGGCATGAGGTGATCGCCTGCCTGACCGCCCGCTATCCGGACGTGCCCGTCATCGTCATCTCGGGCCAGGACAAGATGGAATCGGTCGAGCGTGCGCTGCGGGCGGGCGCCAGGGATTTCTTCATCAAGCCGGTGTCCGATTACAGCCAGATCCGGCGCAGCATCGATCAATGCCTGACGGGAAGCCTGCACCAGAGCCAGCAGCTGGAGCTGATGGATCACATCGATTTTTTCCGGGCTCACGACAGGGCCTCCAGCCGGTTGCTGGCCTGGCTGACACCGCCGGGTTTGCAGGAGTGGGGCCCCTGGCAGGTGACCTTCGCCGGCATGGGCAACCTCTTCATTCCCGACACCTTCAAGCTGGATGACAAGTTGCTGGTGCTGGTGATGGAGCTGCCGCTGCTCGGGATGGATGCCGCCTTCTGCGGCGCCCTGGTGCGCTCCTTGATGAATGGGCCCTATCGCCAGTTCCAGCAGCAGGAGAGCCTGCTGCTGACCCAGCCGCACCGTCTGCTCGACTACCTGAATCTGCAATTGCTCGAATCGGGCCTGCGTCACTCCTTCGCCATGGCGGCGCTGCTGTTCGATCAGGAAGATGGGCTGGTATTTGCCAATGCGGGCCTCACCTCGCCCCACTGGCTGATGCGCTCGGGAGGATTGCCGCTCGGACTGATGCGCAGCACCCGCTATGCGCTGCACAGGCGCAGCTGGCACGAGCCGTTCGAGCTGCAGTTTCGCAGCGATAGCGGCAGCGCCTTGAAGATGCAGGTTCGCCATCACTGACCCAGGAAGACGAAAACAAGGAGGGCGCCCACTGGGCGCCCTCCTTGTTTTATTCAGTCTGAACCTATTAGACGGTGGCAGACTGCAGTTTTTTGTCTTGCTCGTCGGACTCTTTGGCCGGACCCTCGGCACCGTGCATCCAGTAGACCAGGCGATTGGCCATGGTCAACAGGATCAGCGCGCTGATCACGGCGGCGATGGCGATGCCACCGAAGATGGCGATGGCACCGGACTCACCGACGAAGGAGCCGACGAAGCCGGCGATGTAGTTGGCCAGGGCGACGAAGCCGAACCAGGCACCCATCATCAGGGAGGCCAGACGCAGCGGCGCCAGCTTGGTCACCATGGAGAGGCCGATCGGAGAGAGGCAGAGCTCACCCAGGGTGTGGAACAGATAGGCACCGACCAGCCAGAACATGGAGGTCTTGACGGCCTGATCACCACCTTGCTCCAGCACGGCACCGATCATGAACAGGAAGCCCACGGCCAGGAACAGCAGACCCATGGCGAACTTCACCGGGGAGTTCGGCTCTTTGCTGCCGAGCTTGATCCAGATGGCCGCGACGATCGGTGCGAGCGTGATGATGAAGAAGGGGTTCAGGGACTGGAACCAGGCGGTCGGCACTTCGAAGCTGCCGATCATGCGGTCGGTATATTCCTGCGCGTACAGGTTCATCAGGCCACCGGCCTGCTCGAAGCCAGCCCAGAAGATGATGGTGAACAGACCCAGCACCAGGATGACCTTGATGCGATCCACTTCCTGCTTGGTCAGCGGCGCTTTCTGCTCCTTGGAGCGTTGCTCGGCGGCGCGTTGGGCGGCCGGCACACGGCCGATGTCACCCAGGAAACGCTGAGCCATGGTGGCCTGGACTACCAGGGAGAGCAGCATGCCGATACCGGCGCTGACGAAGGCAGCCTGCCAGCCATAGGCAGTGGCGGCGGCGCCGCAGATCACACCGGCCAGCAGGGAACCCAGGTTGATGCCCATGTAGAAGATGGTGAAGGCACCGTCACGGCGATGGTCACCTGCCTGATAGAGGTCACCCACCATGGTGGAGATGTTCGGCTTGAACAGGCCGTTACCCAGGATCAGCAAGCCAAGGCCCGCATAGAAGACGGTGTTGACCATGTCGGGGAACATGGCGTGCGGCAGGGCCAGGGTGAACTGACCGGCGGCCATCAGCACGGCACCAAACAGGATAGCGCGACGCTGACCCAGGAAGGTATCTGCCAACCAGCCACCGATGATCGGGGTGATGTAAACCAGACCGGTATAGATGCCATACAGCTTGAGGGCGTTGGCCTGGGTCCAGCCCATGCCGCCATTGGCCGTCATGTCAGTCAGATAGAGGACGAGCACGGCACGCATGCCGTAATAGGAGAATCTCTCCCACAGTTCGGTACTAAAGAGCAAAAAAAGCCCTTTAGGGTGACCTAAAAAGGTCCCTTTGGACGGATTATTCATTGGAACTTCCACCTGTGTCTTATATTTTTTTAGGAATTTTATGCAAGGGCTAGGAACAAGCCTTATTCCTTATAAAACAAGCGTGATTGAATTACAATGAGAGGTTTTAGGGATAATTTATCTATCAATGGTTGAATATTTGTTTTTAAAATGAAAAATGGGCATCAAATGATGCCCAGTTCTTTATTCTATCAATGTCGTAAATATTCAGGTATTACAACTGTTTGACGAACTGCTTCAGCCAGGCAGTAAATTCACCATTCAGTTCCGAGTGGCGCACTGCATATTCCACGTTGGCTTTCATATAACCCATCTTGCTGCCGCAGTCGTGGCTGCGACCCTTCATGAAGTAGGCGTTGACCTGCTCGTGTTCCATCAGCATGGCGATGGCGTCGGTCAGCTGGATCTCGTCGCCGGCACCGGCGGGGGTCTTCTCCAGCAAGGGCCAGATGTTGGCGGAGAGCACATAGCGGCCGACCACGGCGAGGTTGGAGGGCGCCTCATCGCGCGGCGGCTTCTCGACGATGGCCTGCATCGGCAGTGACATGCCGGCACTCAGTGCCTCGCCCTTGATGTCGGCGATGCCATACTTGTCCACTTCGCTCTCGGGCACGGCCTCTACCATGATCTGGCTGATTTGTCCTTCTCCGAACAACTGCACCATCTCCGCCAGGTTGTCCTGCTTGAGATCGCTGGCGACCTCGTCGATCAACACATCCGGCAGCAGCACGGCAAACGGCTGATCGCCGATCAGCGGACGGGCGCAGAGCACGGCATGGCCCAGCCCTTTGGCTTCACCCTGACGCACGTGCATGATGGTGACGTCCTTGGGACAGATGTGCTGTACCTCCTCCAGCAGTTGCCGCTTGACCCGTTTCTCCAGGGTCGCTTCCAGCTCGAAGCTCTTGTCGAAATGGTTCTCGATGGAGTTCTTGCTGGAGTGAGTCACCAGGATGATCTCCTTGATGCCGGCGGCGATGGCCTCGCGCACCACATACTGGATCAGCGGCTTGTCGACCACCGGCAGCATCTCTTTAGGGATGGCCTTGGTGGCCGGCAGCATGCGGGTGCCCAGACCGGCGACGGGGAGAACGGCCTTGCGTACAACGAGCGGTGTCTTTTTCATGGAATGAGTCCAAAGGTACAAAGTGAGCTCATGATACCCGAAGAAAAATAGGGCAGCCACCGGCTGCCCTCATAACGAAACGGCTCTTGATCGGTTACTTGACGATAATCATGTCCCGATTCGCATCCAGGGTGGCTGGCCCTATGCCGCTTACCTCCGCCAGCTGATCCACCGAGGTGAACTTGCCCTGCTTCTCGCGATAGTCGACGATGGCCTGGGCCTTCTTCTCGCCGATCCCTTTCAGCTCCGCGAGTTCAGCTGCGCTGGCGGTGTTGAGGTTGATCTTGCCAACCTCCTTGGCGCTGGTGACGGTCGTGGCGGGCTTGGCCGCCGGCTTGTCGGCGGCGAGCACAGGCTGGCTCAGCAGGGGCAGTCCGCTCAGCAACAGGGCGGCGATCAGGGTCTTTCTGTTCATGGTTTCACATCCTTGTATGGTGCCGTATGGCTATAGAAAACTAGTCGAGCTGCGCCATTTTTTGTCTGTCATTTTTTACACTTTATAAGTCAGTGCAAACGGCTATAAGCCAGATAGAGCTGAAATAGGTACACTGGCTAACCATTTGAGCGAGATATCTTTTCTATGTTCTTACCCGTCATTTCCGAGCTGGAGCCCATCGCCCGCGCTGCCGGTGAGGCCATCATGGCCATCTACCATCAGCCCTTTGCGGTGGAGTACAAGGCCGACGAGAGCCCGCTCACCGCCGCCGACAAGGGGGCCCATGAGGTGATAGTGCAGGCGCTGGCCAGATTGACGCCGACTATCCCGGTGTTGTCCGAGGAGTCGGACGCCGAGACGATGCAGGCCCGGCTCGGCTGGTCCCGCTACTGGCTGGTGGATCCGCTGGATGGCACCAAGGAGTTTGTCTCCCGCAACGGTGAGTTCACGGTGAACATCGCGCTGATCGAGGATGGCAGGCCGGTCTGGGGCCTAGTCTATGCCCCCGTGCCCGACCGGCTCTGGTACGGCGGAAGGGGCCTGGGCGCCTGGCGCATCGACGGGGGGAGGACTGTGGCGATCAAGACCTGCCCCCATGCGGATGGACAAGCCTGGCGGGTGGTGGGCAGCCGCAACCACCTGTCCCAGGCGACCCTGGATTATCTGGCCCGCTTTGGTGACATAGCGCGAGGCGAGATAGAGCTGGTCTCCATGGGCAGTTCGCTCAAGTTCTGCATCATCGCCGAGGGGGACGCCGAGCTCTATCCGCGCCTCGCCCCCACCTGTGAATGGGATACCGGGGCGGCGCAGGCGGTGCTGGAGGGGGCGGGGGGCTCGGTGACCCGCCTCGATGGCTCAGTGCTCGAGTACAACAAGCCGGATATCCTCAATCCCTGGTTTGTGGCGCGGGCCTGAGCATTTCACCAACGAGGGGCTGCAGAGGTAAAAAGGCCGGACATTGTCCGGCCTTTTGCATTTTCTATCGCGGGTGCGAGTGGGTCTGAACTCAGAACACCTTTTTGTAGGGCTTGATGGTGACCCTGGCGCAGACGCCTGCCGCCACATAGGGATCGGCATCGGCCCAGGCCTTGGCCTCGGTCAGGCTGGTGAATTCGGCGATCACAGTGCTGCCGGTGAAGCCCGCATCGGCCGGATCCTCGGCGTCGATGGCCGGGTTGGGGCCGGCGGTCAGCAGGCGCCCCTCATCCTGCAGCGCCTGCAGACGGGCCAGGTGAGCGGGACGGGCCAATTTACGCTGGGGCAGGCTGCCCGCGGCGTCTTCGGAGTAGATCAGATACCACATGAGAGAATCCTTTTCTGGTTGCGGTTATTTTTTCTGTTCTGCTTTCTGCTCGGCCGGCATGTGGCGATAGAGATAGACGCCGCTCAGCAGGGTGAACACCAGCGTCATGCCCAGCAGGCCAAACACCTTGAAGTTGACCCACATCTCTTGCGACAGGTTGAAGGCCACATAGAGGTTGAGCAAGCCGCAGGCGGCGAAGAAGCCGACCCAGCCGAGATTGACGTTGTCCCAGACGCGGTCGGGGGCCTGCAGCTCCTTGGCCAGCATCTGCTTGATGAGGTTCTTGCCAAAGCCGTAGCGGCTGATGAGCAGCGCGAGGGCAAACAGCACGTTGATGACGGTCACCTTCCACTTGATGAAGGTATCGTCATGGAAGAAGACGGTGAGGCCGCCGAAGAAGCCGACCAGCAGGAAGGTAAACAGCTGCATCTTCTCGACCTTGCGATAGCGCACCCAGCTGTAGAGCAGCTGCAGGCCGGTGACGGCGACCAGGGCGCCGGTGGCGGTATAGATGTCGTAGAACTTGTAGACGGCAAAGAACACGATCAGGGGAATAAATTCAATAAACTGCTTCATGCTGGGCTCATTAACCTCAAAATTTCACTCAGTGTACCTGCCTGTTAGGCAACGGCAAATGAATAAGACCATCCGGATTGCCGTCGGTTCCACTCTATCTTTATGCCAGCTCCAGACCCGCCACCGGCGGTTGTCAGGGCCGCGCCGGGCGTCTGCGATTTAGTCAGGCGGTCGTGTCAAACAGCTGGTTTGCAACGGCCTGACCCAGCCGCCGCTGATCCGCCAGCAGCTCGCGAATGTGCCGCTCCTCGATCAAGGGGTTGAGCAGCACGGCGCGCAGCAGGGTGAGCGGCTGGCTGCCATAGCGCCCCACCGCCCGCTGGGTGCGGGAGACGAAGCTGTGGCCCTCGGCCCGCTGCGCCTTCTGCAGCGCCACGTTGAAGGCGTTGATCTGCTCGTTGGCCGCCTCATCCAGCGGCTTGCCTTGCAGGTGGGGGGGAATGCAGCGATAGGAGAGCAGGTTCATCACCGGCGCCGACATCAGCTCGAAGGCCGGATCGGCCTCGATCAGAGCGGCCATCAGCCGTGCCCGGTCGTAGTTGGCCTCGATGAGCGCGGCATAACCCTGTTGGCCCAGCAGCTGGAAGGCGGCGTCCAGATAGAGTGCATTGGCGGGGCGGGTGCCCTCCAGGGTGAAGCGGCCCTGATCGAAGGAGCTGGCGCGGATGGCGTAGGGAGCCTCCCGCTTGACCGTCATCATCAGATCCGGCTGGCGGCAGAGCAACATGCCGGTACCGAGCGGCACCAGCAGCTGCTTGTGGCCGTCCAGGGTCACGGTGTCGGCCCGCTCTATCCCCGCCAGCAATTCCTGGTAGCGGGAGGAGTAGAGGGTCGGGCCGCCCCAGGCGGCATCCACATGCAGGTGAATCCGCTCGCGGGCCGCGATGGCCGCGAGCTCGGGCAGGGGGTCGATGGAGCCAAAATCCGTGCTGCCGGCCACGCCGACCAGGGCCAGCACCTTGAGCTTCTGTGCCTTGCACCGGGCCAGCGCGGTCTCGAGGGCCGCGATGCTGAGCCGGTTGTCGGCGTCGGTATCGAGCCGCCAGACGTTGCCGGCGCCCAGCCCCAGCAGATCCATGCCCTTGTCGAAGGAGTAGTGCATCAGCCGCGAGCCCAGGATCACGGCGCCGCGGTAGCCCTGCTCATAGAGGGCGAACAGGTTGTCGCCACAGGCCCGGTTGCGGGCCAGCCAGAGGGCGGTGACGTTGGCGATGGTGCCGCCGCTGGTCATGACGCCGAGGGCCGCATCCTTGGCGTGCATCTGCGCCTCGTAGAAGTCATCCCCCCCGCGATAGATGAGGCGGTGCAGCTTGGCCAGCACCTCCCGCTCCAGGAAGCTGAGCAGGCGGGAGGACTCCATCTTCATCGGATTCTGGTTGAGCATCACCAGCAAGCGGGAGAGCTCGGCGGTGAAGGCCGGTAACGGCGCCGTCATGTGCCCCATGTAGCGTGGGGAGGTGAGATGAGAAGCGCCGGGCACCAGGGTGGCCAGCCGCGCCAGATAGGCTTGGGTGCTCATGCCCACGGCGGGCATGCGGGACTGATCGAGCTGATGAACGAAGTGATCGCGCTGGTAGGGAGCCTGACTGTCATCCGAGTGATGGAAGGTCTCCAGCAGGGCCGTCATGGCCTGGCCGAAGGCAGGATCCGGTTGTGTAAAGAATTCAGTCAGCTTCATCAGGTTCTCCAGACCAGGGTGCCGGGCAGACGCGGCCAGGCTTGTGCGTCGGCCGCAGAGCATACACCAAAGGAACAGGGGGGGCAGCCCTCTCCTGGCGACGGCGAGTCCCTGGCAGGCAGCGCCTTTATTTTTGAGCTAACACTTGTAGCCTGAAATCAGGGCCGCTAGAGTGAGCCGAGTCTGGACAGGAGTATCTGATGAGTGATGTGACGGGTTATTCCCCACGGGAGGAGTGGGCCAACCGCCTCAGCCACGGGCTGGGGCTGCTGCTGGGGATCCTCGGTCTGATCCTGCTGCTGCACAAGGGCTGGGATCAGGGCCCCCAGGCGCTGCTGAGCTACGGCCTCTATGGCGCCAGCCTGGTCCTGCTCTACCTCGCCTCGACGCTATATCACAGCATGGGTTCGGGGGCGGCGAGACGCTGGTGCAAGGTGTTCGATCACTGCGCCATCTACCTGCTGATCGCCGGTACCTATACCCCCTTCCTGCTGGTGGCGCTCGATACCCCGCTGGCACAGGGGCTGATGGTGGTGATCTGGGCACTGGCCCTGGCCGGGGTGGTGTTCAAGCTGCTCTTCATCAACCGCTTCAAGCGCCTGTCCCTGTTCACCTACCTGATGCTGGGCTGGCTGTCGCTGGTGGTCATCTATCAGCTCTACCTCCACCTGGCGGGAGAGGGGCTGTTGCTGCTGGGGATAGGCGGGCTTATCTACAGCCTGGGTGTCATCTTCTACGTGGCGAAGCGGATCCCCTATAACCATGCCATCTGGCACCTGTTCGTGCTGGGGGGCAGCCTCTGTCACTTCGCGGCCATCTATGGCTACGTCTAACCCTTAGTTGGTATTTCTTGGCGTACGAAAGCCTCAATTCGTGCGGCATCACACAGTTGGCCCCCGCATTTGCTGACAAGCTAGGGACAGTTCGGCTTGCAAAGGATGCACACAATGAGTGAGATCGCGCTTTCCATCAGCATGTTGTCGCTGGTGGCGGTGCTGGGACTCTGGCTGGGGAACTGGCGGGTCTATGGCGTGGGGTTGGGGATCGGCGGGGTGCTGTTTGGCGGCATCATAGTGGGTCACTTCGCAGGCCTGTCCGGCTTGCAGTTAAATGAGCAAACACTTCATTTTATTCAAGAATTTGGCCTGATCCTGTTCGTCTACACGATCGGTATCCAGGTCGGTCCCGGTTTCTTTTCCTCCCTGCGTAGCTCGGGGCTCAAGCTCAATGGCTTCGCCGCCCTGCTGGTGCTGCTCGGCTGCGTGGTGGCGGCGGCCCTGCATCAGCTGTTCGATGTGCCGCTGCCGGTGATCCTCGGGGTCTTCTCCGGCGCCGTGACCAATACCCCTTCGCTGGGGGCCGGCCAGCAGATCCTGGCCGAGCTCGGGGCCGATCCGGACATGACCGGGCTGATGGGCATGGGCTATGCGGTGGCCTACCCGTTCGGGATCTGCGGCATCTTGCTCACCATGTGGCTGATTCGCATGTTCTTTCACATCAAGATCGACGAAGAAGCGGCCGCGTTCGAGCAACAGGCGGGCAAGACCAAGGAGAGCCTGCAGACCATCAACATCGCGGTGCGCAACCCCAATATGCATGGCCTGATGCTGCGCGAGATCCCGAGCCTGGATGAGGCCGACGTGATCTGCTCCCGCCTCAAGCGCGACGATGAGCTGATGGTGCCTAATCCGGATTCACGCATCCAGCTCGGCGATCTGCTGCACCTGGTCGGCGAGCGCCATGCCCTGCACAAGGTGCTGCTGGTGCTGGGGGAGGAGGTGGAGACCTCGCTCTCCACCCGGGGCACCGAGCTGCGGGTCGAGCGGGTGGTGGTCACCAACGAGCAGGTGCTCGGCAAGCGGATCCGGGATCTCGACATCAAGCAGAAATACGATGTGGTCATCTCACGGCTCAATCGGGCCGGCATCGAGCTGGTGCCGACCAGCCAGACCAGCCTGCAGTTTGGCGACATCCTCAACCTGGTGGGGCGGCTCGAGGCCATCGAGGCCGTCACCAGCGTGGTCGGCAACGTGCAGCAGAAGCTGCAGCAGGTGCAGATGCTGCCGGTGTTCATCGGTATCGGCCTTGGGGTGCTGCTCGGTTCCATTCCCTTCTACCTGCCGGGCTTCCCGGCGGCGTTGAAACTGGGGCTGGCGGGGGGGCCGCTGGTGGTGGCGCTGATCCTGTCGCGCATCGGCAGCATCGGCAAGCTCTACTGGTTCATGCCGCCGAGCGCCAACCTGGCGCTGCGCGAGATCGGCATAGTGCTGTTCCTGGCGGTGGTGGGATTCAAGTCCGGGGCCGGCTTCATCGACACCCTGATCAACGGCGATGGTCCGGCCTGGATGATGTACGGCATGGCGATCACCCTGATCCCGCTGCTGGTGGTCGGGGTGCTGGCGCGCCACTATGGCAAGCTCAACTACCTCACCCTGTGCGGCCTGCTGGCGGGCTCCATGACGGATCCTCCCGCCCTGGCCTTCGCCAACGGCATGCACCCCACCAGCGGGGCCAGTGCCCTGTCCTATGCCACCGTCTATCCGCTGGTGATGTTCCTGCGAATCATCTCGCCCCAACTGCTGGCCATCCTGCTCTGGGCCGGGGTCTGAGCACCCATCTGACGGGAACCCTCATTGGGGTTCCCGTCTCCATTGGCCCCAGTCAATATTATTGATTTAATTAATTTTATTCCTCGCAGTTCACCCTTCGGTTTCTAAGCCTAATTCAGTCTCAAAGTGGTCTATCCGTTCGAATTTTCTCACTGGTTTATGGTCGGATTCGCGGGCACATTAGACGCTGGAAATTTTTGCCCATTGGTATTCAGGAGAAAGCATGAGCAGCCACAACATCGTATTGGATCAGGACGTCGTCGTTACCCAGCTGAAAGGCAAAGTCTATCTGGTTGCCGCGGATGGGAGCCAAACACTGCTGACCGAAGGCGATGTGCTTCCCAAGGATGCGGTGGTGCTCAGCCCGGATGGGGCCAGCTTCCAGGGGGGCAGCGAAACCTTCACCCTGAGCCCGACCAAGGAGCTCGAACCGGCCGCGGATGATGCCTCCTTGCTGACGCAGAACGGGCCGGCGGGGACTCCTGATGATGTTGCGGCCTTGCAGCAGGCCATACTGGCAGGCACAGATCCGACCCAGGCCTTTGAGGCTTCAGCCGCCGGCGGGGCACCGGCTGCGGGCAACATTGGCGGTGTCGAGGGTTCCAGTGGCAACGGCGGCTTCGTCAGCATCGACCGGACCGGGGATGTGACCATCGCCGCCGCTGGCTTCGATACCGCCAACCCGGACGAGGTCGGTGTCATTGCCGAGGCGCGGGGTGGAGAGGACGAGAACGCCGACCTCACGGCGCCCGTCATCACGGTGTCGGCACCGGACAACACCAACGACAACACCCCGACGCTGACGGGGACCACGGATGCCGATCCTGGCAGCACCGTGACCCTGCTGGTCACCGATGCCGGTGGCAAGCAGCAGACCCTGATCACCACGGTCAAGCCGGATGGCACCTTCAGCGTGGATGTCGTCACCCCGCTGACCGACGGTAACTACACGGTGACGGCCTCAGTGACCGATCCCTACGGCAATACCGGCACCGCCACCGATGATGGCAGCGTGGACGGCACGGCGCCTTCTGCACCGCTGGTGGACATTCAGGATGGCGCGGACAACGTCATCTCCGCCAACGAGCGGGAGCATGGGGTGGATGTCATCATCCACCTGCCTGCCGACGCCAAGGCGGGCGATCGCCTCGATGTGGACTGGAATGGTGATGGCGTGCCTGACAGCAGCTCCATCCTGACCACAGATGACATCAACAAGGCGCAGGTCAATCTGACCATCCCCACGACCGATCTGCCGATCAACGGCCCTATCTCGGTTGATGCCACCCTGACCGATCCGGTGGGCAATACCTCGCCCAAAGGCACCGACAACAGCATAGTGAACGCCCCACCCTCGCCCGTGAATGATCAGTTCAGCGTGGCGGAGGATGGCACAGTCACCATCAATGTGACCGGCAACGATACCGATGTCGACGGCGATCGCCTGACCATCAACGCCATCAACGGCCAGACCATCGCCGAAGGCGGCTCCGTGGCCATCGACAATGGCACCGTGACCCTCAGCAATGGTCAGCTGGTCTTTACGCCAGCACCAGATTTCAATGGCAGCATCTCCTTCGAATACACCATTACCGACGGCTTGCACAACGCTACCGCAGGGGTGACAGGTACCGTCACCGGCGTGAACGATGCGGCCGTGATCAGCGGTGCCGACCACGGCGCGGTGTTGGAAGACGAGAGCAAACCGACCCTGACCGAGACCGGCACCCTGAGCGTGACCGACGTGGACGGGGCGGACGAGGCCGAGTTCAAACCGGGCCTGGGCGCGCCGAGTGCCAATGCCCTGGGCAGCCTGACCATTGCCGCGGATGGCAAGTGGAGCTATGAGGTCGCCAACAGCAAGGTGCAGTACCTGGGCGCGGGCGAGACCAAGGTCGAGACCTTCACCGTACAGAGCCTGGATGGCACCAGCCACACCGTGACCATCACCATCACCGGCGTCAATGACGGTGCGGTGATTGTGGGTGATGACAGCGGTGCGGTGACCGAAGACCTGAACGTGGTCAGCGGTAAGCTGACCGAAACCGGCAGCCTGAGCGTGACCGACGTGGACGGGGCGGACGAGGCCGAGTTCAAGCCGGGTGTAGGCGCGCCGAGTGCCAATGCCCTGGGCAGCCTGACCATTGCCGCGGATGGCAAGTGGAGCTATGAAGTCGCCAACGACAAGGTGCAGTACCTGGGCGCGGGCGAGACCAAGGTCGAGACCTTCGTGGTTGAGAGCCTGGATGGCACCAGCCACACCGTGACCATCACCATCACCGGCGTCAATGACGGTGCGGTGATTGTGGGTGATGGCAGCGGTGCGGTGACCGAAGATCTGAACGTGGTCAGCGGTAACCTGACCGAAACCGGCAGCCTGAGCGTGACCGACGTGGACGGGGCCGATGAGGCCGAGTTCAAGCCGGGTGTGGGTACCCCGAGTGCCGGCGCCCTGGGCAGCCTGACCATTGCCGCGGATGGCAAGTGGGACTATCAGGTCGCCAACGACAAGGTGCAGTACCTGGGCGAAGGCGAGACCAAGGTCGAGACCTTCACCGTACAGAGCCTGGACGGCACCAGCCACACCGTGACCATCACCATCACCGGCGTCAATGACGGTGCGGTGATTGTGGGTGATGGCAGCGGTGCGGTGACCGAAGACCTGAACGTGGTCAGCGGTAACCTGACCGAGACCGGCAGCCTGACCCTGACCGACGTGGACGGGGCCGACGAGGCCGTGTTCAAACCGGGCCTGGGCGCGCCGAGTGCCAATGCCCTGGGTAGCCTGACCATTGCCGCGGATGGCAAGTGGAGCTATGAAGTCGCCAACGACAAGGTGCAGTACCTGGGCGAAGGCGAGACCAAGGTCGAGACCTTCACCGTACAGAGCCTGGATGGCACCAGCCACACCGTGACCATCACCATCACCGGCGTCAATGACGGTGCCGAGATCAAGGGTGATGACCGCGGTGCGGTGACCGAAGACCTGAACGTGGTCAGCGGTAACCTGACCGAGACCGGCAGCCTGAGCGTGACCGACGTGGACGGGGCCGATGAGGCTGAGTTCAAGCCGGGTGTGGGCGCGCCGAGTGCCAATGCCCTGGGTAGCCTGACCATTGCCGCGGATGGCAAGTGGAGCTATGAAGTCGCCAACGACAAGGTGCAGTACCTGGGCGAAGGCGAGACCAAGGTCGAGACCTTCACCGTACAGAGCCTGGATGGCACCAGCCACACCGTGACCATCACCATCACCGGCGTCAATGACGGTGCCGAGATCAAGGGTGATGACCGCGGTGCGGTGACCGAAGACCTGAACGTGGTCAGCGGTAACCTGACCGAGACCGGCAGTCTGAGCGTGACCGACGTGGACGGGGCCGATGAGGCTGAGTTCAAGCCGGGTGTGGGCGCGCCGAGTGCCAATGCCCTGGGTAGCCTGACCATTGCCGCGGATGGCAAGTGGAGCTATGAAGTCGCCAACGACAAGGTGCAGTACCTGGGCGAAGGCGAGACCAAGGTCGAGACCTTCACCGTACAGAGCCTGGATGGCACCAGCCACACCGTGACCATCACCATCACCGGCGTCAATGACGGTGCCGAGATCAAGGGTGATGACAGCGGTGCGGTGACCGAAGACCTGAACGTGGTCAGCGGTAACCTGACCGAGACCGGCAGTCTGAGCGTGACCGACGTGGACGGGGCCGATGAGGCTGAGTTCAAGCCGGGTGTGGGCGCGCCGAGTGCCAATGCCCTGGGTAGCCTGACCATTGCCGCGGATGGCAAGTGGAGCTATGAAGTCGCCAACGACAAGGTGCAGTACCTGGGCCAGGGTGAGACCAAGGTCGAGACCTTCGTGGTTGAGAGTCTGGATGGCACCAGCCACACCGTGACCATCACCATCACCGGCGTCAATGACGGTGCCGAGATCAAGGGTGATGACCGCGGTGCGGTGACCGAAGACCTGAACGTGGTCAGCGGTAACCTGACCGAAACCGGCAGCCTGACCCTGACCGACGTGGACGGGGCCGATGAGGCCGAGTTCAAGCCGGGTGTGGGCGCGCCGAGTGCCAATGCCCTGGGCAGCCTGACCATTGCCGCGGATGGCAAGTGGAGCTATGAGGTCGCCAACGACAAGGTGCAGTATCTGGGCACGGGCGAGACCAAGGTCGAGACCTTCACCGTACAGAGCCTGGACGGCACCAGCCACACCGTGACCATCACCATCACCGGCGTCAACGACGGTGCGGTGATTGTGGGTGATGGCAGCGGTGCGGTGACCGAAGACCTGAACGTGGTCAGCGGTAACCTGACCGAGACCGGCAGCCTGAGCGTGACCGACGTGGACGGGGCCGACGAGGCTGAGTTCAAGCCAGGTGTAGGCGCGCCGAGTGCCGGCGCCCTGGGTCAGCTGGAGATCGATGCGGCTGGCAAGTGGAATTATGAAGTCGCCAACAGCAAGGTGCAGTACCTGGGCCAGGGTGAGACCAAGGTCGAGACCTTCACCGTACAGAGCCTGGATGGCACCAGCCACACCGTGACCATCACCATCACCGGCGTCAATGACGGTGCGGTGATTGTGGGTGATGACCGCGGTGCGGTGACCGAAGACCTGAACGTGGTCAGCGGTAACCTGACCGAAACCGGCAGCCTGACCCTGACCGACGTGGACGGGGCCGATGAGGCCGAGTTCAAGCCGGGTGTGGGCGCGCCGAGTGCCAATGCCCTGGGCAGCCTGACCATTGCCGCGGATGGCAAGTGGAGCTATGAGGTCGCCAACGACAAGGTGCAGTACCTGGGCACGGGCGAGACCAAGGTCGAGACCTTCACCGTACAGAGCCTGGATGGCACCAGCCACACCGTGACCATCACCATCACCGGCGTCAATGACGGTGCCGAGATCAAGGGTGATGACCGCGGTGCGGTGACCGAAGACCTGAACGTGGTCAGCGGTAACCTGACCGAGACCGGCAGTCTGAGCGTGACCGACGTGGACGGGGCCGATGAGGCTGAGTTCAAGCCGGGTGTGGGCGCGCCGAGTGCCAATGCCCTGGGTAGCCTGACCATTGCCGCGGATGGCAAGTGGAGCTATGAAGTCGCCAACGACAAGGTGCAGTACCTGGGCGAAGGCGAGACCAAGGTCGAGACCTTCACCGTACAGAGCCTGGATGGCACCAGCCACACCGTGACCATCACCATCACCGGCGTCAATGACGGTGCCGAGATCAAGGGTGATGACCGCGGTGCGGTGACCGAAGACCTGAACGTGGTCAGCGGTAACCTGACCGAGACCGGCAGCCTGAGCGTGACCGACGTGGACGGGGCCGATGAGGCTGAGTTCAAGCCGGGTGTGGGCGCGCCGAGTGCCAATGCCCTGGGTAGCCTGACCATCGATGCGGCTGGCAAGTGGGACTATCAGGTCGCCAACGACAAGGTGCAGTACCTGGGCGAAGGCGAGACCAAGGTCGAGACCTTCACCGTACAGAGCCTGGATGGCACCAGCCACACCGTGACCATCACCATCACCGGCGTCAATGACGGTGCCGAGATCAAGGGTGATGACCGCGGTGCGGTGACCGAAGACCTGAACGTGGTCAGCGGTAACCTGACCGAGACCGGCAGTCTGAGCGTGACCGACGTGGACGGGGCCGATGAGGCTGAGTTCAAGCCGGGTGTGGGCGCGCCGAGTGCCAATGCCCTGGGTAGCCTGACCATTGCCGCGGATGGCAAGTGGAGCTATGAAGTCGCCAACGACAAGGTGCAGTACCTGGGCGAAGGCGAGACCAAGGTCGAGACCTTCACCGTACAGAGTCTGGATGGCACCAGCCACACCGTGACCATCACCATCACCGGCGTCAATGACGGTGCCGAGATCAAGGGTGATGACCGCGGTGCGGTGACCGAAGACCTGAACGTGGTCAGCGGTAACCTGACCGAAACCGGCAGCCTGACCCTGACCGACGTGGACGGGGCCGATGAGGCCGAGTTCAAGCCGGGTGTGGGCGCGCCGAGTGCCAATGCCCTGGGCAGCCTGACCATTGCCGCGGATGGCAAGTGGAGCTATGAGGTCGCCAACGACAAGGTGCAGTATCTGGGCACGGGCGAGACCAAGGTCGAGACCTTCACCGTACAGAGCCTGGACGGCACCAGCCACACCGTGACCATCACCATCACCGGCGTCAACGACGGTGCGGTGATTGTGGGTGATGGCAGCGGTGCGGTGACCGAAGACCTGAACGTGGTCAGCGGTAACCTGACCGAGACCGGCAGCCTGAGCGTGACCGACGTGGACGGGGCCGCCGAGGCCGTGTTCAAGCCAGGTGTAGGCGCGCCGAGTGCCGGCGCCCTGGGTCAGCTGGAGATCGATGCGGCTGGCAAGTGGAATTATGAAGTCGCCAACGACAAGGTGCAGTACCTGGGCCAGGGTGAGACCAAGGTCGAGACCTTCACCGTACAGAGCCTGGATGGCACCAGCCACACCGTGACCATCACCATCACCGGCGTCAATGACGGTGCGGTGATTGTGGGTGATGACCGCGGTGCGGTGACCGAAGACCTGAACGTGGTCAGCGGTAACCTGACCGAAACCGGCAGCCTGACCCTGACCGACGTGGACGGGGCCGATGAGGCCGAGTTCAAGCCGGGTGTGGGCGCGCCGAGTGCCAATGCCCTGGGCAGCCTGACCATCGATGCGGCTGGCAAGTGGAGCTATGAAGTCGCCAACGACAAGGTGCAGTACCTGGGCGCGGGCGAGACCAAGGTCGAGACCTTCACCGTACAGAGCCTGGACGGCACCAGCCACACCGTGACCATCACCATCACCGGCGTCAATGACGGTGCGGTGATTGTGGGTGATGACCGCGGTGCGGTGACCGAAGACCTGAACGTGGTCAGCGGTAACCTGACCGAAACCGGCAGCCTGAGCGTGACCGACGTGGACGGGGCCGACGAGGCTGAGTTCAAGCCGGGTGTGGGTACCCCGAGTGCCGGCGCCCTGGGTCAGTTGGAGATCGATGCGGCTGGCAAGTGGAATTATGAAGTCGCCAACGACAAGGTGCAGTACCTGGGCCAGGGTGAGACCAAGGTCGAGACCTTCACCGTACAGAGCCTGGATGGCACCAGCCACACCGTGACCATCACCATCACCGGCGTCAATGACGGTGCCGAGATCAAGGGTGATGACCGCGGTGCGGTGACCGAAGACCTGAACGTGGTCAGCGGTAACCTGACCGAGACCGGCAGCCTGAGCGTGACCGACGTGGACGGGGCGGATGAAGCCGAGTTCAAACCGGGCCTGGGCACCCCGAGTGCCGGCGCCCTGGGTCAGCTGGAGATCGATGCGGCTGGCAAGTGGAATTATGAAGTCGCCAACGACAAGGTGCAGTACCTGGGCGAAGGCGAGACCAAGGTCGAGACCTTCACCGTACAGAGCCTGGATGGCACCAGCCACACCGTGACCATCACCATCACCGGCGTCAATGACGGTGCGGTGATTGTGGGTGATGGCAGCGGTGCGGTGACCGAAGACCTGAACGTGGTCAGCGGTAACCTGACCGAAACCGGCAGCCTGAGCGTGACCGACGTGGACGGGGCCGACGAGGCTGAGTTCAAGCCGGGTGTGGGTACCCCGAGTGCCGGCGCCCTGGGTCAGTTGGAGATCGATGCGGCTGGCAAGTGGAATTATGAAGTCGCCAACGACAAGGTGCAGTACCTGGGCCAGGGTGAGACCAAGGTCGAGACCTTCACCGTACAGAGCCTGGATGGCACCAGCCACACCGTGACCATCACCATCACCGGCGTCAATGACGGTGCGGTGATTGTGGGTGATGGCAGCGGTGCGGTGACCGAAGATCTGAACGTGGTCAGCGGTAACCTGACCGAAACCGGCAGCCTGAGCGTGACCGACGTGGACGGGGCCGATGAGGCTGAGTTCAAGCCGGGCCTGGGCGCGCCGAGTGCCAATGCCCTGGGCAGCCTGACCATTGCCGCGGATGGCAAGTGGAGCTATGAGGTCGCCAACGACAAGGTGCAGTACCTGGGCGAAGGCGAGACCAAGGTCGAGACCTTCACCGTACAGAGCCTGGATGGCACCAGCCACACCGTGACCATCACCATCACCGGCGTCAATGACGGTGCCGAGATCAAGGGTGATGACCGCGGTGCGGTGACCGAAGACCTGAACGTGGTCAGCGGTAACCTGACCGAGACCGGCAGCTTGAGCGTGACCGACGTGGACGGGGCCGACGAGGCCGAGTTCAAACCGGGCCTGGGCGCGCCGAGTGCCAATGCCCTGGGTAGCCTGACCATTGCCGCGGATGGCAAGTGGGACTATCAGGTCGCCAACAGCAAGGTGCAGTACCTGGGCCAGGGCGAGACCAAGGTCGAGACCTTCACCGTACAGAGCCTGGATGGCACCAGCCACACCGTGACCATCACCATCACCGGCGTCAATGACGGTGCCGAGATCAAGGGTGATGACCGCGGTGCGGTGACCGAAGACCTGAACGTGGTCAGCGGTAACCTGTCCGAGACCGGCAGCCTGAGCGTGACCGACGTGGACGGGGTGGACGAGGCCGAGTTCAAACCGGGCCTGGGCGCGCCGAGTGCCAATGCCCTGGGCAGCCTGACCATCGATACCGCTGGCAAGTGGACCTACAACGTGGCCAACGGCGACGTGCAGTACCTGAAAGAGGGTGAGACCAAGGTCGAGACCTTCACCGTGCACAGTGCCGACGGCACCAGCCACGAGGTGGTCATCACCATCAATGGCACCAACGATCTGCCTACCCTGGCCATTTCCAATGGGGCCGTGGTGTCCGAAGAGGGTCTGGCAAACGGGATTGCCGACACGACCGGCAACTTGGATACCACGAATGGCACCAGCATGTCCGGCACCCTGTCCGTCGGTGACGTGGACAGCGGTACGCTTGATATCTCCCTGGGTGGACCCGCCGGGTTGACCTCCGGCGGTGCCGAGGTTCACTGGAACTGGGATGCCGGCAGCAAGACGCTGGTCGGCTATACCGGCACCATGGGAACTGGCGATTACAACGAGGTGGTCGAGGTCACACTCACAGCGCCAAATGGCAGCGGCAAGGGTGACTGGTCTTATGATCTGACCCTCAAGGGGCCGCTCGATCATGGCGACAGCAGCCGGGAGGACCAGCTGCCGTTCCAGCTGGACGTCAAGGTCTCCGATGGCATTGGCACCACCACTGGCAAGCTGAATGTCACCGTCGAGGATGATGCCCCCATCGCCGGGGATGCCGCCGCCGTGGCGGTGACCAAGACCGATATTCCGAACCCCCTGACCGGGTTGTTTGACTTGACCAAGTACAGTGGCAACCAGAAGAGCCTGGATATGGCTGGCTTTACCATCACCGCCATGGGCTTTACCTCGGCGACCAACTCAGACCTGATCGATGCCAATGTCAATGGTACTTACTACGGGCTGGGGGTCTCCAGCGTGGCGGCGCCGAACCTCAATCTCGCCAACGAGATCGATTTCCGTCACTTCGCAGACGGTACTTCCGCTTCCGAAGAGTTGATCGTCAAGCTGGATCCGGGCACCGTCGCCTATGGCGTCAACATCAAGTTCAGCCAGATGTTTGGTGGTGAGCTGGAGAGCGGGGTGGTCGAGTTCTACCGTGACGGCCATTTGATCGGCACCCAGAGCTTCAGCTCCAACGCTGCTGGCGGCGACTATGCCGGGAACTTCCAGGTGCAGCAGGGTGGCTTCGATACCATGGTGATCAAGGCCACCAACAACGGTAATCATACCTACTCCGACAACAGTGACTTCACCGTGAAGAGCATCGAGTTCCTTGGCTCTACCACGGAACAGGCCATCGCCTACGGCTCCGGCACCGTGGCCCCGCAGTGGGGCGCGGATGGCCAGGGACACCTGCAGCTGCTTGGCTCGTCCGAAACCAGTTTGACCACCGCCACGGGTCAGTCGATCACCACCTCCATGGAGTCGCCCAATACCCTGGTCGGCAAAACCAGCGATGGCACCCTGGTATTCCGTCTGGAGTTCACTCCGGCCACCGGCAAGTGGGAGTTCTTCCAGTATCAGAACATGTCCAAGCCGTTCGGCGATGGGGATATCGACTTCCAGTTCAAGGCGGTGGATGCGGATGGCGACGCCAGCACCGGCTCCTTCGCCACCAAGCCGCTGTTCACGCCTATCGTGCAGTCGGTCTCGGCCGACAGCGTGACTGAGGGGGGCAGCCTGCATCACACAGTGACTCTGTCTGACCAGACTCAGGAAACGACCCAGTATGATTTCGCCATCAATGGCAGTGGCGGCCATCCGGCATCCGGCCTCGATTGGAGTCGCGCCCAGTTCAGCAATGGGGTGACCTACGACAGCGCCACCGGCAAGCTCACTGTGCCGGCCGGGGTCTCCGGCTTCACCGTGACCATCCCGACGGTGGATGATCGTCTGGTCGAGTCGAACGAAACGCTGACGGTGACTGTGGGTGGCCAGAACGGCATCGGCACCATCATCGACAACGATCGGGCACCGACCACAGTGGGGGGTCACAGCGTCGGGGCGGAAGATCAGCTGCAGGTACTGAAGTGGGCTCAATTTGGCGCCACTGACGATCAGGCCGCCGGCGATCTCGGCGTGAAGATCGGCACGCTGCCGCTCAATGGCAAGCTGGAGTACCTCAATGCGGCCGGCCAATGGATTGCCGTGAAGGCGGGGGATCTCATCTCCCATGCCGACATCGACAGCGGCCACCTGCGTTTCGTGCCTGGGGCCAACGAGTCGAGCTCCAGCGCCGCCAATGGCCATGGGGCCGATACCGGCAACCTGCATGGGGACTATGCCAGCTTCGACTTCCAGATCAGCGACGGTGCCAACCTCAGCAATGGTGGCAAGCTGGTGATCGATGTGACGGCCGTGGCCGACAAGCCGACGGTCGACATCAGCCTCACGGGCAATGGCATACCGCTTTACAGTCAGAGCTTCCCGAGCGCCGGGATCACCAGCAGCCAGTTCCAGTCAGGCAACTTCAACAAGGGGGCCTTCGGGATCACCAAGACCCTGTCGGACAGTACAACAGGTCAAGATACTGTTGTTGGCACCGCTGGTAACGACTACATGGTTAGCCAGAATGGGGGGGGCGATCACTTTACCGGTGGTCTGGGTAACGACGTACTGGTTGGCGGTAACTCCGCACAGGGAGATACCCTTACCGGCGGTGACGGCGATGACATTTTGGTCGCGGGCCTTGGCCATGATGGCCTCTATGGTGATGCCGGAAATGACATTGCCGTATTGGCGGGCAACCGGGCCGACTATGCGATCAAGAAGGGCACGGGTTATTCGACCAACGATCGCTGGTTCGATTTCAGCGTAAACGAGCATGGCGCCGGGGTGACCAAGGCGCTGCACAGCATCGAGTATGTGCAGTTCGACGATGGCATCTACCGGATTGATCAGAGCACGGGGGAGTTGACCCTGGTGCCGCCGACCGTGGTCGATTATCCGGTTGAGATCAATGCCTCCCTCACGGATCGCGATGGCAGCGAGGTGTTCGACAGCCTGGTGCTGAGCGGCATGCCGCAGGGCGCCCAGCTCTATCACAATAACCAACTGCTGGGCACCGCCGGGGCCGACGGCAAGATCACCCTTGCTGCCGGTAGCGGTCTGTGGAGTGCGGGTGCGCTCGATGTGAAACTGGGCGGGCTGACCCTGCGGGTGCCGGGTGCCGAGGCCGGCCAGGTCGATCTGAGGGTGGAAGCCATCGCCAAGGAGGCGGGCACCGACCAGATCAGCACGGCCACCGATGACGACAGCATCCGCCTGAACTACTTCGCTACTACCGAAGGGGAGCCGGGCGACCAGAACCGGACCTATGGCAGCGAGCACAACATAGTGGTCGGCGATCTGGATGGCAGCGTGGTGCTGCCGGGCCAGAACTACAACATCGCCTTCATGGTCGACAGCTCCGGCAGTATCGGCACTAGCGCCATGGAAACCATGAAGTTACAGCTGACTCAGGTGTTTGCTACCCTCAAGGCCAGCGCGGGTACCGAGGGGGCGGGCAAGGTCAATCTGTTCCTGGTGGACTTTGATTCCCAGGCCAACAAGTCGATCAGCGTGGATCTGAAAGACCCCAACGCCTTGACCAAGTTGCAGGCTGTCATCGATAGCATGGATGGCAGTTATTGGAACGGCGGCGCGACCAACTATGAGGATGTGCTCAAGACCACATCCAACTGGTTCAACAGCGACGTGGCCAAGAACAATACCAACGCCAAGAATCTGACCTATTTCATCACCGATGGGGCACCTAGCACCTATTTCGATTATGAAAAACTGAATCCGATCGTCAATACGAAGACGAACGAGGGGCTCGATGCGTTCGTCAACGTCAACAATTACGTTAAGGGAGAGGCCTTCTACGCCAACATCGGCGGTGAAAACAGGTTGCTGATTGATGCGAGCGGCAAAGTCTACCAATGGTCATACAGCAGCAACGGCAATCATGGCAATGGCAAATGGAGCTCCACTCCTATCGGTACTCTGCGTGCCCAGGGTGATGGCACCTTCGAGATCTCCACTTCTTACAACGATAATTATTGGGCATTGCAGAATGCGCTGGCCGTGTTGCCACTGCTGGCGGCCAATAACGTGATCTTGCAGGCCATCGGTATTGGCAGCAATGTCTCTATCGCTACCCTGAAACAGTTCGATAGCGACCAGATTGTGCAGTCCAACGTGTCGGCCAACGATCTGGCCAATGCCATCCTGGGCACCTCCATCAACAACCTGCCAGGGGCCGACAAGTTCGATGGCGGGGCTGGCGACGATATCCTGTTCGGTGATGCGGTGCACTTCGCCGGGATCCAGGGGGAAGGCTATGAGGCCATCAAGAGCTATGTGGCGGGTCAGCTTGGCCGCACGGATGTGCTGGATGCCGACGTACACAGTTACATCCAGGGTCATGCCGCCGAATTTGATCAATCCTCCAGCAATGACAAGGCGGATATGCTGATCGGGGGGGATGGCAACGACATCCTGTTCGGTCAGGGTGGCAACGACATTCTGGACGGTGGGGCCGGCAATGACATCCTGTTCGGTGGGGCCGGTGACGATACCTTGTTTGGCGGTCTGGGCAATGACCATCTCTCAGGTGGCAGCGGCAACGACACTCTGTACGGTGGCGTCGGCGACGACAGCCTCAGCGGCGGTCTGGGCAACGACATCCTGACCGGGGGACTTGGCAACGACATCCTGAAGGGGGATGCGGGTGCCGATACCTTCAGCTGGATGCAGGGCGACACCACGGCAGGCACGGTAGCCAAGGATTACGTCGTCGACTTCTCCAAGGCGGAGGGGGACAAGCTGGATCTGAGCGATCTGCTGGACCACGATGGCAGCAAGACGGAGAGCTCACTGAAGGGCCTGCTCTCGGTCTTCCAGGACAACGAAGGGGTGCATCTGCAGGTCAAAGAGAGCAGCACTGCCCCGGTCACCCAGGAGATAGTGCTGACGAACCATACCTTCGACAGCCTGACCGGTGGCTCTGCTTCCACCTCCGGGCAAGTCATCGACTACATGCTGAGCAACCATCTGCTGGAGATCGACAAGCACTAACGCCTGTTCGGTATCCCTAGTAGCGCTAAGAAGCGGCAGAGCAATCTGCCGCTTCTTTTATGGGTGCAATTCGGTCAGCCCATGAGGCATTCACTACACAGGGAGAGAGCGGGGAGGCGAGTGGCTCGTCTCTGTCGTCGTATCGCGGGATAAAAACAAGGCGCCGGCTCAGAGGAGCCGGCGCCTTGTGTGTCAGGGCCGGGAGTGTTTTATCCGGGGAGCCGCTCAGGCATTGACGTGGGCCAGGCGAGAGTCACGCTGGAAGCAGTTCACCAACAGCAGGAAGGTGGTGATCCCGACGGTGCCCAGCACCAGCCAGGGCAGCCAGGGTTGGCCCTGGGCATTGGCGTAGTCGTGCAGGGCGCCGCCGCCGACATAGCCAGTCATGCCGCCGAGGGCGAGCCCCAGCCGGCTGAATCCCATGTAACTGCCACGGGCACCCGGCTGGGCGAGCTTGGTCATGAGCGTCTCCCGGGCCGGCTCGGCGATGACGATGCCGAGGTAGAAGCAGGCAAGCAGCATGAAGACGGCGGGCAGGGTGGTGGCAAAGGCCACCAGCCCGATGCCGGCCGTCATCAGCAACACGCCCGCCATCAGCCGGCTCTCCAGCTTGAAGTGCTTCTCGCCATAACGGGCGAGAGGGTAGAGCAGGGCCAGGGAGATGGCCGTCTCCAGGGTATACATCCAGCCCACCGCCGTGGTGCTGCCCGCCATCTGCTTGACCAGGATGGGGAAGATCAGCATCACCTGCACCCAGAGTGCGTAGTAGCCGCTCAGGATCAGCACCAGCCGGCAGAACGCCTTGTCCGCCAGCACCTGACCCAAGCCTGTCCGGATCGGCGTCGGGCGCAGGGAGAGCTTGTAGGGGGGCAGGATCAGCAGGTTGCACAGGGCCGCGCAGACGAACAGGCCAGCCCCCAGCAGGCAGACATATTCAAAGTCGAAGTTGAGCAGCCAGCTGCCGAGCAGGGCCCCCACCACGGCGCCGGCGCTCTCCAGCATCATCAGCAAGGAGATGTAGCGGCCGCGCTCCCGCGGGCGGGTGAACTTGATCACCAGGGCGGCGCGGGGGGGATCGAACAGGCAGCCGCCTAGCCCCGAGATGATGCAGGAGACGATGAGTTCCAGCCCGCTCTGGGCATAGGCCAGGCTGGCAAAGCCCAGCGCCCGCAGCAACATGCCGCAGACGATGAGGGGGCGAGCGCCGAACTTGTCGGCGAGGGAGCCGCCAAAGACCCCCAGCCCCTGCTGGGTCAGCTGACGCAGGCCCAGCGCCAGCCCGACCACACCGGCGGCCCAGCCAAGCTGATCCACGAATCGCAGGCTTATCATGGGCATCACCACGAAGAACCCCAGGATCACCAAGAGGGAATCCAATGCCAAGAACCACCGCCCCAACCGCCTCGCCCGCTCCACCATGACCCTTATACCCCTGCTTGCTTCGATGACATTATTTGTTGTGTACTCATTATCCGAATGGCGCCGTCACCAAACAGAGCCAAGGGCGACGATAAGTCCCTGACTCGCTGGCGTTCTGCCATTTCACGACGATTGATGCTGCTATTCTGGTGGGGCTCCAGATATAGTGGTAGCCGACAACTGGCTATATTTCATATTGGATTTGGTTATGGCTGTGACACTCGACGATTTGCAATTGCTGCTGGATGTGGCCAACCGTGGCAGCTTCAGCAAGGTGGCGGCCATTCGCGGCTGGTCACAACCCATGGTCAGCCAGCGGATCGCCTTGCTGGAGCAGGAGCTGGGCCAGCCGCTGTTTCGCCGTCATCGCCGTGGCGCCACCCCCACACCGGCCTGCGAGCAGTTTCTGCCTGCCGCGAGCGCGGCCCTGAGCGCACTGGAAAGCGGCCGCCTCGCGATGCAGGGGGCACCGGCCCTGCCGCGGATCCGGCTCTCCTGCCTTCCCTCCCTGACCACTGTGGTGTTTGGTCCTCTGCTGCTGGCCCTGGTGGACGAGGCCTTCGAGATCCGCTGCAGCACGGATCACTCCGGCGTCATCATGCAGGAGCTGCTGACCGGCGAGACCGACGTCGGTTTCATCCTCAAGTGTCCCGCCATCGCGGGCATCCAGCTCGAGCTGCTCTATCGCTCCCCCATCATAGCCGTGGCCTGCGCCACCCACCCGCTGGCCGGACGGCAGGGGCTGACCCTGCAGGACATCGCCAACGAGCGGCTGGCCCCTCAGCAGTGGGGCACAGGCTGCGACGAGCTGATCCTGCAACTGCGGCTGCTGCGCCAGGTGGCTAGCCCACTGCACGCCATCCAGCCCGCCAGTGCGGCGCGGGAGCTGGCGCTGGAGCATGGCTTCATCACCCTGATGCCGGCGCTCGCCATCACCCGGGATCTGGAGTTTGGTCGTCTGGTGAAACTGGATGTGACGGATCTGCCGCCGGATCACTGGGACGTGATGATGGCCTGGCGCAGCGGCAAGCGGCCCAATCCCGCCAAGGAGCGGGTGCTGGAGGCGGCGCGCACCCTGGCCCGGCGCTGGTCGGGCAAACCCACATGAAAAAAGCGCCGGACAAGTCCGGCGCTCTCTCTTCACTGACATTCGGGATCAGTAGCTGGCCTTGAGGCTCACCCCCGAGAAGGCACTGAAACCGCTCAGCTGCACGTGCCAGGTGCCGGCCTTGGGCGCGTTCAGGGTGCAGGTCTCGGCGTTGCCGCTCTTGTAGGGGCGGCAGTCATAGCTGCTGCTGGTCGGGGCCGAGCCGAATTTCACGTAGAGATCCGCATCCCCGCTGCCGCCGCTGCTGGCGATCACCAGCTGGCTCTTGCCGGTCGGCACCTCGACGGTGTAGTTCAGCTTGCCCCCCTTGGCGGCGGTGAGATTGGTCACAGCTACCCCGTTTTGCAGCACACTGCCGGGTTGCGGCGTGGTGCCACCACAGGAGGCATTGATCCCCACAGTGGTAAAGGCCGCCGCCACGTCGGTCAGGCTGTAGCCCAGATCCGTGGCCGCCCTGGTCACGCCGCAGGCGCCCTGATCGAAACTGGTGTTGGCCCCCCAGTAGAGGCGGTTTGCCAGCACGAACACCTCGAACGCCTTGCGGGTGTTCCAGCCGTTGGTGTTGGCCAGCAGGTAGAAGGCGCGGTTGTAGACCCCCGAGCTGTGGTGTACGTCGATGCCGTCATAGTAATCGTTGGCATGGCCGATGGAGCTGCCATCCCGGGTCGGATCCTCGAAGTAGCGCAGGGAGCCGTTGCCCTTGAAGATCTGGGCCCCCACCAGCCAGTCGTTGCTGCCCTTCATGTAGTTTTCGGCCGCTTCCCCCGCCATGTCGGAGAAGGCCTCGTTGATGCCGCCCGACTGACCCGAGTAGACCAGCCCCGAGTTCTGCTCGGTGAAGCCGTGGCTCACCTCGTGGGCCGCCACATCCAGGCTCACCAGCGGATAGAAGGTGGTGGCACCGTCACCGAAGGTCATCTGGCTGCCGTCCCAGAAGGCGTTCTCGTAGTTGCGGCCGTAGTGCACCCGCATCTTGAGCTTGAAGCTCAGCGGCGCCGTGTTGTACCAGTTGCGGTACATGTCGAACACCACGTTGCCGAAGTAGTGGGCATCGTTGAGGGGGGAGTAGGCGCCGTTGATCTCCTTGACCGTGTTTTCTGGGCAGCTGAACTGGTGCACTGCGCCCCCACTGGTGGCGTGATTGAGGTTGATGGTGTCAACGTTGCTGCTGCTCATGCGGCAGCTGTCATCCACCTTGAGGGGACCAAAATCGGCGCCATAGAAGTACTTGCCGGTCTTGAGGTTGCCCCCCGGGCCTGTGGCGTCCTGGTGGTTGATCCCCTCCCAGCGCTTGAGCTCGCTGCCGCTCTGGGCATCGATCATCACGAAGGGACGGCTCGGCTCCTTGCTTGCAGCGAGCCAGGAGACCAGGTAGACCAGGCGGGCCTGACCGGTCTCATCCTGCATCACGAACAGCTTGACCCGCTCGTTGCTGCCCTTGGCTCCGGCGCGGGCCTTGAGGGCAGCATCGGCAGGGGAGAGGGTGGCGGTCGGGCCCGTCAGGTCGGCATCTATCTTGCGCAGCATGGTGCCGGACACCTGGTTGACCTGACCCCCCAGGGCCTGATCGGCCACCAGCACCTGGCCCCACACCGGGATGCCTTGCCAGGTCTGCTCATAACGAACTCGCTGCTGGCCGTTGGGCAGCTTGACGACCCGTACCTGGCGAAACTCGCCATCCCCTGTGGCGAGGGCGCCTATCCTGGCGGCGCCGCTCACAGCGCCGGTCAGGTCTGAGACCTGGTTCACTTCCACCTGTTCTGCCGCCATGGCGGCGCTTCCCCAGCAGGCCAGTACCACGGCCAAATAGACTTTGTTCATCTCGTCTTTCCTTAGTCGATGAAGATTGCACGCCGGGTCCGTTGCCCGGCGCTCTTACACTAGTGCGCCGGTCTGAAATAACTGCCTGTCATATGTGACAGAGCAGCATAAAGGCATAGCAGATCTGACTGTTGCCATTTGTGACTGCTGAAATTCGTCATGAATAGGGTGACTTGTGCCAAGGGAAGGGCTGATTGCTGCAAGGTACAAAACAGTGCCCAAATGGGCACATCCATATGGGGATTGCCTGCCGGTTGAAGGCGCCGAAAGTCCTTGGCAAACAAGGGATTGATTGACTACATTGGCTCCCATAACGGCGGATGCCGGACCAAAGGCGGGGGAGGAGCAATGTTTTCATGGCAACTGGATGACGAGCTGGCGCTCCTGTTTCTGCAGCCCGACATGGCCAGCGAACTCTTTCGCCTCTGTCAGCGCAATCGCGACTACCTGACCCAGTGGCTGCCCTGGCCGCCGCTTATCCAGCAGCCGGCAGACAGCGCCACCTTCATCCGCCACGCCATCGAGAAGTTCGCGCGCGGCGAGGGGTTGACCACCGCCATCGAGTATCAGGGGGAAGTGGTCGGCGTCATCGGCTACAACCAGATCGATCAGGCGCTGGCCAAAGTCACCATCGGCTACTGGCTGGCCGAGCGCTGGCAGGGCAACGGCATCATCACCCGGGCCTGTCAGGCCTTGATCCATCACGCCTTCGAGGAGATGGGGATGGAGAAGGTGGAGATCAGCGCCGCGCAGGAGAACGAACCGAGCCGGGCGGTCTGTGAGCGGCTCGGCATGCAGCAGGAGGGGATCACCCGGCGGGCGGAGCGACTGGCGGATCGGGTAGTGGACCACGTCCGCTACGGTCTGCTGCGCGACGACTGGCTCAGGCAGAGGGACCATTGATGGTACTGCCGCATATCGTCACCCCCCGCAGCCAGCTGACCATACTGCCCCCGGAGCGGGCCTCCCTGATGCTGGATTTTTACCAGCGCAATCGGGCGCACCTGATGGCCTGGGAGCCAAGGCGCGACGAGGATTTCTATACCCTGAGCCATTGGCACGGCCGCCTGCGTGACGGCTACGGCCAGTTTTTCGACGGCAGCGCCGTGCAACTGGTGGCGCTCGATCCCCGGGGAGAGCGGGTGCTCGCCACCTGCAACTTCACCCACATCCTGATGGGCATGTTCAAGGCCTGTCACCTCGGTTACGCCGTCGATGAGGAGCACCAGGGGCAAGGGTTGATGCAGGAGGTGCTGACCGCCGCCATCGACCATCTGTTCCGGGAGCATGGACTGCACCGCATCATGGCCAGCTACATGCCCGCCAACCGGCGCAGCGGTGCCCTGCTCGAGCGTCTCGGCTTCGAGCGGGAGGGGTACGCCCGGGATTACCTGATGATCAACGGCCGCTGGGAGGATCATGTCCTCACCGCGCTGATCAACCCGGCGGGCTAGCCAGCAGTGTGGCCAGCTACATATCGGTCAATCAACCAGCGCAGTGGTGCCAATTGGTCGTACCAGATGTGATTGCGACGGCTTTTTCACGATAAGCCGGCACTATCTGTGCGCATCTCATACCCCTGACCATAAAAGCGTGTAAAATTGCGCCCTGAATTTTCCCGGTCAGCAGCAGCTGGCCGCGACTCCATACTTGCAAGGCTGACATTGTGACAGAAGTAGATAGATTCGCGGATATTCGCCCCTATCGCGATGATGAAGTGCCGGCTGCCATCGAGCGGCTGATTCAGGATGATGAGTTTATCGGCGCCATCGCCAAGTACCGTTTCGGCTCCCTGATGAGCTGGCTGGGTTGGGCCATTCGCCCGCTGATCCGCCAGTTCCTGCGCCACAAGTGGGCCAAGGTCACCACGGTTCGTCAGGTACAGTTGGGGGTCACCCGCTACATGGCCCGCATGATCGCCACCTCCACCCAAGGCGTGACCTTCTCCGGTCTCGAGCACCTGAAGAAGGAGCAGGGCTATCTGTTTGTCTCCAACCACAGGGACATCGCCATGGATCCGGCGTTCGTCAACTGGGGGCTGCACACCCACGGGTTCGACACCGTGCGCATCGCCATCGGTGACAACCTGCTGCGCAAGCCCTGCGCCACCGAGCTGATGAAGCTCAACAAGAGCTTCATCGTCAAGCGCTCCGCCAAGGGGCCGCGGGAGATGATGAAGGCCCTCGGCGAGCTGTCGGCCTACATCGGCCAGTCGGTGCACGAAGGCCACTCCATCTGGATCGCCCAGAAGGAAGGGCGCGCCAAGAATGGCGACGACAAGACGGATCCGGCCATCCTCAAGATGTTCTACGTGGACGGCAAGAAGCAGAAGCTGGACTTCGTCGACTACATGCGCAGTCTCAACATAGTGCCGGTCAGCATCAGCTACGAGGTGGATCCCACCGACAAGGCCAAGGCGCGCGAGCTGTACGAGAAGTCGGTCAACGGCAGCTACGAGAAGGGCGAGTTCGAGGATATCGAGAGCATAGTCGCCGGCATCGTCGGCCAGAAGGGGCGGGTACATGTCTCCTTCGGCGCCCCCATCACCGAGGGCTTCAGCGATCCGGATGAACTGGCGGCGCTGATCGACAAGGCGATCTGGAGCAGCTACCGCCTCTTCCCGGGCAACTATCTGGCCGCTGATGTGCCCGGCAAGGCCAGCACCATAGAGCAGACAGCCTTCCTGACCCGCCAGTCGGAGGTGCCAGAAGAGCACAAGGCCCTCTGGCGTGCCATGTATGCGAAGCCGGTTGAGAACGCCAACAAGGTTTGAATGACACCGATGGTGCGAAAAAACGGGAGCTGATGCTCCCGTTTTTGCGTCTGGTCAAAGTTGGCGGCAATCGACTAGTGAATAATATTGTTTCAGCTGGTACGATCATCTGGTGAATGAGCGGGTATCTCTTGGCAATGAGCGGGCGACTGTGCAACAGTGACCCAACGCCAACGAGATGACTCATACTCTTCTCGGTCTGCATGGAAGGCAGACGGCGCTAGACAAGGACCTTTAACGGGTCCTTTTTCATTGGTAGACAAAGATAGACCACGGATACACCTAAGGATGCGCATCTCATGATCACCGGCAGTCTGGATACCTTGCAACGCACCCCCTTGCCCACCCCGCTGGCCCGCATCATGGCCGAGGTGGTGAAAGACGTGGCGCACTGGCGGGATGCCCCGCTCGGCAAGCGCGAGATCGATGGCCTGCGGCTGTTCTGTCTGGTGAGCGAGGAGCCGACCGAGCCGGTTGCGGCCCGTCGCGGCGAGTTTCATGAGCAGTATCTGGATATCCAGCTGCTGTTGCGTGGTGCGGAGTGGATCGGCGTGGGGCCCCATGCCTACCGGAACGACGGTGCCGATCACCCCCATCCCGATCTCTGGTTCGTCGCAGACGAACAGACCAGTTATCTGGCGTTGCAGCCCGGCGACTTTGCCATCTTCTGGCCGGGAGAACTGCATCGCCCTCTCTGTACCCTGACCACCCCGAGCCCGGTGAAGAAACTGGTGGTCAAGGTTCATAAAGGTCTGCTGACCGGATGTTAGTCAGCAGCGCGGGGATTTAGGCTCCCGCCCACGACGAGGCCGTTTCGGATGAACGGTGGCTGGTCCCACATTGAAGACTCGATGAGTGCGCCAGAGCCTGTAGCCGGCACTCACTGCATTGAAAAATTGGGCGCACCCTCCTGCGACCATAAAGCCCCCGGCAGGGGAATCCCATCCATGTTGGATGACACGACACTGTCGGCGTAAAGCCGAAGCACAGGAAGATGTAGAACATGAGCAAGTTGGTATTGATCCTTAACTGCGGTAGCTCTTCCCTGAAATTTGCCGTAATGGACGCTGAAACAGGTGAGGACATGCTGTCCGGCCTGGCCGAATGTTTCAATCTGGATGATGCACGTATCAAATGGAAACTCCATGGGGTCAAGGGTGAAGCCATGCTGGGAGCGGGCGCCGCTCACCAGGCCGCCCTCGACCATATCGTGACCCAGATCCTGCCCCTGGATCCTACCCTCGCCGAGCAGTTGGTGGCCATAGGTCACCGTATCGTACACGGTGGCGAGCAGTTCTCCCGCTCAGTGCGCATCGATGACGGCGTGATCGCCGGTATCGAGGCCGCCATTCCGTTCGCGCCGCTGCACAACCCGGCTCACCTCATCGGCATCCGTGCCGCGCTCAAGGTCTTCCCGGCCCTGGCCGAGAAGAACGTGGCCGTGTTCGACACCGCCTTCCACCAGACCCTGCCGCAAGAGGCCTATCTCTACGCGCTGCCGTACAAGCTCTATGAGGAGCATGCCATCCGTCGCTACGGCGCCCACGGCACCTCCCACCGCTTCATCGCCGAAGAGACCGCCAAGGCGCTGGGCAAACCGCTCGGCGAGTTGAACCTGATCAACTGCCACCTGGGCAACGGCGCCTCCGTCTGTGCCATCCGTAACGGTGAGTCCGTCGACACCTCCATGGGGCTGACCCCGCTGGAAGGGCTGGCGATGGGCACCCGCAGTGGCGACATCGATCCTGCCGTGGTCTTCTTCATGCACGATCAGCTCGGTTACAGCGTGGATCAGATCAACCACTGCCTCACCCGCGAGTCCGGCCTGCTGGGCCTGACCGAGGTGAGCAGCGACTGCCGCTATGTCACCACCAACTATGCCACCGACGCCGGTGCCAAGCGGGCGCTGGATGTCTTCACCTACCGGGTGGCCAAGTACGTCGGCGCCTATGCCGCCGCCATGGACGGTCGCCTCGACGCCCTGGTGTTCACCGGTGGCATAGGTGAGAACGCCGCCATGGTGCGCGAGATGGTGCTGGAGCGGCTGGCGCTGTTCGGCTTCAAGGTCGACAAGGACGCCAACAACGCCGCCGTGCTGGGCGGTGAAGGCCCCATCACCACCGCCGACAGCCGTCTGGCGCTGGTGATGCCCACCAACGAAGAGCTGGTCATCGCCCGCGATGCCCTGAGCCTGGTCGGCTAAGGCCCCCTCGCGCTGAATCAACGCCCGGCCCGTGCCGGGCGTTGTCGTTTCTGGCGCCGATTGAGTGGCTTGTCATTTGACATGAGGTGGCAGATACGTACCCTGACGGCAGTTTCACGTAGCGGAGGTAGGGATGAAGGAGACATTTTTTCACTGGTTAACCGGCATGGGGGTCGAGGTCAGCAACCTGATGGCACTGGTGATCGCCCTGGGCTTCATCGTCCTCACCTCGCTGCTGCTGCATCTGGTGCTGCACCGCATCCTGCTGGTGCGCCTGGTGGGACTGCTCGGCAAGACCAAGCAGATGTGGCTGCCACCCCAGCTGCAGCAGCGGCTGTTTTACCGGCTCGCCCTGGTGCTGCAGGGGGCCGTGCTGCTCGGTCAGGCCGAGATCTGGCTGCCCAAGGCCTCGGACAGCCTGCAACTGATCGAGATGCTGGCCCAGCTCTGGATCCTGCTGTTCCTGCTGCTCTCCCTGTTTGCCCTGCTCGACTGCATGTTGTCCCTGAGCCGCTACACCCGGCTGGGACGGGATCTGCCCCTGCGCGGCATCTTCCAGGGGGTCAAGCTGGTAGGCAGCATCCTGGTCGGCATCCTGATGATCGCCCTGCTGCTCGGCAAGTCACCGCTGTTCCTGTTCAGCGGCCTGGGGGCCATGACCGCGGTGCTGATGTTGGTGTTCAAGGACCCCATCCTCGGCCTGGTGGCGGGGATCCAGCTCTCGGCCAACCGCATGCTGAGCGTCGGTGACTGGCTGCAGATGGACAAGTACGGCGCCGACGGGGAGGTGATCGACATCGGTCTCACCACGGTCAAGGTGTCGAACTGGGACAAGACCATCACCACCATCCCCACCTATGCGCTGATCTCGGATTCGTTCAAGAACTGGCAGGGGATGACGGAGTCCGGCGGCCGCCGCATCAAGCGCAGCGTCAACATCGACATGACCAGCGTGCGCTTCCTGACGGCGGAGGAGCAGCTGCAACTCAAGCAGGCCCAGCTGCTGGCGCCCTACCTCAGCCGCAAGCAGCAGGAGCTGAGCGCCTACAACCAGCAGCTCAGCGATGCGATCAGCTGCCCCATCAATGGCCGCCACCTCACCAACCTCGGCACCCTGCGCGCCTATCTGGATGCCTATCTGCGGGCCCACCCCAGCATCCGCAAGGACATGACGCTGATGGTGCGCCAGTTGGCACCGACCAGCGAGGGGATACCCCTTGAGATCTACTGCTTCACCGCGACCACCGCCTGGGCGGACTACGAGGGGATCCAGGCC
Source organism: Aeromonas encheleia (assembly GCF_900637545.1). NCBI lineage: Bacteria > Pseudomonadati > Pseudomonadota > Gammaproteobacteria > Aeromonadales > Aeromonadaceae > Aeromonas > Aeromonas encheleia. Next base: position 870,437 of record NZ_LR134376.1, read on the forward strand.
GATATTTTCGACCATATATTTGCCATTATCGGGCAATTCCACCTGAGATTGCATCAATCGCCCACAGGTTACGACATGCGTGCCTGGCAAGGCGCCGCCACCGGCAACGGCTAGGGTCTATGGGGAGCGCGCGGGGCTGACAATCCTGCGCGGATAAGCCCATTTGCCGGTTGAATTTTTGCCCGCAGAGGAGAAAAATGACGGCCTTCTCTTCGCCCCGGGATGGCACCGCCTATCCCGGCCGGGCCCAGAGTCTCGAATCACCCCATTCATCACAGGAAAGTTATGAAGCTCCTCCACAAAACTGCGGCCATGCTGTGCTGCAGCCTCGTCCTGACCGCCACGCCTGCGCTTGCTGTCGAATATGCCCTGCCTGCGGCCAACAGCCGCCTGGTGGGTGAAAATCTGGAATACGTGGTGCCGGTAGAAGAGGCGGGCCAGCCCCTGGAAGCGGTCGCGGCCAAGTTCCAGCTGGGATTGACCAACATGCTGGAAGCCAACCCCAAGGCGGATCCGCTGCTGCTGCAGGCGGGCGAGACGCTGGTCGTGCCGCACCAGCTAATCCTGCCGGATGCCCCGCGCGAGGGGATAGTGCTGAACGTGGCCGAGATGCGCCTCTACTACTACCCCAAGGGCAAGCAGGTGGTGCAAGTGCTGCCCATCGGCATAGGCCAGCTCGGCACCGATACCCCTGAGAACTGGGTGACCAGTGTGCAGCGCAAGAAGGCGGGCCCGACCTGGACCCCGACCGCCAAGATGCACGCCGAGTATGCCGCCCGTGGCGAGCCCCTGCCGGCGGTCTGGCCGGCCGGCCCGGACAACCCCATGGGGCTGTTCGCGCTCTACATCGGCAAGATGTACGCCATCCACGGCACCAATGCCCAGTTCGGCATCGGTCTGCGGGTGAGCCACGGCTGCGTGCGCCTGCGCAACGAAGACATCGAATACCTGTTCAAGCAGGTACCTGTCGGTACCCGCGTTCAGTTCGTGAACCAGCCGATCAAGGCCTCGGTCGAACCGGATGGCCGCCGCTATCTGGAAGTGCACCAGCCGCTGTCCCGCAGTCAGGAGGAGTTCAACTCCAGCCTGCCGGCCCCGCTGCCCATCACCCCGGCGGTGACCCGCTTCATCGCCCATGCCGACAGCGATTCCCAGCTGATCAAGCAGGCACTGGAACAGCGCAGCGGCATGCCCATCGCCATCAGTCGCTGAGCCTGCCGTCATCGATATCGAGCCCCGGCCTAGGCCGGGGCTTTTTTGTGGCGCCGAGCAAGCTGGCAGTCAGGATAAGTCGTTGCTGTAGTGGCAGAATATTCGGCTAATTCATCCTTGAGTAGTTGCTTAGTTAAGGGTGAAACGTTTTCATTGTGTTTTTTATTTGTTAAAAACAGTTGAGCTTAGTGTATCTGCTGATTACTCTAGGCCGGTTTTTAAGGAAGAGCCCGTCGTGAGAACGGGTACAAGAGTCACATAACGGAGTTTTGCATGACAGCTAGCACCCCAATGCTTATCACCTTCCTGGTGTATATCCTGGGTATGGTCCTGATCGGCTTCATCGCCTATCGCGCCACCCGCAACTTTGACGATTACATTCTCGGCGGCCGCCGTATGGGCAGCTGGGTCACAGCGCTCTCCGCCGGGGCCTCCGACATGAGTGGCTGGCTCTTGATGGGCTTGCCGGGCGCCGTCTTCATCGGCGGTATCTCCGAGAGCTGGATCGCCATCGGCCTCACCATAGGCGCCTACTTCAACTGGCGCTGGGTGGCCGGTCGGCTGCGGGTTCACACCGAGAAGAACCGCAACGCCCTGACCCTGCCGGACTACTTCACCTACCGCTTCGAGGACAAGAGCCGGGTGCTGCGTATCCTCTCCGCCCTGGTGATCCTGCTGTTCTTCACCATCTACTGCGCCTCCGGCGTGGTGGCGGGGGCCCGCCTGTTCGAGAGCACCTTCGGCATGAGCTATGACACCGCCCTCTGGGTCGGCGCCGCGGCCACCATCAGCTATACCTTCTTCGGCGGCTTCCTCGCGGTGAGCTGGACCGATACGGTGCAGGCCACCCTGATGATCTTCGCCCTGATCCTGACCCCGGTGTTCGTCATCATCGCCGTCGGCGGCATCGACACCGCCATGGTGCAGGTGGCGGCGCAGAACGCCAGCAACCTCGACATGTTCAGGAACCTGGACTTCGTCGCCATCATCTCCCTGATGGCCTGGGGACTGGGTTACTTCGGTCAGCCGCACATACTGGCGCGCTTCATGGCGGCGGATTCCCACCACTCCATGGCCAGCGCCCGTCGCATCAGCATGACCTGGATGGTGCTCTGCCTCGGCGGCGCCGTGGCCATCGGCTTCTTCGGTCTCTCCTACTTCTCCACCTTCACGGAGCAGGCTGCCGGCGTCACCGCCAACCCGGAGCGGGTCTTCATCGAGCTCTCCAAGATACTGTTCAACCCCTGGATTGCCGGCGTGCTGCTCTCCGCCATCCTGGCGGCGGTGATGAGCACGCTAAGCTGTCAGCTGCTGGTCTGCTCCAGCGCCATCACTGAGGATCTCTACAAGCCGTTCCTGCGCAAGAACGCCTCCCAGAAAGAGCTGGTGTGGGTCGGTCGCGCCATGGTGCTGGTGATTTCGCTCATCGCCATCGCCGTGGCCGTGAACCCGGAGAACCGGGTGCTGGGGCTGGTGAGCTACGCCTGGGCCGGCTTCGGTGCCGCCTTCGGTCCCGTGGTGCTGCTCTCGGTGCTCTGGTCGCGGATGACCCGCAACGGCGCCTTGGCCGGCATGCTGGTCGGTGCCCTGACCGTCATCGTCTGGAAGCAGTTCGGCTGGCTGGGGCTGTATGAAATCATCCCGGGCTTCGTCTTCTCCGGTCTGGCGATCCTGGTGTTCAGCCTGCTGGACAAGGCACCCTCCAAGGCCATGCTGGATCGCTTCGACGAGGCCGAGCGCGAGTTCCAGACCCCGCCGGATGCGGTGGGCGAGCCGGTCATTGCACGCTGAATCAAGCACGCTGAATGAAAAAAGCCCCGCATCGCGGGGCTTTTTTATGAATGTATTTTACTCGGCGCCGGCCTTGCCCTGCGCCTGGCATTGCAGGGGTGGCTCGCCGTAACGCTCCAGGGTGGCGTCCTTGCCCTTGGTCAGGAGGCTGAGGTTTTGCCCCTCGTAGCGGGTGCCGCTGGCAACGGGGACGCCGAACGCCAGCACCTGCTGATCCGGGTCCAGATTGATGACGGCGGCGGGGATCTTGGCATCCTGATAGAAGTAGGTGGTCAGCCTCAGCTTGTCGCCGCATTGATAGAGCACGGGGGAGGGCACCACCAACTGGCCGCCCTTGATCTGCAGCTCGGTGATGCGAGTCTGATAGCTGGCGTCGATGCACTTGCGTGGATCCGTGTCTTTCCAGCACTCGTTGCGGCCCTTGATCCAGCCGCGCTGCATCGCCTTCTCGGTCTTCTGCTGCTCGGCCGAGAGCTTGCTCATCGCCTTGGGATAGAGGGTCGAGAGCTGGTTATCCAGCGCAGCCAGCCCGGCATCCTGGCAGATAAGCTGCTCGGTGGTGCCGTGGGCCTTGGCGCAGTCGAAGGAGGGGGTGGCGGCACTGGCCAACAGTGGCATGAGGGAGAGGGTGCCAAGCAACATCTTGTTCATCGGAAAGGCTCCTGAGAGGGGGGGAATACCCGCCTACTAGAGCACAATGAGGCGGGGCCGCCGAGGACTTTTTCACCCCAGGCAAGCTTGCCCGTCTCTCTGGGCCCCGTTGCCGACAACATCCGGCATCAGGGCCCACGGCAGGCTGCCGTGGCCTTTGTTTATGTGAGTCGCCGCACCAGCCGCTGCGTATCATGGCGGGCCGCGGCCGCCGCCCGGCCCAACCAGCGCTGTCGCTCCCGCTCGCTGGCGGTATGGACAGGCCCCAGATGCTGGCGATGGGTCAGCCTGATGCCACAGAGCCCCAGCACGGGTTTGTCGAGGGTGCGCTCGACGGGGGAGCCCAGCCACCAGCGGTAGTACCAGAGCGGGCTGTCCATGGTGAGCAGCAGGCGCGCCGTCTTGCCGGCGAGCAGGCGCTCGGGAAGGGCCTTGCCCTTCTGATAGCGAAAGGCGAACCCCGAGAGCAGCACCCTGTCCAGCAAGCCCTTGAGCCGGGCCGGCAGATGGCCCCACCAGAGGGGGGCGACGATCACCAGATGCTGGGCCTGCTTCAGACTCTGCTGCAATGCCAGCAGATCGGGCTCGAGGGGCTGCGCCTCGTCATAGCCATGGTGCAGATCCGGCTCGAAGGCGAGCTCCCCCACGTGATGCAGGGTGACCTCTGCGCCGCCCTCCTCGGCGCTGCGGGCATACTCCCGGGCCAGGGCATGGCAGAGGCTGTCGGGTTTGGGGTTGCCGTTGATGATAAGCAGCTTGGGTGTCATGGCGTGGCTCCTGATGAAGTGAGCCCCCATTACACCCCTTGTCCCATAGGGCAGAGTCAAGCCACCTTGTGCGCCCGTCCTGCAAGCCCTTGCTCAGCCTGTGGGAGCGGCTCGGTCTGGCCGGGGGCGCCATAGCGGCAGGGGTGCTGCGCCAGCAGCGCGGCGCACTGGGTCAGGGAGTGGTGCTGGTGCTGCAGCCTTGCCACCTCTGCCGCGATCTGGGCCAGCTTGCCCGCGATAAGCTGCTCCACCTTCTGCCAGGGAAACTGGGCGAGACTGGTGAGGCCTGCCAGCAAGGGGACAAGCTCGCTCAGCTTGCAGCCGAGCTGCTGAGCCTGGCGAATAAAGCCGACCCACTCCAGATCCTCAGCCCGGTAGACGCGATACTTGCCGCGCCGCCTGGGCTCGGGCAGCAGCCCGAGCTGCTCGTAGAGACGGACTGCCTTGGGTGTGGTGCCCGCCAGCCGGGCAAATTCGCCGATATACATCTTGCTGCTCGCAAAGGTGGTGTGAAAGGAGCCCACTATAGGCCAGTGGCGGGGGGGATTGAATCCCCGCGGGGGAGGGGAGAGTTGGATTGGCCGGAACTGACGGGGGACGGCTGACAGAGGACACCCACCTTGTCAGGCAAGTCTGCTATCGAGATGATGGGTGTCCCAGATTTTCCTCATGATTACTCAAAGAACACTTTAAGTTCGTGCCCCTTGCCTGTTGGCCAATCTATTCGGATTACTTCGATTGCTGTGTTGCCAGCTTTGGCAGATGCCTTTTTTCCATTTTTGATTGCGCTAGATATTTCTTCGGGCAATTTCACGCCAGACAGTTTAAGGCTTAGCTCTTGCGAAGCCTGTAGCAGTTCCGTATAAGCAGATCCTGCCAAAGTTTTGTTGTTGATGTTTACGACCAACTTTACGAGCCTTGCTTCAGAAGAACTACCCTCGACGTAGTAGGAAAGATTATTCGCAAGTGGCATACCTGTGCCGATTTCTTTGTATGGAGACGAACAGCCAAATTCATTGTCGTATTGGTTTTTCCAGCCTCTTGTCGCGAGACCGTCACCTGTCAGATAATTGCACACAGCTGATGGCTCTGTATTTAAAAAAGCAGCATTTACAGGAAAGACCGCAAGAACAAAGACTGTAAAAATGAAGCGCATGTGGTTTCTCCTGAATGGCTGTAATTTGCTTGAGTGGCTGGCTTTCGATAGTCCTAGTGAGCGACTTAAATAAACTGTTAGAGATTTTATTAGATGTGAAATATATGTTGGGATATCCACCTTACTTGGCCATGGCTAATATATCCATAGATATGGTGCATTTCTTAAATGTTCCTTATTTCTTACTGCATTTCCAATGTGACACGCTCAAGAACACTAAAGATTGGTGTGCACCTCAACCTGTCTACATTTAATTCATAGGATTTGGTTTGAATGAATTGCGCATGGAAAACGCTCTCTTTAGAAATAATAACGGGTTTAAGGTCGTATCCGATTGAGTTAAACTGATCGGCTGTAATGTCAATGATATAATCATCACAGCTAAGCCATGCATGAGATAAATCTTTGTTTTTCCCCAATCCCGTCGCGGAGATATAAATACATCTCTTATCGTAAATTTTTGTGATAAATAAACCTAATAGGTTTGTTGTGTCTCCACAACACCCAGCAGGAAAGCCATTTAGACAAGTATAAAAATTAGTACCTGAGTGAAAGTCAGGTTTTTTAAATGATTTTAGGATAGTTCGTATTTTATGTATATCTTGTATCAACGACTCTTTCAATTTACCTCCGATATGATCTGAAATATAACGATGGTTTAATGGCTAGATAATTTAAAGTCATAGGTTATGTAAGTATGCTCAATTTAGCTGAGAGGAACACGCGTTGCAGTTCTCTCTTTCATTCCTTTTTATATGCGTTCTAAACGCTTAACAATATTATCATAAAAAAGTGTGTATCCGTACAGGCTTCCACACCTTTTCAGGAACCAATGATTTGGTTTGAATTCCTCTATGCGGTTGTATTTACCATGAAATGATGAATGTTCAGTTACTATACAATTGCTTTCACTGTCAGAAAACTGATGGGTAGTTAAATCAATAATTAACTTATTATCAACAACAACCCAATAGTGAATCGAGTCATCTCTACTATTTCGGGTTATAACTACCTTGCTAATCCCTTTCGATTCTAGGAATATGCCTAACATATGGCTTGTTATTTCGCAAGAACCATAGGGAAAAGAACTCAACTCGGCGTCAACAAAATCGGCCTCATTTAACTCATCAAGCAAAGCATGTTGAAAACTTTCGACTAGTTCATGTATCAAGTAATATTCTCCATGATATTTGCTATATGCAGTCGAATGTAGCGACCTCCTCCCAGCTTGCGAGCTGGGGTATCGTCTCAGCTACACCATAGCGGAATTAAAATTACTGAGATTCTGTTCTCTTACTAAAACCGAATCACCACAGATCCCGCGCTGCGCGTTGCCTCGCCGTGATACACAGCTTCGATATTGTTGCCGTCCGAGTCGAGTACAAAGGCGGCGTAGTAGCCGGGTTGATAGACCCGCTCGCCGGGGGCGCCGTTGTCCTGGCCGCCATAGGCCAGCGCCGCCTGATAGAAGCGCTCCACAGTGGCTCTGTCTTGCGCCTGAAAGGCCAGATGGTGGCGACCGGTCAGCACCCCGAGCGCCGCCGGGCTGTCGACCGAGGTGACAAACAGCTCGTCTGCCCAGAAGTAGCGGTCACCCGCGCCACCCAGCTGAATATCGAGGGCGGCCAACACGGCCGTGTAAAAGCGCTGGCTGGCGGCCAAGTCCTTTACCACCAGCTGAATGTGGTCGATCAGCCGACCCCGATGCAGTGTTTGCGTTTCCATGCACAGCCTCCACTCAGAAATTTTTGGACAAGAAACCGCTCTGCTTGCTGGCTATCGCTTTTAGGCAAGCTACCGCCCCTGAATGTCAGCTTCCAGTGTGCTGCTATTTGGCTGCGCTTGGGGGATGGCGTGACTCATGGGTGACTCCAATGAGGCATGTATTGCCATTCGGGTATGTTAGCGAGGGTGGCGCGGAGGGGAAGGGCAGGGTGATGGATTTCTGGGCGGGATCAAATAATGAGTCGCTATGGCAAGAGGAGTGTCGGCGTCGCGGGTCTGTAGGAGGGGGCTATGCCCCCTCATTGTGCTCCTGGGGCCGGTTTTGCCGGCCTCTTTTAGGCCAGCACCAGGGTTTGGCGGCTGCTATAGCCGCTCGTGAAGGGGAAGGGCTGGTCGTCCCCCCCCTTATGCCAGTGCCAGTTGCTGGCGGGCGCGCCAAAGTCGCTCGTGGAAGAAGAAGACGACGGTATTGATGGCAGGCTCGATCAGCGCCATCACGCCGCCGGTCAGCAGCTCGCCGCTCAGCAGGTAGGCGACGGCGAAGGCCACCGAGAAGTGCACCAGAGCGAAGCTGCTGGTTTTGGCCTGCAGGCTGTGATCGGGTTTGGCTCTGTGCCAGGCGCGATCGTGGAAGTAGAAGGCGACGGTATTGACGGCGGGCTCGATCAGGGCGATCAGGCTGGCGGTGAGCAGTTCGCCGGTCAGCAGGTAAGCCACTGTGAAGGCGACACTGAAGTGCAGAACGGCGAAGCTGATGGTCTTTTTCATGGTGGTGTCTCCTCTGGCGATGAGTGCAGTATCACCCAGAGCTACATCAAATGAAAACTATTCTCATCTATAAGCTGAATAGGAAAAGCCTATCGACCGAGGTCGAGGCCATCAGATTGGGGACTTGTCTGGGGGCTCGGTGGCGATAGAGTGTGCCTTTGCCATGAAAAAGGAGCTTTCATGACCCTCAATGCCAACCTGTTTGTGCTGTTCGCCCTGCTGCTGATGATCCTTGTCGGTGTCGTGGCGGCTGGCGCGCCGCAAGAGCCAGCATCCCGTGCTGATCACCTTCCTGTGCGTGCTGCTCTGCTTGGCCCCGCCCTTGGCCCTGCTGGCGCTGCTCATTTTGGCGCTCTGGCGAGATATGCCCGTCCGGGCCTGAGTCGTCATCCCGGCAACGGCAGAAATAGAAAAGCCCCTTTCGGGGCTTTGTCATTCTTGCAGTCGGTGAGGACTCAATCCTCGGCCTTGTTGAGCCACTCCACCCTGTACTGGGCACCGGCACCCTGGGCCAGCTTGGCGCACAGGGGTTTGAGGAAGGCCTCTATCTGCTCGGCCAGCATCCAGGGGGGGCTGATGATCAGCATGCCGGAGCCGTTCATGCCCCAGTCGCTGGTCTGGCCGGCCACTTCCAGCTCGGCCACCAGCACGTTGCCGAAGTTCTCCCGCTTGATCGCCTTGAGCATGTCGCGGGACTTGTCCGCCTCCTGGCCGAGGATGGGATACCAGAGCGCATAGATGCCGGTGGCCCAGCGCTTCTGCGCCTTTTTCAGGGTATCGACCACGGCGAAGTAGTCTTCCTTCAGCTCATAGGGCGGGTCGATCAGCACCAGGCCGCGGCGCGGGGTCGGCGGCAGCAGGGCGATCAACCCTTCGAAACCGTCGCGATGGTGCACGGCGACGCGGGGGTCGTAGCCCATGTTGGCGCGCAGGTCTTCCACCTCGTTGTTGTGCAGCTCCATCAGCGCCAGCTTGTCCTGCTCGCGGGCGAGACGGCGCGACAGCTCGGGGGAACCCGGGTAGTAGTGCAGCTGGCCATCGCTATTCATCTCTTCGATCACGCCAAGATAGGGCGCCATGGCAGACCACTGGGCGCGCTCGTCCCACAGGCGGCCTATGCCGTCGGCGTACTCCGCCTTCTTCTGGGACCAGTCGCCGCGCAGGTCGTAGAGACCGCCACCGGCATGGGTGTCCAGCACGATGAAGGGCTTCTCCTTCTTCTTGAGGGACTCGATGATCAGGGCCTGGACGGCATGTTTCAGCACGTCGGCGTGGTTGCCGGCGTGAAAGGCGTGGCGATAACTCAGCATATTAGGTCTCTGAGGGGGCCCTGCTGGGCCCCCAGTAACGATAGATAGTTCAACAGATTGTGGCTCTCGCCCCGAGTCAGGCTGAGGCTGCGCAGGGTCTGCAGCAGGACGCCCTGTTGCAGCCGCTCCAGCTCCAGCTCGTGGGCCAGCATGGACTGGTACTCGGCCTCATCCAGCCGCGCCTTGGCGTTCTGGCGCAGGGCCCGCCAGGGGGTCAGCACCACCTCGGTCTGCACCAGCGCCGGTTGCAGCGTGCCGAGCTCGACCGGGATGCCATCCTGATCCAGCCGGTGCAGCAGCAGGGCCAGGTTGATGTTGCCCCCCTGCGCCTGCAGGCTGAGCCAGTCCTGGCTGCGTGTGCCATAGACCTTGCCGCTCCAGTGCCAGAATGCGAGCGGGGTGGGCAGTTCATGGATGGCGACCCGCTCGGCCGCCACCCCTCGTTCGTCACGCAAAGAAGGCCTGCTCCTGGCTTTCCAGCTCCTCGGAGAGGCTCATCCACTCCAGCTCGACCCCTTCCAGCTCCTCCTTGAGGGGGCCCTGGGACTTGAGCAGCTCGGAGAGCCGGCTCTTGGCGCTCTCCTCGTAGATGGCGGGGTCGGCCAGCTGCTCCTCCACCGCGGCGAGCCGGGTCTGCAGCTTCTCCATGCTGGCCTCTAGCTTCTCCAGCTTCTGGCGCAGGGGCCGGGTCTGCTGGCGGAACTCCGCCTCGCGCCGCTTCTGATCCTTGCGCGCCAGCGCGGAGTTGGCGGAGACGAGGCCGTCGCTCGGCTTGGCGTTCGCTTCTTTGTCCTGCTCGCCGAGCCACTTGTGGTAGTCGTCCAGATCGCCGTCGAACGGCTCGACCCGGCCGCCGTGCACCAGATAGAAGTCATCCGTGGTGGTGCGCAGCAGGTGCCTGTCGTGGGAGACCACCACCATGGCGCCCTCGAAGCCTTGCAGCGCCATGGTCAGGGCGTGGCGCATCTCCAGGTCCAGATGGTTGGTCGGTTCATCCAGCAGCAGCAGGTTCGGCTTCTGCCAGGTGACCAGCGCCAGTACCAGCCGCGCCTTCTCGCCGCCGGAGAAGGGGGCCACCTTGTCCAGCGCCTTGTCGCCGTGGAAGCCGAAGCTGCCGAGATAATTGCGCAGCTCCTGTTCGGTCTTGTCCGGCGCGAGGCGTGCCAGGTGATCGAGCGGGGTGTCGTCCAGGCGCAGGGTCTCCAGCTGATGCTGGGCGAAGTAGCCGATGCTGACCCCGGCGCTCACCTCCAGCTTGCCCGACAGCGGTGGGTTGGTGCCCGACAGCATCTTGATGAAGGTGGACTTGCCGGCGCCGTTGCGCCCCAGCAGGCCGATGCGCGAGCCCGGCACCAGGTTGAGCTTGATCTTCTCCAGGATCACCTTGTCACCATAACCGGCGCTGAGGTTCTCCATGGCGATGAGCGGGGTCGGCAGGGCCGACGGCTCGCGAAACTCGAAGCTGAACTCGGAGTCGGCGTGGGCCGGCAGCAGCTTCTCCATCCGCTCCATGGCCTTGAGGCGACTCTGGGCCTGGCGGGCCTTGGAGGCCTTGTAACGGAAGCGGTCCACATAGGCATGCATGTGGGAGATCTCCCGCTGCTGCTTCTCGTACATGGACTGCTGCTGGGCGAGCTGCTCGGCGCGCTGCAGTTCGAAGTCGGAGTAGCCGCCGGTATATTCGTTCAGCTTGCCGTTTTCGATATGGATGATGCGGTTGATGACCGAATCGAGGAAGTCGCGATCGTGAGAAATAAGCACCAGCGTGCCCTGATAGCCCTTGAGCCACTTCTCCAGCCAGATGACGGCATCGAGATCCAGGTGGTTGGTCGGTTCATCGAGCAGCAGCAGGTCGGAGCGGCACAGCAGCGCCTGGGCCAGGTTCAGGCGCATGCGCCAGCCACCGGAGAAACTCCTTACTGGCGAGTCGAGCTGATCGCCGCCAAAGCCGAGACCGTGCAGCAGCTCGGCGGCGCGGGCGCGGATGCTGTAGGCGCCTATGGTGTCGAGCCGGCCGTGCAGCTCGGCGACCAGCAGGCCGTTGTCATCCTGCTCGGCCTGGGCGAGCTGGGCCTCCAGGGCACGGAACTCCTTGTCGCCATCTATTACGTAGTCCAGCGCGGAGCAGTCCAGCGCCGGGGTCTCCTGGGCGACGCCGGCGATCTGCCAGCCGGCGGGCAGGCTGAAGCTGCCGTTGTCAATGGCCAGCTCGCCACGCACCAGCGCAAAAAAGGTGGACTTGCCACAGCCGTTCTTGCCTACCAGACCCACCTTGTGGCCGGGGTGTATGGTGGCGGAGGCGTTGTCCAGCAGCGTGCGGCCGCCGCGGATCAGTTCGATTTGACTGGCAACTATCATGGATGGATCTGCTTGGCTCAAGATGAAGGAGAAAACTGGCGCGGATCTTACGTGAAATGGCGCAGATTTGCACTTTAGGCTGGGGTGCCTGGCTGGCTGCGGCAAGAAAAACGTGCCATAACAGAGACATCTGTCAGGGGACAGGAGGCTGCCATGCTGATTAAAGAGATCATGACGACCCGGGTTGCGACCGTTTCCATGGATGACAGGCTCAATGTCATCAAGGAGATCTTCGAGCAGGCCCACTTTCGCCACCTGCTGGTGCTGGAAGACGAGGTGCTGATGGGGGTCATCTCGGACAGGGATCTGCTGCGCGCCCTCAGCCCCTATCTCGACACCGATGCCGAGATGAACCGCGACACCGAGACCCTCAACCGGCGCGCCCACCAGATCATGAGCCGCCAGCCCATCACCATCGCCGCCGATCGCTCGCTGCAGGAGGCGGCCAGGGTGATGCTGGAGCAGCATGTCTCCTGCCTGCCGGTGCTGGAGAAGGGGGCCCTGGTCGGCATTCTCAGCTGGAAAGACCTGCTGAGGGTCATGCTCGACTGGCAGCCCGCCTGAGTGCCACCACCCGCTGAGGCCCTGACACAGTATCAGCCGCTATAACAGCTCGCCTGTGGTCTGGCAGCCCTCGCCAGTCAGGGTGACGCATTGTTTACCCTTTTTTCCTTTCTTCATCTTGCCCCTCCCGCCATGTACTCAGTAGAGACTGGCTGGCGGTGTCGCTCTGTCTCCAAATGAAACGTATAAAATGTAGCCAATTGGCGACGATTTATGTCGGTCAGAAGCCTTGTTTGGCCTCCATTCATCAATTAATCGTCAACTGCTTCAGTTCCTATCAAGGTTCGCAGATCTACCCTAGGTCATCGGAAATGAACCCGATTCTAATTTTTCTAAATGACAACGACCGAGCAACAGGTCTGATAGCGTTTACACCAGAGGAACGAACAATGAAAAAAACAGCATTGACGATGGCCATCTCCAGCCTGCTGCTGGCCGGTGGTGCTCAAGCTTCTACCGTTTACAACCAAGATGGTACCAAGCTGGACATCGGTGGTCGTGTTCAAGGCATGTACTACGGCAGCGATAACGACAGCGAGAATGGCGATCAGAGCTATCTGCGTCTGCGTATCGGTGGCGAGACTCGTATCAACAGCGAAACCGTAGCCAACGGCTTCGTTGAGTACAACGTACCGACCAACGGCTCCGACACCGAGCTGCGTTATGCCTACGTTGGCGTGAAGAACGATCGTTTCGGTGCCTTCAGCTACGGTCGTCAGGATGGCTTGATTGCCAAAGCCGTAAACGACTACACCGACGTTCTGCCTGAGTGGGGCGGCGATGGCCTGGGCAAGGGTACCGAAGTATTCGGTACCGGTCGTACCAACGGCCTGGCTCAGTACTTCTACACCTTCGACGGTCTGGTACTGGGTGCCCAGTTCACCGGCGAAAACGAAGCGCAGAATGGTGATGACGTCACCATCGACGGGATTAACGCCGGCTACGAATCTAGCTGGATGAGAGGTTCCGCCGAGGGTTACGCCCTGTCTGCCAACTACAACTTCGACATGGGCATCAGCCTGGGTCTGGCCTATAACCAGGCTGGCAAGACTGCCGACCAGAGCGCCAACTCCAGCTTCGGTGGTGACGGCGATGCTAAGCTGACTGCCGTTGGTATCAAATACAACGCCAACAACCTGTATGCTGCCGCGTCCTACGCCTATGGCGAAGACCACGTCTATGTGAACCAGGCTGGCATCGACGGCTACGCCGAAGAGAGCAACGGTTACGAAGCCGTGGTTCAATACACCTGGGGCCAGTGGAAGCCGTCCCTGGCGTATAACCGCCTGGACGTGAAGGGTGAAACCTTCGACGACACCCTGACCGAATACGTCTCCATCGGTGCCTGGTACAACATCAACGAGAACTTCGACGTCTACGTTGATTACAAAGCCAACCTGCTGAGCGGTGGCGATGCTGATGGTTACAACGAGTTCGGTCAGAACACCGACGACGTCGTTGGCGTGGCCATGCAGTACCACTTCTAAGTCATTCCCTGACTGCCTACTGTATTTTTTTGACCGGCCGCTTTGCGGCCGGTTTTTTTATGGGCGCAGCATAAGCTCGCGCTTTTGGAACCTCAGACCAATCCCCAGCTCAGCATTGTCCCCTCCTGGTCGATAACCCTCTTGTCGGGCTGATGGCGATCGGGTTTCCCGCTCTATGCGGCGGCTATGGGGCGAGGATCACGCCCCGCGGTCAAGATCCTATCTTTCCTCGACCCTTTTCATTATTTCTATAGGGACTTGCGTTGCGCCTATGGCGGGGGAATGCGGGTCTGATTGGCATGTCGACGCCGTGCTACGGTGGCGGCACTCGGGAAACGGACGTAAGGGCTTTATATGGCGAGCATATTGGATTCAGTGGATCAACGTACCCAGCTGGTGGGGGAGAATCGCCTGGAACTGCTGATGTTCCGCCTGGGCTCCCAGCAGCTGTTTGCGATCAACGTGTTCAAGGTGCGGGAGGTGGTGAAACTGCCTCGCCTCAACAAGATGCCCGGGGCCCACCACAACATCAGCGGGGTGGCGAACATCCGCGGGGTCTCCATCCCGGTGATCAACCTGCGCGGCGCCATCGGCATGCGCCCCATGGCGGTCGACAGCGACTCCAACCTCATCATCACCGAGTACAACCGCAGCATTCAGGGTTTTCTGGTCGGGCAGGTGGCCCATATCGTCAACATGACCTGGAAGGACATACTGCCGCCGCCCCGTTCTGCGGGCCGCTCGAACTATCTCACCGCCATTACGCGCGTCCCGGAGCGGGGGGCCGATCAGATCGTCGAGATCATCGATGTGGAGAAGGTGCTGGCCGAGATCATCACCTATGACATCCGCATCTCGGCCGAGGTGCTGGACAGGGAGATCCTGCCCCAGATGCACGGCCGCAAGGTGCTGATCGTCGATGACTCCAGCACGGCGCGCAACCAGGTGCGGGAGACGCTCGCCCAGCTCGGGCTCGAGGTCATCGAGTGTCAGGATGGGCTGCAGGCGCTCAAGCTGCTCAAGGGCTGGTGCGACGCGGGCAAGTCGGTCACCGACGAGATCATGCTGATGATCACCGATGCCGAGATGCCGGAGATGGATGGCTACCGCCTGACCCACGAGGTGCGCAGCGATCCGCGCATGGCCGATCTGTTCATCACCCTCAACACCTCCCTGAGCGGCAACTTCAACGAGGCCATGGTCAAGAAGGTCGGCTGCGATCGCTTCATCTCCAAGTTCCAGCCCGATCTGCTGGTGGGGGTGGCCCAGGAGCGGCTACGCCAGATACTGCAAGCCTGACCCCGATCCGACGACATTATGGTCAGGCAGATCGGCTGCGATCGAGGCATTGCCAGGTTTTAATCAGGATGACAAAGCACCCGCCTCGGCGGGTGCTTTGTTTTAGGGACTAGCGGCCTATCACGCGGGGCTATTGGGTCAGCAGGGGCTCGATAAAGCTCGCGACCCTGTCGCGGATCTGCGGCTGGGCTTCGGCCGTGGGATGGAGGCCATCGTTCATCAGGAGTTCAGGGCGAAGCGCAATATCATCCAAAAAGAAGGGCATCAGCGGCAGGCCATTGGCCTGCGCCAGTTCCGGGAAGATCTGCTCGAACTGGCGCAGATAGCGTGCACCATAATTGCGGGGCAGCTGGATCTGGGTCAGCACCGTCTTCACCTGCTGTGCCTTGGCAAGCGCCACCATCTTGACCAGGTTGTCACGGGTGATGGCGGGGGCGAAGCCGCGCAGGCCATCGTTGGCACCCAGCTCGATCAGCACCCAGTCGGGTTTATGCTGCTCGAGCAGGGCGGGCAGGCGGGCCAGCCCCCCTTGCGTCGTTTCACCGCTGATGCTGGCGTTGATGAGCCTGTGCTCGCCGCCCTGCTGCCGCCATTTCTGCTCGAGCAGGGCAGGCCAGCTCTGCTCGGCCTGCATCTGATAGCCGGCGCTCAGGCTGTCTCCCAGCACCAGCAGGGTCTGGGCCTGCACCGATGAAACCAGGCAGCAGAAGGCGAACAGGAAACGCGTCATTATTTCAACTCCGATCATTCGTTGTCATTAGGGGCCTGGGCAAACAGGATATGCATCGTGGGTTCAGTGCCCATTATTTATTGTCAGCAAGGGCCTGGGCAAACAGGATATGCATCGTGGGTTCAGTACCCATTGTTTATTGTCAGCAAGGGCCTGGGCAAACAGGACATGCATCATGGGTTCAGTGCCCATTGTTTATTGTCAGCAAGGGTCTGGGCAAACAGGACATGCATCATGGGTTCAGTACCCATTAGTTATTGTCGGCAAGGGTCAAGGTAAACAGGAAACGCATCATGAGTTCAACTCCCATTATCGTCGTCAGGGACCTTGGCAAGACGGTTCGTCTCGGCCAGGAAAGCCTCACCATCCTTGAAGGGATCGACCTGCAAGTCAATACCGGCGAGACGCTGGCCCTGGTCGGTGCCTCCGGCTCCGGCAAATCCACCCTGCTTGGCCTGCTGGCCGGGCTGGATCTGCCGAGCAGCGGCGACATCGAGATCCTCGGTCAGTCGCTGACCCGGCTGGACGAGGAGGGCCGGGCCCGCCTGCGCGCCGAGCAGGTCGGCTTCATCTTCCAGTCCTTCCTGTTGTTGCCGACCTTAAGCGCGCTGGAGAACGTCATGTTGCCCGCCGAGCTGCGCGGCGAGACCGATTGTGCCCCCAGGGCCAGGGAGCTGCTGGCGGAGGTGGGGCTCAGCGAGCGGCTGCATCACCTGCCGCCGCGCCTGTCCGGCGGCGAGCAGCAGCGCGTCGCCATCGCCCGGGCCTTCATGACCCGGCCCAGCCTGCTGCTGGCGGATGAACCGACCGGCAACCTCGACAGCAAGACCGGGGAGACGGTGATCGAGCTGCTGTTTCGTCTCAACCGTGAGCACAACACCACGCTGGTGGTGGTGACCCATGATCATGAACTGGCCCAGCGCTGCCAACGGCAGCTGGTGATGGCGGCGGGACGACTGGCGTCGGATGCGCCGGCACCCGAAGCCGTCCCAGCCTCCCGAGTCAGGGAGCTGTCATGAGTCAATGGCGACTGGGATTTAAGCTGCTGCGCCGCGAGGGTTTCAGCGGCGAGCTGCGCTGGTTTGTGCTGGCGCTGGCGCTGAGTGTGGCCTGCGTGCTGAGCGTGGCGCTGGTGGCGGACAGGCTGGATGCCGGGCTCAAGGCCTCGGGCCGTGACTTCATCGGCGCCGATCGGGTGTTGCGCTCCGCGACCCCGGCGCCCGAGGCCTGGCTCGAGCAGGCCCGGCAGTATGGCCTCTCCATCCAGACCACGGTCAGCTTCAACAGCATGCTGTTTCACGGGGATGGGCTGCAACTGGCCTCCATCCGGGCCGTGCCGAGCGACTTCCCCTTCTATGGCAAGCTGGAGCTGATGCCGCAGCGGGCGCCCGCGCCCGGCGAGATCTGGCTCTCCGCCCGGGTGATGCAACTGCTCGGCGCCAGGCTCGGGGATGAGCTGGAGGTCGGTAACACCCGCCTCAAGGTCGCGGGGGAGCTGGGTCAGGAGCCGGATCAGGGCTTCAGCCCCTTCCAGATGGCGCCACGGGCCCTGATCCACAGCGCCGACATCGAGGCGACTGGTGCCCTGCTGCCGGGCAGCCGCCAGCAGTGGCGCTATCTGCTCAAGGGCCCCCGTGAGGGGATCGCCAGCTACGAGCGCTGGCTCAAGCCCAAGCTGGCGGCGGGACAGAAGCTGATCAAGCCGGATGATCAGGGCTCCCAGGTGGGGAAATCCCTGGCCAACGCCGAGCGCTTCTTCCGCCTGGCCTCCCTGGCGGGGGTGCTGCTGGGGGCCCTGGCCATGGGCATAGCGGTGCGCCACTTCGCCGAGCGGCAGACTAACATGGTGGCGCTGCTCAAGACGCTGGGGGCCTCCCGTCGCACCCTCTGGCAGCTGATGGGCACGCTCCTGTTCTCGCTGACCCTGATCGGTGCCTTCATTGGCCTGGTGGCGGGCAGCGGGATGCAGTGGCTGACGCTGCAACTGCTGGGGGATCTGCTGCCCAGCGATCTGCCGCCGCCCTCCTGGCGCCCCTTCGCCCTCGGCCTGTCGGTGGCCTTCTTCATCACCCTGTTGCTGGCCTTCATCCCCTTCCTGCGGCTGCTCAAGGTGCCGCCGCTGCGGGTGCTGCGCCGTGAGCTGGAGGCGGGCGTACCCCCCTGGCTGACGGTGCCGGTCGGCCTGCTCGGCCTGTTTGGCCTGGTGTGGGGCTTCACCGCCGACGCCAGGCTGGCGCTGGGGCTCATCGGCGGCATGGGGGTGCTGATGGGGTTGCTGGCCGTGCTGGCCTCCGGGCTGCTGCGACTCGGCAGCCGGCTCAAGGGACCTCACGCCCTGCGCCTGGCCATCAGCCACCTCTCCCGCGAGCGGGGCAGCGGCCTGTTCCAGCTGGCGGGTTTCGCGCTGGCGCTGATGCTGTTCGGGCTGCTGTGGGCGGCGCGGGTCGACTTGCTGGACGACTTCTCCGCCCGGCTGCCGGCGGATGCCCCCAATCGCTTCCTGGTCAATGTGGCCGATCAGGAGCGGGACGGGATCCTGGCTGACCTGCGCCAGGCCGGCGCCATCACCTCGGACTTCTATCCCATGGTGCGCGGGCGCCTGACCCGGATCGCCGGCCAGGCGGTGGGTGAGGATGCGGCGCGGGAGGGGGTGAACCGCGAGCTGAACTTCACCACCACGGCGGCGCTCCCCCCCGACAACCAGCTGACCGCGGGGCAATGGCTCGCCGGCAAGGGGGAGGTCTCCGTCGACGAGGTGCTGGCGGGCCAGCTCGGCATCGCCCTCGACGACGTGCTCGGCTTCACCATAGAGGGGCGCAGCTTCGAGGCCAGGGTGACCAGCCTGAGATCCATCAAGTGGGACAACATGAGGCCCAATTTCTACATGATCTTCTCGCCGGATCTGCTGGCACCCTTCTCCCAGACCTGGCTTGGCAGCTATCGCCTGCCCCCCGAGGGACGCAGCGCCGAGGTGGAGCTGATCCGCCGGCATCCGACCGTCAGCCTCATCGACGTGGAGGACTTGATCGCCCGACTCACCGTGGTCTCGGATCAGGTGAGCCGGGCGCTGGGGCTGATGCTGGGGCTGGTGACGGTGGCCGCCCTGCTGGTGCTGCTGACCCAGACCCAGGCCAGCATGGCCCATCGGCGGCGCGAGCTGCTGCTGATGCGCACCCTGGGGGCCGGCAGCGCCCTGCTCGAGAAGATGCTGCGCTGGGAGCTGGTGGCGAGTGGCCTGTTGGCGGGGTTGTGCGCCGCCATGGTGGTCGAGCTCTGCTCGTTCGGCCTGCAGTGGTGGTGGTTCGATGGCCGCTGGCAGTTCCACTGGGCCATCTGGGCCGGGCTGCCGCTGCTGGGGGCGCTGCTGGTGACCCTGGCCGGTCAGGGCATGCGCCGCCAGCTGCTGGCGGGAACCCTGAGCGATCGGCTGCGAGGGCTGGGGCAGGGGCTGCTGTAGATTCGATTAGCCACGAAGTGGCGTAATCGGACTAACGGGGATGCTGATGCTTGGTTGCCTGCTACGCGAGCGTCCGATGACTAATCGACCCTGCACCCTTCTCTCAAACAGCGCCCGGCCTTAGCCGGGCGCTGTTTTTTGTGGGTCTCAGCGGGGGGCGTGCAGCAGGTTGTCGAGGGCCTGGGGCAGCTCGGGATAGGTAAAGTGGAACCCCGCCTGCTGCAACCGGGTGGGCAGTACGTGCTGACCGGTGAGCAGCAGGTCGGCCGCCTCGCCCAGCAGCAGGCGCAGTGCCCCGGCCGGTACGCACAGCAGGTGGGGGCGGTGCAGGCTGCGGGCCAGGCTCTGGCTGAAGGTCCGGTTGTCGACCGGCTGGGGGGCGGTGCCGTTGAAGATGCCGTCGCACTCGTCGTGTTCCAGCAGGAACAGCATGGCGCGCACCAGATCCTGAATATGGATCCAGCTCATCACCTGCCGGCCTGAGCCCATGGGGCCACCCAGCCCGAAGCGATAGGGGGGCAACAGCTTGGGCAGGGCGCCGCCATCTTGGCCGAGCACCAGGCCAATGCGCACTATGCAGACCCGGGTGCGGGGGCCGCGGGCCTGTTGGGCCAGGCTCTCCCACTGCTGGCAGAGTCGATGGGTAAACTCGTCATGGGGCTGGCGGCACTGCTCGTCCAGCGGCTCATCGCCCTGGCGGCCATACCAGCCGATGGCGGAGGCATTCAGCAGCAACCTGGGGGGCGTGCTGGAGAGCTTGATGAGATCCACCAGCTGCTCGGTCAGCAGCCAGCGGCTGTTGCACAGCAGCTGTTTGCGCTGCTCGCTCCAGCGGCCACTGGCGATGGGTTCCCCGGCCAGGTTGATGACGATGTCCACGTCGTTGAGATCGTCCAGCCGATCCAGGTTGTCGAGCAGCTTGATGTCGTGGCCGAGCAGATCGTAGGCCCGGCTACCCTGGCGGGTCAGTACCACCACCTCGTGCTGCACCTTGAGATGGGCCACCAGGCGGCGACCGATAAAGCCTGTCCCCCCCGTGATCAGTATCTTCATGTCCTGCCTCCCTGATGCTGTTGGCTCTACTCTAGAGGGCGGGGTCCGGATGAACAAGCAACTGTTTTTGCGAGTATTATAATTTTTTGTGCGCCGGCGCCTGGATTGGCCTGCGAAGATTGGGGGAGACTGTGGCGACCCGGCGTGCGGGAATAAGATGTGGGGATGAGGCTTGTTTCATGGCCAGCCGGGGCCACATGGGCCACTCATCTCGCGCCCTCGTGACTTGCCAAGTCGCTGACAAGGCGTAGACTTGTCTGCTTTTTCGCCTTTGCCATTGTGGGGAATCATGCCATTTCGTCGTCTGAGGGTGCGTCAATTCTATGTCCGGCTATCCTGTGCCCTGCTGGCCGCTCTGTTGCCCGTGGTGCTGGGACTGGCCATCGTTGCTTGGCAGACGGTGGACGGGGTGAAGCAGGATGCGGTGGAGCGTTTGGTGCATGCCCAGCGCATGTTTGACCGCACGCTGGACAACGCCCAGCTGGCCGCCTCGGCGGTCATGGGCAACGTGGGCAAGCCCTGCCTCGAGGTAGTGCAGGGCCTGCGGGATCAGGTGGCGACAGTGCCGGATGTGCGCAGCGTCAACCTGACCGAGGGGGAGACCATCTACTGCACCTCCCTCTATGGCCCGGTCAAGGGCCGGATCTATCTCGAGGACTATGTCCAGGGCAAGCTCGATCTCATGCGGGGCAATCCGGTCACGCCGGATCGGCCGCTCATCGTCTACCGACAGGAGGTGGGGGAGTACGGCATCCTGGTCGGGGTCGATGGCTATTACCTGCTCAACATCCTCGACATGCTGAGCCGCACCTCTCCCCTTGGGCTGGTGGTGGGCCCGCAGATGCTGCTGCGCGACAGCAAGCTCACCAATCAACTGTTCCCCTCAGATGCGCCTGGCTACCTGGAGCAGGCCTCGGAAAAGTACCCGTTCAAGGTGGCGACCACCCTCTCGGTGGACGAATACGGCGCCCATATCTGGGACTACTCCAAGATCAGTCTCATCGTCTATCCCCTGCTGAGCCTGCTGTTCGGGGTGGGGGTGTTCTGGCTGATGGGGCGCTCGACCTCACCGACGCAGGAGCTGAAACGGGCGCTGGATCAGGGGGAGTTCTTGCCGCACCTGCAACCCGTGGTGACGGGTGACGACGCGCACTGGAGCGGCTGCGAGGTGCTGATGCGCTGGCAGCATCCCCGCCAGGGCATGATCTCGCCGGATCGCTTCATCCCCATGGCGGAGGCCTCCGGCCTCATCATCCCCATGACCAGTGCGCTGATGCGCCAGGTGCGCGAGCACTTCGCACCCAGGGTGCATGAGCTGCCGGCCGGATTTCACTTCGCGTTCAACGTCTGTGCCCGTCACTGCCACGATCTCAGCCTGGTGGACGATTGCCGCGCCTTCATCAAGACGTTCGAGGCCAATCCCATCAAGCTGGTGCTGGAGCTGACCGAGCGGGAGCTGATAGTGGCGGATGAGGTGAGCGACCGGCTGTTTGCCGAGCTGCACGATCTTGGCGTCTTCATCGCCATCGACGACTTCGGCACCGGCCACTCCAGCCTGGCCTATCTGCAGACCTTCCAGGTTGATTTCCTCAAGATCGATCAGAGCTTCGTCGGCATGATAGGGTCCGATGCGCTGTCCAGCCACATCGTCGAGAACGTCATCGATCTGGCGACCCGGCTCGGCCTGCAACTGGTGGCGGAAGGGGTGGAGAACGAGGTGCAGGACGCCTACCTGAGGGCGCGGGACGTGACTTTCCTGCAGGGCTACTTCTACGGCAGGCCCATGCCGATGGCGGAATTCAGCAGGCGGCTGAGCCGCTGAGGCCGGCAGGCGGCCATAAAAAAAACCAGCGACCTCGGTCGCTGGTTTTTTTTCATCTGGCGGGGGCTCAGAGCATGCGGGCCAGGGCGCGGGCCAGCCGCTTGACCCCTTCCTCGGTAGTGGCCTCGTCCACGCAGGAGAAGCTCAGGCGCAGGGTGTTCTTGATCTCTGGGCGCACATAGAAGGGGGCGCCGGGCACGAAGGCAACCTTCTCCTTGATCGCCTCGTCGAACAGCTCCATGGCGGAGATGCTGGCGGGCAGGGTCAGCCAGAGGAACATGCCCCCTTCCGGCCGGGTGTAGCTGACGCCGGGCGGGCAGTGGCGAGCCAGGGCGGCTTCCATGGCGGCGCGCTGGCGACCATAGACTTCCTTGATCTTCTCCAGGTGGGCATCCAGCGAGTTGTCGGTCAGGAAGCGGTGCAGCACCTGCTGGCTGAAGGCGTTGCTGTGCAGGTCCGTGGCCTGCTTGGCGATGGTGACCTTCTTGCGCAGCCAGTCCGGCACCAGCATCCAGCCCAGACGAAACGCGGGCACCACCGTTTTCGAGAAGGAGCCGAGCAGCACGGTATTGTTCGGCGCCAGCTTGGCGATGGGGGGCAGGTGCTCCCCCTCGAAGCGCAGCTCGCCGTAGGGATCATCTTCCACCATCAGCAGCTCGTGGCGTACCAGCCGCTCGGCCAGCGCCTCGCGATTGGCGCGGCTGTAAGAGACACCGCTCGGGTTCTGGAAATTCGGCACGCCGTACAGCAGCTTGGCGTCGGAGCCTCGCTCCAGCAGCGCATCCAGCGCGGCCAGATCCAGCCCCTCTTCCCCCAGGGTGATGGGGCGGAAGTTCGGTTGATAGACGGAGAACGCCTGGATGGCACCCAGGTAGCCGGGTTCCTCGATGATGAGATCCTGTCCCTCGTTGACCAGCACCTTGCCCAGCAGATCCAGCGCCTGCTGGGAGCCGCTGGTGATCAGTATGTTGTCCGGGTCCACTGTCATGCCGTGGCGCGTCAGGTAACGATCGGCGATGTACTGGCGCAGCGGGGCGAAGCCTTCGGTGGCGGCATATTGCAGCGCGGCGGCGCCCTGTTCGCGCAGCACGTCCTGGCAGGCCTGGTCGATGGCCTTGACCGGGAACAGGTTCGGGTTGGGCAGGCCGCCGGCGAAGGAGATGATCTCCGGATTGGCGGCGACTTTCAGGATTTCGCGGATAAAGGAAGGTTCGACCTTCTCGAAGCGCTGGGCAAAAAACGGCTGCATAGGGTTCTCTCTGACTGGGTGGCGGTCGCTCCATTCAACCGCCAGGTTATCCGTTTGTATCAGATTTCAGAAATGAGGCAATGGCTGTCACAAAAATCCATAAAAAAGGGCAGGTTTGACACCTGCCCGAATTTTATCGTCTCCGAGCGGGGGCGGGGCGTAAAAACCCCTGACCCGTTCGTGCTCGGCCGTCAGCGCCGACTCAGAGTCCGGGTTCCTTCAGGAAGCGGATCATCAGATCCGTGTTGGCGCCAAGCTGCTGCTGGACCCGGCCCGGGAACAGCTCGGCCATCTTGTCGAGACGGTCGTACTGGGTGTGCCAGATCTTGCCCCACTGGGTCTCGCTGTCCCGATCGCAGGCGCTCTTGCTGGCGTCATCGTAACAGTCCCACAGCGCCGGGTTGGTGCTCTGGGAGTAGCCGTCATAGCCGTCCGCCCCGTTGATGGTGAAGTTGGTCGCCTCCACGTAGGCGATGGGCACCCCCAGGCAGGCGAAGGGGGCGTGATCCGACCAACTGCCGGTCTCCCCTTCCGGGTAGCCGGCGTAGCTGGGATGGATGGCGAACGGGGTGGCACCCTGCTGGGAGATGGCCAGCAGGCGATCCCGCACCTTGGGATCGAAGCTGTAGCGGCTCGGCTCGGCGCAGTTGTACTCGCTCACGTCGGAGTGGGCGGAGTGAACGTAGACGATGTCGCCGCCGGCGATGGTGTCGTAGTTCACCATGGCCAGCAGCTGGGTGACGGCGGCGCCGTCCAGGCCGGCGGCATAAGCCTTGGAGCCGTTGAGGCCGTTCTCTTCCGCGCCGAAGAAGGCGAAGCGCACCGTGTAGGGCAGGGTCTGGCCCTTGAGCGCCTCGGCGACCGCCAAGAGGGCGGCGACCCCGGCGCCGTTGTCGGTGGCCCCCTCAGAGCCCTTCTTGTCCCCGGTGCTGTCGTAGTGGGCGCCGATGAGGATCACCCTGTCGCTCTGCCCCTTGAGCTCGGCGATGAGGTTCTGGGAGTGCTTGCTGGCGCCGCCCTTGGTGTAGGTAAACGGCTGGTTCTGCACCTCGTAGCCCCAGCCGGTCAGATGATCCTGGATCCAGGCGGCGGCGCGGGTCTCGGCCTCGGTGCCTGTGGGTCTGGCCCCTATCCCTTCGGCGCCCGAGCTCAGCTGCACCAGATACTCGTAGGCCTGGTCGGCGGGGGCGGGGGCTTGTGAATCATTGTCCGAGGGGTTGCACCCGGCCAGCAGGGTTGCGATGGCGAGGCACAATACTGTTTTTTTCATACTGCAATCCTTTGTTGTGTATGGCTTTATTATCGCGTGTCAGGATGCACCTGACGCCCGGCAGATTCTGTGAAGGGGGTGGCATTTGTCAACCGAACTGGCTGAATTGGCAAGAGACGGGGGATTTGTTGCGCTAAACACTTGCGCCTTGGGCCTATCTTGGGATAATTCGCTCCCCTGTTTTCGTCGACTGATGAAATAACGAGCCACTCAAGGTCGACCCTCAGCCGGACTGACCGAGATGTGTTGCCCGGATTGATGAAATAACGAGACTATTCATTCGAGTCGTCCCCAGCCGGATTGACCTGAGATGTATGACCCGGATTGATGAAATAACGAGACAATTATGCCTGTGACCCAAGATGTATTTAACGAAGACGGCAAGTTCATGCGCAAGATCCGCAGCTTCGTCCGTCGCGAAGGCCGCCTGACCAAAGGGCAGGAGAAGGCCCTGGAAGAGCTCTGGCCGGTCATGGGTATCGATTTTGCACCGGCCCCGCTCGACATGGTGGCGCTGTTTGGGCGCGACGCGCCCGTGGTGCTGGAAATCGGTTTCGGCATGGGCGCCTCCCTGGTGGAGATGGCCAAGAATGCCCCCGAGAAGAACTTCATCGGCATCGAGGTGCACTCCCCGGGCGTGGGCGCCTGCCTCGGCACCGCCCAGGAGGCGGGGGTCAGCAACCTGCGTGTCATCTGCCACGACGCAGTCGAGGTGTTTGAGCACATGATCCCGGACGGCTCGCTCTCCTGCCTGCAGCTGTTCTTCCCGGATCCCTGGCACAAGAGCCGTCATCACAAGCGTCGCATCGTGCAGCCGGCGTTCGCCCAGGACATTCGCCAGAAGCTGGCCATCGGTGGCGTGTTCCACATGGCCACCGACTGGGAGAACTATGCCGAACACATGCTGGAGGTGATGAGTGCCGCCGAAGGCTATGAGAACACCGCCCCTAGCGGCAACTGGGTGCCGCGTCCCGACTGGCGCCCGCTGACCAAATTCGAACAACGTGGCCATCGTCTTGGGCACGGGGTTTGGGATCTGATTTTCAAACGAGTTAACTAAGTTAACGTGTCAACAAACCTAAGGAGCTAGCATGGCCAATCGTAGTCGCCGTCTGCGTAAGAAACTGCGCGTCGATGAATTCCAGGAAATGGGATTCGACATCAGTTTCAACTTCCCGGTCGGCACCGCCGAAGAGACCATCGATACCGTGGTCGATGCGTTTATTGATGAAGTGATTGAACCCCGCAAGCTGGCCTTCGCCGGTTCGGGTCACCTGTCCTGGGAAGGCATGATCTGCACCCAGCAGTTGGGCAAGTGCACCGAGGAAGACCGTGCCGTCATCAAATCCTGGCTGGAAGGCAAGGGGATGGAAGCCGTGGTGGTCACCGAGCTGTTCGACCTCTGGTACGGCGAGCCGGCCTGATATCGGACTGCCTGTCACGGGCACATAGAAAATCCCGCCGCTGGCGGGATTTTTGTCGGTGGGGGCGGCCCCTCACCCCGCTTCATGTCATGGAATAGCCAATGGTGTTGTCATCCGAATTACTGGCCAGCATTCTCGAGCAGGTTCGTCCCCTGCTGGGACAAGGCAAGGTGGCCGACTATATCCCCGCGCTGGCCCAGGTTCCCGCCGATCGGCTCGGCATCGCGGTCTGTACCGTGCAAGGGGAGCTGTTCACCGCCGGTGACGCCTTCGAAGCCTTCTCCATCCAGAGTATCTCCAAGGCCCTGAGCCTCACCCTGGCACTGACCCTCTATCAGGAGGACGAGATCTGGGCCCGGGTCGGCAAGGAGCCCTCGGGCCAGCCGTTCAACTCGCTGGTGCAGCTCGAATTTGAGCAGGGCATTCCCCGCAACCCCTTCATCAATGCCGGGGCCCTGGTGGTGAGCGACCTGCTGGAGACGCGGCTCACCGCCCCCCGCCAACGCACCCTGGAGCTGGTGCGCCGCCTGTGCGGCAACCCGGCCATCATGGCGGATCAGGTGGTGGCGCGCTCCGAGTATCAGCACGCCGCCCGCAATGCGGCCATCGCCTACCTGATGAAGGCCTATGGCAACTTCGAGAACGAAGTGGACAAGGTGCTGCAAAGCTACTTCAATGCCTGTGCCATTCGCATGAGCTGTGCCGATCTGGCGCGCACCTTCATCTACCTGGCCAATCGTGGCGTGCCCCTCGGCGAGAGCACGCCGCTGCTGCCGGCGCGCACCACCAAGCAGGTCAACGCCCTGCTCGCGACCTGCGGCCTCTATGACGAGGCGGGTGACTTCGCCTACCGGGTCGGCATGCCGGGCAAGTCCGGGGTCGGCGGCGGCATCATGGCGCTGATCCCGGGCGAACTCTGTGTCTGCGTCTGGTCACCCGAGCTCAACAAGGCCGGCAACTCGCTGGCCGGCACGGCCGCGCTGGAGCTGCTGGCGGAGCGCCTTGGCCGCTCTATTTTCTAATTTTGTTCACTATGGATCGAGACAACATCATGAAACGAATCACAGCCCTGTTGCGGGCCGGTCTGGCCGCCTTGCTGCTCTGGTGCGCCTTGCCCGCCCTGGCGGCGGAATTGCCCCCCCTCTCCTTGGCGGATGCCAAGGCCAAGGAGGCCGTCATCCTGGATACCCGCCCCAGCTACTTCTACCAGGGCTGGCCCATGGCGGATGAGCAGCAGGGCGGCCACGTGGCTGGCGCCGAGAGCCTCTCCGCCGAGTGGAAATACGGTGACGAGGAGTGGGCCAAGGCGCTCAAGGAGAAGGGACTGAGTGCGGACCGTCCGGTGGCACTCTATGGCGAACCGCGCGGGGTGGCCGAGGTGGCCCGCCTGCTGCGCCAGCAGGGCATCAAGCAGCTGTTCGAGCTGCAGGACTGGAAGGCCGCGCCGCGCGAGGCCCTGACCCGCTGGCAGCAGCTGGTCTACCCGCGCTGGCTGGCGGATCTGCAGGAAGGCAAGCCGGTGGTGGCCAAGCCCAAGGGTGACTGGAAGCTGTTCGAGGTGGATTGGGGTTCACCCAAGGCTTACCTGCTGAGCCACATCCCGGGGGCCGGTTACATCGACACCAACCGCCTGGAAGAGGAGCCGTTGTGGAACAAGGTGTCCGATGAGGCGCTCAAGCAACTGCTGCTGGAGAACGGCATCCGTCACGACACCACCGTCATCCTCTATGGCCGCAACACCATGGCGGCGGCCCGTGCCGCTCACCTGATGATGTACGCCGGGGTGGAAGACGTGCGACTGCTGGATGGCGGCCTGGATGCCTGGTTCGTGCAGCACCTGCGCACCGAGACCGGCCTGGCCAACAAGTACGAGCCGGTGAAGGAGTTCGGCGTGGCCATTCCGGCGCACCCCGAGTACCTCACCTCCCTGACCCAGGCCAAGGAGCTGCTCAAGCAGCCCGATGGCGCCCTGGTCAGCGTGCGTACCTGGGACGAGTTCGTCGGCAAGACCTCCGGCTACAGCTACATCAAGCCGAAGGGTGACATCCCCGGCGCCAAGTGGGGTCGTGGTGGGGTGGATGCCAACAGCATGAGCGACTTCCACAATCCGGATGGCACCATGAAGCCGGCCCGCGAGATCCTCGCCATGTGGGATGAGTGGGACATAGAGCCAACCCAGCAGGCCGCCTTCTACTGCGGTACCGGCTGGCGCGCCTCCGAGGCCTTCTTCTACGCCTGGCTGATGGACTGGAAGCGGATCAGCGTCTACGACGGCGGCTGGTACGAGTGGAGCTCAGATCCCAAGAACCCCACCGTCACCGGTGAGCGTCAGCCCAAGGGCTGATGGCGCTCCTGCGTTACCCTGTCAAAGGCCGGACCCATGTCCGGCCTTTTTTCATCTGGATCTCCTGGCGCATCCCGCTGTTAACTCGCTGATTCAGCTCGCTGTTCTCATATTCTGGCCACACTCATTCGGGTGGGGGCGCTTGAGCTAGGCTTCAAGAAACATCCTCGTCCTGAGGATGCCGGAGGGAGAAGAGGCGGGCGATGAAACGACTGATGATGATCCTGGTGTGTGTGCTGGGACTGGTGGCGTGCAGCTCTCAATACATCATGAGCACCCGGGACGGGAAGATGATTACCACCGACAGCAAGCCCAAGCTGGATGAGGACACGGGCATGTACCGCTACTACGACGAAGAGGGGCGGGAGATGTTGATCAACAAGGATGACATCACCCAGATCATGGAGCGCTGAGGGGCGCAGGACGAGAAGGGCTGCCCGTGGGCAGCCCTTTTGTTTCAGCCGGTGATCTCGGCCACCTGGCGGTTGACCTGACCGACGAACAGCCGGTGGAAGCGGGAGTCCGGGTTGGCCAGCAGGCTGACCGGCGAGCCCTGCTCCACCACGCTACCCGCCTCCATCACCACCACCTTGTCCACCGACAAGAGCGGCTCCAGATGGTGGGCTATCACCAGATAGCTGGCCTCCGGCCGGTAGCGATAGAGCAGCTCCGCCATCTTGCGCATGCCGCCGTGATCGAGATCCGAGGTGGCCTCGTCCAGCACGATCAGCGGGCGGCGCGACAGCAGGATGCGGGCGATCACCAGCAGCTGGGTCTCGCCGGCCGACAGCTGCAGCTTGTCGAGATCCTCGTCCAGCCGACCGGCGCAGCGCTCGGCCAGGCCCACCCGGGCCAGCGCCAGCTCCAGCGCCTCGTCGTCGTGGCGGGTCAGGGGGGCCAGGTTGGCGCGCAGGGTGCCGAAGAAGGTGAGCGGCGTCTGGGAGACGGTGTCGTACAGATCGCGCACCGCCTCCGGCGCCAGCGCCGACAGCGGCTGCTCGTCGTAGTAGATCTCGCCCTGGGAGACCGGATACATGGCCTGCAGCACCCCGAGCAGGGAGCTCTTGCCCGCACCGGTGCGGCCGCAGACGCCGACCTTCTCGCCGGGGGCCAACTCGAAGTTCACCTTGTGCAGCGCCCACTGGCTCGCCTCGGGGTAGCGCAGCCCCAGGTTGTCGAAGCGCACCCTGGGATGAGGGGTGGAGAGGGGCTCACCTTCCTGGCGCTCGCTCTCGATCTCGCTGTACTCGCGCACCCGCTCCACCGCATTCATCACCTGCTCCACCTCGGCGAAGGTGCGGATCAGGGAGTTGAGCATGGCCGAGGCGGTGAAGGCGTAGGTGATGGCCACGGCCCCCAGCAGCGAGCTGTTGCTGAAGGCCACCATCAGCGCCACGGCCCCGACCAGGGCGGCGGAGAGCAGGGTCTGGTGCATGCCGAGCCAGCGGTTGATGGAGGTGGTGGTGTACCAGCTGCGCAGGTTGTTGTCATAGTGCAGCAGCACCTGATCCAGGGCGTAGCGCTCGGCGCCGGCCAGACGCAGGGCGGGGGCGCCGCGGATGGTCTCGCTGATGCTGATGTAGAGCGGGGAGCGCAGCACCGAGGACTGGCGCCGCAGCTTGAGCTGCACCGCCCGGTAGCGGCGCTGCAGCACATAGAGCGCCCAGCCCACCAGGGGGGCGATGAGCAGCAGCAGCGGCATGTTGACGCCGATCACCGCCACCTGCAGCAACACCGAGATGAGCATGGCGAACAGCCCCATCAGCATGGACAGCAGTATCTCCTGCGCCTCCCCGAGATCCCGATCGAAGCGGTTGAGGATGCGCCCCTGGGGCACCTTGTCGAAGAACGCCATGGGGGCACGGCTGATGCGGCCCAGCATGCCGTCGAACAGGGTCCAGGCCAGCTTGAGGCCGAGCTTGTAGTTGATGATCCGCACCACCATGATGCAGACGAGGGAGCCCGCCCCCAGCAGCACATAGATGCCGAGCAGGGTGCGGACATCCGCCACCTCGGCCTTGCCGCCGAGCCAGAGATCCGAGGCGATGCGCAGTCCCTCCTGGCCCAGGGTGAGCAGCAGTGCGATCAGGATGGCGCCGGGGGCGGCCAGGCGCTGCCACATGAAGCCGAACAGGCCCCAGTCGACCTTGCCCTCGACCACCTTCTCCTCGCTGAATTGTTCCGCCTCCTGCGGCGCCACCATGGGGGCGGGGAGCGGATGCTGGATGAGATCCGCCAGCTGGTGTGCGTCGAGCTCCACCAGTTGGCCCTGCTCGACCCGGATAACCCGATCGCAGTGGGCCAGCACGTCCGGATCGTGGCTCACCAGCAGCCGGGTGGGGCCCGGCTTGAAGGCGAGCCCCTGCTCCAGCACCTGGGCCGAGACGATGGGATCCAGCGCCGAGAGGGGGTTGTCCAGCAGCAGGATGTCGGCCTTCGCATAGAGCGCGCGTGCCAGGGCGACCCGCTGCTGCTGGCCGCCGGAGAGGCGGGTACCGAGCTCGCCCACCAGGGTCTGGTCGCCGTGGCTGAGCAGGCTGAGGTCGGCACTGAGGGCGCAGGCGCCGAGCACCCAGCGATAGCGTTCGCCGTGCCAGGGCTGGCCGAACAGTATGTTGTTGCGAATGGTGTCGTTCATCAGCCAGGGCTTGTGGCCGAGGTGGGCCACCCGGCCGTGGCGGCGGATCTCCCCCTCGAACTCGTTGTCGAAGCCGGCGATCAGGTGCAGCAGGCAGCTCTTGCCCGCCCCGGTCGCCCCCGTGATCCCCACCAGCTCCCCCGGCTGGATAGCGAGGCTGGCCCCTTGCAGCACCGCCTTGTGCTGGTGCCGGGCGGTGACGGCCTGGAGCCGCAGGCTGCCGACGGGCAGGCTGGGGTCGTTGAGATCCCGGTGCTGTTCCGCGCTGTTGAGGAAGTCGCACAGCCGGTTGAAGCCGGTGTTGAAGTTGATCAGGGTGCGGATGAGGTAGGGCAGCCGCATCATGGGGATGCGCAGCACCGCGAACAGGGCGATGGTGGTGAACACCTGAGGCAGGGTCAGGCTCTGGCCCGATGCGAGATAGGTGGTGAAGGTGGCGAGGGTGACCAGCAGCGGGGTGCTCAGCATCAGGAAGCTGTTGACGGCATCGAGCTTGAGCACCCGGCCGAGCACGCCGAGCTCCTGCTGGCGCTTGGCGTTAGCCGCCTGGGTGAAGAAGGCGCCGAGCCCGTTCTGGCGCACCAGCCGCAGCTTCTTGATATATTCCGCCAGTATGCCGTTGCGCTCGTCCTGCTGGCGCTTGAGCTGCTGCTCCTGCTGGTTCATGCGGCGCACCACCCGGGTGGAGACCAGCAGCAGCAGGGTGAGCACGGCGAAACCGACCAGGCCGGCACTGCCCACCTGCCACACCAGCAGGGCTATGGTGCCGGCCAGTTGCAGCGCCATGGTGAGCGGCATGGCCGGATCGGCCAGGATCCAGGTGATGTCCCACACATCCCGGTTGATGAGGTTCTGCACCCGGCCACCGGCGCGGTCGTCAAAGCTCTTGCCCCCCAGCTTCATCACCTTGGCGAGCAGGGACTCGGCCAGCAGGCGGCGAATGGGGACGTGCATCTTGAGCGCCAGCTGCAGGGAGTGCTCCGCCAGCATGCCGGCGGCCAGCACCGAGGCGAACAGGGCGAAGGCCAGCAGCAGCTTGTGGCCTGTGCTGGCTCCGTCACCGAGCTGGGTCATGCTGTGGTTCAGCAGCCAGGGGCTGGCCAGGGTCGCCAGCATGCCGAGCAGCTGCAGCAGGGTGAGCAGGCCGATGCGCCCGCGGTAGTGATGCCAGATGAAGGCCATGATGGGCCAGGGCCGCACCGGCCGGGTGGCGGTCAGCGCGAGGAAGGCGTCGGCGCGCTCGTCACGCCTGTCTTCCGGCAGCAGAGGATAGAGATCGTCGAGGCTGACCTGGGGTTCGCTCAGACCCTTGCGCAGCAAGGGCCCCGTCCAGTGATAGAAGAGACGGCTCAGCCAGCCGGCCGAGGTTTCCGGGTGTTCCAATGGTGATCCTTATTATTGTGTGTTGCTTCCGACAGGGTGGGGCGGCTCATGGGCCGCCCTCAATTTTAGGATGTCATTGCCCCGGGCCTGCTGCCCGGGCCGGGATCAGCGATCCCGATTCAGGCGGATGAGCCGGTCCAGGATCTGCTCGCCGTCGGCCCGCAGGCCGTTGTGTTCGTATTCGTTGGTGATCCAGGCGCGGCTGTTGCCGAGGCCCTTGAGCGTCTCGCGGCAGTAGTCGAACTCGACGTACATGTCCTCGGCGTAGACGGCGCAGGCCACCGGCACTGTGTTGCGGGCCAGCCGGGCCGGATCGTAGAGCGGGCCCCAGTCCGCCTTGTGGGCCAGCAGGTGGGCGGCCTCCTTGAGCGGTATCAGCTCGCGGAACTGCTCGAACATCCAGGGGTAGATCATCTCGCCGGTGAAGGCGAAGTCCTTGCCCGGCGCCCAGGCCAGGGCCGGGTACTCGCCCCTGACCCGCTCGGCCGCCCAGTTGCTGGCTTCCCCCTCGCAGTAGATGGCCTCGTGCAGGATGGCGAACACCGGGTTGGTGTTGAACGGCTGCATGGCCTGCACCTGATAGAGGAAGGCGGGGTTGAGCCGCTCGCCGATGAAGGCGTCCTCCAGCAGGTAGTAGAGCTCCTCGAAGGCGCCGCTGGCGCCGAGATCCAGCCCCTGCTGCTGCAGCTGCTGCACCGTCAGGCGCTGGCCGTTGGGCAGCCGCACCTCGTGGTGATGCAGGTGGTTCGCCAGCCGGTTGGCGATGGCCTGGGCGTGGGGGAAGCGGGCGAAGAAGGCGCGATTCTTGTCCGCGACCCGCTGGTAGGTGGCGCGGTAGACCTCGTCCGCGCTGCGGCCTATGGGGGCCACGCCGCCGGTGAGGTAGACCTCGTGCAGGCTGTCCGGGAACAGGGAGAGATAGGTGAGGCTGCAGAAGCCGCCGAAGCTCTGGCCGAGCAGGCTCCACGGCCGGCCCGGGCTCAGGATCTCGCGCAGGTATTCGGCGTCCCGCACTATGCTGTCGGCGCGAAAATGGCTGAGGTAGTCGGCCTGCTGGCGGGGCGTGAACTGGGTCAGCGCCTCGGCATGGATGGGGGTGGAGTGGCCGGTGCCGCGCTGATCGAGCAGCAGTACCCTAAACTCCTGCAGCGCCCGCTTGAGCCAGCCGCTGGCGGCGGTCGGGCGCGGGGCTCCGAAGCCCGGGCCTCCCTGCAGGAAGAGCAGCCAGGGCAGGTCATCGTCCAGCCGATCCTGGTGACAGAGGGTGCGGCCAAACAGGGTGATGGTCTCCTCATCGTCAGGCTGCTGGTGGTCGAGGGGCACGGTGAAGAAGTGTGGCTCGCAATGGATGCCGTCCAGCACATAACGCAAGGGGCTGCTCATCTTGGGTCTCCCTGAGGGTAGGAAATCGTCGGCTCATCATAGCCCTGGCATGGGGGACGGGTCACGCCGCTTTTCGCTATTGTTGAGCGGCCGCCGAGCCATCTTGCCGGCCCGGCGAGGGCCTGGCCGGAATTATTATCGGCGGGTGATTGACGGCGAGTGGCGCTTGTCCAAAGATGAGCCGCCTGCCGAGCAAGGCAGGAGAACCGGCGCAGGAGTCGCGCACAAGAAAGGATGAGGTGGGCTCGATGAAGCCTAAATGGATAAGGTTCAGGAAGAGAAGAAAACAGACGGATCCGGAAGGGGTGTTGCAGGCTGGGTTGCTGATGTTCAGCGCCACCTGCGGGGCCACTCTGCTGCTGGCGGCCTGTAACGGCGGCTAGCAGATGACCAGACTGACAAGGCCCGCTCCCTCGAGCGGGCCTTTTCATTTGGCGACGCCTGCCGGGTGATGAGACTCCAACCAGTACCGATCTGACGGGGATCGGGACCGGCCCGGGGCCACCCCTGGCGCCGGGTTTGCGGTAGCCGGAGAGCTGCTGCTATGGTCAGATCACGACTCGATCCACTGAGGGAGACGATCATGAATAGTCGTGAGAGAGTTCTGGCCCATCTGGCCACCGATCAACGGGTCGCCGGCCTGACCGCCGGTGAGGCGCTGGCCAGCATCAACCATTCGATGAGCTCGCTGCTGCTGCAACGGGATCAGCATTTCTTCCGCCGCCACGCCGATGACCCTTGCCACGAGGTCGCGCGGGCCTGCTATGCCGGCCACGTCTGGCACGGTGACGAGAACCTGTCATAGCTCTGTGGGGAGGGCTGCGCCGCCGCGCGCGAACGCCAGATGCAAAAAGGCCCGCTCGAGTGAGCGGGCCTTTCAAATTTGGCTCCTCCTACTGGACTTGAACCAGTGACATACGGATTAACAGTCCGCCGTTCTACCGACTGAACTAAGGAGGAATTGTTGGTGCCCAGAGACGGAATCGAACCGCCGACACGGGGATTTTCAATCCCCTGCTCTACCGACTGAGCTATCTGGGCAACGGCGCGCATTAAACCCTTTCTGGACTTGGGTGTCAACCATGGGGTGCAGATTGCGGTGCCGTTCGCTCGATAACCGAGCAATCCGCCCCGCCGCCGGGGAGCTTGTCGGGAGCTCTAGGGGCTGCAGGCGCCGACTTCCCGCCTGGCGGCCACAAGAAGGGGGCCAGCGGCCCCCGGTTGCACTCCGTCATGACTCAGTGACGGCTGATGATAATGCGGCCCGTGCTCATGTCACGGGCCTGGCCGGTGACGCTGATCTTGAGGCCATACTCGGGCAGCAGGCGACCCGCATCCGGGATGGCGTCGCTCTGGTAGCTGCGGGAATCCTTGAACACCCGGTTCGGGGCTATCCAGAAGTCGCGCAGCAGGGCGCCGCTCGGATGCTTGAGGTCGAGCGGACGCTGGAAGCCCAGGCTGAAGGTGGCGTCATGGATCTGGTAGCGGGTGCCGGCCACGGCGCCATCGCTCCAGCTCAGGGTGCGCTGATCCCCATCCACCACGCCGAGGAAGCCTTCACCCGGATGGATTCCCACCCAGTTGTTGGCCTGGCTGTTGTCCACGTACCAGAGCAGCATGCCCGGCTCGTAGCGCATCAGCTGATCCGCCACGTTGATGTGGGCCAGCCCCTTGTCGACCCCCGCATGGTTGCGCCACTCAGCCAGGTAGTAGTGATCCTTGGCCTCGCTGCCGTTGCTCTGCACGAAGCCGGCCAGGGTGAAGGCGGCGCTGCCCTCGGCCCCGTCGCTCAGCACCACATCTCCGTCGGCGAGCAGCTGGATCTCGTCCACGAACAGGCCGTTTTCGGCCACGCCGGCGTCGCTCTGGTATTGCAGGCTGAGCTCGATGCGCTGACCGGCCCAGGGGCTCAGGTCAAACTCGGCATCGACCCAGCCGTTGGAGTTGCCGGTGAGGCCGACGCCGAAGCCGACCCCGTTCGGATCGTCGGCGGTGGTGAGGTTGCCCGGGATGGGCTCGCCGTTGACCAGCACCCGCGCATAGTCAAAGCCCTCCTCGATCTGATACCAGGCCTTGAACGCCAGGCTGGCGCTCTGCCTGCCGGTCAGATCCAGCGCCAGGCTCATGCGGTTGTCGAGACCGTTGCCCTTGCCGCCGTGGTACTGGTACTGGCCGGCGTAGGGCGGGTTGAGCGGGATCTGCTTGGCGGGCAGGTTGATGCGCACCACGTCGTCGTTGCGGCCCTTGTCGTTGGCCTGATCCAGCATGTAGACGTTGCCGCGGGGGCCGAGATCGTCGAGCCGCAGGTTGCTGCCGTGCAGCCAGTTGCCGCCGAGGGAGGCCTGCAGGAACTCCTTGGCCCAGGCGGAGAAGCCGGTCGGCTCGGTGCCGCCGATCACCCCGGCCCAGGAGCCGGACGACATGATGGACCAGGTCGCCACCGGTTCCCCCTTGCCGCTGTACTTGGTGTCGTACTCGTCCGGCAGCCCGAGATCGTGGCCATATTCGTGGGCACAGACCCCGGCGGCGGCGTCGATGGGCTGGATGGTGTAGTCGTAGGCGGCGAACTGGCCGCCGAAGTTCCCGCTCGGGCTGTCGGTGCCCGGGATGGGGTAGGGGGCGCCGAGGTTCCAGCGATGGGCCCAGATGGCATCTTCGCCGAGATCGCCGCCGCCCGCCTCTTCCCCCACGCTGGAGTGGAAGATCATCAGGTGGTCGATGAGGCCGTCCGGCTCGTCTCTGTTGCCGTTGCCGTTCAGATCGTAGCGATCCTCTTGATCAAACTGGGCGAGATCGATGGCCGGATCCCCCGCCACCTGTAACAGCGCCTCCTTCACCAGCTCCCGCACCGCCGTCTCGTTGAGGTTGCTGCCGTAGTAGGCGGCACTCTTGGCGGCGGTATACCAGCCGGCCACCTGGCCACCCACGCTGTAGCTCTGGCCGGATTGCTGCTCGTAGAACTGGCGCATGGAGATGAAGCGCTCGCCGCCCGGTCCCGCATAGCCCTTGGCCGAGAACAGCAGATCGTTGTAGTGCGCCGGGGTGTAGTCCGGGTAGTACATCTTGGTGAGCTCGGGGCTGAGGCTGTTCTTCGGGTAGTCCGGGAAGTCCACCAGGATGGCGAGGATCTTGTCCTTGCGCATCTTGCCGCTGTAGTGCTCCTGCTCGATCGCCTTGAGCAGCAGGGTCGGCACCCTGTCACCCGGCCGCGCTGTGCCGTTCAGGCGGATCTTCTTGAGGATGCGCTCCCGCACCTTGCCCTCTTTCTGCGCCAGGCTGCCACTGCCGCCCGGGTAGGCCCGCGCCTTGTCGCGGTAATAGCGGGCCAGCGCGGCCTGCTCCTGCTCGGGAGAGGCCAGGGTCGGGATGTGGCCGCTCTTTTTAAGCATCTCCAGCACCTTCACCTCGTCGGCGAGGGGGGCATCGAAGGGACCATGGACCGGGGCGGCCATGGCGTGGTTTCCAATCATAAGGGTCGAGCCGACAAGCAGGCTCATTATTGTTTTTTTAGGCATTACTATGTGCTCCTTCACATGATCAAAAAGGGAGCCCGTCGGACTCCGCTTTCCTGGCGGGCAGTGATTCACCCGCGTCCCTTGATACCTTCAGACAGGGCATTTGTCATCAAGGGCTGCAAGGTGAAATGCACTGGTTTTGAGTGGCCTAGTGACGCTGAACGCAAGGTGTGGCTGAGAGGATGTGAAGTTATGTATGTGCATCTAATTCTTGGGCAGCTGATTACCCTTTTTTAACCTTTTTGCGGACACCACCATTTGGGAGGGGGCGGGCGAGGCAGTTATCTTGGTCCCTCGCATTGAGCCGGATGCACTCTGCGGGTATGCTTTGCCGCAACCATACCCCTGGCGGCAAGAGTGCCTATTGCCGGCCAGCCGGGTGTCGACATCCATCAAATACCGTCTGGGGTTTATATGAGTATCAACATGCAAGAGTGGCGCGAA
Organism: Aeromonas encheleia; assembly: GCF_900637545.1. Taxonomy (NCBI): domain Bacteria; kingdom Pseudomonadati; phylum Pseudomonadota; class Gammaproteobacteria; order Aeromonadales; family Aeromonadaceae; genus Aeromonas; species Aeromonas encheleia. The sequence continues at coordinate 908,237 of NZ_LR134376.1, forward strand.
GAGACCACCGCCATCGTCAACGAGCTGCTGGCCGACGGCAGCAATCCGGATGTGGACTACGAGATTGAGCACCACTTTGCCTGCCAGGACTTCGATCTGCTGGAGAAGGCGGCGGTCGATCTGTTCAAGGCCGGTTTTGAAGTGACCGATGCCGAAGAGATGGAGCTGGACGACGGCGCACCCATCTTCTGCTTCGACGCCACAGTAGTGCGCAAGCTGGAGATCGAAGCCATAGTCGCCGACATCGAGAAGATGCTGCCGGTCCTCGAGAAATACGGCGTGGATTACGACGGCTGGGGCACCTACTTTCAGGAGTAATCCCCTCGACAGACAATGACAGACAATAAAAAAGGCCACTTGAAGTGGCCTTTTTTATTGTCTGTCGATCAGTCCGCGGGCAACTGGTAGTTGCGGGCAAATTCCGCCGGGGGGAGGGGGCGGCTGAACAGGTAGCCCTGCAGGCGATCGCAGCCCGCCTGGGCCAGCCAGGTTTGCTGCTCCTGGGTCTCCACCCCTTCGGCGGTGATCTTGATCCCGAGCTCATGGCCGAGGCCGATGACGGAGCGCACTATGGCGGTGGTGGCCTGGTTGGTCGCCAACCCCTGGGTGAAGCTTCTGTCCAGCTTGAGGGTCGCCACCTGCAGCCGAGGCAGGTAGGCCAGGGAGCAGTAGCCGGTGCCGAAGTCGTCGATGGCGAGCTGAAAGCCGGCCTCGATCAGGTTCGCGAGGTTGCTCTCTATCTCGTCGGCATTTTCCATCAGCACCCCTTCGGTGATCTCCAGCTCCAGCTGCCAGGGGGCTATCCCGTGGCGTTCGATGCAGGCGAAGATCTGCGGGCAGAGCTCGGGGTCACGGAACTGCAGAGGCGACAGGTTGACTGAGAGCACCAGATCCGGCGCCGCCACTTGCCAGCGCGCCAGCTGGGCACAGCCCAGCTCCAGCATTAGCTGGCCGAGCTGGCCGATGAGCCCCAGCTCTTCCGCCAGGGGAATGAATTCGTCGGGGGAGATCATGCCGAATTCCGCATGAGGCCAGCGGCAGAGCAGTTCGGCGCCGTGCAACTGGTTGCTGTGGGTGCAGATGATCGGCTGATAGACGGCGACCAGCTGGGCCGACTTGATGGCCAGCGGCAGCTGGGCGGCGATGAGCTGACGGCGTTTGAGCTTGGCATCGAGTTCGGGGTCGAACAGGGTGCAGTGTTGCTGCTGGCGCTTGCCCTGAGCCAGGGCGGCCTCGGCATGGCTCAGCAGGCGCTCGGCATCGTTGGCCTTGCCCTGGGCGATGCCGAGGAAGACCGGGATCTGGATCCTGTGCTCCTCGACCTGATAGGGCACCATCAACTCGTACTGCAGGTTGCGGCTCCACTCGGTCAGGGGAAGGGGCAAGTCCGGCAGCAGCAGGGCGAAGTCATCGGCCGCCACCCGGCACAGCAGGGACTGGGGCGGCGCCAGCCGTTGCAGGCGACGGGCCACCTGGCTGAGCAGGCGATCGGCGATGCGGATGCCGAAGCGATCGTTGATCTCGCGAAAATGTTGCAGATCGACCAGCAGCAGGCTGGCCGGGCGGGCACCGAGGTGGCGGCTGGTCTGCAGGAAGTGGGAGAGTTTGAGCAGGCCGGTCAGGCTGTCGTAATGCTGCTCCTGCTGGAGCTGGGCCTGGGTGGTGCGCAGCCCGGTGATGTCACGGCTCAGGGTCAGGATGCCGAGGGAGTTGCCCTCGTCATCCGGCACGTCGACCCGGGTCACCTCCAGATGGCGGCCCTGGCCATTGGCATCCATCAGGCAATACTCCCCCCGTCCCAGCGGCTGTACGGCGGGCAGTCGAGGGGCGATCCGCTGGCCCAGCGCCTCGCTCGCCGCCAGCCCCATGAAGTCGAGAAAGGCCTGGTTGCAGTCGATGAGCAGGCCCTGGTGGTCTTCCAGCCGGATAGGGTCCGGGATGGCGTCCAGCAGGCGACGCTGCAGCAGCTGCTGCTGGCGGAAGGTCTGCTCCAGCTCCTTGCGCTGATCTATCTCGCTGATCATGGCGAACAGGGCAAGCGGGTGGCCCTGCTCGTCATAGAGCGGGATCTTGTGGATCTCCATCCAGCTGGTGGTGCCGCCGCTGTGGCAGTGCAGCTGCTGATGGAGCAGGGGACGCCGCTCTGCCAGCAGACGCTGATCCTCCTCCCGGAACACATCGCCCCAGGGCATCTCGGCATCCGTCTTGCCGACGAGTTCATGGGGGTGCTGCAGGCCAGCCTCTCGCGCGAAGACCTTGTTGGCGAACAGGTAGCGTCCGTCCGTATCCCGGCAAAAGATATTCATGGGTAACTGGTCGATGATCTGCTGCAGCAGAGCCAGGGTGAGCAAGGAATTCACGGGGATACTCACGGGGGAGACTTCGAGCAAATCTATGATAACAGGCCACTTTTGTAAAGCGTGGCCGAAGGCTTGACCATTTCTGTTGATCCCTGCTGACAGTCTGTGTCGCGGGCGCCATAATAGCCGCCGGTTGGCCTGTGGCCGTATGGATGAGAGAAGCGACATGAAGAAGATAATGGGGGGCGCCCTGGCCCTGTTGATGGTCGGTTGTGCCAGTGACAACAATGGCGGCGAGCAGTATCGCTATACCCCGCCGGTTGCCAAGGCGACCAACAACACCCAGGAGCTGGCGATCCCGGTGGATCTGGTGTGGGCCCGCGCCGAGAAGTGGTTTGGCGATCACGGCCTGAACATCGAGAACAGCCAGCGTGGCTCCGGCCTGATGACCGCCAACGTCGAGAATTCGGCCGAGGGTCTCGAGTGGCTGGATTGCGGCACCATGGGCGCCAAAGTGGCGCTGGGCAACCCCAATCTGCAGATCAACCTGATCATCACCCAGAGCGGCAACAACAGCGTGGCGACCGTCAACGTCAAGGGCAACACCCAGCTCTACTTCGTCGAGTCCTCCGGCGAGCGCGTGCTGGCGCCGTCCATCAGCCCGGTCTGCGTCTCTCGTGGCAGCTTGGAGCAGAGCCTGTTCGCCACCCTGGGCAACTGATCCGGCCCTGCCCGCCGCCCGTCATGGCGGCGGTCCGCACCAAACACCCCGTTGCCTGCAACGGGGTGTTTGTTTTTGGGGGGTAGCGAGCATCAAGGAGAGGGAACCGCCATTGGCGCATCCTGGCGGTTCAGGCCTGCGTGCAGCAGCAGCCAGCATCAACAAAAACCCCGGCAGAGGCCGGGGTTTGTCATGGAAGGCTCAGCCTTGCAGCGCGCTGTCACCGTGGAACAGTACCTGCTCGCCGGACTTGAGCAGATAACCCTTCCAGGGGAAGAGCTGATAGGCGCCGCCCTGCCAGGACCAGTTGCCCTCGTCCCCCTGGCGGACCAGCCGGATCTGCTCGCCGCTTGGCAGAGTCAGCTCGGCCTCGCGCTGATCGGGGCCGAACAGCACGAAGGCACTGCCGGTTTCATCGGCCTTGAGGGATTGCAGCCGCACCGCCTGCTCGAACAGCCGCACGCACTGGCTGGTCAGGCTGGACCACTGGTAGCCGGCGCTGGCACGGCAGCCGTGGACATCCTGATCGTTGCCGACCAGGTGCTGTTCCGGGGTGCTGCAGGCCGCCAGCAGCAGGGAGGCGGCCATCAGGGTCAGGGTGCGCATATTACTCCTGCAGATCCCGCTCGATGACGATGCTGGAGAAGCCCAGTTCCTTGAAGTAGTTCTCCTGGTAATCCTTCACGCTCTTCTTGTCGCGGCGGCAGACCTGGGCCAGCTGGGCCTCCATGGCGTGGAAGCTGGCCAGGTTGATCCCCTCGGCCGCGGCGATGGCATCGTAGATGCTGTTGAACTTGTCGTTGGCGTAGCCGATCTCTTTGGTTTTTTTGCCGTAGGTGTAAGTAATTTTAAACGCCATCGGGGTCTTCCTTCTTTTTCGCCTGCTTGCGCTGGACGTACAGGTAGAGGCTCTCGACCTTCTCCCTGGCCCAGGGGGTCTTGCGCAAGAATTTCAGGCTGGATTTGATGCTGGGATCCTGGGTGAAGCAACGGATGTCGATCTCCTTCCCCAGCTGCTCCCAGCCGTAATGCTCGACCAGGGCGGTGACGATCGCCTCCAGGGTCAGCCCGTGCAGTGGGTTCTTTCGCTGTGCTGGCGGAGTGGGTTGGTCGCTCATGGCTTGGCCGCCAGCTTGGCAAAGGGTTGCCCCATGCGGGTGGTCACGCCGTTGGCCAGGTGCGGCTCGAAACCGGCCAGCATGCCCGGGCCAAACAGGCAGACCACTGTGCTGCCGAGCTTGAACAGGCCCATCTCGGCTCCTTTCTGCAGGGTGATGGCCTCGTCACCGCTGTAGTCCCAGCGCACCACTTCTTTCTGCCTGGTCGGTGCTATGTTGCCGGCCCAGATGGTCTCGATGCTGGCGACTATGGTGGCGCCAACCAGCACCAGCGCCATGGGACCATGGGGGGTGCGGAAGGTGGCGACCACCCGTTCGTTGCGGGCGAACAGGTTAGGCACGTTTTCGGCGGTGAGCGGGTTGACGGAGAAGAGATCCCCCGGCACGAACACCATGCTCTCCAGTACGCCGTCCAGCGGCATGTGGATGCGGTGGTAATCCTTGGGCGCCAGATAGATGGTGGCAAAATCCCCATCCTTGAATGGCGCCACCAGATCCTCAAAGCCCCCCAGCAGCTCGCGGGCGCTGTAGTCGTGGCCCTTGGCCTGGATGATGCGGCCTTGCTGGATGGGGCCGAGCTGGCTGACGGTGCCATCCACCGGCAGGGCCAGGGTCATGGCATCTTCCACCAGCGGGCGGATCCCCGGCTTGAGCTCACGGGTGAAGAAGGCGTTGAAGCTCGGGTAGTGGGCGGGACTCTCGTGCAACGCCTCGCTCATGTCGACCTGGTACTGCTTGATGAACGCCTCTATCACCCTGGTGGTGAGCTTTCCGGCCTCGGCGGCCGCCAGCTTGCCAACCAGGCGGGAGACGGCATGTTTGGGCAGGCAATATTGACCGGCAATTTTCAGGTTGTCAGTGATGCTCATGATCTTCATCGAAATAAGTTGAATGGGTCACAGTCGGGCTTGCTGCCGACCGTGGCGGGCTTCCTGCATGGTTTCCAGGATGCGGTGATAGTTGTGGAAGCGATCGGCGCTGATGGCGCCACTGTCGACCGCCGCGCGCAGGGCGCAGCCGGGATCGTCCTTGTGGGTGCAGTCGCGGAATCGGCAACCACCCAGGTAGTCACGAAACTCGACGAAACACCAGGTGATGCGATCGGCTTCCAGGTGCCAGAGTGCGAACTCGCGGATCCCGGGGGAGTCGATCAGATCGCCGCCGCTCGGGAAGTGGTAGAGCCGCGCCGTGGTGGTGGTGTGGGTACCTAGCCCCGAGTTCTCGGAGATCTCGCCGGTGAGCACACCCAGCCCGGGCATCAGGGCATTGGTCAGGGAGGACTTGCCCACCCCGGACTGGCCGACGAAGATGCTGATCTTGCCTTCGAACTGGGCCTTGAGTTCGTCCAGCCCTTCGCCGCTCTCGCAACTCACCAGGATCACCTGGTAGCCGAGCTTGCGATAGGGGGCGAGCTGCAGCTCGATGCGCGCGCGGGCGGCGGCGTCGAGCATGTCGACCTTGTTCAGCACGATGAGCGGCTGGATCTCCACGTCTTCGGCGGCCACCAGATAGCGATCGACGATGTTGGTGGAGAACTCGGGTACCACCGCCGAGACGATGATGATCTGGTCGATGTTGGCGGCGATGGGTTTGACCCCGTCGTAGAAGTCCGGCCGGGTCAGCACCGAGTGACGGGGGTGTACCGCCTCGATGACGCCCGCGGTCGCGGCATTGAGGCCGGGACGCCAGACCACCTTGTCACCGCACACCAGGCTGCTGATGCTGCTGCGACGCAGGTTGCTGCGGTGGATGGTGCCGTCATTCGCTTCCACGTCCGCATGCTGACCGAAACGGCTGATCACCATGCCCTCGATGGCCGGGCCAAACAGGGTGTCATCCACGACCGTGCTGTGATCTTTTTGCAGCCGCCGCTCGCGGTTGGCCTGGACGCGTCTTTGTTGACCCAGATTGAGTTTTGCTTTCTTTGCCACTCGATTCGCCAGTTTATGAACAGATCCAAAGCCAGTATGATACATGCAAATCGGCAAAATTCCGCCATTCCTCCTAACTGAGAGAGTAATCATGACAGTCAGCGCGCAGAACCTGGTATGGATCGACATGGAGATGACGGGTCTGGACCCCGAGCAAAACGTGGTACTGGAGATCGCCACCATAGTCACCGACAAGGATCTGAACGTGCTGGCGGAAGGGCCTGTCATCGCCATTCACCAGAGCGAGGCAGAGCTCGCCAAGATGGACGAGTGGAACGTCAACACCCACACCAAGAGCGGCCTGGTGGCCAGGGTCAAGGCGAGTGAGCATGACGAGGCGCGCGCCGTGGCCGAGACGCTCGCGTTTATCCGTCAGTGGGTGCCGGAGCGCACCAGCCCGCTGTGCGGCAACAGCATAGGCCAGGATCGCCGCTTCATGGTCAAGCACATGGGCGAGCTGGAAGCCTTCTTCCATTACCGCAATGTCGACGTCAGCACCATCAAGGAGCTGGTGCGCCGCTGGCAGCCGGAGCTGCTGGATCAGTTCACCAAGCGCGGCACCCACATGGCGCTGGATGACATCCGTGAGTCCATCGCCGAGCTGCAGTTCTACCGCGGTCACGTCTTCAAAATCTGAGTTGCCGGCAAGGGGTTGGCGCCGTCCGGTCGCTAAAATCGACAGTTCGACCAGCTTTTGAGCGAACGGCTGCACAGTGACAAAAAAGCCCTTGCAATTGGAATGACTGCTCTTATAATTCGGCTCCCGTACAGTAGCGCAAGCAACCAAATGCTGTACGGCCGTTTTAAGGCAGTTGCGGGAATAGCTCAGTTGGTAGAGCACGACCTTGCCAAGGTCGGGGTCGCGAGTTCGAGTCTCGTTTCCCGCTCCAAAAGTTTGCAGATGATATTCCGATGCGGGAATAGCTCAGTTGGTAGAGCACGACCTTGCCAAGGTCGGGGTCGCGAGTTCGAGTCTCGTTTCCCGCTCCAATCATCAGCACAGCCTGAAAGGCAACCAATGTTGCGGGAATAGCTCAGTTGGTAGAGCACGACCTTGCCAAGGTCGGGGTCGCGAGTTCGAGTCTCGTTTCCCGCTCCAAGCTTATTTTATGAAGTGCTGCAGATGATATTCCGATGCGGGAATAGCTCAGTTGGTAGAGCACGACCTTGCCAAGGTCGGGGTCGCGAGTTCGAGTCTCGTTTCCCGCTCCAATCATGTGCAGATGACATCCTGTTGCGGGAATAGCTCAGTTGGTAGAGCACGACCTTGCCAAGGTCGGGGTCGCGAGTTCGAGTCTCGTTTCCCGCTCCAAAAATTTGCAGATGATATTCCGATGCGGGAATAGCTCAGTTGGTAGAGCACGACCTTGCCAAGGTCGGGGTCGCGAGTTCGAGTCTCGTTTCCCGCTCCAATCATGTGCAGATGACATCCTGTTGCGGGAATAGCTCAGTTGGTAGAGCACGACCTTGCCAAGGTCGGGGTCGCGAGTTCGAGTCTCGTTTCCCGCTCCAATCTCTCTTCGTAGTGCCCCATCCCTTCGATATCGCAGTTCAACTGCATGCCTCTATATCACCTTTTTATTTTCCCATTTTCCCAAACATATTCCGCCGTATCGGTCTCTTTCGCCTGTATTTGATCAGCTGGGACATCATGTACGTGCTGGCCTCGCCAGAGTCACCGTCTATGCACTGTGCCGGTATGGCAGGGCGCTTGTCGATTGGAGGGCGTGCCTTGGTTGGCGCGGGGAGAGGGAGGTAAATTGCGGGCAAAAAAATAGGAGGAGTCGATCTCCTCCTGCGAGCTCACGGGTGCGGCTTAGAGCAGAGTCACGTTCTCAGCCTGAGGGCCTTTCTTGCCATCGGTCACGGTGAACTGGACTTTTTGACCTTCAGCCAGGGTCTTGAAACCAGTGCTCTGGATGGAGGAGAAGTGAACGAAAACGTCCGGTCCCTGGGATTGCTCGATGAAGCCAAAGCCCTTGGTCTCATTGAACCATTTTACTTGGCCGGTGCGAATGTCAGACATGTGGTAAGTCCTATCTATAACAAAATGAAACTAACGCCTTGTTGGGCAGCATTTGCCTAGGATGCAGGGGCCTACCCATGACTGACTACGTCAATTTGTCCCAGTAGCATGCAGTACAATCCCTGTCGAAAGCACAAACGATTGTACTGAAGCCCGATCCCTTGTCAATTTGGCACTTTTCATTTTTTGAGCAAGCTAAAACTATTGCGAAGTCAGCGGCTTGTTTCATGGGTCCGCTCAAAAAAACGGGAGGCTCATCAGCCTCCCGTTGCATCACTCTTTGAGGGCAAACCCTTCACCCTGCCGGTCGTAGCGGTAACTCACCTGACCGAAGGAGCGGATCTCGACCCGCTGGATGCGGCGGCTGTCATCCACCAGGATGAACACCGACTTGCCCGATTGCAGTCGGGTCAGCGGGCGATCCGGCCCCTCGATGGCGATCAACCGGCTCAGCTCGGCGCCCGGCAGCTCGAACTTGCGGAAGATGGAGTAGAGGGTCTCTCCAGCCTGTACATCGTGTTGCAGCCAGCTGCCGTTCACCTTCTCCTCGACCGGCTTGGCGGCTTGCACCGCTCCCCCGCTGGTGGCGCTGCCCACGGTCAGCGCCTGGGTCGGCACGGCCAGTGGCACGGCGAGCGAGCCGGAAGGGGCCACGCGGGGCGCCGAGGGCGCAGGCTCCCAGGCCAGCAGCAGCAGCCAGATGGGCACCAGCACCAGCAGGCCTATGGTGTTTTTGCGCGGCAGCGGGCTGGTCAGCTTGAATGAACCCTTCTGGGTGTCCTTGTTGCGTTGACCAAAACCACTCATGCCCTGGCCGAGGCGTTGACGCAGGGGCAGGGTGGCGGCATTGATACGATGGAGCAGGGATCCTTGTGATTCGTCTTGGCGACGCTGCTGGGCACGTCTGTTATGGCCACGTGGGCGACGGTCCGGGGTGGGCACGGCATTTACCTCTCACTACATTGCCTGCCATCAGGCAAATATGCCGTCTATGGTAAACGGACTCGCCCCCGAGGGGGAGAGTCCAGAGCATGAAAATTATCAGCTGAGACGAAATTGTCCCAGCAATTGCTGTAAACGCTCCGCCGCCTGGCGCAAGGCCTGGCTGGCTTTGGCCGTCTGAGTCGCATCCTGGGCGATGTCGTTGGCCAGTGCGTTGGTTTTTGACAGATTGCCGGAGACAGTCTCGGCAACCGAGCTCTGCTCCTCTGCGGCGGAGGCGATCTGGTAGGTCATGTCGTTGATGGTGGAGATGGCCTGGTAGATGCTGCCGAGCGCCGCCTCCGCCAGATCCGCTTCCCCCACCGCCTGATGGGTCAGCTGCTGACTCTGCTGGATGGCGTTGACCGCGTTGGTCGAGCTGTGGCGGATCTTCTCGATCAACTCCTGGGTATTCTGCACCGCCTGCTGGGTGTTGCCGGCCAGCTTGCGAACCTCGTCGGCGACCACCGCGAAGCCGCGGCCCTGCTCGCCGGCCCGGGCCGCCTCGATGGCGGCGTTGAGGGCCAGCAGGTTGGTCTGATCGGCGATGCCCTGGATCACGGTGAGTATGCTGGTGATCTGCTCGCTGTCGTGGGCCAGCCCCTCGACCACCTCGGCTCCCTTGCCTGCCTCGGCGGCGACCCTGTGCATGGACTGGATCACCTGCTGGAAGCGCACCTTGCCCTGATCCGCCGCGCTCTGGGCCTGTTTGGCCGAATCGGCGGTGTTGTTGGCGTGGGTGGCGACCTCCTGGCTGACATAGGACATCTCCTGCACCGCGGTCAGCATCTGCTCCATTTCCGCCTGGTGATGCTGCAAATTGGTATCGGTCTGGACGGCGATCCTGTCGGTGTCACCGGCGTGGCGGTTCACCTCGCTGGCGGTCTTCTGCACATCCCCAAGCAGTACCTGCAGCTTGTCGATGAAGCGGTTGATGCCGCGGGCCAGTGCCCCCAGCTCGTCTTTGGACTGGGTGTTGAGGCGCTTGGTGAGATCCCCCTCGCCATCGGCGATGTCATCCACCAGGCTGACCATCTGCCGAATGGGGCCCGTGATGCTGCGGGCGATCACCAGCATGGTGGCCAGCGCCAGCACCAGCACCAGCAGGGCGCCGATCAGCTGCTGGGTCATGGCGGCCCGGCTCATGTCGCTCAGCTGGCTCTCCAGCTGGTCGGCACCGGCCAGCACCACCTGGTAGGGCAGGGTGACTATGATGGCCCAGTTGCGGCTCATGCCCGGCACCATGATGGGCACCGAGATGCGGAACGATTCGTCCAGCTCCTGACGCTGCACCTCCGGCTTCAGATATTGCTGCCACTGGTTGCCAAGCAGCTTGTCGGCGCGGCTGCCGAGCAGGCTGGCATCGCCGCTGGTGCCGGTGATGACTCCGGCGGCGCTGACGATCAGGGTCTCGCCCTTACCGTCATAGATGTTGCTGTTGAGGGACTGGGCCTGCCGGCTGATGGAGTCCACCGCCAGATCCAGCGCGGCTATCCCCCTGAACTGGCCCGCCACCATGATGGGGGTGGTGATGGTGCTCACCAGCACCTGCTGGCCGTTGATATCCACCTTGAAGGGATCGATGAGGCAGGAGCGCCCCTCCCGTTTCGGGCAGGCGTAGTAGTCGTTGGCCGGGTTGCCGAATTCGTCGGCATCGCTCTTCTCGATGGAGAGCAGCAGGTCGGTGCCTATCTGCTCCTTGTCACGGTAGAAGTAGGGCACGAAGCGCCCCTTGCTGTCGCTGCCGAGCGCCGTCTGACCGGCGAAGGCGGCGTCCTGGCCGTCGAAGCCGTTCGGCTCGAAGCCGGCGAAGGCGCCGTACAGTTGTGGCTCCAGCGCGAGCTGCGCCTTGAGCAGATCGGTGGCCTGCTGGCGATCCAGCGGCAGCTTGCCCTGCTGTTGCAGGGCGAGGGTACCGGCCATCTGCTGGGTGTAGGAGAGCCCCTTTTGCAGCAGCTGGGTGATGGTGGCGGCTTCGGCACGGGCGTTGGCACTCACCTTCTGCCAGGCCTCCTGCTGCAGCGCGGCACGACTGGAGCTGATGGTCAGCTGCTGGGTCTGTTTGCCCGAGTATTGATTGAGCAGGATCAGGATGACCAGCGCCGTGGTCATGGCGATCCCCGCCATCACCAGGATGCGATTCTGGATAGAACGAAACTGCATCTTGCGTTCCTTGTAACGTAGATAGTTGACGGATTTATCGGCAGGGCGGGAGACTTCTCCAGCGATGTTGCCCAGCAAAGCGGAAAAAGAGGGGAGGTTTTGCGATCCCATTCAAAGAATGGGGGCATGGCCGGATCCTTGCCTATTTAGGCCCCTGCTGTTGCATGGTTTTCCCATCCGTGATTCTGAGTGCTAAAATGCGACGGTTTTTTTAATGAATTGGCCCAAGGCCCTCTACACAAGGCTTAAAGATGAAAGTCAAAACCCGTTTTGCTCCCAGCCCGACCGGCTTTCTGCATGTCGGCGGTGCCCGTACCGCGCTCTACTCCTGGCTCTATGCGAAAAGCCAGGGTGGCGAGTTTGTGCTGCGTATCGAGGATACCGATCTGGAACGTTCCACTCAGGAGGCCATCGACGCCATCATTGAGGGCATGGAATGGCTGGAGCTGAACTGGGATGAGGGTCCCTACTACCAGACCAAGCGTTTCGATCGCTACAACGCGCTGATCGACGAGATGCTGGCCGACGGCCGCGCCTACAAGTGCTTCTGCTCCAAGGAGCGCCTGGAAGCGCTGCGTGAAGGCCAGATGGCGAGCGGCGAGAAGCCCCGCTATGACGGCAAGTGCCGCGACAAGGCGCACGATCACCCGGCCGATGCACCCCACGTGATCCGCTTCCGCAACCCCACCGAAGGCTCTGTGGTGTTCGACGACCACGTCCGTGGCCGCATCGAGTTTGCCAACACCGAGCTCGATGACCTCATCATCCGTCGTACCGACGGCGCGCCGACCTACAACTTCTGCGTGGTGGTGGACGACTGGGACATGGAGATCACCCACGTGGTCCGTGGTGAAGATCACATCAACAACACCCCGCGCCAGATCAACATCTACAAAGCCCTGAACGCCCCGGTGCCGGAGTTTGCTCACGTCTCCATGATCCTGGGTGACGACGGCGCCAAGCTCTCCAAGCGCCATGGCGCCGTGTCCGTGATGCAGTACCGCGACGACGGTTACCTGCCGGAAGCGCTGCTGAACTACCTGGTGCGTCTGGGCTGGTCCCACGGCGATCAGGAGATCTTCAGCCTGGACGAGATGATCAAGCTGTTCAGCCTGGATGCCATCTCCAAGTCCGCCTCCGCCTTCAACACCGACAAGCTGTTGTGGCTGAACAACCACTACATGCGCAGCCAGGACCCGGTCCACGTCGCCAAGTATCTGGAGTGGCACATGGCCGCGCAGCACATCGACACCAGCACAGGCCCGACTCTGGCCGAGGTGGTGACCCTGCTGGCCGAGCGCTGCAACACCCTGGTGGAGATGGCCGCCCAGAGCCGCTATCTGTTCGAAGAGTACGAGGCGCTCGACGAAGCCGCCGCCAAGAAGCACCTGCGCGGTGTGGCCGCCGAGCCGCTGATCCTGGCCAAGGCCAAGCTGGTCGCGCTGGAGACCTGGACCACAGAGGCGCTGCACGAGCTGATCGAAGCCACCGCCGCCGAGCTGGGTCAGGGCATGGGCAAAGTCGGCATGCCGCTGCGCGTCGCCGTGACCGGGCTGGGTCAGTCCCCCGCCATCGACGCCGTGATGGCGCTGGTGGGCAAGGAACGGGTATTGGCGCGCATCGATCGCGCCCTGGCCTATATCGAAGCACGCATGGCCGCCGAATAAGCGCCAGTCGTTGACAACAAAGGGCTCCCGAACGGGGGCCCTTTGTTTTTGGCAGACAAGTAGATTTGTGACATAAAACAGTGAGATAGCCATCTGGTTGGCGCTAAAAACAGCTAACTGTCTGAATTTTGACTAAACGCTCCAGTCGGTGTTATTTTTGGGTTGACAGCAAAGCGGGTGATGCCTATCATGCGCCTCCGTTGCCAGAGATAACTTTGGTAGCGCCGAGGTGAGTTGGGGTTATAGCTCAGCTGGGAGAGCGCTTGCATGGCATGCAAGAGGTCCGCGGTTCGATCCCGCGTAGCTCCACCAAATTCTTCTCGGACAATCTGGAATCCAAGGGGTTATAGCTCAGCTGGGAGAGCGCTTGCATGGCATGCAAGAGGTCCGCGGTTCGATCCCGCGTAGCTCCACCAGGTTCCTGATTGTAGAAATGAAGTACCCAGGGCAGTGCGGTGTGTATCACCCAGGCCGACCTTTGTGGGGTTATAGCTCAGCTGGGAGAGCGCTTGCATGGCATGCAAGAGGTCCGCGGTTCGATCCCGCGTAGCTCCACCACTATTTGATATTTGAATACCAGAGTTAGGGCAACCGGCCGCCAGAACCGGTTGTTTAAAGAGTAAAGAATTTGGGGTTATAGCTCAGCTGGGAGAGCGCTTGCATGGCATGCAAGAGGTCCGCGGTTCGATCCCGCGTAGCTCCACCAAATTCAGAGTTGAGGCTAGTCCTTGATTCAATACAACTTGGGGTTATAGCTCAGCTGGGAGAGCGCTTGCATGGCATGCAAGAGGTCCGCGGTTCGATCCCGCGTAGCTCCACCAAATATCAAAAGGCCACCGCATTGCGGTGGCCTTTTTGTTTTGGCTCCACTTTCCTTTTTACCCCCCAATTCTCGTCGACAAAAAAGCCCGCATCGGCTGCGGGCTTGGTGGCTATGGCAAGTCATCAGCCGTGGCGACGGCGCCAGGCCAGCGGCAACAGCGCCAGCAGCAGGGCACCCATGGCGCCAGCCCCGCTGCCATTGCTTGGCTCCTGCAGCTTGAGGTCGACGATGATGGGGTCGTGGTCGGAGGCGCTGAACGGGTTGTCGGACTTGATCATGTCGCCGGTGAAGCCGCGTCCATATTCGAACAGGTTGCTCTCGTAGGAGTTGATGTGCCAGTCGGCGACGGCCACCACCTTCTTGGCCAGCGCCGGGTTGGCGAGGGCGTAGTCCAGAGTGCCGAGCTCGGCCTCGTAGCTGTAGGAGATGGCCTTCTCCTGGTTGAACTTGACGTTCACATCGATCAGGCCATAGCTCTTGCTCACCTCCTGGCCGAGCTGCTCGTAGGGTTGCTCGCCGACGAAGGTGTGGGAGGCGGAGCGGATCTTGCGATCCGCCTTGGCCGCATCGTAGTCGGTCAGCACCCGGATCGGGTCTTCCTTGGCGTAGGAGTTGAAGTCGCCCACCAGCAGCACCTGGCCCGGCAGCTTGTTCATCGCCTCGCCCAGCACCTTGGCCGCACTCACCCGAAACTCGGTGCACTTGCCCTGCAGATCGGCGGGTTCGGTCTTGCCGTCCCCGTTCTCAAAGCAGCCAGAACCCTTGGATTTCAGGTGATTGACCACCAGCGTCAGGGGATCCTTGCTGCCCGCCACCGTGAAGCTCTGCACCAGGGAGTCGCGCTGACCGGCGCTCTTGGCGACGCCGCCCAGGATGTAACGCTGCTGCGGCAGTTGAATCACACCGGCTTCCCCGCTCGGGGTCAGCTTGGCCGGGCGATAGAGCATGGCCACCATGATGGCGTCGCCACCGAAGTAGCGCTCCTCGCCGAGCAGCGCCTTGGGCAGGCTGACGAAGGCGTAGTGCTGGCTGGCATCCTTCTGCTGGGCGTTCAGATGCGTGACCAGATCGCTGATGGCGGAGTGCTCGTCAAAGCCGTTGTTCTCCATCTCCATCAGGCCGAGCAGATCGGCGTCCATCTCGGTGATGGCGTTGACTATCTTGGTGCGCTGCTGCTGGAAATCTTCCAGGTTCTTGGCGCCCCTGTTGCAGCCCTTGGCGCTGTCCGCATCAGTCTGGTCCTTGCACAGCACGTTGAGAGCACCGCCCACGCTGGAGTGGCTGGTGAAGTAGTTGAGCACGTTGAAGCTGCCGATGCGCAGGTCAGTGCCGGCGGTGCGAGCCGGGGCGCTCTGGCGATCGTTCTCGTCGGTACGCAGCAGATCGCCGGCCGTGATGGTCTGCCCCTTCGGCACTATCAGCCGGTACTCGTCATAGCTGTAACCCACCAGGGCCTCCAGGTTGACCGGGGCATCGCCGATGCGCAGGTAACCCTGCTCCGGCTCCCAGGCGGGCAGCCAGGGTAGCTTGCCGTCGGCGGCCTTGAAGTCGGATTCGAGGAATACCCGGTTGCCCGCATTGGCCTGTGCCAGTGCCTTGGCCTCGCTGCTGCCCGCCACGTGCAGCTGGGTCGGTTTCATCAGCGGGGCCTGATGGGCGAGCACCAGGTTGTTGCGCCGGGCGGCGTAGTCGTAGCTGAAGTTGCGGCTTACCTTGAGCGCGCTGTCGGCATCGAGCCGCACCCGCATCCCCTCGTGACGCTCCAGCGCCCGGGCCAGGGTCTCCCCCTCCAGCACCCGCAGTGGCACGGCGGCGGGGACGCTGCCCTGCGCCAGCACCTGCAGGCGCGGGACCTTGCTATCCAGGACCGGCTTGAGCTGGGTATGGCCGTAGTATTCCGCCACCTTGGCTTCCAGACAGACCTCGGCCCCCGGCTGGATGGCGGGGTACTTGTTGATGTCACTCAGGAAGACGAAGATACCGTCCGAGCTCTGGGGGTTGCCATCGCCCTGGAGATCCTGCAGGTAGAAGCCCTTGTTCAGGCTCTCGCCGAGGGCGCTGACCACCGCCTTGACGGCCACCGTCTGGGTACTTTCAAACAGATCGTCCGGGATCAGCGGGCTCTTGTCGCCACTGCCCTGGATGGCGGGGATGGGGGTGAGGGCGTTGTCGGCCGGGCAGCTGAAGCCGGCGGCATGGATTGAGGGGGACGCGAGCGCGAGCCCCACGGCCAGCGACAGCAGGGTAGGTGTTCCTTTCATGGGTATTCCTTTTTTATTTTTGCCAGTGTTTCCATAGCCTTGGCACCTTGGCCAAGGGCGCGCATTGTCACATTTCTGGCACATCATACCAGTGAGCCAACGCACATTATGGGGAGGCAAAAGAGGCCTGTTTCGTTTTTATGACGTGGCTAACATTATGAAATTAATGATAAAAGTGTCACCGGCTGTGCGGGAGGATGTGGGGGGCTTGCTGGCGTTTACATATTTTTCTTCGAGAATGAAGATTGAGACTCGACCACTTGCTTCCTATACTCGCCCTGTTCCTCACGGAACCCAGGTAAAGGGCAAACCGGCAGTGATGCCGGGACGCAAAGCCTCCGATCTGCCGGATACTGGCCAGACAGCGGGGTTACCCAGGGTGACATGAGGGGATGTGGCCCCGTCCATGGCCTGTTGTCGACCCTTTCTCACCTGTTGCTATTGCGCTTTGCCCGGTCTTAAAAGCCAAGATAAAACAAGGATGATAACAATATGCAACAGACCCTAAGGCCCAGCAGGCTCGCCATGCTGGTCGCCCTTGCGGCTATGCCCGCCTGGGCGCAAGCCGCCTATCCCGCCTATCAGTCCGGCACCGCCTACAAGGCTGGCGATGTCGTCAGCAACGTCGGCAACCTCTATGAGTGCAAGGAATTTCCTTACTCCGGCTGGTGTGGCGCCTCGCCCTATCACTATGCGCCCGGGGTGGGTACCGTCTGGGCCGATGCCTGGAAACCCTTCAGCGATGGCGGCACGGCGCCGGGCCTCGGGCTCGCGATAAGCTCGCCCGCCGTTGGTAACGCTTTCAACGAGGGGGCGCCTGTGGCCCTGGCGGTAACCCTGAGCGGTGACAGCAGCGCCATGGTCAAGGTGGAGTACCTGATCGATGGCACCCAGGTCGCACTGAGCGGCGCGGCCCCCTGGTCGGCAAGCTGGGTGGCGAGCGGCGTCGGCCCCCATCAGCTCAAGTCCCGCGCCCTGGACAAGGATGGCAAGCTGCTGAGCGAAGCCGATGCTGCTTTCAGCGTCAGCGCCGTGGTGGCCCCGGAAGCGCCCAAGGCCAGCATCAGCAGCCCGGCCGCCGGCGCCAGGCTGACCCTGGGCCGGGTCGCCACGGTCACGGCCGATGTGACCGATGCCAACAACGATGTGGCCAGGGTCGAGCTCTATGTGAATGGCCAGAAGGTGGGCGAAGACAGTAGCGCCCCCTGGCAGCTGAACTGGACGCCCCAGAGCAAGGGGGTCGCCGGCCTCAAACTGGTGGCGACAGACAAGGGGAACCTGGTCGGTGAGTCGGCCCAGATCGATGTCACCGTGGAAGAGGCCGCGCTGCCCCCCACAGGTGGCAACCTCTCCTGCGACATTCGCCAGATCTACCGCGCCGATGGCAGCGAGTGTATGGGGGATGACCATGCCCGCCGCGTCATCGGTTACTTCACCTCCTGGCGCACCGGCAAGAACGGCCTGCCCGCCTACCTGGTGAACGACATTCCCTGGGACAAGATCACCCACATCAACTACGCCTTCGCGGCGGTGGATGAGCAGAGCCACCTGATCAAGGTGGACGACGCCGCCACCAAGCTGACCTGGGAGGGGGTACCGGGCGCCGAGATGGACCCGGAGTTTGCCTACAAGGGTCACCTCAACCTGCTCTCCAAGTACAAGAAACAGTACCCGGACGTGAAGACGCTGATCTCGGTGGGCGGTTGGGCCGACACCCGTGGCTTCTATACCGCCACCACCAAGGGCGATTGCTCGGTCAACACCGCCGGCATCAACGCCTTCGCCGACTCGGCGGTGGGCTTCATCCGCCAGTACGGCTTCGATGGGGTGGACGTGGACTACGAGTACCCCACCTCCATGAAGGATGCGGGCAACCCCAACGACTTCCCGCTCTCCAACCAGTGCCGGGCCAAGTTGTTTGCCAACTACGAAGTCCTGATGAAGACCCTGCGCAGCCGGCTCGACAGCGCCGGCACCGAGGATGGCCGCAAGTACATGCTGACCATAGCCTCACCGGCGTCGGCCTATCTGCTGCGCGGCATGGAGAACTTCCAGGTCACCCAGTACCTGGATTACGTCAACCTGATGACCTATGACTTCCACGGCGCCTGGAACAACTTCGTGGCCCACAACGCCGCGCTGTTCGACAACAAGGCGGATCCGGAGCTGGCCCAGTGGGGCGTCTATAGCCAGGCCCAGTACGGCGCCATCGGCTATCTGAACGCGGCCTGGTCGGCCCACTACTTCCGTGGCGCCCTGGCGGCCGGCAAGATCAACATAGGGGTGCCTTACTACACCCGTGGCTGGCAAGGGGTCACCGGCGGCACCCATGGTCTCAACGGCAAGGCGGCCTTGCCGAGCCAGAGCAATTGCCAGCCGGGCACAGGTGGCAGCACCATCCCCTGCGGCAACGGCGCTGTCGGCATCGACAACATCTGGCACGATCTGGACAAGAACGGCAACGAGGTCGGCGCCGGCGCCGTGCCCATGTGGCATGCCAAGAACCTGGAGCACGCGGCCAGCCTCGGCATCACCACCCTGCCGAGCTACGGTCAGGCCTGGGGTCTGGATCCCAACAACCCGGCCGACGTGATCCAGGGCAAGTACGTGCGTTACTACGATGACAAGGCGCAGGCGCCCTGGCTGTGGAACGAGGAGAAGAAGGTGTTCCTCTCCACCGAAGATGAAGAGTCCATGGGCAAGAAGCTGGACTACATCGTCAAGCGCGGCCTGGGGGGCGTCATGTTCTGGGAGATGGCGGGGGATTACGCGTTCGATCCGGCCAAGAACGAATATGTCATTGGCAGCACCCTCACCAGCCTGGCCTACGACAAGTTCAGGACGGCGAGCCAGCCCAATCTGAAGCAGAACGATCTGCCCGCTCCGGCGGCGCAGCTCGACATCGGCGTCAGCCTGAGCGGCTTCAAGGAGGGGGATTCCAACTACCCGATCAACCCGACGCTTAAACTGACCAACAAGTCGACCCAGACCATACCGGGCGGGACCCGCATCGAGTTCCTGGTGCCGACCTCCACCTCTGACACCATCACGGATCAGAGTGGCATGGGCCTGAAGGTGGTCGAGAGCGGTGGCAACCAGAACTCGGACGGTATCGCGGGCGAGAAGGACTTCCACAAGGTGGCCATGACGCTGCCAAGCTGGAAGGCCTGGTCACCGGGCACCGAGGTGGAAGTGGCCATGACCTACTATCTGCCGGCGGCGGGCGTGCCGAGCGGCGTGCGCCTGATCGCCGGTAGCCAGACCATAGGCCTGAAGGCCGACTTCCCGGCCCTGGCCGAGGCGGTGCTGGGCAGCAGCAGTGGCGATGGTGGCACCAGCTGCAGCGCCCAGAGCGTCAACCCGGCGAGCTATCCGGCTTACCCGAGCTGGCCGCAAGGGGACCACGCCAACGCCAACGATCGCCTGACCAATGGCAAGGCGGTCTGGCAGGCGAACTGGTGGAGCAGCAGCGAACCCAAGGCCGGCGACGGCAGCTGGAAGCTGGTGTGTAACTACTGAGTCTGGTATGGCGGGCGACGTCACGGCGCCGCCCGCATCGATACGACCCAATCCGGAGCCCAGGCTCCGGATTTTTTTATGGCAGATATAAAGGAAGGAGAGGGCGCATAAAAAAGACCGCTCCGAAGAGCGGCCAATTGCCACCAAGGCAACCTGCGGGGCGAACCCCTTGTTATGTGCAGCGGACGGGGAGGGGGCCCGTCCTGCCGCGAGTGGCCGGGGTCAATTTGCGACCTGGTTTATTGCGTGATGGCGCCGCCCTGTTGTTCTTTCAGGAAGTTGATCCAGGGTGAGGCGCGGCCGCTGACGTTGCTGTTCTGAGCCGCCTGGGTGAAGGCGCTGAGTGCCTCCTTCGGCTTCTGCTGCTCGAAGTAGGCGACCCCGGTCAGGAACTTCAGATCGGCGCGCTGTTCACCGTTGGCATTCGCCGCCGGCTTGGCGGCAAGGGCCACCAGATCCTGGTAGCGTTTGCTCTGGATCATCATGCGTGCCATCTTCAGCTGCAGCTCGGCATTGGGCGCCAGCTGGTAGGACTTGGCCAGGGTATCGATGGCCGGATCCAGCTCCTTGGCCTGATGCCAGTAGTTGGCCAGCGCCTTGTAGTTGGCCGCGTTGCCCTCGATGACGCCGTCCTTCATGGCCTTCTCCATCACGCGGGCGGCGCGATGGGGGATGCCGGAGAAGGCCAGGTAGTTGGCGAGGCGCTGCAACTCGGCCGGCTCGGTCAGCATGCCGAGGTGGTAGGCCGACTCCAGCGCCGCCAGCGCCTTGCCATCGTTGCCCGCCTGCATCTGCATGGCCGAGAGCTGGGTCCAGTACTTCTTCTTCTCCGGGTACCTGTCGACCAGGGCGGTCAGCACCTCGGTCGCCGGCTTGTACTGTTTCAGCTCGTAGTGGGCCGCCATCTTCAGCAGATACCAGGACTCGGGCGCCTTGCCCGCCGACAGCTTGATCGCAGTGTCCACCGCCGGAATGGCCTCTCGATACTGCTTGAGCTGCACATGGGCGTTGGCCAGGGTGATGTAGGCGTGCGGGGTCGGTTTCTCATCCTTGCCGAGGCTCGCGAACCACTGGTTCATGGTGCTGATGGAGGCCTTGAAGTCGCCCTCCGCCATGTAGAGCTGGGCCAGGTTGTAGCGCACCTGCTGCGCCACCGGCTGCGGCAGGCCGCCGGTGGCGATGGCATCGGCGAAGTACTTGGTCGCCTGACCGTACTTCTCCTGCTGCGCCGCCACGAAGCCGAGGGTCTGCAGGATCACGCCCTTGTCGTAGACCCGCTCGCCTACCCCGGACAGCGCCTCCTGCAGCTTGGCATTCGCCTCGCCGTATTTCTTCTCGGTGATCAACGCCTGCGCCTTGTTGACCGCGCGGTAGGCGCGATCGGACAAGGCGGGCTGCTCGGCGGCCCAGCTGGCGGTACTGAGCAGTACCGCCATGGCAACCGGGGCGAGGATCAGGGTGTGTAACTTCTTCATCGCCACCTTCCTTAGTTGGTCGCAAACTCGATTTCTTGCTGCATGCGACTGGCTTGCGGCTTGCCATCGATCATGGCCGGCTTGAACGTCCACTTGGTTATGGTCTGACGGGCGGCCTTGCCAAGGTCATAGCTGCGCGGCTCTTCCTTGACGATGCGGATGTTGCTGACGGTGCCACGCTCGGTCACGGTGAACTCCACCAGCACCTTGCCCGTTGCGAGGCCGGCCAGGGCCGCCTTGCGCGGCATCATCGGCTCGAAGGTCGCCAGCGGGATGGCGCCGTTGTTGCCGCCGGTCCCGCCACCACCGCCGCCGGTGCTGTAGGCACCGAGGGCGTTGCCGCCGCCGATGTTGACCGGGATGTCGAGCTTGGGCATGTCCATCGACGAGCTTTCCATCTGCGGCCGATCCGTGCTGGCCACCTCCATCTCGGGCGGGGGAGGCGGGCGATCCGGGGGCGGCGGCTTGGGCAGCTCGCGCTGTTTCTCTTGCAGGGTCTCCTGAGGCTTGAGGCGAATGAAGTCGGTCATGGTGACGTCATCCCTCTCCACCAGCTCCCGGTGATCCGGTGTGATCAGCTTGTTCATTCCCAGGAACAGGAAGAACACCACCACACAGGAGACCGCTAACGATATCAGGTATCTCATAGGTCTCTCTCCAGCATCAGCTGCTCTTGTTGGCAGCGATGGAGATGCTCTGGACACCGGCCATGCGGATCTGATCCATGACCTGGACCACCAGACCCGAACGGGATTCGGTATCGGCCTGGATCACCACTGCGCTCTCCGGGTTCTCGGCCCGCAGCCGCTCGATGTTGGCGCGCACGGCACCCACCTCGACGGAACGCTTGTCGACCCAGACCTGACCGTTCTCGCGAACCGCGACCATGATATTCCCCTTCTTCACCGTCTCGGCCGTGCTGGCGCTCGGGCGGTTGATCTCAACCCCGGACTCCTTGACGAACGAGGTGGTGACGATGAAGAAGATCAGCATGATGAACACTATGTCCAGCATGGGGGTCAGATCGATGGCCGCCTCTTCAGCACCGCTGTCGCTGTGACGTTTTCTCATGGCAAAAACTCCTTGCTTAACTGTGCCCCCGGTCGGCGATGCCGTGCCGGGGGAATGCATCCTGCATTAACCGTGTTTCAGGTTGTCTTCCAGCTTCTCGACCGCCAGCTTGGCTTTGTGGTCGAGCTGATTGACAAAAAACAGGCCGGAAAGGGCGGCAATCATGCCCGCCATGGTCGGTACCGTCGCCTTGGAGATGCCCGAGGCCATCGCCCTGGGGGAGCCGGTGCCGGTGATGGCGAGGGTGTCAAACACCTGCACCATGCCGACCACGGTGCCCAGCAGTCCCATCAGCGGACAGAGCGCGATCAACACCTTGATGACCGGCATCCCCTTGTCCACCGCCATGGCGACCCGCGAGACCAGCTCGCGCCGGATCTGCCTGGCAGACCAGGAGAGGTGATCACCGCGGGCCATCCAGCTGGCCTTGGTCTGCTTCACCTGCTGGGGATAGACCGCCATGAAGTAGAACCAGCGCTCCAGCAGCAGGGCCCACATCAGCAGCGTCAGGAAGAACAGGGCGACCAGTACATCGCCCCCCAATCCCAGAAACCGGCGGACCGACTCGACTTCTTCAATCAACCAGAACCACATGGGTGACTCCTTAGGCTGCGGCTTTGGCGGCGTGCAGACGTTCCTGATAACGGGCGACAAAACCGGCGCTCTGCTCTTCCAGTATCTGGATGAGACGACGGCTCTGGGTCTGCACTATGGTGTAGAGGAACAGCATGGGCACCGCGACCACCAGACCCTGCATGGTGGTGACCAGGGCCTCGGAGATGCCGCCCGCCATCAGCTTGGGATCGCCGGTACCGAACAGGGTGATGGCCTGGAAGGTGGCGATCATCCCGACCACGGTCCCCAGCAGACCCAGCAGCGGGGCCACCGAGGCGATCAGCTTGATGATGCTGATACCCTTCTCGAACTTGGGCACGTTGCGCAGGATGATCTCGTCCAGCTTGGATTCCAGATCCTCGATGTTGTCACCGCGATGAGCCTGATAGGCCCCCAGCATCTCGCCGATGGGGTTGCCCTTGACGATCTGATCGGATTTGAGCTGCTTGCGCATGGAGGAGCCGATCATCGACAGACGGGCGCCACAGAACAGGGCCAGCAGGGTACCGAGCACGCCGAGTACCATGATGACGTAGCCCACCTCACCGCCCTGATCGACGCGTTCCTTGAAGGTCGGCGACTGCACCAGCAGGGAGAGGATCACGCCGCGGGACGGATCGATGAAGACCGGCTCGACGGCGCCATTGCCCTGCTCAAACTTGGCGATGGGCTCCAGCACTGCCTTGTCCGGCTGGCGGGGCAGCTGTTCGAACTTGCCGGTCTCCGGCACGAAGGTGAGGTACTTGCCCTCGGAGACGGTGTTGAACTCCCCGATCTGGGTGACCGTCTTCTCGGCCTGATTGCCTTCCCCGTACACCACTGTCCCCTGCATCTGGCTCACCTTGCCCCCATCGACCATGCGGCTGAGGGTGGTGGTCCAGAAGGCGCTCAGATCGTCGCTGGAGGGCAACTCCTTGCTCTCGGCCAGGCGGGTCAGCAGCGCTGCCTGCTCGGGGTGTTCGACCCGGCGGGCGGAGGCGTTGAAGATCCCCTTGAACTCGCCGGCGAACTGGCGCAGCACGCCGAACATCTCGCCCATGTTGCCGGAACGCTGGCGCAGGGTCTCTGTCAGCTCGGTCAGCTGCTTGTCGTTGAGGTCGAAGGTGGCCTTGAGCTGCTCGCCCTTGGCGGTCTCGGCGGCGAGTTCGGCCTTGGCCTTGGCCAGCAGCGCCCCTTGTTCATTCTTGTCGGCCAGGAAGCGGGCCTCCCGCTCCTTGTTGAGTTGGGATTCGCTGGTGCTGGCGGCCTTGACCTGGCTCAGCAGGGCGTTCAGGTCCACCGGTTTCTCGGCGGCGGTCACCGGCAGGGTGATCAGAGTGGCTCCCGCGATCAGGGAGGCAATGGCGAGTTTGATTCCTTTCATGATGCTTTCTCCGCAGTTTGAACCGGCAGCTTGATGAGCGCGGGTGGCGCCTGCTTCTTGGCGATACGCAAGCCCTGTTCTACTGCACTGCGATACTCCTGGGGCAACTCCTCCCACTGACGGGTCTTCTTGTTCCAGATGCCGGTCTCGTTGCCATCCGGGGACTGGTAGAGCAGGGCGATGCGGCCGACGCGCAGGAACTCGTAGGTCTTCTCGGCGCCATCCTTGTCCAGGCTGGCCTTGTAGGCCTCGATGGTGCGGCTGAAGCCCTCCTCGATCTGGTAGGCCTCCAGGATCTTGCGGTACTTCTCGGAGATGGTGACATCGGCCCGGTTCATCAGATCGGTCAGGGCCGCCACGCGGTCCTCCCGCTCAACCTTCTGGAACGGCAGATCCAGGGAGACGAACTGATCGAGGGAGTCGATCATCTTCAGCATCAGGGGGACGACCTCGGTGCTGGTCTGATCGATCTGGGCTATCTGGCGCTGCATCGAGGTCAGCTCGGTGGCCTGGGAGTCGACCATCTTGCCCACCTGCTCGTTGTAGGTGCGCAGGCTGTCGACCTGACGCAGGGCGGCCTTGTACTGCGCCAGGGCAGACTCGGCAGACTCGGCGTAGTTGTCGATCTTCTGCTGGGATACTTTGGAGGCATTGTCGGTGGCGGCTTGAGCGTCCACTGCCTGACCGGCAGAGGCGGCACTCAGGTTGAAGCTGGTCAGCAAGGCAGCCGAAACCAGGCTGCCGAGGAGCGCTTTCTTCATTGTAATAGTCCTTTTTTTCATAGGATTACCCTATCTCCGTAACTTCCTTGGAACGTTGGGCAAAGCCGACCCGAAACGGGCCGGCCTGTCGCTTGCTTGGTGGATTAGAACTTCTGGGCGTAGTCGAGGTAGTAGATGCGACCGTCGATGCTGTAGAGCTCATCGTCATAGGTGAAGCCATCGCTCTCGAGGGACGGGCCCACGTTGAACATGTTCTTCACCCCGACCTGGATCTTGCCGTTCCAGGGCGCATCCACGCCGACGTTCAGGTTCCAGGTGGTCTGGGACGCGATGTGGCCGACTTCCTCACCGGTATCGGCGATGTAGTCCTGGCTCTGGGAATCGATGTAGTTCGCGCTCAGGTAGCTATCCATGTTCCACCACTGGGGCACGTTGACACCGACACCGGAGCTGAAGCGGAACTGTGGCAGACCGTTCTGGCCAATCTTGTCGATGACGGGGCCACCGGCGTACAGACCTTCCTTGTAATCCAGGATGTAGGTGCCGCCCAGGTCATAACGGATGGTGGCGGAGGTCAGGTCGTAGCGGTAATCCAGCTTGAGATCCAGACCGCTGGTGTTCAGATCCCCCAGGTTGACCATGGGGGCGATGGCACTACCTATCTTGCCCTGGCTGTTGCGGGTGATGCTGCTGGAGCTGCCGGTGTTCAGCTCGTCATAGATGAGGGACTGCAGGGAGTTCAGCTGGATCACGTCGGTGATCTTGATGGTGTAGTAGTCCAGGGAGAGGTTCAGGTCATCCACCGGGCTGTAGGCCACGCCGAAGTTCCAGGTGTCCGCGGTCTCTTCCTTCAGCTCCTCGTTGGCGGTGCGGGTGGTGGTGTACTGGCGGTTTGGGCAGTCCGCCGCGGAGATGCCATTGGCCTCGCAGTAGACATAGTCCTTGGCCCAGTCGGCCGACTCCGAGTCTGCCGAATAGAGATCGCTCAGGCTGGGGGCACGGAAGGATCGGGACCAGGAGCCGCGCAGCATCAGGTTGTCCAGCGGCTGGTAACGCAGGCTCGCCTTGGGCGAGAAGGCGCTGCCGAAGTCGCTGTAGTCATCGAAGCGACCGGCCAGGTTCAGCTCGACCTGCTCGGTGATGGGCACCAGCGACTCGATGTAGGCGGCGGTGACATCGCGCACCCCACCGGAGGAGTTGCCAGCTGAACCGATGATGTTGCCCGCTTCTGACTGGGCATCGTACTTGTCGGCATAGACCCAGTCGTTGTACTCGGCGCCCGCATACCAGCTGACCGGCCCGGACGGCAGCTCGCCCATGTCCCACTGTACGCCGGCGTACCACTGGTAGAAGTCCATGGTGGAGCGGCGGCTGACATCGGCAGACATCGCCTTGGTACTGGAGGCATCAAACTCGCCCTTCACGAACTTGCCATCGGCGATGGCCTGCTGGGCGGCGGATTGCAGCACGTAACCTGTGCCGTTCTCCTTGTTGTCGGTCTTGGAGTACATGTAACCGGCGTTCCACTGCATGTCACCCACGGACTCGGTAGTGACAGTGCCTTCGAAGCCGAGGTTCAGGCTGCCGGTCATGTCGGTGACATAGTTGTCACGGGGACCGACGTTGGTGAAGCGGTAGTAGGCGTAGGCGGCCTCACCCAGACCCTGGGTCGCGGCGGCATCCAGGCCGTTGTCGGTGAAGAACTGGGCATTCTTCGGGTTGGAGGGATCGATGGCGAAGGCTCCGGCGGCGGGGGCGAAGCGGCCGAAGCTCTCGACCCGGGAGCCGATGATCTGCGGCACGAAGTCGACGTTGTCGTTGATGTGGTAGCGACCGTTCACATACAGGGTGTCACGGCTGCGGGAGGCGGTGGTGGCCGCGACCTGACCGTAGTTGAAGTTACAGCCGTCCTCGAAGCCGACGAAGGGCTCCTTGCAACTGCCGTCGGCGTTGGTGGCACCCGCCAGCGGACCGTATTTCCAGATGGGATCGCCATTGGCGTCGAGGCCGGTGATCCCCTCCACGTTGCGGCCGTAGGGGCTGGGAGAATCGTTGCCCTGCTTGGCCAGATAATCGCGATCGCGGGCATAGATGACGTCTTTCTTGTCGTGCTCGTAGACCGCCATCAGCGAGCCTTTCTCGCCATTGACGCCGGCCACGACGGAGCCGCTGGCCTCATCGCCGCCCGGCTCGGTCGGTGAGCCGAGACGGCCCTGGAAGGTCAGCCCCTCATAGCCCTCTTTCAGCACCACGTTGATGACACCGCCGATGGCGTCGGAGCCGTAAATGGCCGAGCCGCCATCCAGGTTGACTTCCACCCGCTCAACGGCCGCCATTGGGATGGTGTTCAGGTTGATGGAGGTACCGCCCATGGTGGGGGAGCCCGCCACCCGCTTGCCGTTCAGCAAGACCAGGGTGCGCTCTGAACCCAGGCCGCGCAGGCCGACGGTGGATTGGGACTGGAAGGAGCTGCCGGAAGCCGGGGAGACGCCACCAAAGGAGTTGTAGGAGGCCTGTTTGAGGTAATCGGCGACGGTCTGTTGACCGGATTGCTCGATTTTTGCCTTGGTCACGGAGACGACCGGGGTGGAGCCTTCCACATCGACTCGGGAGATCCGCGAGCCGGTGACCTTGATTTTCTGCAGTTTTTCGACGTTCTGGCCCTCTTCGGCCAGGACAGGGGTGGCCACAACTGCCGCGCTCGCCAAGGCAAACGCTACGGCAGCAGAGAGTCTGCTTTTCCTAAGCATCGCTAGTATCCTTCCTGATTGTTTATTGTTTGCTTCCTTTACCGCCCTCGTTGGAGCGGTGCGTAAGGCTTATCAAGGTTTGATGATTGACGTCAAATGGAGCGGCCAGGATGGGGAAGAGACGGGGGATTAGAAGACTATGTAGGATTTCGGCATATTTTTTGGCGTTTTATTCCGCAATAAATGCGAACAATAATGTAAAGATGTTGTTAATTTTGTCTTTTGCCATTTTATTGATTATTTTTGAACTTATCGATAAGTCGCCTGTCGTAATGTTCTTCATATCGCGTAATGACATTTTCTCAGTATTTAAATCTATATTTTGGCGTGAGGCAGTTTCTGTTCAGGTTTCGTTCTTGGGATATTTCCCTCTTCTTTTGTGGATAAAATGAAAACAGGGTGCGATTGATTTTATCTTTTTGTTTTTATTGGTTTTTTGTTTGATTTATACGACTGTTCAATTAATTTTTTAATATTTAAAAACAAGTTAAATGAGAATGCGTAGCAGTTTTTTATATGGAAGTTGGATTTTTTGGAAAAAAACATCAGTGAGTTATGCTGTTGACGTCACTGACCGTTGACCGGGTTAGTTCTACTTGATTTTTGTTGCAGAGCTTTTACAGTGACCGAGCGGGATTGACTGCCAATACCAGTCAATTCAGTGAGTAATGCCAGGAAGGACAGGTCGGTCACCGGATGTGACTGACCATAAAAGAACAACAAGGACGAGGTTCCACCATGCTGTCGTATTTCCTACGTCGGATGCTTTTGATCATCCCGACGTTTCTCGGTATCACCCTGCTCGTCTTCACCATCACCCGCTTCGTGCCGGGCGGCCCGGTCGAGCGCATGTTGCTGCAGGCGCAGGTATCACAGAACGAGACCGGCCGCTCCAGTGGCAGCAAGGGGGCGCAGGCGCTCTCCGATGAGCAGATCGAGGAGCTCAAGGCCTTTTACGGCCTCGACAAGCCCATGCTGATCGCTTACTGGGAGTGGCTGCAGAAGCTGGCGGTGCTGGATCTCGGGGAGTCGACCCGTTACTACGAGCCGGTGTGGGATCTCATCAAGGACAGGCTACCGGTGACCGCCTTCTTCGGGCTGGCGACCTTCCTGCTGAGTTATGCCGTCTCCATCCCGCTCGGGGTGGCCAAGGCCCTCAGGCACAACAGCCGCTTCGATTCCTTGAGCTCCATGCTCATCTACATGGCCTATGCGCTGCCCGCCTACGTGGTGGGGATCTTCCTCATCACCGTCTTCGCGTTTCATCTGGAGTGGCTGCCCATGGGGGGCTTCCCGGGGGACGACTTCGACTCGATGGAGAGCAGTTGGGATCAGATCCGTACCGTCTTCGCTCACGCCCTGCTGCCACTCATCGCCTATGCCATCGGGGATTTCGCCATCCTCACCATGACCATGAAGAACAGCCTGATGGAGAACCTGTCGGCGGATTACGTGCGTACCGCCGTGGCCAAGGGGCTGCCGTTTCGCAAGGCGGTCACCGACCACGCCATGCGCAACAGCCTGATCCCCATCGCGAGCCACCTGGGATCGGTGCTCACCGTCTTCTTCGGGGGCTCCTTCCTCATCGAGACCATCTTCAACATCGACGGCATCGGCCTGCTCGGCTATGAGGCCATCGTCGAGCGGGATTACCCCACCGTCATGGGCATCCTGGCCATCACCTCCATGCTGATGCTGGTGGGCAATATCGTCTCCGACATCTGCGTTGCCCTGGTCGATCCCCGCGTGCGCTTTGGAGACTGAGCATGAACCTGAATCCGGTAACCCTGAAAAAACTCAAGCGCTTCAAGTCGATCAAGCGCGGCTACTACTCCTTTGTCATCTTTTCGGTCCTGGTGGTCATCTCCCTGCTGGCGGAGCTCCTGGTCAACAGCCGGGCCCTGGCGGTGAGCTATCAGGGAGAGATCTACTTTCCCACCTATGGCGACGTGATCCCGGGCCAGCACTTCGGGCTCGATTACGAGTACGAGACCAACTACCGCCAGTTGCAAGCCAAGCTTGCGCAAGAGGCCAAGGGGGACTGGGTGCTGCTGCCCCTGGTGCCCTGGAATCCCTATGAGCAGGACTTCAAGGAGGAGGCCTACCCGCCCTACGCCCCCAACCTGGCGGAGCGCCACTTCCTCGGCACCGACACCAGCGGTCGCGACGTGCTGGCACGCCTGGTCTACGGCTTTCGCATCGCCATCGGCTTTGCCTTCATCACCCTGGTGGCGAGCTATGTCATCGGGGTCAGCATCGGTTGCATGATGGGCTTTCTCGGCGGCCGGTTTGACCTTGTGTTGCAGCGTTTTATCGAGATCTGGTCTCAGGTGCCGTTTCTCTACGTCATCATGATCCTGGTGTCGCTGGCCAAGCCGAACTTCGGCCTGTTCGTGGGCATCAACGTGCTGTTCGGCTGGATGGGGATCACCTGGTACATGCGCACCCTCACCTACAAGGAGCGGGCGCGGGACTATGTGATGGCGGCGCGGGCGCAAGGGGCGACCACCCGGCGCATCATCTTCAACCATATCCTGCCCAATACCCTGATGATGATCGTCACCCTGGCGCCGTTCGCCGTGGTGGGCAATATCTCCACCCTGACGGCGCTGGACTATCTTGGCTTCGGCCTGGCGCCGCCAACCCCGAGCTGGGGGGAATTGCTCTCCCAGGGGATCAACAACCTGGATGCCATCTGGATCGTGAGCTCCGTGGTGGTGGCAGTGAGCCTGGTGCTGATCATGGTCTCCTTCATCGGCGAGGCGATCCGCGAGGCGTTCGATCCGCGCAAATTTACCCGTTATCAGTGACCCGGGGCACGCCTCATGGCCCTGGGTATCCAACCCTTAATTGAGACGCCCCCGGTGCAGGGGCCAGACTTGGAAGTCAAACATGAAAAATAAAATCAAATGGATAGGTGCGCTTTTTCTGCTGGTGAACGGATCCTGGGTGTGGGCCGCCAGCCTGCCTGCGGATCTCAAGTGGGAGACCAACGACACCGACCCCACCTTCGTCTCCCCCAAGGCGCTGCCCGGTGGCACTCTCAATCTCTTCATCGACAGCTTTCCGCTGACGTTTCGCACCGTGGGGCCCGATTCCAACGGTTCGTTCCGCTCCTTCATCCAGGACAACCAGCTGAGGCTCATCAGCTTCCATCCCAACACTGGCAACCCCATCCCCTCGCTGGCGAGCGCCTGGGCCATCGCGCCGGACAGCCAGACCGTCTACTTCAAGCTGGACCCCCGCGCCAAATGGTCTGACGGCAAGCCGGTCACCGCCGACGACTACACCTTCGGCTACGAGATGATGCGCTCCAAGGACATCAAGGGCCCCTGGTTCAACAACTACTACACCACAGAGGTGGTGGCGGTGGAGAAGGTTGACGATCACACCATCCTGGTGAAGGCAGGCAGCCGCAAGGCCAGGCTGGACCTGCTCAACACCACGGAGCTGTGGCCCCAGCCGAAGCACTACTACAAGATGGGACCGAACTGGGTGAAGCAGTACAACTGGGCCCTGGTGCCGACCACGGGCCCCTATGTGATGAGCGAGGTGAAGAAGGGCAAGTCCATCACCTTCAGCAAGCAGCAGAACTGGTGGGCCCAGAACGATCGTTACAACCAGCACAGATTCAATATCGACCGCATCAAGGTGCAGGTGATCCGCGACCACAACATCGCGTTTCGCCACTTCCTGAAAGGGGAGCTGGACACTTTCGAGATGATCTTGCCCAACTGGTGGCATGAAAAAGCGGTCACCCCGGAATACAAGAAGGGGTACGTGCAGAAGGTGATGGCGATGACCGACACCAAGCAGGGGGGGCAGGGGGTGCACCTCAATGTGGCCAATCCCAAGCTGGCGGACGTGAATGTGCGCCTCGGCATCCAGCACGCCATGAACCTGGACAAGATGATAGCGACCGTGCTGCACGGCGATTATGACAGGGCCACCACCTTTGGTTCGGGCTTTGGCGAATTCACTGACATCAAGCTGCCGGAGCGGGCCTATGACATCACCAAGGCGCGGGAGTACTTCGCCAGGGGCGGCTACAACAAGCCGGGGCCGGACGGCATCTTGCAAAACGACAAGGGGGAGCGGTTGACCCTTGCTCTCACCTACACCAGCCAAGAGCACTCCAAGCGGCTGACCGTACTCAAGGAAGAGGCCAAGAAGGCAGGCCTGGATCTGGAGCTCAACCTGGTGGATGGCGCCACCGGCTTCAAGGTGATGCTGGAGAAGAAGCACGAGGCAGCCTGGCTCGGCTGGGGTGGCGGTGGTCTCTACCCGCAATATTGGGAGTCGTTCCACTCGGCCAACGCCAACAAGCCGCAGACCAACAACCTGTTCAACGTGGCCGACAAGGAGCTGGACGCCCTGATCGATGCCTACAACGTCGAGTTCGACATGACCAAGCGGGCCGAGATCTCCCGTCAGGTCCAGCAGCGCATCTATGATCTCGCCATCTTCGTGCCCGGGGTGCAGCTCAACTACGTGCGGGCCAGCAGCTGGCGTCATGTGATGCTGCCGGAGGTGCCCGCCACCCGTAACACACCGGATCTGCTCTATTGGCCCATGGATGGCTACCCCCACAGCAGTGGCGGCCTGCTCTGGATCGATCCCAAGGTGCAGGAAGAGACCCGTAAGGCCAAGGACGCGGGTGAAGCGCTTGCGCCCATCACCCTGATCGACAAGACCTATGCGCATCATTGAGAAGGGGGAGGCGATGGCAGAGACACAGGCTCCCATCCTCGACGTTCGAGAGAATGGGGGGAAGTTCACCGCTGATGGCGGCCAGGGTATGGTCCCCATCCTGGAGGTTAGCGATCTCGAGGTGGAGTTCGCGGTCGATGACGGCAAGATAAAGGTGCTCGACGGGGTCAGCTTCAAGGTAGCCCCGGGCCAGACCCTGGGGATCGTCGGCGAGTCCGGCTGCGGCAAGAGCGTTACCTCGCTGGCCATCATGGGGCTGTTGCCGAGGCCCCACGGTCAGGTGGTGGCGGGTTCCATCCGCTTTCAGGGGGAGGAGCTGCTCACTCTGGCACCGGATCAGATGTACAAGGTGCGCGGCAACCGCATCTCGATGATCTTCCAGGAGCCGATGACGGCGCTCAACCCGGTGCAGACCGTGGGGGATCAGCTGATGGAGGTGTTCAGCCTGCACAGGCCCGATTTCAGCAAGGCCCAGCGCAAGGAGGCCGCCATCGCCATGCTGCAGAAGGTGGGGATCCCGGAGCCGGCCCAGCGTTTTGCCGTCTATCCCCACAATCTCTCCGGCGGTATGCGCCAGCGGGTGATGATCGCCATGGCGCTCGCCTGCGAGCCGGATTTGCTCATCTGCGACGAGCCAACTACGGCGCTGGATGTCACCATCCAGGCCCAGATCCTGGATCTGATGAAGGCGCTGCAGGCCCAGACCGGCATGGCCATCATCTTCATCACCCATGATCTCGGGGTGGTGGCCGAGCTGTGTGACGAGGTGGTGGTGATGTATGCGGGCCGCGCCGTGGAGCGGGCCGACATCTTCGAGCTGTTTGACCACCCGCGCCATCCCTATACTCATGGTCTGATGGCCTCGATCCCGCGCCTCGAAGATGTGCCCAAGAGCCTGCTCAAGACCATCAAGGGCCAGGTGCCCGCCCTGCACGAGATGCCAGCGGGCTGCCGCTTCTCCAACCGTTGCCCCCACGCCACCGAGCTGTGCGTGAGGGTCATCCCGGCGACCGAGCAGCTGACCGAGCGACACGGGGTCGCCTGCCATCACTGGAAGGAGTTGATATGACTGCGTTGTTGTCTGTGCGGGATCTGAAGCAGCACTTCCAGCTCGGCGGTGGCTTCCTTCGCAAGAAATACACCGTCTATGCGGTGGACGGCATCAGCTTCGATCTGAAGCAGGGCGAGACCCTGGGGCTGGTGGGAGAGTCGGGCTGCGGCAAGTCCACCCTGGGTCGCTCCCTGCTCAAGCTGTTTGAGCCGACGGCGGGCCAGATCAGCTTCGAGGGGCGGGACATCACCAAGTTGTCCGCCCGGGAGATGCGCTCCCTGCGCCAGGAGATGCAGATCGTATTCCAGGATCCTGCAGAATCCCTCAACAGTCGCCACACGGTCGGCCAGATCCTGGAGGAGCCCTTCATCATCCACGGCAAAGGCAGCACTGAGCAGCGGCGCGAGTGGGTGCTGGAGCTGCTGGACAAGGTCGGTCTGCCGAAGAGTGCAGTGGATCGCTACCCCCACGAGTTTTCGGGGGGCCAGCGCCAGCGCATCGGCATCGCCAGGGCCATCGCCCTCAAGCCCAAGCTGCTGGTGTGTGACGAGGCGGTGTCGGCGCTGGACGTGTCGGTGCAGTCCCAGATAGTCAACCTGCTGCTCAGCCTGCAGCGGGAGATGAACCTGGCCATCATCTTCATCGCCCACGATCTGTCGGTGGTAAAGCACATCTCGGATCGGATCGCCGTCATGTATCTTGGTCGGATCGTCGAGCTGGCGGAGGCGCAGCAACTCTATCTGCACCCGCGCCACCCCTATACCCAGGCGCTCATCTCGGCTATTCCGGTGCCGGATCCCCGCCGTCGCAACCAGCGTATCCTGCTGACCGGCGATGTGCCGTCCCCCATCTCGCCCCCCAGCGGCTGCCATTTTCACCAACGCTGCCCCTATGCCACCGAGCTGTGTCACGGCACCTCGCCTGAGCTGCGGATCTGCGATGGTGTTGCCCATCAGGTGGCCTGTCATTTCCCCCTGCCGGTGACGGAGGCGGTGCCCTTGGGAAAGGCGATATGATGCCGGTGCCTGCATCGCAACCAGATGGCACGGGAGAGGAGAAATAAAAAATGGGGCCCGTGGGCCCCATCTTCATGGTTGTGGCGTTCAGGTTTGGCCGTGGAACATCTGGCCCGGGCAGGACAGCTCCCCTGAGGGGATGGCTGTTGTGTGGATTGCGTTATTTTGTAATTTTACTACTTTCTCTTCCGGCCAGACTCTATCAGGCGCCATAACGGAAGTAATATTGACGGGTTGAAGGTGCATAGGTGTCTTTCTCTTCTGCGCCCTTCTTGCTGGTTGCACCCTTAAGGTGGAACAGTACTGCCAGATTCTCAAACATATATTCACCTCATCGCTCTGTTATCTCATTGTTGTATGTGACATGGGTCACAATTCGATCCTATGGCCTAATGTGAGCTGGATCAACTTTTTGTGTAGTAAATTTACATAACTCATGGAAAGGGTTTTCAAATCCAGCGCCGCTTATGGAGACGGTTTCATGGAGCCGGGAGCGGTTGTCGTGGGGTATGAGAGGCGAGATTGAGGCGGGGGATGAGGAGAAGGAGGCAATAAAATGCCCCGCACCGGGCGGGGCATGAATGGCTGCGATGATGCGCCTTACTTGGCCGGGATCTGCTCCAGCACGTGCACCAGCAACTGCCAGAAACGCTCGACCGCCGGGATGTGCACCTTCTCGTCAGGGGAGTGGGCGCCGCGGATGGTCGGGCCGAAGGAGACCATGTCCCAATCCGGGTAGGCGCTCTTGAACAGGCCGCACTCCAGACCGGCGTGGATCACCATGACGTTGGGCATCTCGCCGAACAGGGTCTGGTAGCTGTTGCGTACCAGCGCCATCACGGGAGAGTCGACGTTCGGTGCCCAGCCCGGGTAGGCGCCGGTGAATTCGCAGCTGGCGCCGGCCAGTTTGAACAGGGAGCTGGTCATCTGCTCGACGTTCTCGCGACCGGAGTCGATGAGGGAGCGGATCAGGCACTGCACGTAGACTTCGCCCTCGAGGGTCTTGATGACGCCGAGGTTGGTGGAGGTCTCGGTGACGCCCGGGATGGCGTCGCTCATGCGGATGACGCCGTTCGGGCAGGCCATCAGGGAGTCCAGCAGGCGGGCCTGCAGGGACTCGCTCAGCAGCTTGGCCGGCTTGTCCTGGGCATTGAGCAGCAGGGTCAGGTTGGCCTCGGTGGCGGCCAGCTCGCTCTGATAGATGCCGGCATAGCGGTCGACCAGGGCCTTGAACTCATTGACGCTGGCGGTGGGCACCAGCAGCTTGGCGCGGGCCTCACGGGGGATGGCGTTGCGCAGGGTGCCGCCGCTTATCTCGGCAAGGCGCACTCCCAGCGGCTCGGCGGCCTTGAGCAGGCGCACCAGCAGCTTGTTGGCGTTGCCACGACCGCGGTGGATGTCGACCCCGGAGTGACCGCCACGCAGCCCCTTCACCTGCAGCTCGAAGCCTTCACCCTCGGTGGCGGCAACCAGCTCCAGCGGGAAGCGGATATTGGCATCCACCCCACCGGCGCAGCCCATGTAGACCTCGCCATCCTCCTCGGAGTCGGTGTTGAGCAGGATCTCGCCTTCCAGCCAACCCGCTTCCAGCCCGAAGGCGCCGGTCATGCCGGTCTCTTCGTCGGTGGTCAGCAGCACTTCCAGCGGGCCGTGCTTGATGGTCTTGTCGGCCAGCACGGCCAGACAGCCGGCCATACCCATGCCGTTGTCGGCGCCGAGGGTGGTACCGCGGGCGGTGACCCAGTCGCCATCTATGTAGGCATCGATGGGATCGGTTGCGAAGTCATGCTGGGTATCGGCATTGGCCTGGGGCACCATGTCGATGTGGGCCTGCAGCACCACGGCCTTGCGGTTTTCCATGCCCGGCGTGGCCGGCTTCTTGATGATGATGTTGCCCACGGCGTCTTGCTTGACCGCCAGGCCTTCCCCCTGGGCCCACTGCACTATCCAGGCGCTCAACTTGGCCTCGTGCTTGGAGGGATGGGGGATGGAGCAGATCTGCTCGAAGAACTGCCAAATCAATTGGGGAGAGAGAGAACTAAGCTGTGCCACGTCAGGACTCCTTACCAGCACGGAAAATGACCGGGCCCAGAGGGCCGGGGAAGAGGGCTACGATAATACAGCCAATCACACAAAAATGTGAGCGAACAGCGCAAATAGCGGTCTGCTTGTGCTGATAAAGGCACCATAAATGGCGGACATGCCTGCATTATCGAGATGAACCAGCACAACCTTGTTTTTGTGATGGACGTCACAAAAATATTGTATTTTCGGCGCCGGGTGGTAAATTAACCGCCGTGGGTCAACCACTTGTCAGGATGACAACGAATGCCTCCAGGGAACCGAAGCAAAGCAAGTGCGCCTCCACGGAACCGAGTGTCTGTTCAAGGATCTGAACCCGCATAAAGGTACGTAACTTGTTAAGCAATCAGGAGTTTTAAATATGTCAGGCAGCAATTCAACCTATTGGTTTGCCCAGTCTCTCTATACCCAGGGTTTCAACTATCCGAATCCCTACGCCAGCCGTCGTTAAGGCGGGTCCTCAGCCAGGCTGACGACCGAATCGACAAACAGCAGGTGTGTGAGGTCTTAATCCTCCCCCTGCTATTTTTTTACCTGAAATTCGGGGTTTACTCCTCGAATGAGTAGCATTCTGGCCGCGGCTGATCGCCAGATGGGGGCCGACGGGGTGGGAGATGACCGACTTTTCCTGTTTTTCGCATACGTTTGCCAGTCATTTTATCCGCAAACGATGCTATCATACCGCCCCAACAGCCGGTCTGCGGTCTTCATTCCGATCGCGATGACCGCCAGCTATGCCCGTCCTGCTTCCATTGCATCAGTGTCTGCTGCCGAGGGTTTATCCCCAGGCAGTCAAAGTGCAAGCCAAATTCGGTGGGAAGGGGCACCAGAATTTACTGAATATCGTGTGTCAGCACGAATTTTTACGTCTTAAGTAATTGTTTTATATAACTCTTCGAGATCGATAACATGCCAAAAAAATTCTACGTGTCGTGGGACAACCTGCAACGTGAAGCGCGCCGTCTGGCCCGTCGTCAGCTGCCTGTCAGCCAGTGGAAGGGGATCATCGCGGTCAGCCGTGGTGGTCTGGTGCCTGCCGCGCTGATGGCCCGTGAACTTGGCATTCGCAATGTCGAAACCCTCTGCATCTCCAGCTATGACCACAACAACCAGCGTGAGCTGGTGGTCGTCAAGGGCGCCACTACCGCCGGTGACGGCGAAGGCTGGCTGGTGGTGGATGATCTGGTGGATACCGGTGGCACCGCCAAGGCGATCCGTGACCTCTATCCCAAGGCCAAGTTCATCACCATCTTCGCCAAGCCGATGGGCGAGCCGCTGGTGGATGACTTCGAAGTTGCCATCCCGCAGGATACCTGGATTGAGCAGCCATGGGACATGGCGCTGGAATTCGCCAATCCGATCTGCGACGAAGAGTAAGAGCCACACCGTATCCGGGAAAGGGGCCGCCTTGATGGCTGCCGCTTTGCTCGCGATGAGGTGAAAAGGTTTCAAAGGGCCCCTGTTTGGGGCCCTGTTCTTTTATGCTATGGCTGCCCGGTGCGAAAAGTGGTTAAGATGGGCCATTGCCTGAGACAGAAGAGCCACGATTTTGGAACCAAACAACGATACCAACCTGACGGAAAAGCTATTCACCCGGATCAAAAAGGTATTGGAGACCTCCGAGATATCCAACTCCAGTCCGGTAGAAGAGCAGGACAGCTCCTTGGCCGAGAGCTTTATCGACGGCGCCCTCTCGCCCCACTGGTACCGCTTGCTGCGCCGGCCGGCCTGGGCCTGGCAGGGGGCCAACCCGGTCGAAGTGGAGCAGACCCTTGCCTGTATCGCCATGGGGCAGGGCGAGCGCAGCCACGAGCGCTATCTGGATACCATCAAGGGCTATGTGCCCGGCAACTGGGTCTATGAGTGGAGCCAGCTGGCTGGCCGCTACTTCAATCAGGGGCGCGAGCTGGTGACCCAGGGCGACACGGCCGGCGCCTTGAAGAACCTGCTCAAGGCGGTGCGTTACTATTCCATCGCCAGCTATCCCCATCTGAAGAATGACGAGCTGGCGGATCAGGCCCAGTTGCTTGGCAACATGGCGTACCGCGAGGCGGGCCGGCTGTTCAAGGTGCCGCTCAAGGAGCTGCTGGTGCCGTTCCGGGGCAAGACCATCCAGGGCTATCTGCACCTGCCCACCACCGACAAGCCTGTGCCCCTGGTCATCGTCAGCGGCGGCATCGACTCGCTGCAGGTCGATTTTCTCAACTTCTATTTCAAGTGCCTCGAGCCCCACGGCATCGGCATGCTGTCGCTGGACATGCCGGGCATCGGCTACGCCGAGCACTGGCCGCTGGTGCAGGACACCAGCCGCCTGCATCAGGCGGTGCTCAATCACCTCTCCGAGGTGGCCTGGGTCGATCACCAGCGGATCGCCATGGTGGGATTCCGTCTGGCGGGCAATGTGGCGGCGCGGCTGGCCTTCGTCGAGCCGTTCAAGCTCAGGACAGTGGTCTGCATCGGCGCCGGCATCAATCAGGTATTTACCAATCAGGAGATGTTTGCCCGTTGCCCGCGCATGATGCGTGATGGCCTGGCGAACCGGCTGGGCGCCGATGCGGCGCAGTGGGATCTGTTGCGCACCAAGTGCCAGGTCTTTTCCCTCAAGACCCAGGGTCTGCTGGGGAGCCGCACCTCGGTGCCGATCTTGAGCATCGGCCACAAGCGAGATTTCATTTGCCCGGAGCAGGATGTGCGGGCCCTGGCTGCCGCCAGCCGTAATGGCAAGGCGGTGGTCTTCGACAAACAGCCTCTGCTTGAGGTGTACGACGCGGCGCTGAAAGAGACGGTTGACTGGCTCAAACAGCATTTATGTACATGATACAGAAGTAAAAATGTAACATCATCGCGTGATGATATGGCTTGTTCAACAGGGAGGTTAGCATGTCGGAAAGAGTGACCTACAAGCGATTGCTGCGGCAATTCGCGGCCATTGGCCCCTATTTACGGGAAGACCTGTGTGAGGAGGGGCGTTATCGTTTCGACTGCCTCTCCGTCTGCATCAGCGCCAAGCCGGCGCCGGACAAGCGGGAATTCTGGGGCTGGTGGCTGGTGCTGGAGCAGCAGGATCACAGCTTCAGCTATCACTACCAGTTCGGCTTCTACAACGCGGACGGGGAGTGGCTCAACAAGCCGCTGCCCAAGAAGCACCAGGTCGAAGTCGAGCGCACCCTCAACCACTTCTACAAGCTCATCAGCGCCAAGCTGACGGCACTAGAGTGCCAGCTGACCCCTGCCGAGCAGGTGACCAACGAGCTGAGCGTGACCGCCGCCTGATCTGCCGCGGCCCTGCGGGCCTTGACTCGCAGGGCCCCTTCCTTTTCAACGGCGTTTAATTGCCTTGCAGGGCTGCGGGGCCGTGGGTATAAAGGATCCCTTACTTTTTTAACCTCTTTGTTCCCATGGAAAACAGAACCATAGTCGTCAAACTGGGCACCAGCGTGCTCACCGGGGGATCTGCCCGGCTCAACCGTGCCCATATGGTGGAGCTGGTCAGACAGTGTGCGGCGCTGCACCGTCACGGCCATCGCGTCGTGGTAGTCACCTCGGGGGCCATCGCCGCCGGGCGTGAGCATCTGGGCCATCCCCCGCTGGCGCCGACCCTGCCCAACAAGCAGATGCTGGCGGCGGTCGGTCAGACCCAGCTCATCCGGGTGTGGCAGGACCTGTTCAACCTCTACGGGCTGCACATCGGCCAGATGCTGCTGACCCGTGCCGATCTGGAGGACAGGGAGCGCTACCTCAATGCCCGCGATACCCTGCGTACCCTGCTGGATCATCACATCATCCCGGTCATCAACGAGAACGATGCGGTGGCGACCGCCGAGATCAAGGTGGGGGACAACGACAACCTCTCCGCCCGCGCCGCCATCCTGGCGGATGCCGACCTGCTGATCCTGCTGACTGATCAGAAGGGGCTCTTCACCGCCGATCCGCGTACCAACCCCGATGCCCAGCTCATCGAAGAGGTGCAGACCATAGACGACACCCTGCGCAAGCTGGCGGGGGACAGCGTCAGCGGCCTCGGCACCGGTGGCATGGCGACCAAGCTGCAGGCGGCCGACGTGGCGCGCCGGGCCGGCGTCAAGGTGGTGATCGCCACCGGCCAGATCCCCGAGGTGATAGGTCGCCTCGCCAAGGGCGAGCGGGTCGGCACCCTGTTCCCGGCGCTGGCCTCGCCGCTGGAAGGGCGCAAGAGCTGGATCCTGGCAGGCCCTCCCCCTCATGGCGAGGTCCAGGTGGATCAGGGCGCCGTCGCCGCCATGCAGGACAAGGGCTCCAGCCTGCTGCCCAAGGGCATCATAGCGGTGAGGGGCGATTTCGTGCGGGGCGACGTGGTGCGCATCCTGGATCCGAAGGGGCGCGAGCTGGCGCGCGGCATCTGCCGCTACGATCACCTGGAGCTGGACAAGTTGCGTGGCGTGCACTCGGATCAGATAGAGCAGGTACTGGGCTACGGCTACGGCGCGGTGGCCATCCACAGAGACGACATGGTGCTGCTGTAAGGCGGCCGGATCAGATAAAACTGGTGTAGGGTCATGGCCAGGGTGCCGTGACCATTCACAGAGACGACATGGTGTTGCTGCAAGGCGGCACCCAGAAAGGGACCAAATCATGAGTCTGGAGAAAATGGGGCAGGCGGCGCGCGAAGCCGCCTATCAACTCGCCACCATCAGCACGGCGCAGAAGAACCGGGCGCTGGCCGCCATCGCCGATGAACTGGAGGCGCGTGGCGAGCAGATCCTGGCCGCCAACGCCAAAGACATAGCGGCGGGCCGCGAGGCCGGCCTGGCTGAGGCCATGCTGGATCGGCTGCTGCTCAACCCCGAGCGGCTGGCCGGGATAGTGGCGGACGTGCGCAAGGTGATAGTGCTCGACGATCCGGTCGGCGCCGAGATCGACAGCCGGGTGCTGGAGAACGGCCTGCGCCTCTCCCGCCGTCGGGTGCCCATCGGCGTCATCGGCGTCATCTACGAGGCGCGTCCCAACGTCACCATCGACATCGCCAGCCTCTGCCTCAAGACCGGCAACGCCAGCATACTGCGCGGCGGCCGTGAGACCTTCCACTCCAACCTGGAGCTGGTGCGGGTGATCCAGCACGCCCTGGCGGCCTCCGGCCTGCCGATCGGGGCTGTGCAGTACATCGACAACCCGGATCGGGCGCTGGTGGGCGAGTTGCTGCGCCTCGACCGCTACGTGGACATGATCATCCCCCGCGGCGGCGCCGGCCTGCACAAGATGTGCAAGGAGAACAGCTCGATCCCCGTCATCATCGGCGGCTTCGGCATCAGCCACATCTTCGTGGACGAGAGCGCCGATCTGCTGCGATCCCTGGCGGTCATCGACAACGCCAAGGTGCAGCGCCCCTCCGCCTGCAATTCGCTCGATAGCCTGCTGGTGCACGAGCGGGTCGCCCCCCGATTGCTGCCGCAACTGGTCAAGTTGATGAACGAGCGCAAGGTGACGTTGGTGGGGGCGGCCAATGCCATGGCGCTGCTGGCGGGGGCCGACAACCTGTGCGAGGCCGGCCCGGAAGACTTCGATACCGAGTGGCTGGGGCTGACCCTGGGGGTCAAGCTGGTGGCCGGCGTGAACGAGGCGCTGGCGCACATGCGCGAGCACAATGCCGGTCACTCCGACGCCATCCTGACCAACGATCTGGCCAATGCCGAGCGCTTCGTCAACGGTGCCGGCTCGGCAGCTGTCTATGTCAACGCCTCCACCCGCTTAACCGACGGTGGCCAGTTTGGCCTCGGCGCCGAGGTGGCGGTGTCGACCCAGATGCTG
Organism: Aeromonas encheleia; assembly: GCF_900637545.1. Classification (NCBI taxonomy): domain Bacteria; kingdom Pseudomonadati; phylum Pseudomonadota; class Gammaproteobacteria; order Aeromonadales; family Aeromonadaceae; genus Aeromonas; species Aeromonas encheleia. The sequence continues at coordinate 950,386 of NZ_LR134376.1, forward strand.
CATGCCCGTGGCCCCATGGGGCTGACCGAGCTCACCAGCTACAAATGGGTGGGACTGGCGGACTACCTGAGTCGTGCCTGAGTGCGCCCCCTGACCCCGTGTGAAGATGCCGACCCATGTCGGCATTTTTATGCTTTTTTATTGCGCCCTATCAGGGGCTTGCATATAACTATCCTGCGAGGTGTGGCGCTATTTTGCCCCCTGGGCTACCAGCAAGAACGGGAGCGACTTCAAGGATGAAGCGAACAAATTGGATGACGCGGCTCGGTGTGCTCTGGCTGAGCCTGCCGCTGCTGCTGGGGGCGCTCTGTTTCAGCGGCGCCGGCCATGCCAGTTGGGACCAGGATCTCTATCGTCAGCTGGGCCTGGCGGGCAAGCTCGACAAGCAGGTGTTTCGCAAGGCCCTGCAGGGCTACCAAGATGTGCGTCACAAGCGCAAGGCCATTCTCACCATCATCGATTACAGCAGGCCCTCGACCCAGCGCCGGCTGTTTGTGATCGATGTGAAACGCCACAAGCTGCTCTACCACACCTGGGTCAGCCACGGTCGCAACTCAGGTGAGCTGGCCGCTCGCCAGTTCTCCAATCAGCTCAACTCCCGGCAGAGTTCCCTCGGGGTCTATCGCACCGCCGAGACCTATCAGGGCAAGCACGGTTACTCGCTGCGCCTCGATGGGCTGAGCCCGGGCAAGAACAGCAATGCCCGCAGGCGCGCCATCGTCGTGCACGGGGCTGACTATGCCAGCCCGCGCCACCTGCTCAAGTTCGACAAACTGGGCCGCAGCTGGGGTTGCCCCGCGCTGCCGAGGGAGCAGTCGCGGGCCATCATCAACATCATCAAGGAGGGGAGCGTCATCTACGCCCATGGCTGAGTTGGCCCCATAGCAAGAAGGCCAGCGAGCGCTGGCCTTCGGATGTCGGTTGGCGCGGGGCTATTTGCGCACCACCAGCACCGGGCAGGGGGCGTGACGCACCACGGACTCGGCGACGCTGCCCACCAGCAGGTGGCTGATGCCGGAGCGGCCGTGGCTGCCCATGACCACCAGGTCAACCTTGTCCTCCTTCGCTTGGATGACGATCTCATCGGCGGCACGGCCGAAGCGGACCTCGAAGGTGGCGGGCACGGCCAGATCGGCGATCAGCTCCTTGAGCTGGGTCTTGGCCTGACGCTCCATCTCGTGGGTGATCTCGATGGCCGTCATGTGCAGTATCTTGTAGCTGTCGAAACCGTGCAGCTGATCCACCACATGGACCAGCTTGAGCTCGGCCTGATGGCTCTGGGCCATGAAGACCGCGTAGTCGAGCACGGCCTTGGACATCTCGGAGAAATCGACGGGGCAGAGCAAGGATTTGATGGTAGGCATAAGAAGGCTCTCCTCTGGTTGGGTCACTAATGAATCTTATTGTTCATGATACCCATCAAGGAGGTTATTACCCTCGACCCGCTCGCAAAATCAGGAAAAAGAGGTGATCCGCCAGGATCACTTCCTATGATGTGATAAGGCTTGAACATGCCCTTTGTCTGTGGGCCCCGCTGACAGACCCGCCACCGAGGAAATACAGGTACATGGTTCGTCCGCTGCTGCTTTTGTTGTGCTGCCTGCTGCTCCCCTGGTCCGCCCGGGCCGATGTCATTCATGTCTATTGCGACGACTGGCCCGGCTTCTGCCAGAACGATGGCCGTGGTGTCTATCTGGACATAGTGCGCGCCATCTATGAGCCGGAAGGCTATCGCATCCATCCCCACATAGTGCCCTACAAGCGGGCGCTGGCGGTGGTCGCGCAGAAGGGGGGCGACATGGCGATGGGGGTCTATCTGGGGGAGGTGCAGGGGGTGCACCAGCCGAGTTATCCGGCCTCGGCCGATGATGTTACTGTGCTGATGCTGAAGAAGTGGCTGCCGCTCTGGGCCGGCGAGGTGAGCCTGCAGGGCCAGGATGTGCTCTGGCTGCGGGGCTGGGCCTTTGACAAGTTTATTCCCGTGCCCATGCGCTGGCACGAGATCGACGATCACGCCCTGGCCATGCAGCTCCTGGCGAAGGAGCGCTACCGCTACTATCTGACCGCCGGCGTGCTCTATCCGAAGGGGGAGCTCCCGTCCGACATGAGCAGGATCTTCCTGCGCTGGGTGCCCACCTATCCCATCTTCGCCGACACCGAGCGCGGGCAGCAGCTGCGCCAGCACTGGGATCCCGGCATGAGGCGGCTGCTTGGCGGCGGCACCCTGGCCGAGATCTATCGCAACAACCAGCTCTATGACTACTACCGTGCTTTTATCAAGGAGCAGGAGGCGAGGGTAGCCAAGTAGGCAGCAAGGCCAGGCCCATGGAGCCCAGAGTTGACCACCGGTTTATTCTGTCAGCCCGGCCCGCAGGCGCTTAGCCAGTCGATCGTAGAGGATCACGTTGACCGAGGCGGCCAGGTTCATGCAGCCTCTTGTCGGCACATAGATCACCTCCTTCACCGCCTCGTAGCGGGCGGGATCCAGGGTACCGTCCTCCGGGCCGAAGATGTAGAAGGCGCGCTCCGGGTGTACATAGTCCGGCAGCGAGGTGGCCCCCTCGATCAGATCCACCAGCACAGGGGTGCAGCCTTCGGGTACGAACGCCAGCAGCTCCTCGACCCCGAGCAGCGGGATCTTCTCCACCATCTGCTTGGTGTCGGTGGCGAAGCGGCGCGCCAGCTCGAAGCGGCTGCCGGTGTAGTAGACCTCGTCCGCCCCGTAGCAGCCGGCGGCACGCATCACGGCCCCCACGTTCTCCGGCGACTTGGGATTGACCAGCCCGATGCAGCAATAAGCGGGCCCGGCATGCTCCGCTGACGCTGTATCAACGGTGTTCGCGCCGTCGTAATCCGACTCTTTCATCTCTCTCTCCTCTGTGGCGGCCGCATTATACCCCCGGCTCGCACTTTGCCCATGAGTGTCGTCGGGCGGGAGCCTGTTTTTGCCTGGCGGGGCCCAACAAGAGGGCAGCTGCACCGTCCCGGCGCAGGCCGGCGGCGGTGGCCGCACTGGCGGGGCGCCTCGCATCTTGGCGCAGGCTTTGCAGTCATCCGTCATGACAAGATGATCGAGGCTCAGCCGGACAAAGGCGTCCGTCCCCATTGGGGGCGGACGCCTTTTTCATGGGCCAGGGCAAGGAAGGCAACCCGCGAGGCTGCCTGGCGACAAGGAGCGAGGGAATGAACACCACCTGTGCCTATTGTGGAGTAGGGTGCGGCATCCGGCTGAGCCGGGAGGGCGATGAGTGGCAGCTGCAGGGGGATGAACGGCATCCGGCCAATGCGGGAGCCCTCTGCGTCAAGGGGGCCAGCTTGCTGGAGAGTCTGGACTTCCCCGATCGCCTGCTCTATCCGCGCTGGCAGGGGCAGCGCATCGGCTGGGACCAGGCGCTCGATACCCTGGCCGACCGTTTTGCCGCCATATTGGCCGAATCCGGTCCAGCGGCCATCGGTATCTACCTCTCTGGTCAGCTCACCACCGAGGATTACTACGTCGCCAACAAGCTGATGAAGGGCTATCTCGGCAGCGCCAACGTGGATACCAACTCCCGGCTCTGCATGTCGTCGGCGGTGGCGGCCCATCAGCGCGCCTTCGGCGAGGATCTGGTGCCTGCCTGCTATGAGGATCTCGAGCTGGCGGATCTGGTGGTGCTCACCGGCGCCAACACCGCCTGGACCCACCCCGTGCTGTTTCGTCGCCTGCAGCAGGCGCGAGCGCGGCGCCCAGAGCTCAAGCTGGTGGTGCTGGATCCCCGCCGCACCATGACGGCGGAGCAGGGGGATCTGCACCTGGCCCTCAAACCCGGCAGCGACGTGGCGCTGTGGAACGGCCTGTGCCGTTATCTGCTCGACAGCGACGGCTGGGACAAGGCCTATGTGGCGCAGCATGTGAGCGGATTCGCCGAACTGGCGGCGGCGCTGGACGATCCGGCCTGGCAGCTGGAGGCGGTGGCCCAGAGCTGCGACTTGGCGCCGGGGGATCTGCTCGGCTTCTACCGGCTATTTGCCCGTACCCCCCGCACCGTCACCCTGTTCTGCCAGGGGATCAACCAGTCCAACCAGGGGGTGGACAAGGCCAACGCCATCATCAACGCCCACCTGCTGTGCGGGCGCATCGGCAAGCCGGGGGCGGCGCCCTTCTCCATGACCGGGCAGCCGAATGCCATGGGCGGGCGCGAGGTGGGCGGGCTGGCGACCCAGTTGGCGGCCCACATGGGCTTTGGCGAGGAAGAGTGCGATCGGGTGCAGCGTTTCTGGCAGAGCCCGACCATAGTGCGTGGCCCGGGCCACAAGGCGGTGGCGCTGTTCGATGCGGTGCACAGGGGAGAGATCCGCGCGCTCTGGGTGCTCGGCACCAATCCGGCGGTCTCCCTGCCCGATGGCAACCGGGTGCGAGAAGCGCTGGCCCGCTGCGAGCTGCTGGTGGTCTCCGAGGTGACGGCCGACACCGACACGGCGCGCCTCGCCCACCTGCTGCTGCCCGCCGCCGCCTGGGGCGAGAAGAGCGGCACTGTCACCAACTCGGAGCGCACCATCAGCCGCCAGCGCTCCTTCCTGCCCCTGCCGGGAGAGGCCAGACCCGACTGGTGGGCGCTGACCCAGCTGGCCCGCCGGCTCGGCTTTGGCGAGGGCTTCGCCTATGAGCATGAATACGACATCTTCAGCGAACATGCCGCTCTGTCCGGCTTCGAGAACGAGGGGGCCCGCCAGTTCGACATCTCGGGGCTGGCCGGCCTCAGCCGCGCCGAGTTCGAGGCGCTGGAGCCCCTGAGCTGGCCGGTCAACGCCGCCTGGCCCAGGGGCCGTGCCCGTCTTTTCGAGGATGGGCGCTTCCCCACCCCGGACGGGCGGGCCCGTCTGTTGCCGCTGGCCCAGCATTTCCCCCCTCAACCAGCGGTCGTCACGGCACCGGTGGGCACCATCCCTTTGCTACTCAACTCGGGCCGGCTGCGGGATCAGTGGCACACCATGACCCGCACCGGCCACGTACCCCGCCTGCAGGAGGCGGAGCCCTGGCCCAAATTGCGGGTGGGGGCCGCCAGCCTGCTGGCGCTCGGGCTGGCCGAGGGGGAGCTGGTGCGACTGAGTAACGGGCTCGGCGAGGCGCGGCTGCTGATCGGGCTGGACGAGGGGTTGCGGGAGGGGGAGGCCTTCCTGCCCATGCACTGGACCGACAGCCAGTGCAGCCAGGGGGCGGTCAACCGCCTCATCGCCGCCGTGGTGGATCCCCTCTCGGGCCAGCCCATGTTCAAGCAGGGACGGGTGATGGCCGAGCCGCAGCCGACCCGCTGGCAGGGGCTCTGGCTGGGCCAGCAGCTCTGGGGAGAGGCGGTGGACTGGTGGGCCAAACGCCCCCTGCCCGAGGGCAACTGCACCCTGCTGGCCTCCTGGTCAGAGAGTCCGGCGGCGCTGTGGCAGCGGCTGGGGGCGACGGGCCGCTGGCTGCGGCTGCCACTCGCACAGGGCTGGCTCGCGGTGGCGCTGGTGCAGGATCGCATCGAGGGCCTGCTGCTGGTGGGGGATCGGCGCCCAGACATCAAGGTCTCCCTGCTGGCGAGCCTGCTCGGCACGCCGCTGCAGGCGGGGGCCCTGAGCCAGACCCTGAGCGCGGCCCTGGCCGGGGAGAGCCGGCTGGTCTGCTCCTGCCTGCGGGTGTCGGAGGGGCGCATCGTCGACGCCATCACCCGGCAGGGGGTGAGCGAGCTGGCGGGGCTGCAGGCCTTGCTCGGCTGTGGCAGCAACTGCGGCACCTGTCTGCCAGAGATAGACAAGCTGTTGATTAAACATGTTTTTATCGCCTCCGTTTAAGACGGGGCACAAGGAGTGTGAGATGAGCCATGTCAGTCTGGTAGGGGCCGGTCCAGGCCCGTTCGAATTGTTAACCCTGCGCGCCCTGCAACGGCTGGAAGCGGCGGAGGTGGTGATCTATGACCGGCTGGTAGGGAGCGAGATCCTGGCCCGCATTCCCAAGGGGGCGGCCCGTTTCGATGTGGGCAAGCGTTGCGGCGAGCCGAGTCCGAGCCAGGATCAGATCAACGCCCTGCTGCTGGCGCTGGCCCGCACCGGCAAGCGGGTGGTGCGGCTCAAGGGCGGGGATCCCCTGGTGTTCGGCCGGGGCGGGGAGGAGGCGCTGCACCTGGCCCGCCACGGCATCGAGGCCGAGCTGGTGCCCGGCATCACGGCGGCGCTGGGCTGCGCCGCCAGCAGCCTGATCCCCCTGACCCACAGGGGGCTGGCGCGCTCCCTGACCCTGGTGACGGGCCATCTGATGGAGGAGGGCGACTATCAGGGCTGGCAGGGGCTGGCCCGGGCCGGCCACACCCTGGTGTTCTACATGGGGCTGGAGCGGGCGGCGCAGATCCGGCAGGGACTGCTGGCGGCCGGTGCCTCGCCGGATCTGCCGGTGGCGCTGGTGGTGGCCGGTTGCAGCCCGCAGCAGCAGGTGCATGAGACCCGGCTGGCCATGCTGGCAGAGGCCGCCGTGGCCCTGCTCGGGCAGAGTCCCGTGCTGATGATCATGGGGGAGGTGGTGGGCCTGCGCAGCGAGCTGAACGCCCTGCTGACCCAGGCGCTGGATCGGGTGGCCTGAGCCGCCGTCTCGGCCCCTACCCCCACTACCTCCAGATGGATAAAAAGGAGGTAGATTCAAACAGTTGGCCTTCATGTTGCCTGATTGGCGGCAGACAAGTTGCGATAGCCGTTGGCAAGGAGCGCCATGACCACCCTTCCCCCCGGGGGCCCTGCCGGCCCCCCCTCCCGCCTGCTGATCCACGCCGACGAGCCGGGTCAGGCCAACCGCCTGGCCCTGCTGGTCAGCCATTACGGCCATCGGCCGCAGATCCTGGACAGCCGCCAGCTGTTGACCCCGGACGGGCAGGGGGATGCCCTGCTCATCAGCAGTCGCCAGTTCGGCGCCGAGGTGCGGCTCGGCCTCTCTCTCTGGCCCGGGGTGCCGCGCCTGCTGTTTTGCGAGCGACTCGGCGCAGAGCCCCAGATCGCCCTGTTGCAGCAGGGGGTGCTGCTGGTGCCGCATCCGTGTGGCGAGCGGGAGCCGGTCGAGCAGTGGCTGCGGCTCGCTCGTAGCCAGCTGGCCATGGTGCAGGCGCTGGCGCAAACCGAAGCCGAGCTGCGCCAGAAGCTGGAGGAGAGGCGGCTGGTCGAGCAGGCCAAGGGGCGGCTGATGCGCCATCAGGGGCTGGACGAGGAGCAGGCCTACCGGCTGATGCGCAGCACCGCCATGAGCCGCCACCTGAGCCTGGGGGAGCTGGCGCGGCAGTTGTTGCTGGCCCTGCCCGTTTGATGCCCTCGCGGAGCAACCGTTTTGGTGCAGTTGCGCCTTATTGAGGCAAATGAGGAGGCAAAGCAGGAAGAAAGGGGCGGGACAGGCCCGTTTTCAGTGGCCTGGCCAAGCTGGCATGGAAAGTGAATTACCCAGCAGACAAGGAGTGACGGCGCCAACCGGCCCGTCACTCGCAACAGGGCAAAGAGGCCTCACCGATCCCGGATCGGTGAGGCTTTTTTTTGGTCGCGACCCTGCAACGGCGCAGAGGGATGACCGCCCATGACTGGATCTGAGCGAGGAAGGCGAATGAACAAGAGACAAGGATGTGCGGCCCTGTTGCTGGCGACGCTGTCGCTGCCGGTACTGGCGCTGGGGGCTCCGGAGCAGGAGGAGCTCAAGCTCGGCTTCATCAAGCTGACCGACATGGCGCCGCTGGCGGTGGCCTATGAGCGCGGCTACTTCGAGGACGAGGGGCTCTACGTGACCCTGGAAGCTCAGGCGAACTGGAAGATACTGCTGGATCGGGTGATAGACGGCGAGCTGGACGGCGCCCAGATGCTGGCGGGCCAGCCGCTGGCGGCCCACATCGGCATCGGCACCCAGGCCGAGCTGGTGACGGCCTTTGCCATGGATCTCAACGGCAACGCCATCACGGTGGCGAACAGCGTCTGGGCCGCCATGGCGCCCCAGCTGCCCAAGGCGAAGGCGGGCCAGGTGCCGCCGCCGGTGAGCGCCGCGGCCCTCAAGCCCGTGGTGGCCGAGTACCGTCAGGGGGGCAAGCCGTTCAACATGGGGATGGTGTTCCCCGTCTCCCCCCACAACTACGAGCTCAGGTACTGGCTGGCGGCGGGCGGCCTGCACCCCGGCTTCTACGCGCCCAAGCTGGGCGACAACTCGGGCCAGCGTCAGGCTGACGTGCTGCTGTCGGTGACGCCACCACCCCAGATGCCCGCCACCCTGGAGGCGGGCACCATAGCCGGCTACAGCGTGGGGGAGCCCTGGAACCAGCAGGCGGTCGCCAGGGGCATAGGGGTGCCCGTCATCACCGATTACGAGATCTGGCGCAACAACCCGGAGAAGGTATTCGGCGTCACCCGCCAGTGGGCCGAGCGGCATCCCAACACCCATGTCCGGCTGGTGAAGGCACTGCTGCGGGCGGCCTGGTGGCTGGATGCCGAGCAGAACGGCAACCGGCGCGAGGCGGCCAAGTTGCTGGCGAAACCGGAATACGTGGGGGCCGACGAGCAGGTGATCGCGAACTCCATGGTGGGCACCTTCGAGTACGCCAAGGGGGACAGGCGCAGCCTGCCGGATTTCAACGTCTTCTTCCGCCATCAGGCCACCTATCCCTACTACTCGGATGCGATCTGGTACCTGACCCAGATGCGGCGCTGGGGCCAGATCCCGCAGGCGAAGCCGGATGCCTGGTTCGAGCAGGTCGCCAGGGCCGTCTATCGACCCGAGGTCTACCGCCAGGCGGCCGAGGCGCTCATCGCCGAGGGCAAGTTCAAGGCGAGCGATTTTCCCGATTTTGCCAGCGAGCAGGGTTATCGCGGCCCCCAGGATGGCTTCATCGACGGCCTCATTTACGACGGGCGTCATCCCAACGCCTACCTGCAACAGTTTGCCATCGGCCTCAAGGGCGATGAGCGGGTGCAATGAACAAGGAGCGAGCGATGAAACGACACAAGTGGCAATTCATCAATTGGAAAGCCGTCAATTGGAAAACCCTGGTGCAGCCCCTGCTCGGCGTGCTGCTGTTCCTCGGCCTCTGGCAGTGGGGGGCGAGCCAGGTGCAGACCAGCCTGGGCACCCTGCCGGGGCCGCTGGCGACCGCCAGCCAGCTCTGGTCGCTGGGGCAGGAGCATCTGGCACAACGGGACGAGGCGGCCGCCTTCCTCGATCGCCAGCAGCTGCGCAACGCCGAGCGGCTGGCGCAGGATCCGGCGGCCGAGGTGAAGCTGCGCCCCTATACCGGGCGCCCCACCTTCTTCGATCAGATAGCCACCAGCCTGCTCACCGTGCTGTGCGGCTTCGGGCTGGCCAGCCTGATCGCCATCCCGTGCGGCCTGCTGCTCGGCATGAACCAGGGGCTCTACCGCGCCGCCAACCCGGTGATCCAGTTGCTCAAGCCGGTGTCGCCGCTGGCCTGGCTGCCGCTCATCACCCTGGTGGTGAGCGCGCTCTACGCCAGCCCAGTGCCATGGCTCGCCAAGTCCTTCGTCACCTCTGCGCTGACGGTGACCCTCTGCTCCCTCTGGCCGACCCTGATCAACACCGCGGTCGGGGTGGCGGGGCTGGACCGGGATCTGCACAACGTCAGCCGGGTGTTGCGGCTCTCCTTCTGGACCCATGTGCGCCGCATCGTGTTGCCCGGCGCCCTGCCCATGATCTTCACCGGGCTGCGGCTCTCCCTCGGGGTGGCCTGGATGGTGCTGATCGCGGCCGAGATGCTGGCCCAGAACCCGGGGCTCGGCAAGTTCGTGTGGGACGAGTTCCAGAGCGGCGGCTCGGCCTCCCTGGCCCGCATCATGGTGGCCGTGGTCACCATAGGCCTCATCGGCTGCGCGCTGGACAGGGGCATGCTGGCCCTGCAGCAGTGGCTCTCCTGGGATAAACGCCAGGCATTGCGTTAGGAACTTGTGCAGCAGTGGCCCCGCTGCAGGATAAGCGCCAGGCATTGTGTTAGGGCCGCGTCGGCAACAGAGGGAGAGTCGGGCCTTGCGGCAGTGGTTCTGCTTCAGGACAAGCGGCAGGCGTTGCGTTAGGGACTTGTGCAGCAGTGGTCCCGCTGCAGGACCAGCGCCAGGTGCCGCGTTAACAACAGAATCCATATTCAGGCAGGAGAACCGCCAATGAAGAGTTATCTGCAGATCAGCGATGTCGGCGTTTCGTTCGAGACGGAACAGGGCCGCTTCGAGGCCCTCAGCCGGGTCAACCTGCGCATCGAACAGGGGGAGTTCGTCTCCCTCATCGGCCACTCCGGCTGTGGCAAGAGCACAGTGCTCAACCTGGTGGCCGGGCTGCTGGATCCTACCACCGGAGGCATCATCCTGGACGGGCGCGAGGTGGTGGGGCCCGGGCCGGAGCGGGCCATGGTGTTTCAGAACCATGCGCTGCTGCCCTGGCTCAGCGTCCAGCAGAACGTGGCGCTGGCCGCCCGGCAGGTGGAGCCGGACCGGCGGGCGGTGGCGGAGCGGGTCGACTACTACCTGTCGCTGGTGCAGATGGATCACGCCAGCCAGAAGATGCCCCACGAGCTGTCGGGGGGCATGAAGCAGCGCGTCGGCATCGCCCGCGCGTTGTCGCTCTCCCCCAAGGTGCTGCTGATGGACGAGCCGTTCGGTGCCCTCGACGCCCTGACCCGGGCCCATCTGCAGGATGCGCTGATGGCCATCCAGGCCGAGCTCGGCAACACCGTCATCATGATCACCCACGACGTGGACGAGGCGGTGCTGCTCTCCGATCGCATCTGCATGATGACCAATGGCCCCGCCGCCACCGTTGGGGAGATCCTGACCGTGGACCTGCCAAGGCCCAGAGACAGGGTTGCCCTGGCGGACGACCCCCAGTATCACAGGCTGCGCCAGCAGGTGCTGCGCTTCCTCTACGAGAAGCAGCGCAAGGTGACCCCGCTCAAGGCGGCCGAGCAGGTGCGCAGCAAGCTGCGGGCCTGAACCCCCAGAATTCAAGGAAGAGACAAATGGCTAATAAACAAAGATTGCTGGTGGGCAAGGGCAAGGGCATGGATTTGATCGATCACCGGGTCGTCGGATCCCCCGAGAGGGTTGAGAAGCAACGTCTGCTGGTGATCGGCAACGGTATGGATGATGAGCTGGACCACCACTTCGTCGAATCGCCCGAGAGGGGCGAGAAACAACGTCTGCTAGTGGTCGGCAACGGCATGGTCGGCCACCACTTCGTCGAGCAGCTGGCGGCGGCTGGCGGCCTGGCGCGGTACGAGGTGACGGTGTTCGGGGCCGAGCCGGACTCCGCCTATGACAGGGTGCACCTGTCGGAGGTGTTTGGCGGCAAGGCGCCACAGGCGCTGCAACTGGCGGATCCCGCCTGGTATGAGGCGCAGGGCATAGCGCTGCGACTGGGGGCCGAGGTCGAGGCGCTGGACCGGGAGGCCCGCACCCTGACCCTGGCCGATGGCGAGCGCTTCCCCTACGACCGACTGGTGTTGGCGACCGGCTCGGTGCCCTTCGTGCCGCCCATCCCCGGCCATCGGCGGGAGGGCTGCTTCGTCTACCGCACCCTGGGGGATCTCGCAGCCATCCGCGATGCCTGCGCCCAGGCGCGCAGCGGCGTGGTGATCGGCGGCGGCCTGCTCGGACTGGAGGCGGCCAACGCCTTGCGCCTGCTCGGCCTCAAGACCCAGGTGGTGGAGTTTGCCCCGCGGCTGATGCCGGTGCAGCTCGATGACAACGGCGGCGCCGTGCTGCGGGACAAGATCCGGGCGCTCGGGGTCGAGGTGCTGGTGGAGCGGGCCACCGAGTGCATCGAGGATGGAGAGCGGGCCCGTCACCGGCTGTGCTTCAAGGATGGCAGTCACCTGGAGACGGACGTGATCCTGTTCTCGGCGGGGATCCGCCCGGCCGACGGTCTGGCGCGCCAGGCCGGGCTGACCGTTGGCGAGCGCGGCGGCATCTGCATCGACGAGGGTTGCCACAGCTCGGATCCCGCCATCCTGGCCATCGGCGAGTGTGCGCTCTGGCAGAACCGCATCTTCGGGCTGGTGGCCCCCGGCTACCAGATGGCGCGCGCCGCCGTGGCCAGCCTGTGCGGCGGCGAGGCGCGCTTTAAAGGGGCGGACATGTCCACCAAGCTCAAGCTGATGGGGGTGGACGTGGGCTCCATCGGCGACGCTCACGCCAGCACGGCCGGGGCTCAGGAGCTGCTGTTGCTGGACAGGGTCAACGGCATCTACAAGAAGCTGGTGACCGACGGCGAGGGGAGCCGGCTGCTCGGCGCCATCCTGGTGGGGGATGGCGCCGACTACGAGCGACTGCTGCAGTACTACCAGAACGGCGTGGTGCTGCCCCAGCCGCCGCTCTCCCTGCTGGTGGGGGAGGCGGGCGGGGCGGCCGCGCCTCTGGTGTTGCCGGACAGCGCCATCCTCTGCTCCTGCCACAACGTCAGCAAGGGGGCCGTGGTGGCCGCGGTCAAGGCGGGCAATCACGAGCTGGGGGCGGTCAAGGGCTGCACCAAGGCGGGCACCGGCTGCGGTGGTTGCGGCAACCTGCTCAAGCAGGTGCTGGAGCAGACCCTGGCGGAGATCGGGGTCGAGGCGGACAAGGGGCTGTGCGAGCACTTCGCCCACAGTCGCCAGGAGCTCTATCACCTGGCCAGGGTCGGCGAGCTGAAGAGCTTCGAGGCGCTGCGTGACAAGCACGGTCATGGCCTGGGTTGCGACATCTGCCGGCCGACGGTCGGCTCCATACTGGCGTCCCTGTGGAACGAGCACGTGCTGGAGAAGCCGCTGCGTGGCCTGCAGGACAGCAACGATACCTTCCTCGCCAACCTGCAAAAGGACGGCACCTACTCGGTGGTGCCGCGCATCCCCGGGGGCGAGATCACCCCGCAGGGGCTCATCACCATAGGTGAGGTGGCGCGCAAGTACGGGCTCTACACCAAGATCACCGGCGGCCAGCGCATCGACCTGTTCGGTGCCCGGGTCGATCAGCTGCCCGCCATCTGGGGCGAGCTGGTGGCGGCGGGGTTCGAGACAGGCCAGGCCTATGGCAAGTCGGTGCGCACGGTGAAGTCCTGCGTCGGCTCGACCTGGTGCCGCTACGGGGTGCAGGACTCCATGAGCCTGACCCAGACCCTGGAGAACCGCTACAAGGGGCTGCGGGCGCCCCACAAGCTGAAGTTTGCGGTCTCCGGTTGTACCCGGGAGTGCGCCGAGGCCCAGAGCAAGGACATAGGCGTCATCGCCACCGAGCGCGGCTGGAACCTCTATGTGTGCGGCAACGGCGGCATGCGGCCGCGCCACGCCGACCTCTTCGCCATCGACCTCGATGAGCAGACCCTGATCCGCTACATAGACAGGCTGCTGATGTTCTACGTGCGCACCGGTGATCGGCTGCAGCGTACCTCGGTCTGGATGGAGAGCATGGAGGGGGGGCTCGACTACCTCAAGTCGGTGATCATAGAGGACAGGCTCGGCATCGGGGCCGAGCTGGAAGCCATGATGGACGGCATAGTGGGCAGCTGGCAGTGCGAGTGGAAGAGCACCCTGGCGGATCCGGACAAGCTGAAGCTGTTCGAGGCCTTCGTCAACCAGCCGGAGGGGAGCACGCCCCCCCGCCGGGAGGAGCGGGGCCAATGGGTGCCGGATATCAGCATCAAGGAGGTGATATGAGCGAGGGGATGGAAGGCTTGTTAGATCCCGAACTGGGTGGGCAACTGCGAGGTGTGGTCATGAATGAGCTCGGGGAAGACCGGTTGCACAGTGAACATGGGCAGTGGCTGCGGGTGTGCGCGCTCTCGGCCCTGCCGGAGCAGGGGGGCCGCAGTGCCTGGCTGGGGGGGCGGGCGCTGGCGCTGTTTCGGCTCGGTGAGCGGGTCTATGCGCTGGATGACGTGGATCCGCGGGCCGGGGTGGCGGTTCTGGGGCGCGGCCTGGTGGGTGATTGCGGCGGCGAGCCCGTGGTGGCCTCGCCGCTCTACAAGCAGCGTTATGCCCTGGCCGATGGCCGCTGCCTCGACGATCCGGCGCTGCGGGTGGCCTGCTGGCCGGTGATGCACAGCGAGGGGGCGGTCTGGGTGCTGCTGGGCTGATCGGCGCCGGATCCTGCCATGGAGGATCACCGGGCCAGGCCCGGTGATTTTTTGTGGCTGACCCGACATTTCTTGCACGAGAGGATGGCGGGAAAACGTTTTTCGGAAATAATGGACAAACGTTTGTAACTGGATGTTTGTCTATGACGGAACGTGAACAAGAGATCCTCGCCCTGCTGCGCCAGGATCCCATGATTGCCCAACAGGATCTGGCAGACAGGCTCGGCATCAGCCGCTCGGCGCTGGCGAGCCACATCTCCAGCCTGATGCGCCAGGGCTATGTGCAGGGGCGTGGCTATGTGCTGCGCGAGGGTCCCTACGCCGTGGTGATCGGCGGCGCCAACATGGATATCTACGGCTGCAGCCACGACAACCTGCGCATCGGTGACTCCAACCCCGGCAAGGTCCGCACCTCGGCCGGCGGGGTGGGGCGCAACATCGCCGAGAACCTGGCGCGACTCGGCACCGATACCCGGCTGCTGACCGCGGTGGGCAACGATCAGTACGGCCACCACCTGCTGGAGGTGAGCCAGCGGGCCGGCGTCGACGTGCGCCAGGTGCTGGTGCTGGAGGGGCAGGCGACCTCCTGTTACCTCAGCCTGCACGATGGCAGCGGCGAGATGAGCTGCGCCGTCAACGACATGGCGATCATCGACGAACTCACCCCGGCAAGGCTCAGCCAGCTCAGCGGCTTCCTCGGCGCGGCCCGGCTCTGGGTGCTCGACACCAACCTCGCCACCCACACCCTGGACTGGCTGTTCGAGCGCCAGGGGGAGCACATCATCTTCGTCGACACCGTCTCGGTGGCCAAGGTGGAGAAGATCCGCCCCTGGCTGCACCGCATCCACACCCTCAAGCCCAATCGCAGCGAGGCCGAGCAGCTGTGCGGCTTCCGCATCGCTGGCCCCGAGAGCTGGCCCATGGCGGCGGCCTGGTTCCACCGCGCCGGGGTGCAGCGGCTGTTCCTGAGTCTCGGCGATCAGGGGATTTTCTATAGCGACGGGGAGTGCCAGGGCCATCTGCCCGTGCTCGGCAGCCCGGTCGTCAACGTGACCGGCGGCGGCGATGCCTTCATGGCAGGGCTGGCCCACGCCTGGTTGCTGGAGGCTGACATGGCCGAGACCACCCGTTTCGCGCTCGGCTGCGCCGCCCTCACCGTCAATTGTTCCGATACCGTCTTTTCCGGCCTATCCAAGGCCGCCGTTGAACGCATGCTGGAGGAGTACCCATGTTGAACGCTTATCTCGATATCCAACCAGAAGTGGCCGCGGCCCTGGCCGCCGGCAAACCGGTGGTGGCGCTGGAGTCCACCATCATCTCCCACGGCATGCCCTATCCGCAGAATGTGGAGACGGCGCGCCAGGTGGAGCAGGTGGTGCGCGATAACGGCGCCGTGCCGGCCACCATCGCCATCCTGGATGGTCGCCTCAAGGTGGGTCTGGATGCGGGGGCGCTGGAGGCGCTGGGTCGGGCCGGTCATGCCGCCACCAAGTGCAGCCGCCGGGACATCCCCTTCGTGCTGGCGAACAAGGGGCTGGGGGCGACGACCGTGGCCTCCACCATGATCATCGCCGCCATGGCCGGCATCCGGGTGTTCGCCACCGGCGGCATCGGCGGTGTGCATCGCGGCGCCCAGGAGACGTTCGACATCTCGGCGGATCTGCAGGAATTTGCCCAGACCCCGGTGGCCGTGGTCTGCGCCGGTGCCAAGTCGATACTCGACATCGGCCTGACCCTGGAGTATCTGGAGACCCAGGGGGTGCCGGTCATCGGCTACCAGACCGAGGAGCTGCCCGCCTTCTACACCCGCGAGAGCGGCTTCAAGGTGGATTACCGCCTCGACACCCCGGCGGCGATTGCCGAGGCGCTGCGCCTCAAGTGGGAGCTGGGGCTGGCCGGCGGCGCCGTGGTGACCAACCCGATCCCGACCGAGTTTGCCATGCCCAAGGCCGACATAGACGCGGCGATCGCGCAGGCGCTGCGCGAGGCGGACGAGCAGGGCGTCAAGGGCAAGGAGTCTACCCCCTTCCTGCTGGCGCGGGTGTGCGAGCTGACCGGCGGCAACTCCCTGGCGGCCAACATCCAGCTGGTGCTGAACAACGCCGCCCTGGGGGCGCGTATCGCCGCCAGTCTGTAAGGCGATGTCATGAACGAAAAGAGGGCCTTCTGGCCCTCTTTTCTATTGTGCGCCGCTATGCCTGGTGGAGGGCGGCAGCCAGCGGGTCTGGATAAATAAATCAGGCCACCCGTCGCCTTTATCAGCAAGTGACCCGCGAGGGATAGTCCGAAATAAGGGCAAAGGCTGGTCGGCGCCACCGAGGCATTATTGATAAGGTATTATCTCGAGCATTTAATAATGCATGTTAAATAAACCTAATTAATATTCGATCATTGCTGCATATTTAATAATCGCTTTATTCAATGACCCCAATCTAATTAATAGGCTGTCATTCAGGCTCTGTCTGTTGATAATTCATACATCAGAATTTGGCTGTTTTTACCTCGCAAGTCCCCGCCATTAGTCCGTCCAAAATATATCAATCCATTGTTTTTAATGTGGTTTTTATCCATCCCATTTGATCCTGAGCAAATAATGCGCAGCCTTTCCCGGTCAGGCTGAGGCTGCGATTGTTCGCGGACTCAAGGGAGAGAGAAAAATGAATAAATATTGTCTGCTGCTGGCACTGGTCTTGCCCGGGATGGGGTGGGCCACCGAGCCGGTGCAACCGATCGAGGCCGTCAAGCCGGGCTCGCCGGAGAAAGTCGAGCTGGGCAAGATGCTGTTCTTCGAGCCGAGGCTGTCAAGGTCCAACGCCATCTCCTGCAACTCCTGCCACAACCTGGCGACCGGCGGGGTGGACAACCAGGTCAGCTCCCTCGGCCACCAGTGGAAGGAGGGGCCGATCAACTCGCCGACCGTGCTCAACTCCAGCCTCAACTTCGTGCAGTTCTGGGACGGCCGTGCCAAGGATCTGAAGGAGCAGGCGGCGGGCCCCATAGCCAACCCGCTGGAGATGGCCTTCACCCACAAGCTGGCGGTCGAGACCCTGCACACCCTGCCCGAATACCGCGCCCGCTTCGATGCGGTCTACGGCAAAGCGGACTTTGGCATCGACGAGGTGACCGATGCCATCGCCGCCTTCGAGGAGACCCTGATCACCCCCAATGCCCCCTTCGATCGCTGGCTGAAGGGGGACGGCAAGGCGTTGACGGCGCGGCAGCTGAAGGGGTACCAGCTGTTCAAGGAGAAGGGCTGCACCGCCTGTCACAACGGGGTCGCCATCGGCGGCAACTCCTATCAGAAGATGGGGCTGGTCAAGCACTACCCGACCAGCAACCCGGCCCAGGGCCGCGGCGCCGTGACCGGCGAGCAGCAGTTCATCGGCTGGTTCAAGGTGCCGACCCTGCGCAACATAGCGCTGACCTACCCCTACTTCCACGATGGGGCCGTCTGGGATCTGAAGGAGGCGGTGCAGATCATGGCCGACATCCAGCTGGGTCAGCGTCTGAGCGAGCAGGAGGCCGACGACATGACCGACTTCCTCAAGAGCCTGACCGGGGATCAGCCGCAGATAGTGCTGCCCATACTGCCACCGTCCCGAGCCGATACCCCGCGGCCTCAGGTCAAGAGCTGAGGGACATCACCAGAGCGGGGCCGGGCGCCCCGCTTTTTCATGGGCATATCCAATTGATTAAACGGGAAAAATGCCCCGTTCAGCACAATGACAGGGGGATGGCAATCCCCCAGCTGTCCGCAGGTTTTTGGCCGAATTGCAGTCATCTTCACATTTACGACATGCTCGCAAACTAGCCGATTGCCTGACTCCTCCGACCTGGTGTCAAATCACTCCGCCTAACACAAGGAGTGGCATAATAATGAATAATATTAATAAGTTAGTTCTGGCCATCGGATTTACTCTCAGCGCTTTCCCGACCCTGGCGGCGGGATTCCAGTGCAAGGATCACGTCACCCTGGGAGTCCCCAGTCAATCCAGTCAGCTGCTGTGCCGGGAAGGCTATGCCGCCGGCTACAACTACGACACCAAGGTCTCTGACTGGGTCTCTTATCGGATGACGGCGGCCAGCGCCCAGGGTCAGGTGCCGCGCAAGGATGCCTTCGCCGAAGACAAGGAGGTGCCGGTGCAGTTCCGCGCCACCCTGGCGGACTACAAGGGATCGGGTTATGACAGGGGTCATCAGGCGCCGGCGGCGGACATGCGCACCAGCGCCACCACCATGAAGCAGAGCTTCCTGCTGACCAACATGACGCCGCAGTTGCCAGCGCTCAATCAGGGGGCCTGGCGCATCCTGGAGGAGAAGACCCGCCAGTGGGCCATCGCCTATGAGGAGGTTCAGGTGATCACAGGTCCCATCTTCACCAACTCGGATGCCGCCATCGGCAACGGCGTGACCGTGCCCCACGCCTATTACCGGGTGGTGATGGACGTGGCCAATCGGGAGGCCATCGCCTTCATCCTGCCCCAGGAAAACGTGTCGGCCAGCCGGCTTGCGGACTACATAGTGACGGTGGACGCGGTGGAGGAGCAGACCGGGCTGGACCTCTTCGCCGAGCTGCCGGATGAGCCGGAGGAGGCCATGGAATCCCAGCTGATGGCGATGTGGTGATGGTCAGTCGCAGCTAACACAACAGGGGCCAAGGCCCCTGTTGTCATTTACTGATCTCATCGCCCACCTTCTTGACGGTGTCCCGGGTGCCGTGGCCGATCTCCCGGGTCACGTCCCGGGTGGTGTGGCCAATCTCCCGGGTCACATCGCGGGTGGTGTGCCCCACAGTCCGGCCCGCCTCCTTGATGTCGGCACAGCCGCCGGTCAGGGCGCCAAGGGCCAGGCAAAGTGCCAGCAGGGCCTTCCAGTTACGCATCATGCCGTACTCCTTCTCGTGTCATCGATGCTGCCATCCCGATGGGGCATTATGGCCAGCTGGGCAGCGGATGGGCAACCAGCAGGGTGTGGCCGGGCCCCGGGATCTCGTGCTCGGCCTCCACGTGGAAACCGGCCTCGCGCAGGCACTGGTACATCTGCTTGGAGTGGTAGAAGCGGCTGTCGCCGTTGGCGATGGCGGTGAAGTAGAGGGAGGTGGCGTTGAGACAGAAACTGGCGGCCTCGAAGCTCTGCCGGTCCCAGAACAGCTCTAGGATGCAGACCCTGGCCCCTGGCTTCATGTGGCGGCGAATGCGTTTGAGGATGGCGACTATCTGCGGGTGGCTGAAGCAGTCGAGGAACTGGCTCATCCACCAGATGTCCGCCTCACCCGGCAGCGGCCCGTCGGCGTCGAGCATGTTGACGGCATGGCCGTCGACCCGCTCCGCCAGCCCGGCCTCTGCTATCCGGGGCTGGGCCAGGGCGAGCTGCTCCGGCAGATCCAGTATGGTGACGTTGAGTGCAGGATCCCGGGCCGCGCAGGAGAGGGCCCACTTGCCGGTGTTGCCACCCACGTCATAGAGCCGCCGCGGCCGGTAGCTCAGCACATGATCCTGGGCCTGGCGGAAGGCCCAGTCGGAATAGAAGTGATCGAAGGCAAACCAGCTGGCCCGCGCCGGCTCCGGCAGCTCATCGAGGTGGGGATAGATGGTGGCCCAATCGGGGTCGAACAGCTTGAGCCCCTCGGGCTTGCCCTCGCGAATGGCGCTGAGCAGGTGGGCGAGGGGCTGATAGCAGACGTGCTGGGTGAAATCCATGTTGACCCGGGTCATGGGGTCGTTCTGCAGGTACTTGCCGACCCTGCCGAGCACGTAGCGCTCGTCGGCCAGATGACAGAGCCCGCCGCCCAGCCCCATGTCCAGCAGCACCGAGACCGCATATTCGCTGAGCCCGCAGTGGCCGGCTATCTCGGCCGTGGTGGCGCCCGCCTTGCCGCACTGCTCCAGGTAGGCCAGCACGCCGGTCTCGCGCAGGCACCAGCTCGCCTGGAACAGCATGGGGGCGAAGGCGATGCGCTGGGCCTGACTGATGGCGTCGAGGGCATCATATTGCTCGCACTGATAATGTTTCACTGGGCGGCTCTCGTGGTGGGTGATGGGTGGTTGGGGCGAAACAGCCCGGCCTGGCTCGGGCCGCCATTGATGATTGTTCCGCGGTGCTGCTGCTTATTAACTGGAACAATAAGACATCATTATCTGGCGGCTTTCAATAAAAGGCGACTACAAACAAAGGGTTATATTTTATGCTGCCTACTCTTTCTGAAAAATAATGCTATGATGGCCGGCATCATCAATGGTGGTAATAGGTTGGCTAATTAGATCGGCATGCACTCGCTGTACCCTGTCGCCGGCTGAACCGCTTATTGCTCATGATCCCTAACGCCGCAACAGGACGGAGCGCCGCTATCATGCTCTCATTTTCACTCCTCGATGCACAGGCGCTCTCCCCCGGTCTGGACCAGACAGGCCAGTGGCGGCAGTGGGCCGAGCAGGGCTGCTGGCCCGCCGACGCCTCCATGCCGCCGACCCCGCTGCTGCCGATGATGATGGCCCGCCGCCTCAGCGCCGGCGCCCGGCTCGCGGTGCAGCTGGGGCTGGAGATGCTGGCCCGCCACCCCGTCGACAGCGTCATCTTCGTCAGTCGCCACGGCGAACTGGCCCGCTCCATGACGCTGTTGCAGGGACTGGCGGCGGGCAAGCCCCTCTCTCCCACGGATTTCTCTATGTCGGTGCACAACACGGCGGCCGGGATCTGTTCCATTCAGGGCAAGGCGGCGCTGCCCATGAGCTCGCTCGCCGCGGGGGAGGGCAGCCTGATGGCGGGGCTGACCGAGGCGGTCGCCACTCTGAGCGTCAACAACGGTCGTGTGCTGCTGGTGGCCTTCGAGGGCGAGATCCCGGCCTTCCATCGGCGCTGGCTGCCGGCAACCCCGCCCTATGCGGTCGCGCTGGTGCTGGCGGACGAGCCGGGTGGGGAGCGCTGGCGTTGCGACAGCCGGCGGGCCGAGACCCGGCCTCCCGCATTGACCCAGCCTCTGGCATTCTGGCGCGCGCACCTGTTGCAACAAGCCGGCTGCCTGCTCGGGGATGGGCGCCAGGAGTGGTCATGGCGGCGCGACTGAACCGGCTCTGGCGGCTGGCGGGCACCGCCCTCGGCTTCACCCTGTTTGGGCTTGGCGGTCTGTTGCTCAGCCTCTGCTGGTTCCCGCTATTGGCGATCTGCCTGCGGGGGGAGCGGCGCCGCACCCTGGCCCAGGCCAGCATCAAGCAGAGTTTCCGGCTGTTTATGGGGCTGCTCAGGGGGCTGGGGGTGCTCGACTACAGGGTGAGTGGCCTGCCGGACTCCCTGCGCGGCGTGCTGGTGGTGGCCAACCACCCCAGCCTGCTGGACTATGTGATGCTGGCCGCCGAGCTGCCGGCCTGTGACTGCATCGTCAAGCAGGCTTTGTGGCATAATCCCTTTCTCGGTGGCGTGGTGCGTGCCGCCGGCTACATTCCCAATGTGGAGGCCGAGCAGCTGCTGCCGCGCTGCATCGAGCGGGTGCGCCAGGGGGGCCTGCTGCTGGTGTTCCCTGAAGGCACTCGCACCACCCCGGGCCAGCCGATCCGGCTGCAGCGGGGCGCCGCCCAGCTCGCGCTGCGCGGCCAGCTGCCGCTGCAGCCCGTGCGGATCCAGTGCAGCGAGCGCTTCCTCACCAAGCAGGACAAGTGGTACCGGACCCCGGCCAACAAGCCCTGCTTCACCCTGGAGTTTCTGCCGCAGATCCATGCCGCAGAGGTGGTCGACGGCTCGCAGCACGGCGCCCTGGCCGCCCGCCAGTTAACCCGGTTTCTTACCCGGGTCCTGCAACCCGGGACCCCATGACAGCCTATGGAAGAGCAATGCAAGACCTGCAACAAGAGATAAAACGACTCATCATCGACAGCCTCAATCTGGAAGGCTTGAGCCCGGACGACATCGACAGCCAGGCGCCGCTGTTTGGCGACGGTCTGGGTCTGGACTCCATCGATGCGCTGGAGCTGGGGCTCGCCATCAAGGGGCGTTACGGCATAGTGCTCTCCGCCGATGACGAGAACACCCGTCGCCACTTTGCCAGCGTCGATGCCCTGGCGGCGCTGATCCAGGCGCAGGCCGGATCCCGCCCCCTCGTGGAGAAACCGTGATGAACAGAGACGACATCTTTGCCCAGGTGAAGGCCACCCTGATCGACTTGTTCGAAGTGGACGAGGCCGCGGTCACCCCGGATGCCCAGCTCTATCAGGATCTGGAGCTCGACAGCATAGACGCCATCGATCTGGTGGTGCATCTGCAGAAGCTGACCGGCAAGAAGATTAAGCCGGAGGAGTTCAAGTCGGTGCGCAGCGTCGGCGACGTGGTCGATGCGGTCCAGCGCCTGATGGATGAGGCCTGAGCCGGCGATGCGACCCAAGCCGCACGGAGCACGGCCATGAGGCGTCAGCTCTCCCGTCTGAGTCGGTCATGATGCTGCTCTCCCTCCTGAATCGGGGGCGGCCGTCATGATGCGGCTGCTCTCCCTGCTGGGTCGGGGGCGGCCATCATGATCCGGCTGCTCTCCCTGCTGAATCGGGGGCGGCCGTCATGATCCGGCTGCTCTCCCTGCTGGGTCGGGGGTGGCCATCATGATCCGGCTGCTCTCCCTGCTGAATCGGGGGCGGCCATCATGATGCGACTGCTCTCCCTGCTGGCGGGCGGCCTGCTGCTGCTCTATCCCCTCGCCGTGTACTGGGGGCTGACCCATTGGGGCGGCTCCGCCCTGCTCGTCATCCTGCTGGTGACCTTCGCCCTGCGGCTGTTGCCCGGGGTTGCCCCGGTGCGCGAGTGGTTGCTGCTCGGCCGTCTGCTCGCCTGTGTTGGCCTGCTGCTGACGGGGCTCAGCGCCCTCTTCTCGGCCCAGCACTGGCTGCTCTACTACCCCCTCGTCGTCTCCCTGGCGCTGCTCGGCCTGTTTGGCTGGAGCCTGAACCAGCCCATGACGCTGGTGGAGCGGCTCGCCCGCCTGACCGATCCCGACCTGCCCCCGGCCGGGGTGCGCTACACCCGCACCGTGACCCGGGTCTGGTGCGGTTTCTTCGTGCTCAATGGCACGCTAGCCGCCGCCACCATCTGGCACGGGGATCTCGCCCTCTGGGGCCTCTACAACGGCCTGATCAGCTATCTGCTGATGGGCTTGCTGATGGGGGCCGAGTATCTGGTGCGCCTGCGGGTCAAGCGGAGCTTTGCCTCATGAGGGGGCCGATCAGCTTGCTCGCCGCCATCTGGGGGCGGGGGGACGAGGAGCCGGTGGCATTCGGCCCCCAGGGGGATTGCCGCTTCGGCACCCTGCGCCTTGACAGCGAGGCACTGGCTGCCCGATTGGCGAGCCTGCCCGCCCGGCGCTGGGCGCTCTGTTTCGACGACAGCCTGCTGTTTGCCCAGGCGCTGCTGGCCTGTGCCCTGACGGGGCGCGAGGTGGTGCTGCCAGGGCATCAGCGTCCGGCCGCCCTGGCCGAACTGCAGGACCACTTCGATGGGGTGCTGACCGATAGCCAGCAATTGGGGGAGGGGATCGCGGGCCCCTGGCTGCGGCTGCCGCTGTCCGGTGTGACCGTCTCTGAGGGCGCGCAGCCCTCTCGCTGGCCGGCCCCCACATCCCTGCAATTGACCCTGTTTACCTCGGGCTCCACCGGCGCCCCCAAGGCGATCCCCAAGGCCTGGCACCAGCTCGAGGCCGAGCTGCGGGTCTTGATCGAACTCTGGGGCGAACGGCTCGGCGGCGCCCGCCTGCTGGCGAGCGTCAGCCATCAGCACATCTACGGCCTGCTGTTTCGCATCCTGCTGCCCCTGGTGCTGAGGGTGCCCTTCGCCCGCACCCTGACGCTCTATCCGGAGCAACTGCTTGATCGGCCGGGCAAATGGGGGCTGATCGCCTCCCCGGCCTTCCTCAGCCGGCTCGATCCCGGCCTCGGGGCGAGGGGCTGCTGCCTCATCGTCTCCTCTGGCGGCCCCCTGGCCCCGGCGGATGCGGCCAAGGCCCGCGAGCTGCTCGGCCAACTGCCGGTGGAGATCTTCGGCAGCAGCGAGACCGGCGGCATCGCCTGGCGCCAGAGTCCGGTGCCGGACACCCCCTGGCGGCCCATGCCGGGTGTCAGGGTCGAGCTGGCGGACGAGGATGGCCTGCTGCTGCACTCCCCCTTCCTGCCCGATGACGAGCCGCTGCTCTGCGCCGATCGCATCCGGCTGACCGACAGTGGTTTTCATCTGCTGGGGCGAGGGGATCGGCTGGTGAAGATCGAGGAGAAACGCATCTCCCTCGATGAGGTCGAGAGCCGGCTCATGGTGCTGCCCTGGGTGGCGGCGGCGGCCGTGCTGCCGCTGACGGTAGGGAGCCGGCAGCTGCTCGGCGCCGTGCTGGTGTTGACGCCAGAGGGCCAGGCCCGGTGGCAGGCGCTGGGGCCGGGCCGCTTTCTCATCGCCCTGCGCGAGGGGCTCAGACCCTGGCTCGAGCCGGTGGCGCTGCCGCGTCGGGTGCGTATCCAGCCGGCCCTGCCCCTCAACAGCCAGGGCAAGCGGCCCTGGGCCGAGCTGAAGGCGCTGTTTGACGAGGCGCCAGCTGATGTACAAAACACGGACTCGCAACAGGCCGAGGCCGACTCGCCACAGAAGGAGAAGATGGATCGACAGGGATCCGTCCCCATGCAGATAAGCGGGCTACCCACCCTGCTCGAGCAACGCTGGCTGGACGGCGCCCTGGTGCTGCGTCTGCGGCTGGAGCCGGACTTGCCCTGGTTTGCCGGCCACTTTCCCGGCGCCCCCCTGCTGCCCGGGGTGACCCAGGTGCACTGGGCCATGCACTATGGCCGCGCGCTGCTCGGCCTGACCGGCGCCTTCGGCGGCATGAGCCAGCTCAAGTTTCAGCGCCCCTTGCGCCCGGATCAGGAGTGCGAGCTGCACCTGACTTGGCAGGCAGACAAGGAGCAACTGCTGTTCAGCTACCGGCTCGGGGATGAGCATGCCAGCAGCGGTCGGGTGCGGCTATGTCCCTGAATCCCTGCCTCCTCATTCCCTGCTACAACCATGCGGCCCCCCTGGCCGGGGTGCTGGCCAGGCTGAAACCCCTGGGGCTGCCCTGCCTGCTGATCGATGACGGCAGCGAGCCCGTCGCGGCGGCGGCCCTCGACGCCCTGGCAAAGGAGCATGGGGATTGGCTCAGCCTGCTGCGCCACCCCGAAAACCTCGGCAAGGGGGCCGCCGTGATGACCGGGCTCAGGGCCGCACTGGCGCGCGGCTTCAGCCATGGGGTGCAGATAGACGCGGACGGCCAGCACGAGCTGTCCGACGTGCCTCGCCTGCTGGCGGAGGCGGCGGCTCACCCGGCTGCCCTGGTGTCGGGTCGCCCCCTCTATGACGACTCTGTGCCCAAGGGGCGCCTCTATGGCCGCTATGTCACCCATGTCTGGGTCTGGATAGAGACCCTATCCTTCGCCATCGAAGACAGCATGTGCGGCTTTCGGGTCTACCCCTTGGCGGCGAGCTGCGCCCTGTTTGACGAGGTGCGCCTCGGCCGGCGGATGGACTTCGACACCGAGGTGATGGTGCGCCTCCATTGGCGCGGGGTGCCGGTGCGCTTCGTGCCGACCCGGGTCATCTATCCCCAGGACGGCAGCTCCCACTTCCGGCTCTGGCGAGACAACCTGGCCATCTCCTGGATGCACACCCGGCTGGTGTGCCGCCTGCTCTGGGAGCTCGGCGGCAAGCTGCTCGGCTTACCGGCCCGGCTCTGGCAACAGGGCAAGAAGGTGCGCTGGTCAGGTAGCCCAGACAGGGAGGGATCCCCCCCGCAAGGGGAGGGCTGGCTGGCCTGGGGCAAGCGTCACTGGTCACGCACCCCCGAGCGGGGCTCCTGGCTCGGCATGCAGATCATGCTGGCCAGCTATCGGCTGCTCGGTCGGGGCGGCTTCAAGGCGCTGCTCTACCCCGTCATCGGCTACTTCTGGCTGACCGGGCGCCGCCAGCGGGCGGCCTCGGAGCAGTATCTGGCCCGGCTCAAGGCGTTTGCGGCGGCCAATGACATTCCACTGCCCGCGGGACCGAGATCCAGCTTTCGCCACTTCCTGCGCTTTGGTGAGGCGGCGCTGGACAAGCTGGCGGGCTGGCGCGGCGACATCCCCCCGGATCAGGTCGAGCTGGTGGGGCGCGAGCATTATGAGGCGGCGCTCGCCTCGGGCCGCGGCCTGCTGCTGCTCGGCTCCCACCTCGGGGATCTCGAGCTGTGCCGGGCGCTCGGTACCCGGGACGGCCAGGTGCGCATCAATGCCCTGGTGTTCACCCGCCACGCGGCGCGTTTCAACGCCCTGCTCAAGCAGATCAACCCGGGCGCCAGCCTCAATCTCATCCAGGTGCAGGAGATGGGGGCCGATACCGCCATCCTGCTCAAGGAGAAGATAGAGGCGGGGGAGTGGGTGGTGATCGTCGGGGATCGCACCTCGGTGACGCGGGAGAAGCGGGTAGTCTGGGCCGATTTTCTCGGCCAGCCGGCCCCCTTTCCCCTCGGCCCCTTCGCCCTGGCCAGCGTCTTGGCCTGCCCCGTCTACCTGATGTTCGGCCTCAAGGAACGGGGGCGTTTTCGCGTCCATTTCGAGCCCTTCGCCGAGCGCCTGCTGCTGCCCCGTGCACAGCGGGAGGCGGCCCTGCGCCACTGGGTGCAGGCCTATGCCGACCGCCTGCAGCACCACTGCCTGCAGGCGCCGCTGGACTGGTTCAACTTCTTCGATTTCTGGCAGCTGACTCATGATGAACCCTGATCTCCCCCCCTCCCAGCAGGCCGATGAGGCCCTGGTCACCTTTGGCGCAGGCCGGCTCACCATAGAGCAGGTGGTGGCCCTGGCCGAGGGGCGTGCCAAGCCGGTGCTCAACCCGGATCCCGCCTTTATGGCCCGCATCCAGCGCGGTGCCGACTTCCTCGACCGGCTGCTGGCGGAGGAGGGGGTCATCTACGGGGTGACCACCGGCTATGGCGACTCGGTGACCCGGGCCGTGCCGCCGGCCCTGGTGGCCGAGCTGCCCCTGCACCTGACCCGCTTCCATGGCTGCGGCCTGGGGGAGGATCTCGATGTGCCGGCCGGGCGCGCCGTGCTGGCGACCCGGCTCTGCTCCCTGGCCCAGGGGGTCTCCGGGGTCAGCCCGGCCCTGCTGGAGCGGCTCTGCTGGTTGCTGGAGCAGGATCTAATCCCGCGCATCCCCGAGGAAGGGTCGGTCGGCGCCAGCGGCGATCTCACCCCGCTCTCCTATGTGGCCGCCGTGCTGGTGGGGGAGCGGGAGCTCTATCGGGACGGTCAGCTGGCGAGCACCGCCGAGGTCTATCAGGCCCTGGGTGTCAGCCCCCTGACGTTGAGACCCAAGGAGGGGCTGGCGCTGATGAACGGCACCTCTGTGATGACGGCGCTCGCCTGCCTGGCCTACGTCCGCACCGACTACCTGATGCGGCTGGCGACCCGGATCACCGCCCTGGTCAGCGTCGCCATGGCCGGCAATGCCTTCCACTTCGACGAGCGGCTGTTCGCCGCCAAGCCGCACCCCGGTATGCAGGGCATCGCCGCCTGGCTGCGCGCCGATCTGCAGAGCGGGGAATTGCCGCGCCACAGCGACCGGCTGCAGGACAGATATTCCCTGCGCTGCGCCCCCCACGTCATCGGCGTGGTGGCCGACAGCCTGCCCTGGTGGCGCCAGCTCATCGAGAACGAGCTCAACAGCGCCAACGACAACCCGCTCATCGATGGTGAAGGCGAACATGTGATGCATGGCGGCCACTTCTATGGCGGCCACATCGCCATGGCCATGGACAGCATGAAGACGGCGGTGGCGAACCTGGCGGATCTGCTCGATCGCCAGCTGGCGCAGCTGGTGGACACCAAGTTCAACGGCGGCCTGCCGAGCAACCTCTCCGGCGCCAGCGGCGAGCGGCGCATGATCAATCACGGCTTCAAGGCGGTGCAGATCGGGGTCTCCGCCTGGACCGCAGAGGCGCTCAAGCTGACCATGCCCGCCAGCGTCTTCTCCCGCTCCACCGAGTGCCACAACCAGGACAAGGTGAGCATGGGCACCATAGCGGCGCGGGATGCCCTGCGGGTGCTGACCCTCAGCGAGCAAGTCGGCGCCGCCTGCCTGCTGGCGGCGGTGCAGGGGGTCGAGCTGCGCCTTGGCGTGCAGCAACGCAGCCTGGAGGAATTGAGCCAGCCGTTGCAAGGGATGGTGCTGGCGGTGCGCGTCCATCATCCGGCGCTGGTGGAGGACAGGGCGCTGGAGCAGGAGCTCAGGGCGCTGATCGCCCGACTGCAAGGACGTCACTATGAGTTGTATGGGGAGGATAAAGATGCAGAGTGAACCCTGGATGCTGAGTCACAGCATCGAAATCGAAATCCCGTTTCATGATATCGACATGATGGCGGCGGATGTCTGGCACGGCCCGATGGAGAGCCTGTATGCAGCATGAACCCTGGATGCTGAGCCACAGCATCGAAATCGAAATCCCGTTTCACGACATCGACATGATGGCGGTGGCCTGGCATGGCCACTACGTGCGCTACATCGAGCTGGCCCGCTGCGCCCTGCTCGAGCGGATCGACTACAACTACCCCCAGATGGCGGCCTCCGGCTACCACTGGCCCGTGATCGACCTGCGGCTCAAGTACATGGCGCCGCTGCGCTTTGGCCAGAGGGTGCGGGTCGAGGCCAGATTCAGCGAGTACCAGAACCGGCTCAAGATCGAGTACCAGCTGTTCGATGCCATCAGCGGGGTGCGCACCAGCAAGGGCTACAGCATCCAGGTGGCGGTGAACCAGGAGAGCGGCGAGATGTGTCTCGCCTCCCCAAGGATCTTGCTCGACAAGCTGGGAGTGAGTGAATGAGGCGGCTCTTGATGAAGGGAATGGGAGGCTGGCTCTGTGCCTGTCTGTGGCTGATGTTGCCGGGGGCGGTACTGGCCGAGCCCATGACCCAGGCCGAGGTGCGCGAGCTGCTGAGTGCGCAGCCGGCCCAACGAGCTCGCTTCGAGCAGGAGAAGCAGGTGGCCGGGCTGGCCCAGCCCCTGAAAGCCAGCGGCGAGCTGCTGCTGGCGCGTGGCCAGGGGCTCTGGTGGCATCAGTTGCAGCCCTTTGAGCTGGCGCTCAGTCTGACTGCTCAGCGCATGCGTCAGCAGGTTGGCCAGGGGCCTGTTCAGGTTATCGACAATCCCCAACTGCTCGAATTCAGCGGCATGCTGCTGGCCCTGTTCGGTTCGGATGAGCAGGCGCTGACCCGCTATTTTTCCCTCGACTTCCAGTCCACCGAGCAGAGCTGGACCCTGGTGCTGACGCCGCTGGCGGCGCCACTGAACAAGGTATTTGCCAGTCTGACGTTAGGCGGTGGCAAGCAGCTGGATCGGCTCGTGATCGCCGATCGCCAGGGGGATGAGACCCGCATCCGCTTCTCTCACTGGCAGGCGGTGAGTCTCCCCCTCTCTGCCGAGGAGCAGGCCCATTTTGCCCCCTGAAAACCCTGGCGACGCCGCATCCTCTCCCACACGGCCATCCCCCGTCCGGGGCTGGAGCGAGCCGACCTGGCGCCGGCTCTCCTGCCTCTGGCTGCTGCTCAGCCTGTTGGCGCTGGCGCTGCTCGGCTGGCAGCTCTCTCACAGCCGCATCAATACCAGCCTGATGGATCTCCTGCCCCACGAGGAGAGATCCACCCTGGATCCGGCCCTGCGCGGTGGCCTGTTGCGCCAGCTCGACAAACAGCTGGTCTGGATGCTGAGCCTGCCGGCGGGGCAGGATGGTCGCGTCGCGGCAGAGGAGTGGGCAAAGGCCCTGAGCGCCTTGCCCGAGCTCAGCGCGGTGCGCGGTGCCCAGCCGGAGCTGGCCTCCGCCTGGCAAGGCTTCATCTATGACTATGCCTGGCAGCGCCTCGATGAGGGCAGCCGGGCCCGGCTGGCCGCGGGCCCCGAGGCCTGGAGCCAGTGGGTGCTCGGCCAGATCTACAGCCCCTTCGGTGGCGTCTCCCGCCCCGAGTGGCAAGCCGATCCCCTGCTGCTGACCCGCGCCGGGGTGCAGGGTCAGGCGGCCACGGCCCTGCGCCTCGATCAGGGCTGGTTGATGAGCCGGGACGAGGCGGGGCGGCAGTGGTTTCTGCTGCGAGCCGAGCTGGACCTCTCGGCCTTCGATCTCTCTCGCAATAGCGAGCTGCTGGCCCGGCTCAACGCGGTGGAGCAGGCCCTCAAGGCCCAGTACTCCGGGCTGGAGCTGCTGCGCCGTGGCACCCTCTTCTACAGCCAGCATGCCAGTGACCTGGCCCAGGAGGATATCTCCACCATAGGGCTCGGCTCCACGTTCGGGGTCTTGCTGCTGATGTGGTTGGCGTTCCGCTCTGGTCGTGCGCTCTGGATCTCCTTGCTGCCCATCGCCATCGGCCTCGTCTGGGGGGTGCTGGCCGTGCTGCTGTGGTTTGGCGAGGTGCACATGTTCACCCTGGTGATCAGCTCCAGCCTGGTCGGCATCATAGATTACGGGATCCACTTCCTGACCGAGCGGCGCCTGCATGGGTTGCAGGAGAGCCCTCACCAGACCCGCGCCCGTTTGCTGCCAAGCCTCTCGATGGCGCTGTTCGCCACCCTGGTCGGCTATGGCCTGCTCTGGCTGGCCCCCTTCCCCGGCTTGCAGCAGATGGCGTTGTGCGCCCTGGTGGGGCTGACGGCCTCGTTTATTACTGTGCTCTGCCTGTTCCCGCTCTGGCTCGGTGACTTGCCCCAGCGGGAAGCGCACATCCTGGTGCCGATGGCGCTCTGGCTCAAGTGGTGGCGCGAGATCCGTGCCTTGCGCTGGGGCGTCCCACTGCTCTGCCTGATCCTGATAGGGGTGGGATTGAACCGGCTGGAGGTCGATGACGACATAGCTCGGCTGCAGCCGCTGCCCACCGAGCTGCAGGCACAGGAGCGGCAGATCCAGCACCTCACCGGCCAGCAGGGGGGCATGACGGGTTTCCTGGTGACGGCGGCGGATGGCGAGACCGCCTTGCAGCGGCTCGAAGCCATGAGTCATAAGCTGGCTCAGGCCAGGGCGCAGGGTCAGCTGGCAGGTTTCGTTTCGCTGGCGCAGTGGCTGCCGTCCCAGGCACAGCAGCGGGCGGATCATGCCGCCCTCACTCGGCTGTTGCCCGAGGTGGTGGCGCGGCTCAATCAGGCCGGCGTGCCGGTCGAGGCCAAGCCGAGATCCTGGCATCCCCTGACTCCCGAGCAGTGGCTGGCCAGCCCGGTCAGCGAGGGCAGTCGACTGCTCTGGCATGGGTTGCCAGATGGTCGGGTGGCGCTCTGGCTGCCGGTGAACGGGGTGACGGAGGTTGCCGCCGTGGCAAAGCTGGCGCAGGGGCAGGAGGGGGTCTTCTGGCAGGATCCGCGCAACCAGTGGAGTGAGCTGTTTGCCCACTACCGCATCAAGCTGACCGAGCTGCTGCTGGTGGCCATCGCCCTGGTGGGTCTGCTGCTCTGGGTCCGGTTTGGCTGGCGCAAGAGCGTGCGGATCCTGCTGATCAGCGGATTTTCGCTGGGGGCCGGTCTGGCCCTGCTCGCCGCCTGTGGCCAGCCGCTCACCCTGTTCGGGGTGCTGGCCATGAGCCTCATCTTTGGCATCGGCATCGACTACAGCCTCTTCTTCGCCTACAGCGGCGGGGATCCCCTGCGCCAACGCTCGACCATGTTCGCCATCTTGCTGGCGAACCTGACCACCCAGCTGTCGTTCGGCCTGCTGGCCCTGAGCCACACCTCGGCCATCGCCGGCTTCGGTCTGGTGCTCAGCGGCGGTATCTTCACCGCATTCCTGCTCTCACCACTGGTACTGGAGAGGCGATGACCCATGACCACCAGCCACCGCAGCTCTTCGGGAGCCATGATGAAGTTGTTTTTGTCCCTGTTGTTCGCCACCTTGCTGAGCGCCTGCGCCAGCCAGCCCGTGCCCGATAATCGTGCCTTCCTGAGCCCGGACACCAGCCTGCTGCTGCCAGCCCCGCTGCGGGCTCAACCGCTCTATCGCCAGCAACTGCTGAGTGCCACGAGCAAGGGCGGCCAGCATCAGCTGCTGACCGTGCTGGAGGCCGATGGCCACCGGCTCACCCTGGTGGGGCTGACCCCCAGCGGGATCCGGCTGTTTCGGCTGAGTTATGACGGCGAGCGGATCCAAACCGAGCAGCTCTCCAGCCTGCTGGGAGGGGCGGCCCTGCCCCCGGTAGCCCAGGTGCTCGCCGACGTGATGCTGAGCTACTGGCCCATCGCCGCCTGGCAGCCACAGCTGCCCAAGGGCTGGCGACTCGAGGACGAAGGCATGGTACGCCGTCTGACCGATCCCGATGGCAAACTGGTGAGCGAGATCCACTACCGGCAGATCGCCGGGGAGCGTGAGCCGGTGCGGCTGATCCAGCACGCCTTCGATTACCAGTTGCAGATGGAGAAGCTGGCGCCATGAGCCCGAATCGGAAGGAGAGCCCGCCGGTTGCCCCCTGTTACATCCGGGACTACAGCCTGATCTGCGCCCTGGGGGAGGGCAAGGCGGCGGTGTCTGCGGCCCTTGCCCGCTGGCAGACGCAGGGCATCAGCCCGCTGGATGCGGAGTCGCAGGCCCTGAGCGATGGCCGGCTCACCCCGGTCGGCCGGGTGAGCGCGGCGCTGCCCCCTGTGCCCGCGGCGCTCTCGGCCTATGACTCGCGCAACAACCGCTTGTTGCTGGCGGCCCTTGCCCAGATCCGGCCAGGGTTCGATGAGCTCAAAGCCCGGCTGGGGGCGGATCGCATCGCCATAGTGCTGGGCACCAGCACCTCTGGGATCGCCGAGGCCGAGGCGGCGGTCGCCGCCACGCAGGCCGACCAGCCGCTGCCGGCCGGATTCGACTATCGCCAGCAGGAGCTGGGCTCGCCGAGTGAATTTCTGGCCCGCCACTTGGCCCTGACCGGCCCGGCCTACACCCTTTCCACCGCCTGCTCCTCGAGCGCCCGCGCCTTCATCAGCGGCCGGCGGCTGCTGGCGGCCGGGCTGGCGGATGCGGTCATCGTCGGCGGCGTCGACAGCCTGTGCGGCCTGACCCTCAACGGCTTCGACAGCCTGGAGTCCCTCAGCCTGGCGCGCTGCCGCCCCTTCGCCGCCGAGCGGTGTGGCATCAACATCGGGGAGGGGGCCGCCCTCTTCCTGCTGAGCCGGGAGCGTGCCGGACTCGCCCTGCTCGGCACGGGCGAGTCGTCCGATGCCTGGCATATCTCGGCGCCTCATCCTGAGGGGCTGGGGGCCGAGGCCGCCATGCGCATGGCGCTGCTCCAGGGGGGCATCGAGGCCAAAGCGCTCGACTACATCAACCTGCACGGCACCGCGACCAAGCTCAACGACGAGATGGAGAGCAAGGCGCTGGCCCGGCTGTTTGGCGCGGGCGAGACGGCGCCCTGCAGCTCCAGCAAGATGCTGACCGGCCACACTCTTGGGGCGGCCGGCGCTATCGAGGCGGCGCTCTGCTGCCTGCTGATGGAGCAGGCACTGGCGCCGCCCCCGCAGGGGGAGGCGCAGGATCCGGCCCTGGCCCCCATCCGGCTGGTGCGGGCAGGGGAGGCGGGCAGACCGCTGGCCCGGGTGCTGTCGAACTCCTTCGCCTTCGGTGGCAATAACGTCAGCCTGCTGTTGGGGCGTATCATCTCGGGGAAGGAAGGAGAACCGCCCCATGAATGAGATAGCCATCGCCGAGTTGCTGCCCCATCAGGCCCCCATGCTGCTGCTGGATCGGTTGCTCGATTACCGGGGGCAGCGGGTGCGCTGCGAGACCCGAGTCGGCGCGCGCCACGGCCTGCTGCTCGATGAGCAGGGCAACCTGCCCGCCTGGGTCGGCCTGGAGCTGATGGCCCAGACCATAGCCGCCTGGGCGGGGATGCGGGGGCGCGAGCGGGGCGAGCCGGTGCGCATCGGCATGCTGCTCGGCAGCCGCCAGTATCGCTGCCAGGTGCCGGCGTTCGCGGCCGGGGAGCTGCTGGTGATCGAGGCCGAGTGCCTGCTGGAAGATGGCGGCATGGCCAGTTTTGAGTGCCGGATCCTGCGGGGCGACGAGCCCTGCGCCGAGGCGCGCCTCAGCACCTACCTGCCCGGCGATGCCGAGCTGGCCGAGTTGCTGGCACAGCCTTAGGTCCCGGCCAAAGCGCTGGGCTAAAAAACCGGTTTATCTGAATCTGTTAGAGAAGGATCGAATATGAGTTCCACCGTATTGGTGACGGGCGCCAGCAAGGGCATAGGCCGCGCCATCGCCCTGAAGCTGGCCGCCGATGGTTTTCACATAGTGGTGCACTATCACGGCGACAGCGCCGGCGCCGAGGCGACCCTGGCCGCCATAGTGGCGGCGGGAGGAGAGGGGCGGCTGATCCAGTTCGACATCTCGGATCGGGCGCAGTGTCGCAACCGGCTCGAGTCCGACATCGAGGCCCATGGCGCCTACTACGGCGTGGTCAGCAACGCCGGGGTGATCCGCGATGGCGCCTTCCCGGCCCTGACCGACGAGGACTGGGATGGGGTGCTGCACACCAACCTGGACGGTTTCTACAACCTGCTCAAGCCCTGCATCATGCCGATGATAGGGCTGCGCCGGGGGGGGCGCATCGTCACCCTGTCATCGGTATCCGGCATCATGGGCAACCGCGGCCAGGTCAACTACAGCGCCGCCAAGGCGGGCATCATAGGGGCCAGCAAGGCCCTGGCGCTGGAGCTGGCCAAGCGCAAGATCACGGTCAACTGCGTGGCCCCCGGCCTCATCGACACCGGCATGGTCAATGCCGAGGTGGAGGCCGAGGCCATGAAGATGATCCCCCTCAAACGCATGGGCCAGGCCGAGGAGGTGGCGGGGCTGGTCTCCTACCTGATGTCTGATATCGCCGCCTATGTGACCCGGCAGGTCATTTCTATTAATGGAGGCATGGCATGAAGGGTATGAAGCGAATGGGACTGGTCTCCTACCCGCAGTCAAACTCAGACATCGCCGGTTATGTCACCCGCCAGGTGATCTCGATCAACGGGGGCATGGTATGAGCGGGGATGTGAGACTATGGGGCCAACTTGAGCAGGCAGAGTGGAGCAGAGCAGCATGAAGCGTGTCGTAGTCACCGGCATGGCCGGAGTGACCGCCTTCGGTAACGACTGGCAGAGCGTGGGGCCCCGCCTGCGACAGGAGCACAACGCCGTGCGCCAGATGCCGGAGTGGGATGTCTATGAGGGGCTCAATACCCGACTGGCGGCGCCCATCCTGGATTTCGCGCTGCCGGCCCATTACCCGCGCAAGAAGACCCGGGCCATGGGGCGGGTCTCCGAGCTCGCGACCGTGGCGACCGAGCTGGCCCTGACCCGGGCCGGGCTCATCGATCATCCGGTCCTGACCGGCGGTCGCACCGGCATCGCCTACGGCTCCTCCATCGGCAGCACCGGGCCCATCAGCGACTTCGGGGCCATGCTCAACGACAAGACCACCGCCAGCATCACCGCTACTACCTATGTGCAGATGATGCCCCACACGGCGGCGGTCAATACCGGCCTCTTCTTCGGCCTGCGCGGCCGGGTGATCCCCACTTCCAGCGCCTGCACCTCCGGCAGCCAGGGCATAGGCTACGCCTACGAGTCCATCAAGCACGGCTATCAGGATCTGATGGTGGCCGGTGGCGCCGAGGAGCTCTGCCCCTCGGAGGCGGTGGTATTCGACACCCTGTTCGCCACCAGCCTGATGAATGACAGCCCGGCGCTGAGCCCCAGGCCCTTCGATCGGGACCGCGATGGCCTGGTGATCGGGGAGGGGGCGGGCAGCCTGATCCTGGAGGAGCTGGAGCATGCCCTGGCGCGCGGCGCACCCATCTTCGCCGAGCTGGTGGGCTTTGCCACCAACTGCGATGCGGCCCATGTCACCCAGCCCCAGCAGGAGACGATGCAGCTCTGCATGGCGCTGGCGCTGGCCGATGCCGGCCTGCAGGCCGGGGACATCGGTTACATCAGCGCCCATGGCACGGCCACCGAGCGGGGCGACATCGCCGAGAGCCACGCCACCTCGGCCCTGTTCGGGGACAAGACCCCTATCTCCTCCCTCAAGAGCTACTTAGGCCACACCCTGGGGGCCTGCGGCGCCATCGAGGCCTGGCTCTCCCTCGAGATGATGGCCGAGGGCTGGTTTGCCCCCACCCTCAACCTGAACGAGCCGGATCCCGCCTGCGCCCCGCTGGATCATATCCGCAGCGGCGGCCGGGAGCTGAAGGTGGACTATCTGATGTCCAACAACTTCGCCTTTGGCGGCATCAATACCTCCCTCATCTTCAAGCGCTGGCCCTAGCCGCCGGCCAACAGGCTGGAAATAAAAAGAGGCGCCCAGGGGCGCCTCTTTTTATGGGTGATGAGCAGAGCTCATTTCTTGGGACGAAATGGCTTGATGACGCTCTCGTCGCACTCGAGATAGGGGCCGTCCATCAGATCGATGCAGTAAGGAATGGCGGGGAAGACAGCGTCCAGACACTCGCGGATCGACTTGGGTTTGCCCGGCAGGTTGACGATGAGTGAGCCGCCGCGCAGGCCGGCGGTCTGGCGGGAGAGGATGGCGGTGGGCACGAACTTGAGGGACTCGGCCCGCATCAGCTCGCCAAAGCCCGGCATCATGCGATCGCACACCGCCTCTGTGGCCTCCGGGGTGACATCCCGCTTGGCCGGCCCGGTGCCGCCTGTGGTGACGATGAGGCAGCACTGCTCCTCATCCGCGAGTGCAATCAGGGTGGCCTCAATCTGATCCTGCTCATCCGGGATGAGCCGATAGACGGGCTCCCACTCAGAGGTCAGGTAGCTGCCCAGGGTGTCTATGATGGCCTTGCCGGACAGGTCTTCGTAGATGCCCGCGCTGGCGCGATCGCTGACGGTGACGATACCGATTCTTGCCTTGCTCATGCTCTGCCCTTGCTCATTCGAAAAAGTGGTAAATAAAATAACATAATCAGATAGATATGTTAAACCAGCGGGGCGGGTATAGGGAGGGTCGCCAGAATGGAGAGCCGAACGAAAAACCGATCCGCCCCCACCGATGAATAGGGAATAAGGGCGGGTATATAAACATGTAAAATTTATAAAAAAACTGACGCAGGCCGAATGCCGATAATTACATGAATCATAAAGAATAAATGTTTAGCCTCGCCAACATATCGCCCCACTGATAGGGAAATGGACTCCTGTGGCACGGGGCAGGCCGAACCAGAATCGCCGTCATCTTATATAACCATCCTTACGGACAGTGAAATTATGTGCTGAGCGTAGTCGTGGAAGTGTCACACATGAGGCTTCTGGCCAGGAGGGCATATGGAGCTGCCTGATTTCGATACTCTGAAACACTGGGCCCTCGACGAGCCGGAGCGGCTCGATGAGCTGTTGCACCAGCAAATAGATGCCCTGATCGCGCAGGTCGGGCCGGATCGGCAACGGCGGCTGCGGGGCCTGCAATTTCGCATCGATTGCCAGCGGCGTCTGGCCCGGAATAATCTGGATAGCTGCATCCGGATCGCCAACATGATGCACGACTCTTTCTATGCCATGCGCCGTCATATGAGCCAGCTGCAGGAGGAGTCATCGGCACGGGAGGAGGCGCGGCCGCCGCTGAATAATGTGATTCAACTGTCGGATCATAGGCGCAATAAATAAAGTATTGGCACCCGGCTCTCTTTATTCCCCCGCATATTCTTGCAGGCAAACCACCCGATGTTAATTAGTTGGGTGGTTTGTTTGTTATTTGCTGCCAAGCGGCGCTGGGCGCCGGATAAATAACATCTGGGCTGGCTAAATCATCAGATATGGGTGAAGGACTATACCGTTTGGGGTAGTATCTCGGCACATTTCATCTTGCTACGACTCTAAGGGATTATGAGAAGTATCACGCCAAGAAGGGTGCTGTCACCGGAACAACAGACAGAGATCACCCGGATCATCGTCAAGGTGGGCCAGCTGCTGGCCCAACATGGGGCCGAGGGGCGCATCATAGAGCAGACCACGGTCCGGCTCGGGTTGGCTCTCGGGCTGGAGAGCGTCGAGATGGCCATCTCCGCCAGCGCCATAGTGCTGACCAGCCTCTATCAGGGCAACTGCGTCACCACCACCCGCCGGGTGCGGGATCAGGGCATCAACATGCAGGTGGTGTGCGAGGTTCAGCGCCTCTGCATACTGGCGGAGAAGGAGCTTGTCGGGGTGCGGGAGGTACGCCAGCGGCTCGATGGCATAGTGCCATTCCACTATCACCCCTGGCTGGTGGTGCCCATGGTGGGGCTTTCCTGTGGGGCCTTCAGCCTGCTGTTCGGCGGCGACTGGCCCATCTTCCTGGTGACCTTCGTCGCCGCTGCGGTGGCGATGCGGGTGCGCCAGCTGATGGCCCGCCATCATCACAGCCCGCTCATCAACTTCGCCGTGACCGGGTTTGTCGCCACCCTGATCGCCTCCAGCGCCACCTACTTCCAGTGGGGAGGCCAACCCTATCTCACCATGGCGGCCAGCGTGCTGTTGCTGGTGCCGGGCTTCCCGCTCATCAACGCCGTGTCCGACATGGTGAAGGGCTACTTCAATCTGGGGCTGGCCCGTTGGGGCACGGCGACCCTGCTCACCGTCAGCGCCGTCATCGGCATAGTGCTGGCCATGTCGGTCACCGGGATCTGGGGCTGGAAGCTGTGGTGGGACTCGATATGAGGCGAAATGAAAGAGCCTGCGGGCCAGGGCCATCCCCCCTAGGTGCAACATTTATCCGCCGCCAGCAGTTGCCGGTTCGGCTCAGCAGGGAATGGGGGGTTGCGCCATGATGGATCTGCTCCTGCTGCTGGCCAGGGATGCGTTCTGGTCGGCCATCCCGGCGGTAGGCTTCGCCATGCTGTTCAACGTGCCGCCGCGCATGCTGAAGTATTGCGCCATGGGCGGTGCCCTGGCCCACAGCCTGCGTACCCTGCTGATCCATTACGGCATGCCCATCGAGTGGGCCACCCTGGCGGCGTCCACCACGGTCGGCTTTGTCTGCGTCTACTGGTCGCAGCGTCTGCTGGCCCCCCGGCCGGTGTTCAGCGTCGCCTCCATCATCCCCATGATCCCCGGCAGCTATGCGTTCAAGACCATGATCGCCGTGGTGGAGCTCAACATCTCGGGGGTGACCACCGAGCTCATCCATCATGCGGTGACCAATGGCCTCAAGGTGTTGTTTATCGTGGGGGCGCTCAGTTTCGGTTTGGCGATCCCCTCCCTGGTCGTGTACCGTAACCGGCCCATTGTCTG
This sequence comes from Aeromonas encheleia, assembly GCF_900637545.1. Lineage (NCBI taxonomy): Bacteria > Pseudomonadati > Pseudomonadota > Gammaproteobacteria > Aeromonadales > Aeromonadaceae > Aeromonas > Aeromonas encheleia. The sequence continues at coordinate 989,703 of NZ_LR134376.1, forward strand.
AGACAGGCTGCAAGAGGCTGAACCCATGCAAATTTCCATGATTGCCGCCATGGCGCAGGATCGCGTTATCGGGCTGGACAACCAGATGCCCTGGCACCTGCCCGCCGATCTGGCCCACTTCAAGCGGGTCACGCTGGGCAAGCCGGTGCTGATGGGGCGCAAGACCTTCGAGTCCATCGGTCGGCCGCTGCCCGGTCGTCGCAACCTGGTGATCAGCCGCAACCCCGATTACCGGGTCGATGGGGTGGAGGTGGTCGATTCGGTCGAGGCCGCGCTGGCGCTGCTGGCGAGCGGCGAGGCGGTGGATGAGCTGATGGTGATCGGCGGTGGCCATCTCTATGGCCAACTGTTGCCCAGGGCGGATCGCCTCTACCTGACCCGGATCGAGCTGGCGGTCCCGGGGGACACCCGTTTCCCCGCCTTCGACGAGGGGGAGTGGCTGTGCCTCGAGCGCGAGGCGCACCCGGCGGACGAGAAGAACCCGCACCCCTACCGTTTCGAGACCTGGCAGCGACGCTAGTCCACTCGCACCAAGCAGGCCCCTCCCGTTGCGAGGGGCTTTTTTTTTTGCGGCTTGGCCGTCGCACCCGGCATCGGTTCTCGCTCTGCCCAACCCCCTCCGAGTGTTCCCCTCATAGCGATTAAATATAGTTAGTATTGTAATCATTCAAGGGCCCTTCATGGGAGGCAGCCATCCACCCGGGAATGGCCCTCCGCCATGACCCTCACTCGCTTGATTTTGCTCATTAAATGGAATGGTTATGGATTTTTATTGCAAGAATCTCATGTTTTTTCGGTGTTGTTCGGTCATCTGTTGAATTTTTGTTGCTGTAAATAAGTTATAAAAATCAGTTATTTATGACTGAAGCAATTTGTTGGGACTCTTATGGTTCTTTTGTTATTCATGTAAATTGTTTAGTGTAGAAAGTAATTGGTTCGCGTTCGGCAGGCTAATCACCCAGATGTCGACCATGAAAAAAGGACAGTATGACAGTCAAACTCGAAGTCAAATCACTCTATAAAATCTTCGGAGAACATCCGGAAAAGGCCTTCAAATTGCTGGCGAAAGGCCACGACCGCGCCAGCATCCTGCACAAGACAGGACAGACATTGGGGGTGCAGGGGGTCGATCTGGCCATCCACGAGGGGGAGATCTTCGTGGTGATGGGCCTCTCCGGCTCGGGCAAATCCACCCTGGTGCGCCTCTTCAACCGCCTCATCGAGCCGACCCGTGGTCAGGTGCTGATCGACGGCGAGGACATAGCCGCCATCTCGGACAGCGAGCTGCGCCAGGTGCGGCGCAAGAAGATCAGCATGGTGTTTCAATCCTTCGCCCTGATGCCCCACCTGAGCGTGCTGGAAAATACCGCCTTTGGCCTGGAGCTGGCCGGGGTGCCGCTGGCGGAGCGCCAGCAGAGTGCCCGTCAGGCGCTGCATCAGGTGGGCCTGGGGCAGTGGATTGACGCCTACCCCGATGCCCTCTCCGGCGGCATGAAGCAGCGGGTCGGCCTGGCCAGGGCGCTGGCCAATGACCCCGATATCCTGCTGATGGACGAGGCCTTCTCCGCGCTGGATCCGCTGATCCGCACCGAGATGCAGGACGAGCTGCTCAAGCTGCAGGCCAGCCAGCAGCGCACCATCGTCTTCATCTCCCACGATCTGGACGAGGCGATGCGCATCGGCGATCGCATCGCCATCATGCAGGATGGCCAGGTGGTGCAGGTCGGCACCCCGGACGAGATCCTGAACCAGCCCGCCAACGACTATGTGCGCGCCTTCTTTCGCGGGGTGGATCTCGCCAACGTGTTCAGCGCCCGGGATGTGGCCAGTCGCAAGCAGACGCCGCTCATCAAGAAACACACAACGGATGGGCCGGGCAACGCCCTGCGCCAGCTCAAGGAGCTGGAGCGGGAGTACGGCTACGTGGTGGATCGCAGCCGCCACTTCATTGGGGTCGTCTCGGTCGAGTCGCTGAGTCAGGCGGTGCGTGACAGGGGGAGCCTGGAGCAGGCGCTGCTGGCGGATATCCAGCCCATCCTGGCTGACACCTCCCTCAACGAACTCATCAGCCAGGTGGCCGCCGCACCCTGTCAGGTGCCCGTGGTCGAGCAAGATGGCACCTACCTTGGGCTTATCTCCAAGGCCAACCTGCTGAACACCCTGGACAGGAGTACCCCGCTATGAATTTGATCCCTCACCGTCTGCTGGCCGGCTTGCTGGCACTGTTGTTATTGGCGAGCTGCCCCGCCTGGGCCGACGAGGCGCAGGCCGATCCCTGGGCCGCCACGGCCACCACCGCCACCAGCGATCCCTGGGGCAGCACCGAAACCCAGGCCGCCGACTGGCAGAACCAGATCGCCACGGCGGATACCGGGGCCTCCATCGACTGGCTGGATCCCTTCCAGCAGGCTTTGGTGCCGCTGGACCGCTGGGTCGAGAGCGGCATCGGCTGGCTGGTGGAGAACCTGCGGCCGGTGTTCCAGCTGGTGCGGGCGCCGGTGGAGCTGACCCTCAACGCCATGACCCACCTGCTGCAGACGGTGCCCTCCGCCCTGATGATAGGCTTGCTGACCCTGATCGCCTGGCAGCTGGTCAACGGCCGCATGGCGCTCGGCACGCTTGTTTCTCTGGTGATGATTGGCCTTATCGGTGCCTGGTCCGATGCCATGGTGACCCTGTCGCTGGTGCTGACCTCGCTGTTCTTCTGCGTCCTGATCGGGCTGCCGGTCGGCATCCTGCTGGCCCGTAGCGAGCGGCTCTCCACCTGGACCCGGCCGCTGCTGGATGCCATGCAGACCACCCCGGCCTTCGTCTACCTCATCCCCATCGTCATGCTGTTTGGCATCGGCAACGTGCCCGGGGTGGTGGTGACCGTCATCTTCGCCCTGCCGCCCATGATCCGGCTGACCATGCTGGGGATCCGGCAGGTGCCCGCCGATCTGGTGGAGGCGGCCCACTCATTCGGTGCCAGCCCCTCCCAACTGCTGTTCAAGGTGCAGCTGCCGCTCGCCATGCCCACCATCATGGCCGGGGTCAACCAGACCCTGATGCTGGCGCTCTCCATGGTGGTGATCGCCTCCATGATCGCGGTCGGCGGCCTGGGCCAGATGGTGCTGCGCGGCATAGGCCGCCTCGACATGGGGCTCGCCTCCATCGGCGGCCTCGGCATAGTGCTGCTGGCCATCGTCCTCGACCGCCTGACCCAGGCGATGGGGCAGCCGGATCGCAGCCGGGTCGGCCGCTGGTATCAGCGTGGCCCCATGGCGCTGCTGCTGCGCCTGTGCGGTCGCAGCAAATCCATTCATTGCAAAGGAGTAACCTCATGAGACGCATCACCAAGAGCCTGACCCTGGGCACCCTGTTGCTGAGCACGGTCGCCATGGCCAGCACCGAGCTGCCGGGGGAGGGCGTCAAGGTGCAGCCCCTGCAGAGCTCCTTGCCGGAAGAGGCCTTCCAGAGCCTGCTGGTCAGCAAGCTGATGACGCGGCTGGGTTATGAGGTGCGACCCGCGCAGGAGGTGGACTACAACGTGGCTTACGCCTCGGTGGCGCAGGGGGACGGCACCTTCCTGGCCTTTAACTGGATCCCGTTGCAGGACAACAAGTACGAGCAGGCGGGGGGGGACAAGGTGTTCTTCCGCCAGGGCACCTATGTGGCCGGCGCGGCCCAGGGCTATCTCATCGACAAGCAGACCGCGACCCAATACGGCATCACCAACCTGGGTCAGCTCAAGGATCCCAAGCTGGCGGCGCTGTTTGACGGCGACGGTGACGGCAAGGCGGATCTGGTGGGCTGCAACCCGGGCTGGGGCTGCGAAGGGGCGATCAACCAGCATCTCGACGAGTTCGGCCTGACCCCGACCGTCAGCCACAAGCAGGGCAACTACGCGGCCCTGGTCGCCGATACCCTGGCCCGCTACCAGAGCGGCAAGCCGGTGCTCTATTACACCTGGACCCCTTACTGGCTCAGCAGCGAGCTGGTGCCGGGGCGGGACGTGGTGTGGCTGGAGGTGCCGGCCGATGCCAGGGGGGCGGACCAGACCCGCTTGCCGAATGGCAAGAACTATGGCTTTGCCGTCAACACCATGCACATAGTCGCCAACAAGGCCTTCACCGATGCCAACCCGGCGGCCGCCAAGCTGTTCAGCATCGTCAAGCTGCCCCTCAACGACATCAACATCCAGAACGGGCTGATGAACAAGGGACAGAACAAGCCGGCGGATGTGGAGCGTCATGCGGATGCCTGGCTCAAGGGGCACCAGGCCCTGGTCGACGGCTGGTTGGCCCAGGCCCGCGCCGCCGCGCAGTAGGCCGAGCCGGCGGGCAAGGAAGCTCGCTCCGAACCCCGCTGGTTTCAGCAAGCGAAACAGCAAACAAAACGCCCGGCAGTTGCCGGGCGTTTTTTATGGTCAAAGCAGCCTATCAACCGGCGGATCAGATGCCGGAGCCGTCGTGCTCGCCCTTCTCCTCGTGCAGGCCACATTCGCGCTTGAGGCCGAAGAAGCGGGTCTGCTCCTCGCTCATGCCCGGCTCCCACTTGGTGGTGGTGTGCACGTCGCCGACCGAGAGGTAGCCCTGATCCCACAGCGGGTGATAGGGCAGGTCAAACTCCTTGAAGTAGTAGAAGACGTCCTTGTTGCTCCAGTCGATGACCGGCAGGAACTTGAAGCGGCCGCGGGCGATGGCCAGCACCGGCAGCTTGCCACGGCTGCCAGATTGCTCCCGGCGCAGGCCGGAGAACCAGGTCTGGGCGCCGAGCTCCCGCAGGGCCCTGTCCATGGGCTCCACCTTGTTGAGCTGGTTGTAGCGGGTGATCCCCTCGACCCCCTGCTCCCACAGCAGGCCGAAGCGGGCCTCCTGCCAGGCCGGTGACAGCTCGGCCCGGTAGACCTTGAGATTCAAGGCGAGGCGCTCGGTCAGCTCGTCGATGAAGCGGTAGGTCTCCGGAAACAGGTAGCCGGTATCGGTCAGCACCACAGGCACCTCGGCCCGCTCGCGGCTCACCAGGTGCAGCATCAGCGCCGCCTGGATGCCGAAGCTGGACGACAGCACGTGTTCTCCCGGCAGCTCGGCCAGCGCCCAGCGCACTCGCTCGGGGGCGCTCATGGCATCCAGCTCCCGGTTGAGGGGAGCCAGCGCCTCGGTTTGCTCCTCCCGGCTCAGGCCGAGGAGGGATTGCAGATCAAGCGGCATAGAAGTCTCTCGCTGAATCGATGACGGGGGCCACCACCTTGGTGCGGATCACGAAGTCGCCGAAGCACTCGGCGCCCTGGCGCTCCTTGGCCCAGCGGCCGATGAGGGCATCCAGCTCGGCCAGGATCTGCGGCTCTGTGATGTTCTCCTGATAGAGGCGCGGGATGCGGGTCCCCTCCAGGTTGCCGCCCAGGTGCAGGTTGTAGCGACCGGGGGCCTTGCCCACCAGTCCCACCTCCGCCAGCATGGCGCGGCCGCAGCCGTTGGGGCAGCCGGTGACCCGGAAGATGATGGCGTCATCCGCCAGCCCGTGTTTGGTCAGCAGGCCTTCGATGTCGCTGACGAAGGCCGGCAGCATGCGCTCGGCTTCCGCCATCGCCAGCGGGCAGGTGGGCAGGGCCACGCAGGCCATGGACTGCTTGCGCTGCTCGCTCACGCCATCGTCCAGCAGGCCGTATTGACGGGCCAGCCCCTCGATGCGCGCCTTCTCGCCGGCGGGGACGCCGGCGATGATCAGGTTCTGGTTGGCGGTCAGGCGGAAATCCCCCTGATGGACGCGGGCGATCGCCAGCATGCCGGTCTTGAGCGGCTTGCCCGGGAAGTCCAGCAGGCGGCCGTTCTCGATGAACAGCGTGAGGTGATGCTTGCCGTCTATCCCCTCTACCCAACCGAAGCGATCCCCACGGCTGGTGAATTCATAGGGGCGCACCGGGCCGAACGGGATGCCGGCGCGGCGCTCCACCTCGGCCTTGAAGGCCTCGACACCGACCCGTTCCAGCGTGTACTTGGTCTTGGCGTTCTTGCGGCTGACCCTGTTGCCCCAGTCGCGCTGGGTGCCGACCACGGCGGCGGCCACTTCCAGCACGTGGGAGAGCGGAATGAAGCCGAAGTCGCTCGCCTTGCGCGGGTAGGTGCTGGTGTCGCCGTGGGTCATGGCCAGACCGCCGCCCACCAGCACGTTGAAGCCCACCAGCTTGCCGTGATCGCTGATGGCCACGAAGTTGAGATCGTTGGCGTGGATGTCCACGTCGTTGTGGGGCGGGATCACCACAGTGGTCTTGAACTTGCGCGGCAGGTAGTTGGAGCCCAGGATCGGCTCCTCATCCTCGCCGAGCTTCTCCCCGTCCAGCCAGATCTCCACGTAGGCGCGGGTCTTGGGCAGCAGGTGCTCGGAGATCTTCTTGGCCCACTCGTAGGCCTCCTGGTGCAACTCGGACTCGACCGGGTTGCTGGTGCAGAGCACGTTGCGGTTCACGTCACCGGCGGTGGCGATGGAGTCGATACCGGTGCCGTTGAGGGTCTGGTGCATCAGCTTGATGTCGCGCTTGAGCACCCCGTGGAACTGGAAGGTCTGGCGGGTGGTGAGGCGGATGCTGCCGTACAGGCTGTGATCCTCGGCGAACTTGTCGATCACCTGCCACTGGGCCGGGGTGATGATGCCGCCCGGCAGGCGGGCCCGCAGCATGACGTTGTGCAGCGGCTCCAGCTTCTGGGCGGTGCGCTCGGCGCGGATGTCTCTGTCATCCTGCTGGTACATGCCGTGGAAGCGGATCAGCTGGAAATTGTCGCCGTTGAAGCCACCGGTGAGCGGGTCCTGAAGATCCTTCTCTATGGTGCCGCGCAGGAAGTTGCTCTCACGCTTGAGGCGCTCGTTGTCGGACAGTGGCCCTTCAACCGGTCCTGCTTCTTGCTTCGAGATTGTTTGCTTGCTCATCAATAGACATCCCTTTGATAACGTTTGGCACGACGCAATTCGCTCAGATACTCTTCTGCTTCCTCATGGCTCTTGTGACCATGTTCGGCAATCACCTCCAGCAGGGCTTGCTGCACATCCTTCGCCATGTGGTTGGCATCGCCACAGACGTAGAAGTGGGCGCCGGCCTCCAGCCACTGGAACAGCTCGGCCCCCTGCTCGCGCAACTTGTCCTGCACATAGATCTTGTGGCCCTGATCCCGGCTGAAGGCCAGGGAAATTTTCGACAGCAGGCCGGACTTCACATAACGCTGCCACTCCACCTGATAGAGGAAGTCTTGGGTGGCGTGAGGGTTGCCGAAGAACAGCCAGTTCTTGCCCTCTGCCCCTGTGGTTTCCCGCTCCTGCAGGAAGGCGCGAAACGGCGCTATGCCGGTGCCGGGGCCCACCATGATCAGTGGAGTCTGCGGGTTTGCCGGCAGGCGGAAGTTGTCGTTGTGCTCCACGAACACCCGCACCTCGGCCTCTTCCGGCAGCCTGTCCGCCAGATAGGAGGAGGCGCCGCCGCTACGCAGGGTGCCATCGGCCTGGGGATGGCGTACCACGCCCACGGTCAGGTGCACCTCCTCTTCCACCTCGCTCTGGGCGGAGGCGATGGAGTAGAGGCGCGGGGTGAGCGGGCGCAGCAGCGCGACGAGTTGTTCGGCGCCGAGTCTGGCGGGGAAGCGCTTGAGCACATCCACCACCTGGGCCGCGGCGACCAGGGCATTGACCTGGGCCTTGTCCCCCGCCAGATCCTTCAGGGCGGCGTTGCCCGAGATGTCGGCCAGGCCTGTGATGAAGCCGCCGTGCAGCCGGGTCAGCTCGAAATGCTGGGTCAGCGCGGTGCGCAGCGGGCCCTGGGCGGTGACTTCATCGCCATTGAGGCCGGTCAGGGTCAGCACCTCGCTCACCAGCGCGGCATCGTTGTCGAACCAGATGCCGAGGGCGTCGCCGGGTTGATACTGGATGCCGGATTCCTCAAGGTTGATCTCGATATGGCGGATGTCCTTGGTCGAGTCGCGGCCGGTGATCTTCTGGTTGAGTGACAGCCGGGCCGGGAAGGGGTTCTCCTTGTGATACTGGCTGTGACCGACGGCACTTTGTACCGCACCGGCCACGCTGGCGGTTGCCGTGCCGGCCTTGAGGGTAGTAGCGGCGGCCTTGACCGCCTGCTCGCCCCAGGCCTTGGCGGCCGCCTGGTAGTCCACGTCCAGGCTGGCGAGTTCATGCAGGCGCTCGGCGCCCGCCTTTGCCAGGAAGTCGTCGAAGTCTTTGCCGGTCTGGCAGAAGAATTCGTAGGAGCTGTCGCCCAGCCCCAGCACGGCGAATTTGAGCCCCTCCAGCTTGCCTATCTTGCCCTTCTTGAGCTGCTCGAACAGATCCACCGCGCTCTCCGGCGGCTCCCCCTCCCCGTAAGTGCTCACTACCACCAGCAGGTGGCTCTCTTTCTTGAGCTGCTTGGGCTTGTAGTCGGCCATGGAGATCAGGGTGACGGGCAGGCCGAGGGCCTGCGCCTGTTGCTGGATGACGCTCGCCACGCCCTTGGCGTTGCCGGTCTGGGAGCCGTAGAGGATGGTCAGGCTGCCACCCGCTGCCGGGCTGGTAGCGGCGCCTGAGATCGGCTGGCTGCCGGATTGGGAGAGGCCATAGAGATAGCCGCTCACCCAGGCCAGTTGCTGGGTGTTGAGGGTCGCGAGGACCTGATTCAGCTGGCGTTGCTGGTCGCCAGAGAGGGGAGAGATATCCGTAAGTTGCATCACACACGTCTTCCATGGTCTGATTTTTGGTCAGGTTAAGGGGCGCGATGGATAACAACAAAGAATAAAAATGTCTTCTTTATGCGATTTGTGAATTTATAAAGTCAGGATCCGGCTCAAGCCGCCCTTGACCCGTGTTATAAAAGCGCAGTGATGAGTCCTTCCGTCAGCCACACAGGATAGATGTCGATGACCAGATTGTTTCATGTCAATGCCTTCAGCCAGCGCCCCTTCGGTGGCAACCCCGCCGTGGTGGTGCTGGGGCCCGAGCGGCCCGATGCCGAGCTACAGGCCATGGCGGCGGAGTTCAACCTGTCGGAGACCGCCTTCCTCAGCCCCATCGGGCCCGCGCACTACCGGCTGCGCTGGTTCACCCCGGCGGTGGAGGTAGATCTCTGCGGCCACGGCACCCTGGCGGCCGCCCATGTGCTGTGGCAGGCAGGGGCGGTGGCCCGTGCGCAGACCCTGCGCTTCGAGACCCGCAGCGGCGAGCTGCAGGCTTGCCGTGAGGGGGAGTGGATCCGGCTCGACTTCCCGCGTATCCCGCTGGCCCCCCTGACGCTGGATCCGGCCTACGCCGCAGCGCTCGGTTGCCGGCCGCTGAAAACCCTGGCGGCCGGCGCCAAGTTCCTGCTGGAGCTGGGGAGCGAGGAGGAGGTGAGGGCGCTCAAGCCGGATTTCCACGCCCTGCGCGCTCTGCCCGGTCGCGGCCTGATGGTGACGGCGCCGTCCAGCCGCACGGACGATGACTTCGTCTCCCGCTACTTCGCCCCCTGGGTCGGGGTGGAGGAGGATCCGGTCACCGGCTCCAACCACTGCGCCCTGGTGCCGTTCTGGGCCGAGCGCCTCGGCAAGACACAGCTGCGGGCGCGTCAGATCTCCGCCCGGGAGGGGGAGCTGAGGCTCAGCCTGGCGGGGGAGCGGGTGCTGATGGCGGGTCAGGCGCTGACCCTGTGGCAGGGGGAATGGCTGCTGCCACCCGGCGCGTAAGCCGCAAGCCGGCAGTTTCTCTTCGCCATAAAAAACGCCCCGCAGTTGCGGGGCGTTTTTAGTGCTATCGAGCATTCAGGCCAGGCCTGAGGCGATGGCTTATTTCTGTTGCGGGCGCAGGGCCGGGAACAGGATGACGTCGCGGATGGTGTGGCTGTTGGTGAACAGCATCACCAGACGGTCGATACCAATGCCCTGACCGGCGGTCGGCGGCAGGCCGTGTTCCAGCGCGGTCACGAAGTCGGCGTCGTAGAACATGGCTTCGTCGTCACCGGCTTCTTTCTGGTTCACCTGATCCTGGAAGCGCTTGGCCTGATCTTCCGCATCGTTCAGCTCGGAGAAGCCGTTGGCCAGCTCGCGGCCACCGATGAAGAACTCGAAGCGGTCGGTCACGTCAGGGTTCTGGTCGTTGCGACGGGCCAGCGGGGAGACGGCGGCCGGGTACTCGGTGATGAAGGTCGGTTGCAGCAGCATGTGTTCGACCGTCTCTTCGAAGATGGCGGTGATCACGTGACCCAGCTCCCAGCCCTTCATCAGATCGATGTGCAGACGCTTGGCGACGGCCTTGGCGCTCTCCAAGGTGGACAGATCTTCCAGCGTCACGCCCTCGGCGTACTTCAGGATGGAGTCCACCATGGTGAGGCGCTGGAACGGCTGACCGAAGTCGATGGTCAGGCCCTCTTCGCCCTCTTTGGCGTAATGGATCTTGGTGTCACCCAGGATGTCCTGGGCCAGGGTGCGCAGCAGCTCCTCGGTCAGGTCCATCAGATCGATGTAATCGGCGTACGCCATGTAGAACTCGATCATGGTGAACTCGGGGTTGTGACGCACCGAGATGCCTTCGTTACGGAAGTTGCGGTTGATCTCGTACACGCGCTCGAAACCACCGACCACCAGCCGCTTCAGATAGAGCTCGGGGGCGATACGCAGGTACATGTCGATGTCCAGCGCATTGTGGTGAGTGACGAACGGACGCGCGGAGGCACCACCCGGGATGACCTGCATCATGGGGGTTTCCACTTCCATGAAGCGCTTCTCGTTGAAGAACTTGCGGATGCCGGAGACCACCTGGGTGCGGATCATGAAGGTCTTGCGGGACTCTTCGTTGGCGATCAGATCCAGGTAACGCTGGCGGCAGCGTGCTTCCTGATCGGTCAGGCCCTTGTGCTTCTCGGGCAGCGGACGCAGCGCCTTGGTCAGCAGACGGATGGTGGAGACGTGGACGGAGAGCTCGCCGGTGTTGGTGCGGAACAGGGTCCCTTCCACGCCGACGATGTCGCCCAGATCCCACTTCTTGAACTGCTCGTTGTAGAAGCCTTCCGGCAGATCGTCACGGGTCACGTAGATCTGGATCTTGCCAGCCATGTCCTGCAGGGTCGCGAAGGAAGCCTTACCCATGATCCGGCGGGTCATGATACGACCAGCAATCTTCACCCGTTTACCCAAGGCCGTCAGCTCGTCGGCGCTCTTGTCGCCAAACTCGGCGTGCAGATCGCCGGACAGGCTGTCACGACGGAAGTCGTTGGGGAAGGGATTGCCCTGGGCGCGCAGGGCGGCCAGCTTGGAGCGACGCTCGGTCATCTCGTTGTTCAGTTCGAGCTGATTCTCGACTGCCGGAGTGGTGGTTTGTTCAGACATGGTGATTCCTGCTGCTCTGTTTACAGGCCTGATTTCAGGCTGGCTTCGATAAACTTGTCCAAGTCGCCGTCGAGTACCGATTGGGTATTACGGGTCTCGACGCCGGTGCGCAGATCCTTGATACGGGCATCATCGAGCACGTAAGAGCGGATCTGACTGCCCCAGCCGATATCGGACTTGGTCTCTTCGAGGGCTTGCTTCTCAGCGTTCTGCTTCTGAATTTCCAGCTCGTAGAGCTTGGCCTTCAGCTGCTTCATACACTGATCTTTGTTCTTGTGCTGGGAACGGTCGTTCTGGCACTGCACCACCACCCCGGTCGGGATGTGGGTGATACGCACCGCGGACTCGGTCCGGTTGACGTGCTGACCACCGGCGCCGGAGGCACGGTAGACGTCGATGCGCAGATCGGCCGGGTTGATGTCGATCTCGATGTCGTCGTCGATCTCGGGGTAGACGAACACCGAGCAGAACGAGGTATGACGACGGCCACCCGAGTCAAACGGTGATTTACGGACCAGGCGGTGCACGCCGGTCTCGGTGCGCAGCCAGCCGAACGCATACTCGCCGGTGAACTTGACGGTGGCGGACTTGATACCGGCCACGTCGCCGTCAGACAGCTCGATCAGCTCCGGCTTGTAGCCGTGGGCATCGCCCCAGCGCAGGTACATGCGCAGCACCATGTTGGCCCAGTCCTGGGCCTCGGTGCCACCGGAACCGGACTGGATGTCGATGTAGCAGTCGGAGCCGTCGTGCTGGCCGGAGAACATGCGGCGGAACTCGAGATCCACCAGCTTGGCTTCCAGCTGATCGGCTTCGGCCACGGCTTCGTTGAAGGTCTCTTCGTCCTCACCTTCGACCGCCAGGCTGACCAGCATCTCGACGTCCTCAGCACCTTGTGTCAAGACGTCTATGGTGTTGACCACGTTGTCCAGCGACACGCGCTCTTTGCCCAGCGCCTGTGCGCGCTCTGGCTCATTCCAGACATCCGGCTGTTCCAGCTCGGCATTGACCTCTTCTAGACGCTCTTTCTTGGCGTCATAGTCAAAGGTACCCCCTAAGCAGCTCGGTCCTCTCAGACAGCTCCTTAAGCTTGTTTAATACAGGATTGACTTCAAACATCGTGAAAACTCTCGGGGTCGATGTGATTTAAAAACGGGATATTCTAGCCAATTGCGGAAGGAATAGACAGGGTTGGCTGCCCCTGACCGGCTTTGGAGGCCGATTTCCGCGCTCATTTGCTCCGCATCAGCGGAAAATATCGCCTGTTACCACATTCTCAGCTTCAGTTTCGACCGGATTGGCCGCTAACAATACATGGTGCTATGCGCCGTCCTGGTAATCCTGTTCCTGACTCACAAGAAGAAAACACGATGAAAAACCTATCACTCAAGCAGAAGATACTGTTGTCTGTGGTGATCGCCCTGTCGCTGGTGATCCTGCTGCTCTCCTGGCAGAGCTATACCAGTCAGAAGTCACTGCTGCTGCAAGGCAGTCAGGAGCAGGTACAACGGCTCGGCAGCCAGCAGGCCGAGCGGATCAGCGACTGGCTCTCCGCCCGTCGCGATGTCATCCAGGCGCTGGGCAACAAGGCCAGCCCCGAGCCCCTCAACGCGCTGCAACAGGCGCAGGTCTCCGGCCGCTTCCAGCTCACCTATTTCGGTGAGGGCAGTGGCAAGATGAACGACTCGGATCCCTCCATCAACCGTGACGGTTACGATCCCCGCTCCCGCGGCTGGTATCAGGAGGCCATGGGCAAGGGCGGCATGATAGTGACCAAGCCCTATCTGGACGTGGCCTACAACATCATGGTGGTGACCCTGGCCCAGCCGGCGCAGGGCGGGGTGGTCGGCGGCGATCTCTCCATCGCCTCCCTGGTGGAAGACGTCACCAAGATGAAGCTGCCCGCCGACGGCATCGCCATCATGATGCACAAGGACGGCACCGTCATCGCGTACAAGGACGCGGCCAAGGCGATGAAGCCGGCCACCGAGATCGACAACGATCTCTCCAACGCCCTGATCGAGCAGAGCAAGAGCAGCGCCAGCCTGGTGCCCGCCTATTTTGACAACGAGGGCCGCGACAAGCTGCTGTGGGCCATGGATATCCCGGACACCGACTGGGAGTTGGTGCTGGTGCTGGACAAGGCCACCCTGGAGGCGCCGCTCTCCTCCCTGCTGATGACCCAGCTCGGCCTGGCCCTGCTGGTGCTGGTGGGTAGCATCCTCGCCATCTCCTGGCTGGTCAGCCTGCTGCTGGGCCCGCTCGGCAAGGTCTCCCAGGCCCTGGCCCGCATCGCCGACGGTAACGGCGATCTGACCCAGCGCATCAAGATCGACGCCAACGACGAGGTGGGCCAGCTGGCCAACAGCTTCAACCGCTTCGTCGGCAGCCAGCATCAGCTGATCGGCAACATCCGCCAGCTCGCCAACGAGCTGAACGCGGATGCCGAGCGCAGCCTGGTGACCAACCAGGCCGCGGTGGAAGAGCTGCAGCGTCAACAGCAGGAGGTGACCATGGTCGCCACCGCGGTGACCGAGATGGCGAGCGCCACCATGGAGATCGCCGGCAACGCCGAGAACACCGCCGCCGCCGCCCAGCAATCCGCCCAGAGCAGCGAGCAGGGCAAGATGTTGGTCAACCAGACCCGTCAGTCCATCAACAGCCTGGCCGAGGAGGTGGGGCAGGCGACCGGGGTGATCGGCGAGCTGAGCCGCCATGCCCAGGCCATCTCCGGCATCCTCTCCACCATCCAGGGCATCGCCGAGCAGACCAACCTGCTGGCGCTGAACGCGGCCATCGAGGCGGCCCGTGCCGGCGAGCAGGGCCGTGGCTTCGCCGTGGTGGCGGACGAGGTGCGGGTGCTGTCGCGCCGCACCCAGGACTCCACCCAGGAGATCCAGTCGACCATAGAGACGCTGCAGCAGACCACGGCCCGTGCGGTCAGCCTGATGCAGACCAGCCAGGGGCTGGCGGACAACAGCGTGAAGGACGCCGATGCCGCCGCCGCCGCGCTGGAGGAGATCACCCAGGCGGTCTCGCTCATCTCCGACATGGCGGGTCAGATCGCCACCGCCGCCGAGGAGCAGACCCAGGTGACCGGCGAGATCACCCAGAACACCACCGCCATCAAGGACGTGAGTGACGAGATCACCGCCGCCGCCATGCGGGATCTGGATCAGGCGCAGGGCCTCAAGGGCCGTGCCACCAACCTGAACCAGCAGGTCTCGACCTTCATCCTCTAAGGGAGGTTCAGGGTGCGGAGCAACTCCGGCGCCTCATGTAAAAAGCCCCGCACTCTGGTGCGGGGCTTTTTGTTGTCCGTCATCCAGCCAATGCCTTGATGGGATGCGCCCTGGTTGTTGCTGACGGGGCTGCGCCGCTTGCTTGCCCTCATGCTGTACCCGCTCGGCCGCTATAGGGCCGCGCCGGCGGGAGCCAGCAAGCAAAGAGCCCACCAAAAGGTGGGCTCTGTTCATATCGGGTTTAGCGCGGCGCGTTACAGGAAGGGCAGCGCCAGGAACAGCTTGATCACCATGGCATTGATGATGTCGATGAAGAAGGCGCCGACCATGGGCACCACCAGGAACGCCATGTGGGACGGACCGAAGCGCTGGGTGATGGCCTGCATGTTGGCAATCGCCGTCGGGGTGGCACCGAGGCCGAAGCCGCAGTGACCCGCCGCCAGTACGGCCGCGTCGTAGTTGCTGCCCATGACCCTGAAGGTGACGAAGACGGCGTAGAGCGCCATCGCCACGGTCTGGACGGCCAGCAGGACGAAGATCGGCAGCGCCAGGCTGGCCAGATCCCACAGCTTCAGGCTCATCAGCGCCATCGCCAGGAACAGCGACAGGCTGACGTTGCCGAGCAAGGAGACTTCCCGATCGCTCACCTCGTGCCATTTCA
The DNA here is from genome assembly GCF_900637545.1 of Aeromonas encheleia. Lineage (NCBI taxonomy): Bacteria > Pseudomonadati > Pseudomonadota > Gammaproteobacteria > Aeromonadales > Aeromonadaceae > Aeromonas > Aeromonas encheleia. The sequence goes on from NZ_LR134376.1 coordinate 1,004,918, forward strand.
GCAGGGAGAGCAGGTTGCGCAGCAAGACGCCGGTGAACAGCACGCAGACGAAGACCGGCAGCTCGAGGGCACCGCCCTTGAGGTAGAGGGAGATCAACTCGCCCCCCTTCAGGCAGATGGCGATCAGCGTCACCGTCTCGATCAGGCTGTAGGTGGTGATTGGGCGCTCTATTTCGGGCATCTCGAAGCCCTGGGGGGCTTCGTCCCTGTTGTGCTCCTCACCGGGCACCTGCACCTTCTTCACCAGGTAGCGGGCGACCGGGCCGCCGATCAGGCCACCCAGCACCAGACCGAAGGTGGCGCAGGCCATGGCGAGTTCGGTCGCCGATTGCAGACCGTACTTCTCGCTGAAGATGGCGCCCCAGGCCGCCCCGGTGCCGTGGCCACCGGAGAGGGTGATGGAACCGGCCAGCAGCCCCATCAGCGGATCCAGGCCGAGCAGGGTGGCCAGGCCAATCCCCAGGATGTTCTGCATCATCAGCAGGCCGGTCACCACCAGCAGGAAGGTGAACACCGCCTTGCCGCCCCGCTTGAGGTTGGCGAGATCGGCGGAGAGGCCGATGGAGGCGAAGAAGGCCAGCATCAGCGGGGTCTGGAATGCGGTATCGAAGCGCAGTTCCACGTCCATGCTGGCGCGCAACAGCACCAGCACCAGGGCGACGACCAGGCCACCGGCCACCGGTTTGGGGATGCTGAAGGTACGTAGCACGCCGATCCGGTTGACCAGCGAGCGGCCGAGCAGCAGCACCAGAGTGGCTGCGACCAGGGTGGCATAAGGATCAAGTTGTATCATTCGGTACTCCCATGTTGATTGGCTGTGTCTTCGCTGATGAAGACGCACAGATTCAGCCGGGATGAAAAACAGTGTGGCTAAGACGCCAATTTCAGGAGGGGCGACAGGCCCCCACCCCATGTGGATATGGGGTTTATACGAGCCTGATTCCATCAGGCATCCAGAGGTGATTTAATCAAAATCCGCCGGATAGTAGCAAAAAATACCAACTCCATCCATATTTGTCAGATTAATGGTTGTTTTTTAACATTGTTGTGATATTTATCACTTTTTAAGAAAGCCGGATCCGGCCCTAAAAAACCTGCCGGCGACGCTCCTTTTTGGGCGTCGACTTTGATGCTCAGACGGCTTCGAAGCCCTCGACAAATGGGCGATGACGAGGCCGCTTGCTCACCGGCTCATTCGCCGGTTGCCGGCTCATAGCGAGGCGAGCGACATGATGCGAAACGGCCGCGTTGCCGGCGGGTGGCGACTCGCAGCTTTCCCGTCTGGGAGAGGAATAGGAAGTGAAGAAATCGGGTGATCCCTATATGATTTGCCGGTTTCCAGCCCATAGAGAGGAGAGGGTGTGAAGAAGTCTATCTACATCGCCTACACAGGCGGCACCATAGGGATGCAGCGTTCCGACCACGGTTATGTGCCGATGGCGGGCTTTATGGAAGACTGTCTGGCACGGATGCCCGAGTTTCATCGAGCCGAGATGCCCGATTACCACATTCATGAATATGCTCCCCTCATCGACTCCTCCGACATGACCCCGGCGGACTGGCAGCGCATCGCCGAGGACATTCGTGACAACTACGAGAAATACGACGGCTTCGTGATCCTGCACGGCACCGACACCATGTCGTTCACCGCCTCGGCGCTCTCCTTCATGCTGGAAGATCTGCACAAGCCGGTCATCATCACCGGCTCCCAGATCCCGCTCGCCGAGCTGCGCTCGGACGGCCAGCAGAATCTGCTCAATGCGCTCTATATCGCCGCCAACTACCCGATCCACGAGGTGACGCTGTTCTTCAACAACCAGCTCTATCGTGGCAACCGCAGCAAGAAGGTGCATGCGGACGGCTTCCACGCCTTCGACTCGCCGAACTACCCGCCACTGCTCAACGCCGGCATCGCCATCGCGCTGGAGGCGGGGGAGCTGGGGGGGCCGTCCGAGCGTGCCCTGGTGCTGCACGACATCACCCCCCAGCCCATCGGCGTGGTGACGCTCTATCCCGGCATCTCCAGCGAGGTGATCGCCAACATCTTGCAGCAGCCGGTGCGAGCGCTGATCCTGCTCTCCTTCGGGGTGGGCAATGCGCCGCAGAATCCGGCCATGCTGGCGCTCTTGTCCGAGGCCTCGGCCCGCGGCGTCATCATCGTCAACCTGAGCCAGTGCCTGCACGGCAAGGTCAACATGGGCGGCTATGCCACCGGCAACGCGCTCTCCCGGGCTGGGGTCATCTCGGGTTTCGACATGACCGCCGAGGCGGCGCTGACCAAGCTGCACTTCCTGCTGAGCCAGGACTTGCCGGCGCCGCGCATCCGCGAGCTGATGCAGCAATCTCTGCGCGGCGAGCTGACGCCCTGAGACGTTCCCTCACCCTAGCCCTCTCCCAGAGTGAGAGAGGAAAAAAAGAGGGGAGCCGCAGTGGCTCCCCTCTTTTTTCATGACCTGACGAGGCCTGTCTCGGCGCTCAATGGCTGAGGTCGATGCGGACTATCTCTTCCTCGTCACGGTACTGGCGCTTGAGCTCGCTCTTGCTCTTCATGACGATCTCGCCATCGCGGCCTATGTTCATGTGCTCGGGATTGTCGAGGTGCATCGCCTGCCAGGCCATCACGGCCTGCAGGGAGGTGGCCTTCTGCTCCTCGGTGAGGGGCTGGCCGTCCGGCCACTTGCCGAGTTCGACCGCGGTCTTGAGCCGCTCGTACACTTCCTTGGGCATCTGCCCTATCACCTGTTGAAATGACATCCGGCCTCTCCTTGAAAATTGAGCCATAAACCCGGGCTTATAACCTGTTCACGATCTTACTGCGAGGCCGTGATCAAGGCTCATGTGCTGCTCGGAATCCTCATGTATTCATATACATTCCGGTTCCTGCGCTGCTCTTCACCTTGTTGACGACCTCTCGCAACAGATCGTAGACAGGTTCTTAGACGGGAAGGTCCTGGCGTACCACGCCGGCCATCTGCTCCATCACCCGTACCACCTGACAACTGTACCCGAACTCGTTGTCATACCACACGTACAGCACGCAGTGATCCCCCTCGGCGATGGTGGCCTGGGAGTCCACTATGCCCGCGAAGCGGGAACCCACCATGTCGGAGGAGACCAGCTCGGTGCTGGCGCTGAAATCGATCTGGCGATGCAGGGCCGAGCTCAGCGCCATCTGCTGCAGATAGGCATTGAGGCTGTCCCGGTCGGTAGCCTGCTCCAGCGACAGGTTGATGATGGCCAGCGACACATTGGGGGTCGGCACCCGGATGGCGTTGCCGGTCAGCTTGCCCTTGAGCTCGGGCAGCGCCTTGGCCACCGCCTTGGCGGCGCCTGTGCTGGTCATCACCATGTTGAGCGCGGCACTGCGGCCACGGCGCTCGCCCTGGTGATAGTTGTCGATCAGGTTCTGATCGTTGGTGTAGGAGTGCACTGTTTCCACGTGACCGTGGCGGATGCCGTACCTGTCCTGCATCACCTTGAGCACCGGGGTGATGGCGTTGGTGGTGCAGGAGGCGGCGGAGATGATGCGATCGTCCTGGGTGATCACCTGGTGGTTGACCCCGAACACCACGTTCTTCATCTCGCCCTTGCCGGGGGCGGTCAGCAGCACCCGGGCGGCGCCGCGCGCCTTGAGGTGCTCGGAAAGGCCCGCCTCATCGCGCCAGACCCCGGTGTTGTCGACGATCAGCGCGTTCTGGATACCATAGGCGGTATAGTCGATATCGCTCGGGCTGCTCGCGTAGATCACCTGGATGAAGGTGCCGTTGGCGATGATGGCGCTGCGCGCTGCATCCACCTCGATGGAGCCGTTGAAGGGGCCGTGCACCGAGTCGCGGCGCAGCAGGCTGGCGCGCTTCTCCAGATCCCCCTCGCGGCCGCCACGCACCACTATGGCCCGCAGGCGCAGGGAGTTGGCGGCGCCGGTGCGCTCGATCAGCAGTCGGGCCAGCAGGCGGCCGATGCGGCCGAAGCCGTACAGCACCACGTCGGTCGCGGGCGGCACGGCGCCGTGCAGCGCCGGTGCCAGCTGGGCGCGCAGGTAGTCGTCGAGGCCGGCCTCGTCCTGGTGATCCTGCCAGTAACCGACGGCCAGCTTGCCGATGTCTATCTCGGCGGCGGTCGGGTTCAGGGCGAGGATGGCTTGCAGCAGGGGGAAGCTCTGCTGGATCGGGAGGGGAGTGCCCTGGTGGCGGCGAACGACCCTGTGGGCCTTGAGGATGTCGATGGTGGAGGCGTTTTGCAGGGGGCGTCCAAAGATGGTGATCTCTATCCCTTGCTGGCGGTAGAGACGACCGATCAAGGGTTGCATGGCTTCGGCGAGCTCCTGGCTCTCCTGCCACGCCTGCAAGTAGTGCTCGTGGGTCATTAACCAGATCCTTTATTTCACGTTGTTGAAGCAAATTGCCGGGGCAAATTGAAATTCGTCGAATGCAGATCGGTGTAGGGCCGTTCATTTCGTTATATTATTCTGCAGTCGCGGCCTTATACGGCGCGCGCATTGTAATGGATATGTAGCCTGTTTGCTAGTTGGCGGTGGCCATGGCGGGTTGCGATTGTTACCAATCAGAAGTGAGCCATGACCCCATTTTCCCTGCGTCCGTTACTGCTCGGCCTGTCCTGTTGTCTGACGCTGATGGCCTGCGACGGCGACCGGACCAACGACATCTGTGCCAAGAATCAGCAGCTCTGCGTGGATCTGGTGGACGACGGCTGGTGTCGCCCCGAGCGCGGTGAGGTCATCCAGGCCCGCTACCGTCTGCAGGAAGAGGGTTCGGACCGGGACAGCTACGCGCTGATGCTGAGTCTGGAGCGCTACCTGCAGTGCGCCGAGCACTCCACCAACGTCGAGTACAAGCGGGCAAGGGAGCAGAAGAGCCCCAGGGTGGAGGGCATGCTGGCCGCCGGCACCCAGCTGGAGCAACTGGCGGTGCAGACCCGGGCCTCCCGGGATCCCTACCTGCTGCTCTGGCACTGGACCCATCATCGCAACCCGCAGGCGCGGGCCAGCTTCCTCGCGCTGGAGGGCAGCCCCGCGCTGGAGGAGCCCGAGCTGCAACTGGCGCTGGGGGGCATCTATGCCCAGCGCGAGCCGCGCAAGGCCATAGCGCTGATGCACCACGCCCTCAGCCTCTATCGGGAGGGGGACAAGGTCAACGGCCGCATCCTCACCTCCCTCAGCACCCTCTACATGAGGCAGCAGGAGTTCGGGCTGGCCTATCAGTGGGGCAAGGTGAGCGAGTCGTTTCAGGACAGCCCCGAGCTCTCGGCCAACCGGCTCGGGATCTACCACGCCATCGGCAAGGGGGAGCAGGATGCCGGCGATCGGCTGGCCGCCACCATAGTCCAGCAGCTCCAACAGGGGGTCTACCGTCCGCTATGAACGTGCTTGAGTCATCACAGGAGTGGAGCGATCCCTTCGACATTCGTCTGTTCCATGCGCAGGTCGTCGGCGACGGGCGGGTGCTCGAGCGCACCACTGTCCGGGCCGTGGTGCTGCGCGGCGATGAGCTGCTGCTGGTGCACTCCAGGGTCAATGGCGATCTCATGTTCCCGGGCGGCGGCGTCGAGGCGGGGGAGTGCCACGGCACCGCGCTGGCCCGCGAGCTGCGCGAGGAGTGTGGCGCCGAGCTGCTGGAGGTAGGGCTGCTGCTGGGGGAGACGCGGGAGTTTCGCGCCGCCCGCGAGGCGGATTATGACGCCTACTGCATCCACTCCTTCTACTACCTCTGCCGCCTGGGGGAGGCGTGGAGCGAGCCGCGGCCCCAGCCCTACGAGATCCGGCTCGGCTTCACCCCCGGCTGGTTCGCGCTGGATGAGGCGCTGCAGCGCAACAAGACCCAGCTGGCCGGCCCCTGTCCGCAATGGACGGTGCGGGAGACCCGGGTGCTGGCCGAGCTGCAGCACTGGGTCGACGCCGGCCTGTTGTGAGCCGGGCCGCCTGGCCCAAGTTCGCAGATAAAAAAACCGCCAGAAGGCGGTTTTTTTGTTGTCGCTGCCGGCTCAGGGCTGGCAGACCGGGCAGAAGGCATAGGTGCCTTGCGGATCGTTGAAGCGGGTCAGCGGATCGAGACCCCGGTTGAGCTCCAGCATGGCCTTGCCCAGACCGGCGGGCAGCCAGCTCTGCAGATGGGGAGCCAGCGCGCGGGCGCTGCTGTCGAACAGCTCGCGCAGGAACCTGTCCCTCGCCGACTCTTCCTGTTCGATGGGGGTCACCTGCCAGCTCTTGAGGTTGGCCAGATCGGCGGCGGCCTTGAGGGCGTCGTCCAGGTTGCCGAACTCGTCCACCAGGCCAAGATCCTTGGCATCCTGGCCGGTCCAGACCCGGCCTTCGGCGGCTTTCTCCGCCTCTTCCGGGCTCAGGCCCCGGCCCTTGCCGACCAGACCGACGAAGCGCTGGTAGGTGTCTTCCACACTCAGCTGGATGGCTTGACCGACGTGCTCCGGCAGGGCCCGGGTCAGGCCTACGCCGGCGAAGTCGGTGGTGCCGACGCCGTCGGTGTGCACCCCGTACTGGGAGAGCGCCTTGTCGATGGTGGCGAACATGCCAAACACCCCGATGGAGCCGGTGAGGGTGGTGGGGGAGGCGAAGATCTTGTCCGCATCGGCGGAGATCCAGTAGCCCCCGGAGGCGGCGTAGCTGCCCATGGAGATGACCACCGGCTTGCCCGCCTGCTTCAGGGCCAGCAACTCGGCGCGGATCTGCTCGGCGGCGAAGGCGCTGCCGCCGGGGCTGTCGACCCGCAGTACCAGGGCCTTGACCTGATCGTCGCGGCGGGCATCGGCCAGCAGATCGGCCAGGCTGTCACCGCCTATGGTGCCGGCAGGCTGGACCCCATCCATGATGGCGCCGCTGGCGACGATGAGGCCCACCTCATCCTTGCCGCTCTGGGGATATTGCTCGGGGAGGGCGGCCAGATACTCTTTCAGACCGACCCCTTTCCAGCCGTGCTCCTCGTCTTCCCCCACTTCCTTGATGACCGCCTGGGTCATCTCGTCGCGGGTGGCGAGCTGATCCACCAGGCCGTTGTCGAGGGCGTAGCTGGCGGCATTGCCACCGGCCTTGCGCAGCAGCTCGAGGAAGCGATCCTTGCTCGGGGCGACGGCGTCGGGCTCTATCTCCCGCTGCCCGGCCACGTCGGTCACATAGGATTGCCACAGTTGATCCAGCCAGCGCTGGTTCGCCTCCTTGCTCTCCGGGGACATCTCATCGCGGATGTAGGGCTCGACGAAGGACTTGTAGGTGCCAACCTTGAACACGTGGGGGGTGACGTTGAGCTTCTCCAGCGCCGACTTGAAGTAGGTCTGGTAGACGCCGAGCCCCTCGATCAGCACGGCGCCGCTCTGGTTGAGCAGCACGTGATCGGCGTGGGCGGCGATCAGGTAGGCGCCCTGGCTGTAGTAGTCGGCCATGGCGATGACCGGTTTGCCGCTCTCCTTGAACTCGTCGATGGCATTCGCCACCTCCTGCAGCTTGGAGAGGCTGGAGCCTTGTAGCCCCTGGGGCTTGAGCACCAGCGCCTTGATGCGATCGTCATCCTTGGCGCTGTGAATGGCCCACAGCAGATCGGCGAGGACGATTTCGCTCGGCTGATCGTCGCTCTTGTCCACCTGCTTGAGCAGCTGCACGGTCGGATCGGTTTGGGTGCGCTGTTCGACCAGCACGCCGGCGAGATTGAGGGTGAGGGCGCCCTCGATGGGGGTGTTGGGCGCCTCTGTCTGGCCGACGCTGAAGACGATAACCAGCACTATGATGAGAAACAGCAGATTGACCAGCATCAGCCGGGTAAAATTGAGCAGACGCCAGAGGCTGCGAAACAGCCACCCCAGACCTTTGAAAATAGACATAGCCGCGTTATCGCCCTGTTAATGGGTAGAGAAGGGCCATTATTAACCAGTTGGCCCGTCAATTGCCATTTCCGCTTGGGGGCGATCCGCACCCCACTCTTCGGAACACGCCTGTTCGCTGAAAAAATGTCCAAACATTTGTTTGAAAAAGAAATTTCGATTCTTTACTCTAGCCTCAGTTTGATAACAAAAAATTAACTGGAGGCCCTGTGAGCCGCTACCCGACGTTGCTGACCCCCCTCGATCCAGCTTGTACCCCCTCGCGTCGCAGCGTGCTCGCGATCCCCTGTGCCTCGGTCTTGCAAGGAGCCGCATCATGAGCCGTTACCCGAACCTGCTGGCCCCCCTCGATCTCGGTTTCACCCAGTTGCGCAACCGGGTGCTGATGGGCTCCATGCACACCGGCCTCGAAGAGGAGAAGGGCGGCTTTGACAAGCTGGCCGCCTTCTATGCCGAGCGGGCTCGCGGCGGCGTCGGCCTCATCGTCACCGGCGGCATAGCGCCGAATCTGCGCGGGCGCCTGGTGCCGCACGGCTCGCAGCTCAGCTTCCCCTGGCAGGTCGCCAAGCACAAGAAGGTGACCAGCGCCGTGCATCAGGAGGGGGGCAAGATAGCGCTGCAGATCCTCCATGCCGGGCGCTATGCCTACCATCCGTTCAGCCTGGCGCCGAGCGCCCTCAGGGCCCCCATCTCCCCGTTCAAGCCGCGCGCCATGAGCGAGCGCCAGATCCGTGGCACCATCCGCGACTTCGCCACCACCGCGGCCCTCGCCAAGGCGGCGGGCTATGACGGGGTCGAGGTGATGGGGTCGGAAGGCTATCTCATCAACCAGTTCATCTGCGAGCGCACCAACCAGCGCAGCGATGGCTGGGGCGGCAACAATGACAACCGCATGCGCTTCCCGCTGGAGATAGTGCGCGCCATTCGCGAGCGGGTCGGCACCGACTTCATCATCATCTTCCGCCTCTCCATGCTGGATCTGGTGGAGAAGGGCTCCTCCCTGGAGGAGGTGATTGCCCTGGGCAAGGCGCTGGAGCTGGCCGGGGTGAGCCTCATCAACACCGGCATCGGCTGGCACGAGGCGCGCATCCCCACCATAGCCACCAGCGTGCCGCGCGGCGCCTTCAGCTGGGTCACGGCTGAGCTTAAAAAACACCTCAAGGTGCCGCTCATCACCACCAACCGCATCAACACCCCCGAGGTGGCCGAGCGCATATTGGCCCAGGGGGAAGCGGATATGGTCTCCATGGCGCGCCCCTTCCTGGCCGACCCCGAGTTCGTCATCAAGGCCGCCGAGGACAGGGCGGACGAGATCAACACCTGCATCGCCTGCAACCAGGCCTGCCTCGATCACGTGTTCAAGCAGAAACGCGCCTCCTGCCTGGTCAATCCGCGCGCCTGCTTCGAGACCGAGCTCAATTTCGGTCGGGTGCCCCAGCCCAAGAAGCTGGCGGTGGTGGGCGCCGGCCCGGCCGGGTTGGCGTTTGCCTGCTACGCCGCCGAGCGCGGCCATCAGGTGAGCCTGTTCGATCAGGCGCAGACCATCGGTGGCCAGTTCAACTTCGCCAAGCAGATCCCGGGCAAGGAGGAGTTTCACGAGACCCTGCGCTACTTCGCCAGGCGGCTGGAGAAGTGCGGCGTCGAGCTCTATCTCGGCCAGCGGCAGAGCGCCGAGAGCCTGCTCGGTGGCGGCTTTGACGAGGTGATCCTCGCCACCGGCATACGCCCGCGCACCCCCAACATTCCCGGTATCGATCATCCCAAGGTGCTGAGCTATATCGATGTGCTGCGGGATCACAAGCCGGTGGGTGACAAGGTGGCGGTGATCGGGGCCGGCGGCATCGGCTTCGACGTGGCGGAGTACCTGGTGGAGGGCAAGGGGGATCGCAGCCGGGATCACTGGCTCAAGGAGTGGGGCATCGACAAGAGCCTCGGCGAGCGTGGCGGCCTGATGACCCCGGTGATCGACGCCCCCGAGCGCCAGATCTGGCTGCTGCAGCGCAAGGAGAGCAAGGTGGGGGATGGCCTGGGCAAGACCACCGGCTGGATCCATCGTACCGTGCTCAAGAACCGCAAGGTGCAGATGCTCTCCGGCGTGCAGTACCTGCGCATCGACGACGAGGGGCTGCACATCCAGGTGGGCGAGGCCCAACAGTGCCTGCCGGTGGATCAGGTGATCATCTGTGCCGGTCAGGAGCCCCTCAAGGAGCTGCAGGCCGGGTTGCAGGCGGCGGGCAAGCCGGTGCACATCATCGGCGGTGCCGACGTGGCCGCCGAGCTGGATGCGAAGCGGGCCATCCGCCAGGGGGCCGAGCTGGCCGCCGTCATCTGAGCCGGCTCATCGGGTAAGGAAGGGACCAATGGGTCCCTTTTTTTATGGCTCACCCCGGCCGGGCAGTTTCACCGGGGACGGTATTGTTGTATTTGTGGTATGCAAACGTTCTCTGTTTGTATCCATTGCATGGGCGAATGCCATTGGGTGCCCTGCCGGGCAGGGTGTCGCTGGGAAGGTCGACCAGATCCCGGCGAGCCCCGGAAGCGGGCAATGGGCGCCGTCTATCAATGGGAATTCTCTGTCGGGTGCCGGATGCACCTGGAATCGGTAAAGGAAACCAAGCAAATGAGCCTAGCTAAATCACGGATGCCTACTCAGACGTCGGGTCGTCGCCTGAGTGCCATCGCCTTGGGCATGGCGATGACCCTGCACGGCACCACTGCCGCCGCCGACCCCGCGGGACGGCTCATCTTCCTCGGCTGGACCGCCGATCAGCAACATTCCGTCTGGCTCTCCGCCATCTCCCCCGGCCAGTTCGAGGTCGAGTCTGCCAAACAGAGCCAGATCTACGACAGCTGGCGGCAGGATCACAAGGGGCTGCACCTGACCGTCTCGCCGGAGGCGCAGAACGGGGGCACGCACAAGTTGTATGCCTACGTCGACTCGAGCGGCAAGCGGGTCCTGCTCGATACGGATAACCAGCAATCCGGCCACTTCACCTTCCCGGACCACTTCACCCCGCCTAACCTGCCCTCCAGGCCTACTTCGCCACCCCAGGGGATGATGCCGACCCGGCCCCCCCTCGGTGGCATCACTAGCCCCGGTGGCGTGCAGCCGCCGATCGGCACATTGCCACCCCAGGGGATGATGCCGACCCGGCCCCCTCTCGGTGGCATCAACCGGCCCGGTGGCGTGCAGCCGCCGATCGGCACCCTGCCACCTCAGGGGATGATGCCGACCCGGCCCCCCCTCGGCGGCATCAACCGGCCCGGTGGTGTGCAGCCGCCGATCGGCACCCTGCCACCTCAGGGGCTGATGCCGACCCGGCCCCCCCTCGGCGGCATCACTCGGCCCGGTGGTGTGCAGCCGCCGATCGGCACCCTGCCACCCCAGGGGATGATGCCGACCCGGCCCCCCCTCGGCGGGATCAACCGGCCCGGTGGCGTGCAGCCGCCGATCGGCACTCTGCCACCCCAGGGGATGATGCCGACCCGGCCCCCTCTTGGCGGCATCACTAGCCCCGGTGGTCAAGGAATGATGCCGACCCGTCCTCCCCTCGGTGGCATCACTCGACCCGGTGGCGTGCAACCGCCGATCGGCACCCTGCCACCCCAGGGGATGATGCCGACCCTGCCCGGTGGTGTACAGCCGCCGATCGGCACCCTGCCGCCGCAGGGCGTGATGCCGACCCTGCCCGGTGGCGTACAGCCGCCGATCGGCACCCTGCCGCCCCAGGGGCTGATGCCGACCCGCCCGCCTCTGGGGGAGCGGCCCTTTATCCCCCTCCCGGCTCCCGTCACCTTGCCGGGCCGGATGACGGCGGGCCAGCAGGCGAGCGAGCGCGCCCTGAACGAGCGCACCCTGTGCGTGATGGCCGACGAGCGGGACCAGCTGACTCCCGAGCAGCGAGATCAGTATCCCGCCTGCCCCTTCACCCGTGCCGAGCTGGCGGCGGGCCAGGTGGCCAGCCAGAGCCAGCCCGTCCCCTTGCCGGAGGGACGGCGTTGGAACCTGTGGGCGGACGAGGTCTATTACGACATCTCGGATCACCGGGAGGGGCTGGACATGTCGGGCTCGACCAATGTGTTCAGCCTGGGGGCGGATACCCGGCTCGACAACGATCTCATCCTCGGCCTTAGCGTCGCCCGGGTCGACAGCAAGGTGGACTCCTTCAATGGCGGCATGCGGCTGTCCGCCGGCGGTTACAACATTGGCCCCTATCTGGCGTATCCGGTATCGGCCAGCTGGATGCTGGATGGCAGCCTGGTGTATGGCTGGATGGATAACAATCAGGACCTCCTGTTCCTGTCCGGCGACTACGGCTCGACCTCCGTTGGCGGCAGCCTGGGGGCCACCGGCCAGTACTTCTGGGAAGAGACCTCGGTGCGCCCGCGACTGGCCATCAACTACAGCCACAACCGCAGCGACGGCTACCGGATGGAGGGAGATTACCAGGGGCTGGCACTGCGGCTGAACCAGGACAGCGACAGTTACAACCAGGGCAACATGACTGGGACGGTCGAATTCAGCCGCGTCTATTACACCAGCAAAGGGCTGCCGCTGATGCCTTATGGGGAGCTGGGGCTGGATTATGGCTTTGAGCGGCCGAACGATGGCTATATCCTGACGGGCGATCTCAGCTCGGCGCGCACCGAACCGCTCAGCGGCACTGTGCGACTGGGGATGCGTACCCTGATCGGCGGCGAAGCCACCCTGACCACCAGTGCCGGGTACACCAGCATTGGGCAGGATAGGCTCAACATCTGGGAATGGCGCATCAACCTCTCCAAGCCGTTCTGACCCCTATCGACAGGGCGGTTCACCGCCCTCATGACCAAGAAGGAGCATCGAATGGATGCACTGACACTGCTGCTCAACCGCCACTCCTGCGGCCGCCTGACCACCCCGGCGCCGAGCGGCGAGGTGCTCGACAACATCCTCAAGGCGGGCCTGCGCGCGCCGGATCACGGCACCCTGACCCCCTGGCAGTTCATTCTGTTTGAAGGGGAGGGGCGTGAACGGCTGGGGGCCGTGCTGGCCGAGGCCGCCCGTGCCCGTGGCGAAGACGAAGAGAGCATCAAGAAGAGCCGGGAGGCGCCGCTGCGGGCCCCCCTGCTGGTGGCGGTGGCGACCCGTCATCAGGATCACCCCAAGGTGCCGAAGCTGGAGCAGGAGCTCTCCGCCGGTTGCGCCCTGATGGCGATGCAGATGGCGGCCCAGGCGCAGGGGTTCAACGGCATCTGGCGCTCCGGCTGGTTCATCTTCGATGAGCGGGTCAATGCCGGGCTGGGCTTGGCACCGGCGGATCAGCTGGTGGGCTTCCTCTACCTCGGCACCCCCATGCTGGAGGCGCGCAAGCTGCGCGAGCTACCGCTAAACGAGTTCATCCGGCACTTCTAAACGAGGCCTGTTGAAGCAAAAAGCCCTGATCAATCAGGGCTTTTTTCATCTACTGACAGGACCATCAGGCTGTACGCATAAATAGGCGCTTGCCAAGGGGGGAAAAGAGGTTGGCTGGGAATTTTTTGAATAGTGAGAGGCCGTTCTCAATCCTGGTCGATTACGCTACGTAAAACGTTTGCGCCCCGTTATTATCCCTCTCGCCAGTTTAGAAGGCGACCCCTTCTAATTTTCTGCGATGAGAGTCGCAATTCCGTAGCACCTTTTTATAGCCCAACGTCTTGATGACATTGGGCTTTATTTTTATGGGCGTTTTTTGACCTGTGTCCCTGGCATCCGGCAGCCCCTTTTTACAGTCCAATGTGGCTCATGACATAGGGCTCTATTTTTATGGGCGGATTTTGAGCTGTTCCCCTAGGTCACTGGCATCTTAGCCCTGGCGGGCAGGATGCGGGCCGGGTTGCCCACCACCCGCGCACCGGCTGGCACGTCTTTGGTCACCACGGCGCCTGCGCCGACGATGGCCTCCCGCCCTATGGTGACGCCGGGCAGCAGGATGGCGCCGCCGCCTATCCAGACCCTGTCCTCTATGGTGACCGGCAGCGCCGTCTCCACCCCGCAGATGCGCTCATCGGCCGCCAGGGCGTGGGCGGCGGTGTAGATCTGCACGTTCGGCCCTATCATGACCGCGGCGCCGATGCGGATCGGGGCGTTATCCAGCAAGGTCGCCCCCATGTTGATGTAGGAATCCTTCCCCAGGCTGATGTGGCGGCCATAGGTGCAGTAAAACGGTGGGCAGATGAAGGCCCCCTCCGCCAGCTCGCCGATCAGCGCCCGCAGCAGGATCTGCTGTTCTACCTCCTCCTCGGCCCGGTTGAAACGACGATACAGGCGGGCCGTCTCCCGGCGCAGGGCATCCAGCTCGGAGGCCATGCAGTTATAGGGCTGGCTGGTGATCATCTTGTCGTACTCGGTCATGGCTGCTCCTGTGGCTTGCCTTTGTGGCGCATGGGGTTCACATGTTAGCGGTCCGGCCGCCGGATAACCGTGATCAGCGGCCCGCTACGGGCAGCACCAGATTGGTCGGCCTGCCCTCGGCAAAGGCAATCAGGTTGTCAAAGGCGGCCTGAAAGTAGAGCTCGTAGCTGTTGTGTTCCACATAGCCGAGATGGGGCGTGGCCAGCACATTGGGCAGGCGCAGCAAAGGCTCGCTTTGCGCCGTGGCAGGCTCTGCGTCGAACACGTCGAGTGCTGCGCGCCGGGTGGGGTTGGCGGCGAGTTCAGCATAAAGGGCGCCCGGTTCGACAAGCTCCGCTCGACTGACGTTGACCAGCAGGGAGTCGGCCTTCATCCGCGCGAGATCGGTGCGGGTCACACAGCCACGGGTTGCCTCGTGCAGGCGCAGATGCAAAGAGAGGATGTCGGCGTCACGAAAGAAGGCCTCCTTGTCGGAGGCGCTGGCATGGCCATCCCGCTCGGCCTGCTGGCGGGAGCCCTCGCTGCCCCAGATCAGCACCGACATGCCAAAGGCCCGGCCGTAACCGGCCACCAGCCTGCCAATCTTGCCGTAGCCCCAGATGCCGAGCGTCAGCCCCTGCAAGGTACGGCCCAGCCCCAGTGTGCCGGATTGCTGCCACTGTCCCTGGGCGAGGGCATGACAATAGGCCGGGAGGTGGCGGGAGGCGGCCATGATGAGCGCCCAGCAGAGCTCGGCGGGTGCCACCGGGCTGCCGATGCCTTCAGCGACGGCTACCCCGTGGCGCTGACACAAGAGGGGATCGATATGCTGGCTGATCTTGCCGGTCTGACTGATGAGCCAAAGGGAGGGGAGCCTGCGCAGCAACGCCTCGTCGATGCGGGTGCGCTCGCGGATCAGTACCAGCGCCTCTACCCCTGCCAGCTTGGCGGCAAGACGCTCGGGGTCAGGTTCGCTTTGGGTGAGGATGGTTACGTCGTGGCCCGCCAGGCGGGTAAAGCAGGGCAGATGACGCACCTGATCCTGATAGTCATCCAGTATGGCAATCCGCATAAGCACTCCGTGTCGCAAGGGGGACTGGCGGCCTATCCTACCGGAAACGGGGTGAGCTGTGTGGTCAAATGAGCACTGATTGCAGTGCGGGTATGGATGGTGCTGGGTGGCCGTACCAGAGAGGTGGCTGCTGCCGGCGGGTTGAAAACAGACGGGGCTCCCGTGTGGGAGCCCCGTTGATAGCGCTTAGCCGAGTTTGCGGCCGATGGGTTGGCAGCCGCCGTGGCTTGTTGTTTATCAGCCGTGCTTGCGACCTGAGAGGCGGCACCACTCCTCTTTCACCGCGGTTTGGTCCATGTCGAACCATTGGCCGTAGATGGTTTCCAGCTCCGGGGCCTGACTCTCCAGCACGCCGGACAGCGCCATCAGGCTACCCGCTTTGCCGTGGCCGGCGATGAGTGGCGCCAGTTCGCGCAGCGGGCCGGCCAGGATGTTGGCCACCACCACGTCCGCTTCCACCCCTTGCGGCTGATCAGCCGGCAGGTAGAGTTCGATCTGGCCGGCGACGCCGTTGCGTTCGGCGTTGTCATGGCTGGCCTGGATGGCTTGGGGATCTATGTCGATACCGATGACCCGGGCGGCGCCCAGCTTCAGGGCGGCGATGCCGAGGATGCCGGAGCCACAACCGAAGTCGACCACCGTCTTGCCGACCAGATCCAGCCCGTCCAGCCACTGCAGGCAGAGCGCCGTGGTGGGGTGGGTGCCGGTGCCGAACGCCAGGCCCGGATCCAGCATGACGTTGACCGCATCCGGGTTGGGCACATCGCGCCAGCTCGGGCAGATCCAGAGCCGCTCGCCGAACTGCATGGGGTGGAAGTGATCCATCCACTCGCGCACCCAGTCCTTGTCTTCCAGCTGCTCGACCTTGTAGCCCACGTCTTCCCCGAAGATCTGCTGGAAGAAGGCGATGGTGGGGGCCGGGTCGGTTTCGGCGTCGAACAGGCCCATCACCTCGGTCTCACCCCAGAGCGGGGTCTCGCCGGGCAGGGGCTCGTAGACGGGAACATCCTGGGCATCCATAAAGGTCACGGCCTGGGCTCCACGCCCCAGCAGCATGTTGCTCACCTTGTCCGCGGTCTTGGCGGTGGCGTTGATTCGAATTTGTATCCAGGGCATGGCGTCGACTCTTCATAAATGTGAAACCGCGGAAGTCTATCATCATGGGCCTGTGCTGTCGTGGTTTGCCCATGTCGGCATGGTGCAGGAAGAGAACTCTGCCGAGTTGGCACGGTTAATGTATTCCTCATTGGGTGACGGGAAGCAACCTGTTCCCGCTGAATGCTTTGCTCTATGAAAGTTCCGTCATCTTTTTTCAGCCACCTTCGGGTGGCTTTTTTTTGATGGGCGCTCATGGCCGGGAAAGGAGGGCGATCGGGCGGGAAAGCGGCGGGTTGGCACGCAAGCTGCAAAGCTTAGTCTGTCCTGCATAAGGATATGTGTGTGATTGTTACCCCAACGTTCAGGTATTTAGGGCCATCCCAGCGGGATGGCCCCTTTTTTATGCCGCTTTCGCGGGGAGGCTGGGTGGTGAGGGTCTGGCGCTAGGCTGAGCTGTGCACTCTTGGGGCCTGCCACTGGTGAATCCACCCCATGATGGTGCAGTTTTTACCCATTAGGGATTAGTCTGCAAACCCGGCCATGTCGATCACCAGCTTGCCCACCATGCGACCCGCCTCCACCTCGGCATGGGCCTGAGCCAGGGTAAGCGCGGTCAGCTCGGGGATCGTCTTGGTGAGCGTGGTCTTGAGCGTGCCGTCATCCAGCAGCGCGGCGACCCGGCCGAGCAGATGGTGCTGCTCTATCATGTCCGGGGTCTGGAACAGTGAGCGGGTGAACATGAACTCCTGGCTGAAGGTGGCGCTCTTGGGCTTGAGCAGGCCGAGATCCCAGGGCTCGTTGGACTCGGCGATGGTGCAGATGTGGCCGAACGGGCGAATGAGACTCGCCATGGCGGCCCAGTGCTGCTCGGTGGCGTTGGTGCAGAAGATGGCATCGAGCTGGCTGATGCCGAGCCCCGCCAGCTCCGCCTGCAGGTTGTGATGACTCACTACCTGGTGGGCGCCCATGGCCAGGCACCAGTCACGGGTTTCAGGCCGTGAGGCGGTGGCGATCACCTCCATCCTGGTGAGCTGGCGAGCGAGTTGGATGGCGATGGAGCCGACGCCGCCGGCGCCGCCGATGATCAGCAGCCGTCCCTCGCTCTCGCGGTTGAGGCCGATGCGCTCGAACAGCGCCTCCCAGGCGGTGATGGCGGTCAGCGGCAGGGCGGCGGCCTCCACATCCGTCAGGCTGGTCGGAGCCATGGCGACGATGCGCTCATCGATCAGCTGCAGCGCACTGTTGCTGCCGGGGCGGCTGATGTCGCCGGCATACCAAACTCTGTCGCCGGCCTTGAACAGGGTCACCTCGCTGCCGACGGCCACGACCTCTCCCACCGCATCCCACCCCAGCACCCGCGGGCTCGCTTCCACCTTGGCCTTGGGGGCGCGCACCTTGGTATCGACCGGGTTGATGGAGGTGGCCTTGACCCTCACCAGCAGATCCCGTGGGCCCGGGGTCGGGGTGGGCAGGTTGGCCTCGATGAAGCAGTGGGGGTGATCGCTGGGCAGATAATGGGTCAGGGCGATGGCTTTCATGGCAATTCCTTTCAAATCGGTATGAGTGGGATTGCTTGCCAGTCTAGTCTGGTTAATTATCCTCATTAAGATGGGTAATCAAGAAAGACTGTTTGAATATATGAACAATGTCGAACTGGAGTTGATGGGGCTGTTCGCCACAGTGGTGGAGCAGGGCAGCTTCACCGGGGCGGCCGAGGTGCTCGGTATGCCCAAGTCGTCGGTGAGCCAGAAGATCTCGCGCCTCGAATCCCAGCTGGGGGTGCGCCTGCTGCAGCGCACCACCCGCAGGCTCAGCCTGACCCCGCAGGGGGAGCTCTATGTGGAGCACTGCCGGGGGCTGTTGACCCTGGCGCGCAGCGCCAATCTCGCCATGGCCAGGCTGCGCAGTGCGCCGGCCGGCCGGGTGAGGGTCACGGCACCGGAGGCGACCGGCACCCTGCTGCTCGGCAAGATACTGGCGGAGTTTCGCGCCCTCTACCCCGAGGTGGTGCTGGAGTTGACCCTGAGTGACGAGCAGCTGGATCTGGTGGGGGAGGGTTACGATCTGGCGCTGCGGGCGGCGCCGCTGAAAGACTCCAGCCTCATCTGCCGGCGCATCGGCCAGGTGGCGCGCCATCTGGTGGCGGCCCCCGGCTACCTGGCCAGCCACGGTGCGCCGCAGCAGTTGGCGGAGCTGGGGCGCCATGCCTGCCTGGTGCACTCGGCGCTGCCGGTGTGGCCGCTGCAGGAGGGAGGCTGGCGGCCGCAGGGGGCCTGCATCAGCAACAGCCTGCTGGCGCTGCGGGAGCTGGCCCTGCATCAGGGGGGGATAGCCCTGCTGCCGGATCACGTCTGTCGGGACGATCTCAGTGCGGGGCGTCTGCTGAAGGTGCTGCCGGATCACCCCATACCACCGAACCCCTTCTACCTCATCTACCCCAGCCGGGAGCACCTGGCGCCCGCCCTGCGCAGCCTGATGGACTTCGTCGCCGAGCGGCTGCCCTTCGCCTGATCAGAGGCTCTGGCTGAGGGGCGCCTGGCTGGGCTCGAGGCCGAGTGGCACCGACTGACGCTCGGCCAGCATGCGGATCTGCCCCTCGACCAGGCTGGCGTTGGGGCCCAGCACCAGCACCAGCTGATGCTCGTTCAGCTCGATCCAGGAGAGGCAGCCGAGCCCGGTCAGGCGGAGCTGATCCACCAGCATCATATCGCGCACCCGCAGGCTGAGGCGGGTCAGGCAGACGTTCATGGCCAGCAGGTTGTCCATCCCTCCCAGCACCTTGAGGTACTGGATGGCCAGCATCTGCGGATCGGTCGGTGCCACGTTGGCGAGCCGCGGCAGCTCATCGGCGATGGGGCGGCTCGGCAGGCTGAGGGGGGCGTGATCCAGCAGCAGGGAGAAGATCAGGGCATAGGCGACGAAGAACAGGATGCCGAGCGGGATCAGCCAGAAGCTGTGCTCGCCGGCAGAGTAGCTGAGCACCAGATCCAGCAGCCCGGCGGAGAAGTAACTGCCCACCTTGATGCCGAGTGAGCTGCAGATGCCCAGCGAGATCCCGGTGAGCAGGGCATGGGTCAGAAACAGCCAAGGGGCGACGAAGGCGAACAGGAATTCGATGGGCTCGGTGATGCCGACCAGGGCCGAGGTGAGCGCCAGGGTGAGCAGCAGGCCCCCCTGTGGCAACCGTTGCAGGCGCTGGCGGTGCAGCCAGATGGCGAAACAGGCACCGGGCAGACCGAACATGATGATCGGGTAGAGCCCGGCCACATAGCCCTCGTGCAGGGGCTGGGCGGTGGCGAGCGCCTGCAGGTTGCTCTCGCCGAGGCCCACCAGGCTGCCCAGCACCTGATGCAGGCCGAGGGGGATCAACAGCCGGTTCAGCACGCCATAGCAGAAGGCGCCAAACGGTGTGGTGAGCAGATCGGAGGCGACCAGTGTGATGCCCTGCTCCAGCAGCGGCCAGAGGAGCGAGAGGGGGAGGACCAGCAGCAGGCAGATCAGGGCCGAGAGCAGCAGGCCCGGCAGCTCCCCCTGCAACTGTTGCAACCAGGCGGGCAGGGGCAGGCTGCGGGTCCAGGAGCAGACCAGCGCCGTGGTCAGCCCCGCCAGCAGGCCGCAGATCATGTCCGCATGCAGGCCGGGGGCCAGGGTCGCCAGGGCCGAGCTCAGCAGCAGGAAGTTGACCGCCCCGGCCATCGCCTGGGCGCCTTGCCCCTGTCGGCTCAGACCGAAGGCGATGGCCACCGCATAGATGAGCGGCATCTGGCTGAACAAGGCGCGACCCGCGAGGGAGAGCACCGCCAGATCCAGCACATCCGGCTGGCCGAGCCGATAGAGCAGGGCGGCCAGCGGCAGGATGGAGACCGGCAACAACAGGGCATAGCCGAGTCGTTGCAGGGATTGAGTCAGGATCTGTCTGGCGTTCTGTACGGGCATAAACGGGCGCTATTTTGTGATGCAGCGCACAGTTTACCTGCAAGGCACCCATTTGGGGATAGGTGCCTGCCTTTTATCGAGCCATTTATTATTTCTGATCAAATAATCGGCGTACGGCCTGATCCGGTGGCGGCGTCAGCAGGCTGACCAGGATGAAGGCGACCAGCCCCAGCCCCAGGCTGGGCACTATGGCGTGCAAGCCGGCCAGCTTGATCCCCCACTGGCTCAGGCCCCCATAGCAGAGGATACCGCTCAGCATGCTGGCCAGCGCCCCCGGGCCATTGGCCCGCGACCAGTAGAGGCCGAGCACCAGCGGCCAGAGGAACACCGCCTGCAGGCCGCCGAAGGCGAGCAGGTTGAGCCAGATGATCATCTCGGGGGGTTGCAACGCCGCCAGCAGCACCAGGGTGCCGAGGATCAGGGTGCAGAGCAGGGAGAGGCGCGGAATGCGCACCTCCAGCTTCTCTTGGCGAGGATTGAGGTAATTGAGGTAGAGATCCTTCACCAGGGTCGCCGAGGCCTGGATCAGCTGGGAGTCGATGGTGGACATGATGGCCGCCATCGGCGCCGCCAGGAAGACCCCCGCCAGCCAGGGCGGCAGCACCTCCATCATCAGCGAGGGCATGATCTTGTCCGGGCTATCCATGCCGGGCAGGATGGCGCGCCCCAGGGCGCCGGCCAAATGCATGCCGAACATCAGCAACGCACTGACCACGGTGCCGATGAGGATGCCTCTGTGCAACGCCTTGCTGTCCCGGTAGCCGAAGCAGCGCAGGGCCGAGTGGGGCAGGCCCACCACCCCGATGCAGACCAGCACCCAGAAGCTCAGCATGAAGGGCTGGGTCAGCATGTCACCGGCCCCCTGCGGGCTGACCAGCTTGGGATCGATCACCTTGAGCTGATGGATGAGGTTCGGCAGGCCGTCACCGGCGATGAGTATTCCGGCCAGCAGGGCGCCGGTGCCGATCAGCATGATGATGCCCTGCAGCGCATCCGTCATCACCACGGCGCGAAAGCCGCCGATCACCGTGTAGAGCAGCACGCAGCTGGCAAACAGGAAGAGTCCCTGCTGATAGCTAAGGCCGGTGGCGGTCTCCAGCAGGCGGGCCCCGCCGATGAACTGCACCACCATGGTCGCGATAAAAGCGAGGATGATGGTCACCGAACCCAGCACCACCACCCACTTGCTGCGGTAGCGGGCCCACAGCATGTCGTTGATGGTCACCGCATTGACTCGGCGGGCTATGATGGCGAACTTCTTGCCGAGCACCCCCAGGGTGAGCCAGACGGTGGGCAGCTGGATCATCGCCAGCAGCACCCAGCCTAGGCCTATCTTGTAGGCGGCGCCGGGCCCGCCGATGAAGGAGGATGCCGAGGTATAGGTGGCCACCAGCGTCATGGCCAGCACCAGGCCGCCCATGCTGCGGTTGCCGATGAAGTACTCCTGCACGAAGTCCCCGTTGCTGCGATGGCGGCTGGCCCAGAAGCCGACCCCCAGCACCAGCACCAGATAGATGACGAGGGGGAGCATCAACTCAAGATTCATGTGACGACTCCTCGGTATCCAGCGGGATTTCGATGAACAGGCGATCCACCATCAGCCCGCACAGGCCGATGAACAGCAGTGGCATCAGCATGCAGCTGAGCAGGAACCAGAGCGGCATATCCCAGAGTTCCAGCTCTTCCGGGATGAAGTAAGCGGTGCCATACCAGGCAACGAAGTAAAGCAGGGTGAGCAGCAGGCAGAAGGCTGCTTCCCGACGGGCGAGAGCGAAACGGTTCACCTTGGCCTCCGACGATTGAGAGGGGCGCAAGAATAACAAAAAAGGGCCATGTCGCCATGGCCCTTTTTCAGTTGCGGATCCTTGAGGAGCCGAGTTCCGGCACAGTGCGGCGCAGAGTGCCTGCCGCCGTGCCGGAAATGGGAGGTTCTTACAGACCCAACTTCTTGTGCAGATAGTGGATGTTGGTGCCACCGTGCTGGAAGTTTTCGTCCTTCATGATCTCTTTTTGCAGGGCGATGTTGGTCTTGATCCCTTCCACCACCAGCTCGTCGAGGGAGTGACGCATGCGGGCGATGGCGATGTCGCGGTTCTCACCGTAACAGATCAGCTTGCCGATCATGGAGTCATAGTAAGGCGGCACCTTGTAGCCCGCATAGATATGGGACTCCCAACGCACGCCCAGACCACCCGGCGCATGGAAGCGCTGGATCAGGCCGGGAGACGGCATGAAGGTGGCCGGATCTTCGGCGTTGATCCGGCATTCGATGGCATGGCCACGGATGCGGATGTCCTGCTGGGTGATCGACAGGGGCTGGCCGGCGGCGATGCGCAGCTGCTCCTTGATCAGATCCACGCCGGTGACCATCTCGGTGACCGGGTGCTCGACCTGGATCCGGGTGTTCATCTCGATGAAGTAGAACTCGCCGTTCTCGTACAGGAACTCGAAGGTACCGGCACCGCGGTAGCCGATCTCGAGACAGGCACGCACGCAGCGCTCACCGATGAACTTGCGCATCTCTTCGGTGATGCCGGGAGCCGGCGCCTCTTCCACCACCTTCTGGTGGCGGCGCTGCATGGAGCAGTCCCGCTCACCCAGGTAGAGGGCGGTACCCTGACCGTCCGCCAAGATCTGGATCTCGATGTGACGCGGGTTCTCCAGGTACTTCTCCATGTAGACCATGTCGTTCTTGAAGAACTGGCCTGCTTCGGATTTGGTCAGGGCGATGGCGGCGGCCAGTTCGGCCTCATTGCGCACCACGCGCATGCCACGACCACCACCGCCACCGGCGGCCTTGATGATCACGGGGTAACCGATCCGCTTGGCGATGGTGGCGTTGCGCTTGGCATCGTTGTCCACCGGGCCGTCGGAGCCGGGTACGCAGGGCACGCCCGCCTTCTTCATCGCCTCGATGGCGGAGACCTTGTCACCCATCAGGCGAATGGTCTCGGCGCGCGGGCCTATGAAGATGAAACCGGATTTTTCGACCACTTCGGCGAAGTCGGCGTTCTCGGAGAGGAAGCCGTAGCCAGGGTGAATGGCGACGGCACCCGTCACCTCGGCGGCGGCGATGATGGCCGGCACGTTGAGGTAGGAGTCCCCACTGGCAGGCTTGCCGATGCAGATGGTTTCGTCGGCCAGCAGCACATGTTTGAGCTCCCGATCGGCGGTGGAGTGAACGGCCACTGTCTTGATCCCGAGCTCTTTGCAGGCGCGCAGGATCCGCAGGGCAATTTCACCTCGGTTGGCGATGACTACTTTGTCCAACATGGGTGGCGTCTTCCCTTATTCGATGATGAACAGCGGCTCGTCAAACTCGACGGCCTGACCATTTTCAGCCAGGATCGCTTTGATCACACCGGCCTTGTCAGACTCGATTTGGTTCATCATTTTCATGGCTTCGACGATGCACAGGGTATCGCCGACATTGACGTGCTGACCAACTTCCACGAACGGCTTGGCTTCCGGGCTGGAGGAGCGATAGAAGGAGCCAACCATGGGGGAGCGCATCAGATGACCACTCGGGGTGGTATCGGCAGCCGGAGCGGCGGCCGCTGCAGCTGTAGCGGCAGGGGCGGCAACCTGTTGCATGGGCGCCTGCTGCATCATCATCTGCGGGGCAACGCTAACCTGGCCGGAGAAATTACGGCTGATGCGAACAGATTCTTCCCCTTCGGAGATTTCCAGCTCGGCGATGCCGGACTCTTCAACCAGTTCAATCAGCTTCTTGATTTTGCGGATATCCATTAGCATTCTCTTTCTTCTTTATCTGATCAGTGATTATCAAGCCGCGCGCAACTGATGCACGGCCGCGGTTAAAGCGAATTGGTAGCCATCGGCACCCAGCCCACAGATCACCCCCTTGGCGACATCAGACAGATAGGAGTGATGACGGAAGGGCTCCCTGGCGTGCACGTTTGACAGGTGCACCTCGATGAAGGGAATGGCGACACCCAGCAGGGCGTCGCGCAGGGCAACGCTGGTATGGGTGAAGGCGGCCGGGTTGATGATGATAAAATCCACCTGGCCCATGGCCTGGTGGATGCGGCTGACCAATTCATGTTCGGCGTTGGATTGCAGGTGATCCAGAGTGACACCGAGTTCGCTGGCGCTTAGCTGCAGATCGGCGACGATCTCATCGAGCGTCTTGCTGCCGTAGATACCCGGTTCCCGCTTGCCCAGCAGATTCAGATTGGGACCGTTGAGCAGGAGAATTCGGTGATGTTGCGACATATTGAGTACATCCTCGATGATAATGCTGCTATCTATCAGCTATCTTGCGGATGACCAGAAATCTAGCCATTTTCTGCGCAATTCGGTGTGCACTGGCACACAGATTTCGCAATTATATTGATTTCGTGAAAATTAGCAGCACTTTACTGGTCTAATCTCTACATCTGTCTATTTTTTGAGCTTTTTGGCGCCTGCCGGCAAAGGTGGGCGGCAGGGATGACAAAGCCGGCGCAAGGCCGGCTTTGGGGGTCGTAGGCAGGGACCTGCGTCAGGCCGCTTCGGACTTCTCGCGGATGAGCTTGTCCACTACGCCCGGATCCGCCAGGGTGGAGATATCCCCCAGGCTGTCGGTCTCGCCGGTGGCTATCTTGCGCAAGATCCGGCGCATGATCTTGCCGGAACGGGTCTTGGGCAGCCCCTCGGCCCAGTGGATCACGTCCGGGGTGGCGATGGCGCCTATCTCCTTGCGCACCCACTCCTTCACCTCTTTATGCAGCTCGCGGCTCGGCTCTTCCCCGGCGATCAGGGTGACATAGGCATAGATGCCCTGGCCCTTGATCTCGTGGGGAACGCCCACCACCGCCGCCTCGGCGATCTTGGGGTGGGCGACCAGCGCAGATTCGATCTCGGCGGTGCCCATGCGGTGACCGGAGACGTTCAGTACATCATCCACCCGACCGGTGATCCAGTAGTAGCCATCCTCGTCGCGACGGGCGCCGTCGCCGGTGAAGTAGCGACCGGGGAAGGTAGAGAAATAAGTCTGCTCAAAGCGATCATGATCGCCGAACACGGTGCGCATCTGGCCCGGCCAGGAGTCGGTGATCACCAGGTTGCCCTCGGTGGCGCCCTCCAGCGGCTCGCCCAGGTTGTCCACCAGGGCCGGCTGCACCCCGAAGAAGGGACGGGTGGCGGAACCGGGCTTGAGGGCGGTGACGCCGGGCAGGGGGCTGATCAGGATGCCGCCGGTCTCGGTTTGCCACCAGGTGTCGACTATGGGGCAGCGCTCGTCGCCTATGGTGCGGTAGTACCACTCCCAGGCTTCCGGGTTGATGGGTTCCCCCACAGATC
The DNA here is from genome assembly GCF_900637545.1 of Aeromonas encheleia. Classification (NCBI taxonomy): domain Bacteria; kingdom Pseudomonadati; phylum Pseudomonadota; class Gammaproteobacteria; order Aeromonadales; family Aeromonadaceae; genus Aeromonas; species Aeromonas encheleia. Next base: position 1,030,525 of record NZ_LR134376.1, read on the forward strand.
CCATGATGCGCAGGCTGGCGCGGGAGGTGCCTTCGATGGCCTCCTTGCCCTTGGCCATCAGGGCGCGGATGGCGGTGGGTGCGGTATAGAGGATGCTGACCTGGTGCTTGTCCACCACCTGGCTCATGCGGTTGGTGGCCGGGTAGTTGGGCACCCCTTCGAACATGAGGGTGGTGGCGCCGTTGGCGAGCGGCCCGTAGACCAGATAGGAGTGACCGGTGACCCAACCCACGTCGGCGGTACACCAGTAGATGTCCTCTTCGTGATAGTCGAACACGTACTTGAAGGTGAGGGCGGCGTAGACCAGGTAACCGCCCGTGGTGTGCAGCACTCCCTTGGGCTTGCCGGTGGAGCCCGAGGTGTAGAGCACGAACAGGGGATCCTCGGCGCCCATGGCTTCGGGCGGGCAATCCGGGCTGGCAGCGGCGACGGCGTCGTGCCACCAGATGTCCCTGTGGTCATGCCAGGCGACCTTGCCGCCGGTGCGTTTGAGCACGATCACCTTGCTGATCCGGGTCTCCGGGTTGGTGAGCGCCTCGTCCACGTTCTTCTTGAGCGGGATGGGGCGACCGCCACGCAGCCCCTCGTCGGCGGTGATGACGACGGAGGAGCCGGAGTCGATGATGCGGCCGGCCAGGGCCTCCGGTGAGAAGCCGCCGAAGACGATGCTGTGCACGGCACCGACCCGGGTACAGGCCAGCATGGCGATGGCCGCCTCAGGCACCATGGGCATGTAGAGGCAGACCACGTCGCCGCGCTTGACCCCTTGCGCCTTGAGCACGTTGGCAAACTTGCACACCTCGCCATGCAGCTCGCGATAGGTCAGCTTGCGATCCTCGGCCGGGTTGTCCCCCTCCCAGATGATGGCTACCTTGTCGCCGCGTTCAGCCAGATGGCGATCCAGGCAGTTGGCTGAGACGTTGAGCAGGCCATCCTCATACCACTTGATGGAGACGTGGCCCGGATCGTAGGAGGTATTCTTGACCCTGGTGTAGGGCTTCATCCAATCGAGGATCTTGCCCTGCTCCCCCCAGAAGGCGTCCGGATCCTGTACCGACGCTTGGTACATGGCCTCATAACCCGCCTTGTCCAGCAGGGCGCCCTTGCTGATGTGGGCCTTGACCGGGTAGACCTTGTGCTCGCTCATCTGTCACTCCTTTGAATACATTCTCGTCATGATTAGATAACAACTTATACCTTTGGTGTGTGAGGGCAATTAGACTTTTGGATAGCGACGAGAGGATGCGGTGAGGGGCCCCCGGGCACTGGGGATGACAGCAGAAAGGGAGCCAGGGGCTCCCTTTCTCGCGCCATGGGGGAGCTAGCAGCAGAGGCCGCCGTCTGGGGCCAGCTTGCTGGCCAGGTGGGACTTTGACAGCGGGTGGCTGAACAGATAGCCCTGGCCCTCCTCGCAGCGCAGTGACTGCAAGAACTGGCGCTGGGACTGGGTCTCGATGCCCTCGGCGGTGACCGCCATGCCGAGGCTGCCCGCCAGATGGACTATGGTGCGGCACAGCTCCCGGCTGTGTTTGTCGTCGGGCTGCGCCTGGACGAAGGCCCTGTCTATCTTGATGCGGTCTATGGGCAGGCTTTTGAGCAGGCTCAGGGAGGAGAAGCCGGTGCCAAAGTCGTCGATGGCGATCTGTACTCCCAGCGCCTTGAGGCGGGTAAAGAGACTCAGGCTCTGATCCACGCTCTGGATGATGCTCTCGGTGACCTCTATCTCCAGCCGCTCTGCCGGGAAGCCGGTCTGCGCCAGGATGGCGGTGACCCTGTCCACGTAGTCGGGGGATCGCATCTCCCTGACCGACACATTGACGGACAACCTGGGCACGGCGAACCCCTCCGCCAGCCACCGCTGTCCCTGCTGGCAGGCGGTGCGCATCACCCATTCCCCCAACTGCTCAATCAGACCGCACTCCTCGGCCACCGGAATGAAGCGGGCGGGAGAAATCATACCCTCGCTCGGGTGCTGCCAGCGCACCAGGGCCTCGAGGCCGCTGAGGCTGTCATTGGCGAGATCCGTCATGGGCTGGTACAGCAGGCGGAACTGCTGCTGCTCCATGGCCTTGATCAGCCCCTGCTCCAGGGCCATCCGCTCCCTCATCTGGGTCATCATGTCGGGAGAGTAGAACAGATAGCCGTTGCGGCCCCGGCGCTTGGCCTCATGCATGGCATTGTCCGCCGCACTGATGAGGGCGTCCGCGCTCTGGCCATGATCCGGGTAGAGCGCTATGCCGATGCTGGCCGAGACGGCCACTTGCTCCTGCCCCAGCTCGACCGGCTCGTGCAGGCTGAGCAGCAACTGCTCGGCCAGGGCCACCAGGCGCTGTGGCTGCTCGCCCCCTGGGATCAGCAGCAGAAACTCATCCCCGCCGAGCCGGGTGGCCAGATCGTCGGGGCGCAGGCGATGGCCGATGCGCCGGGCCAGCTGCTTGAGCAGTTGATCCCCGGCGTCGTGCCCCAGGTTGTCGTTGATCAGCTTGAAGCCGTCGAGATCGATGAACAGCAGGGCAAACTGGTGCTGGTTGAGCCTGGCCGCCTCGAGCTCCAGCGCGAGCCGCTCCTGCAACAGGCGGCGATTGCCGAGATCGGTGAGGGGATCATGGTAGGCGAGGTGCTGGAGTCGGGCCTCGGCTTGCTGCAGCCGCGCTTCCTGGCTGCGGTAGACGGCCTCCTGGTCGATGTTGCGCATGGTGACGAGGAGGCTCTCCGGGGCACCTCTGGCATCCAGCATGGGGCTGCAACTGGCCTGCCAGTATCGCGACCACGCCGGATGGAGGGGGTTGCTCCCCTTCAGGATCAGTGAGGAGTGCGGTAGCGCCTGAGTGATGGGGGGCGTCTGCAGGGGAGCGAAACCGGGGTTTATCTCGAGCAGGCTCTTGCCGAGCAGTTCCGCCAGGGGAAGGCCATGGATCTCGGCGAAGGTCCCATTGACGCTGCGGCATCTGAGCTCACGATCGAATACCCCTATGCCAAACGGCGCCAGATCGAACAACTGCTGCAATTCATGGAGGGACAGCTGCGGGAGACAGGGATCCTGAACCGATTCGGGTAGCGCTTTTGCCATGGAGGCTCCTGAATTGATGTTGTTGTCATTTACTGCTGAGAGTCAGTATGGCAGGAAGTCACCGGAGGGAAAGCAAGCCAGGGAATGGAGTCAAATCAAGGGGATGTCAGCCTTTCTGGCGACCGAATGCCTGGATGCCACGCACCAGTACCAGCAGACCCAGCAGGTGAAAAGGCAGGGCGAGGGCGAGCAACAGCAGCCAGTGGGCGGTGCTGCCGCTGCAGTTGATGAAATCTGCCCAGGCCACCAGCAGGGTGAGCATGCCGGCTATCTGGAAGCGGCGGCGCAGCACGACCTCCACCCCCAGGTTGGCGAGATAGAGGGTCAGCAGTATGCCGGCGAAGCCGGTGAGCTGGGCGGCGCCGTAGAGCTCCCTGTCCGGGTTGAACAACAGGGCCGCCAAGGGAAGCAAGCCCTGGTCCACCGGAATAAAGGTGAGCAGCCAGCAGGCGATCAACAGCAGGGCCGTCTTCATGGCATCGAGCGCCGGCAGATCATGAGCAGCAGGGCCCTCTTCATCCGATCAGTCGGCGGCTTGCGCCGGCTTGATCAGGTTGAGGTAGTTGGCATCCATGCCGAGGAAGACCCCCAGCAGGCGGGCGCTGGCGCCGTAGAAGCCAAACCGGTCGGCCTTGCGGCAGGCCTGCTCGAAGTCGGCAAACCAGCCGAGCAGGTGTTGATGCAGCAGCTCTTCCTGCTCCTGCAGCCACTGCGCTCGCTCGGCGGCGGTGCTGGCCTCGGCGGCGCGGATGATGAGACTGCCCATCAGGTCCAGCTCGATGGCCAGGTGATCGGCAGGCTCCTTGTACTTGTCGCTGACGTCTATGCCCAGTCGCTGCAGGCGAGCCTGCATCTCGGTCATGGGCGCCTGCATCAGCAGCCTGGCATCGCCCCGATAGAGGGACTCGTAGGGCAGGGCCCCCTGCGTGGGATCGACCAGGAACAGAGCGGCGAAGTCGGCGGCCAGTTCCCGCTGGCGATCCGGGCGCACCAGCAGGCGGGCGATGGCGTCGTTGAGCTCGGCCACGGCGTCGCGCATGGGATCCAGCGTGGAGAGACTCTTCAGGAAGCTGCGCACATCGTAGCTGTCATACTCGGCGATCTGATCATCGTTGAGCTCGGCGGCAAACAGGGTGGAAAACCACCAGTAGAGTTCGGCCCGGCGTTCGCTGGTAGCCATAAATTCCTGCATTTTTCCTCCGTGGATGACAATCGGGAGCCTAGATGGCCCCCGATTCTAACGACTTTAAAAATAAAGGAAACTCAAGGGGCGGTTTTGACCGGCACCGCTCACAGTGTCGGGAGCATGGGGTCGATGCCGGTGCGCCGATACCGGTGGGGGACTGCTGGCGCCTGGCCCTGGAATTGCTCGATAGCCTGGTGTGGGCCCTGGTGGTCTGGGCCACCAGGGCGCTTGTCCCAGAACATCGAAGCGCAGACGGGATCAGGCCGGTGGCCGGCTCTCGAACTGCGGGCAGTCGTCCCCGATCTGGTGCCAGGGCGCCTTGGAGCCGACGAAGATGTGAAAGGCCGGTTGCTGGCTCGGCACATCATCGAGCACGCCGAGCCGCAGGTTGATCTTGCCGCTGCTGTGCTTCTGGCTGAACAGGCTGGAGCCGCAGTGGCGGCAGAAGGCGAGGGAGGTCTCCGCCGACTTCTGGAAGCGCGCTATGGCCTCGGCTCCCCGCACTATGGTCACCTTGTCCCCGTCCAGCCCGCCGACCGAGGCGTAATCCGACCCCGAAAACTTGCGGCACTCGCTGCAATGGCAGTTGCCCATGTAGTCGAATCGATCCGGCAGGCTCAGGCCGACGGCCCCGCACAGGCAACTGGCGTGTAGCATCCTCATCTCTCTTCCTCGTATTGGGTTGGTGGCTCAGGCCATGTTAGTCGTCCTTCGCGCGAAACAGGACCCGCTTGCACTTGGCGCAGGCCCACTCGCGCCGAAAGTCGGCCAGATGGACCAGACCGACCTCCAGCTGCTTGTGGTGACCGCAGTGGCAGCAGAACACTATCTTGCCGTCCACCGCGTCCGGATGGGCCGCCAGGTATTGGGCCCGGGTGGGCAGCTCCTCCCAGTGGGTGCTCGGGACGCGCTTGCGTTGATGGGTGTAGTAGACCCAGTAGAACAGAAAGAAAGCAACCAGGATGATGAAGGTCAGCAGATGATCCATCGCGATGTTCCCCGTGTCGGTGTGCCCAGTATTCAATCAAAATTCGATTCGAATGAATATGTTACAAGAGCGGGTCTGCCCCGGTTGTGATCCGCTTCGGATTTTGACTCAGGGAGCGCCCGCCGCCGTGCCGACCCGCTAGACGGGGCGGAAGCCGCCATCGGAGCGGGCGTCGCCGGGTTCGCTCAGGGGGGCTGGATACCGATCTGGCCCTGCTCGGCCAGCCGAGGTCCGGCAGTTGATCGCGCTGGTGTTGTTTGCCGAACACTTCGTAAAACTGGAGACGGGCGGGTCTGAAACGGGGGCGCCAGCGCCACAATTTGCGGCTGAGGTGGGGGAGTGGCACGACGGGCTGGCAGGGAAAATGGCGTCGCCGACCTAAATTACTTTGCATTTTATAACATGGATTCAACATTTTTTTGGGTGGTCGGACTGTCTCTTTGATCCCGCTCCGGTTACAATGCGCGGGCCCACTTCACCTATCGCGCAAACGATTTTCAGGAGATAAACGGATGTTGAAACGTGACATGACCATCGCCGGCTACGATCCCGAGCTGTGGCAGGCCATCACAGACGAAACCCGTCGTCAGGAAGAACATATCGAGCTGATCGCGTCTGAGAACTACACCAGCCCCCGCGTCATGGAAGCCCAAGGCTCCCAGCTGACCAACAAGTACGCCGAAGGCTATCCGGCCAAGCGTTACTACGGTGGTTGCGAATACGTCGATGTGGTCGAGACCCTGGCCATCGAACGCGCCAAGGAACTGTTTGGTGCCACTTACGCCAACGTGCAGCCGCACTCCGGCTCCCAGGCCAACAGCGCCGTCTACATGGCCCTGCTGCAGCCGGGCGACACCGTGCTGGGGATGAACCTGGCCCACGGCGGTCACCTGACCCACGGTTCCCCGGTGAACTTCTCCGGCAAGCTGTACAACATCATTCCTTACGGCATCGATGAGTCCGGCAAGATCGACTACGAGGAGATGGAGCGTCTGGCGGTTGAGCACAAGCCGAAGATGATGATCGGCGGCTTCTCCGCTTACTCCGGTGTGGTCGACTGGGCGCGCATGCGCGAAATCGCCGACAAGATCGGTGCCTGGCTGTTCGTCGACATGGCCCACGTGGCGGGTCTGATCGCCGCCGGCGTCTACCCGAACCCGGTGCCCCACGCCCACGTGGTCACCTCCACCACCCACAAGACCCTGGCCGGTCCCCGTGGTGGTCTGATCCTCTCCGCCGCCGATGACGAAGATCTGTACAAGAAGCTGAACTCCGCCGTCTTCCCGGGCGGCCAGGGCGGCCCGCTGATGCATGTCATCGCCGGCAAGGCCGTGGCGTTCAAGGAAGCGCTTGAGCCGGAATTCAAGACCTACCAGGCTCAGGTCGTCAAGAACGCCAAGGCCATGGTCGAGGTGTTCCTGGCCCGCGGTTACAAGATCGTCTCCGGCGGTACCGACAACCACCTCATGCTGGTGGATCTGATCGGCCGCGAGCTGACCGGCAAAGAGGCCGATGCGGCCCTCGGCAAGGCCAACATTACCGTCAACAAGAACTCGGTGCCCAACGATCCGCGCTCCCCCTTCGTGACCTCCGGCGTGCGCCTGGGGACCCCGGCCATCACCCGCCGCGGTTTCAAGGAAGCCGAGAGCAAGCAGCTGGCTGGCTGGATCTGTGACGTGCTGGACAACCCTGCCAACGACGAAGTGCTGGCCAACGTGCGCGAGCAGGTGCTGGACATCTGCCGCCGTTTCCCGGTTTATGCCTGATAAGTCGGTTGTGCCGATGTGAGACCAATGCCACCCTCGGGTGGCATTGTTTTTTGGGTCTCGGTGCCGCCATGGGCCGAGCGTCATAGGCAGACAGAGGAGGCCCCATGTCCCATGCCACCGATGAGGAGTCGATCCTCTCCATCCGTGCCCAGTACCACTTTCGCCCGGCGCCCGAGGGGTTGCTGGCGTGGGATGTGCGCCGACTGGTGCGGCTGAGTCGCACCCTGCCGGTGCGCTCGCTGCCGCTCTTGCAGATTGCGGAGCTGGACAGCGAACACTGGTACGGACATGGGAGCGTGAGGCCCACGGTGCGCAGCATCGCCGAGCACTGCCAGCTGATGCTGGCCGCGGATCTCGCCTATCCCATCATCCTGGACAGTGCCGGGCGAGTCATGGATGGCATGCACAGGGTGAGCAAGGCCTTGATGCAGGGCCGCACCCATATCGATGCCGTACAGTTTGTGCTGGATCCGGCGCCCGATCACACTGGGTGTGATCCTGACAGCTTGCCCTATGACGATTGAGCCTCTGGCCGAACGAATGGTGCTGTATGGGCCTTTCCACACCATTTTTAGCAGGAGAGAGTGTAATGAAACGAGTGCTGGAAATTCGGAGCTATCGGCTCAAGGCCGGGAGCCGGACGGCCTTTCATGAGCTGGTCAGCGAGCAGAGCCTGCCCCTGCACCGCGCCTGGGGCATGGATGTGGTGAGCCATGGTCCTTCCTTGCATGATCCGGACGCCTACTTTCTGATGCGAGCCTACGATGACCTTGATCATCTTGACCGCACCCAGGCGGCCTTCTATGGAACTGATGCCTGGCAAAAGGGCCCGAGAGAGGCCATCGTTGCGCTGATCGAGAGTGATGCAAATACGGTGATCTGGTTGCCAGGCGAGGCCATAGAGGCGCTTCGCACTAGCTGATACGGCTATGGTACATCTGCGGTGGCATTGTTTTTTCTGGGCTTTTACCGGTTTTGGGTGGTCGTGTTACACTGGCTGACCAAGATCCTGACCCCTTGTGGCAGGTGACCCTTTACTTGCCATGAGTTTGCGCCGGAGGTCCGATGCATTGCCCTTTCTGTAGCGCCGTTGATACCAAGGTGATCGATTCCCGTCTGGTGGCAGAAGGCCATCAGGTGCGCCGTCGCCGCGAGTGTTTGCTCTGCCACGAGCGGTTCACCACCTTCGAGATGGCCGAGCTGGTGATGCCGCGCATCATCAAGTCCAATGGCTCTCGCGAGCCCTTCAACGAAGACAAGCTGCGGGGCGGCATCTTGCGGGCACTGGAAAAACGCCCGGTGAGCATGGAAGCCATCGAGAAGGGGGTCAACCACATCAAGTCCCGCCTGCGCGCCACCGGTGAGCGGGAGGTTGCCTCCCAACTGGTGGGCAACCTGGTGATGGACGAGCTCAAGACCCTCGACAAGGTGGCCTATATCCGCTTCGCCTCCGTCTATCGCAGCTTCGAAGATATCCGCGAATTTGGCGAAGAGATCGCCAAGCTGGAAAAGTGATGGTATCGGGTGGGCAAGCTGATATCCGCTTCGTTCCCACCTATCGCAGCTTCGAAGACATCCGTGAGTTCGGCGAAGAGATCGCCAAGCTGGAGAAATAAGCTTCCCCAACGTCCGGTTAGGACGCGCCAATCGAACCTACAACGCCCATTTTCTCGCTTTGAACGGGAGCCCAGATGTTTAGTCAAGATGATTACCAATGGATGAGTCGGGCCCTCGAACTGGCCCGCCGTGGTCGTTACACCACGGCCCCCAACCCCTGCGTCGGCGCCGTGCTGGTGAAGGCCGGGGTGGTGGTCGGGGAGGGCTGGCACCAGCGTGCCGGCGAACCCCATGCCGAGGTCTATGCCTTGCATGCCGCCGGCGAAGAGGCTCGTGGCGCCACCGCCTACGTGACCCTGGAGCCTTGCTCCCATCATGGCCGCACCCCGCCCTGCGCCGAGGCGCTGATCAAGGCCGGGGTGACCCGGGTGGTCGCCGCCATGGTGGATCCCAATCCCCAGGTGGGGGGCCGTGGCCTGCGCATGCTGTCGGAGGCCGGCATCAAGGCCGACTTCGGCCTGCTCAGCGCCGAGGCCGAGGCGCTCAACCCGGGTTTCTTCAAGCGGATGCGCACCGCCTTCCCGCAGGTGACGGTCAAGCTGGGCGCGAGCCTGGATGGCCGCACCGCCATGGCGAGCGGCGAGAGTCAGTGGATAACCGGCCCCCTGGCCCGCGCCGACGTGCAGCGCCTGCGGGCCCGCCACGACGCCGTGCTCTCCAGTGCCGAGACGGTGCTGACCGATGGCGCCTCCCTCAACGTGCGTTGGGACGAGCTGCCCGCCTCCGTCAAGGCGGTCTATCCCAAGGAGGCCCTGCGCCAGCCGCTGCGGGTCATCATCGACTCCCAGAACCGCTTGACCCCTGACTTGCCGCTGTTCAAGACCACGGGGCCCGTGCTGCTGGCCCGTCACAAGGTCGGCGGTGACTGGCCCGACTGGGTGCAGCAGCTGGAGCTGCCGCTGCTGGATGGCAAGCTGGATCTGGTCAGCCTGTTCATGCTGCTGGCCAAGCAGAACATCAACTCAGTGCTGGTGGAGGCGGGGCCGCGGCTGTGCGGCGCCCTGCTGGGCAAGGGGCTGGTGGATGAGCTGGTGCTCTATCAGGCTCCCAAGCTGCTGGGGGATGAGGGGCGCGGCCTGTTCCATCTGCCCGAGTTGACCCGCCTGTTCCAGGCACCCAAGCTCAACATCAAGGATGTGCGGCTGGTGGGGCAGGATATCCGCATCACGGCCCGGGTGGTCTGACTCTTCAACGCTTAGCCGGGGCCGGTTGGGCCCCGTCATCATCAAGGTGATCTGCATGTTTACCGGCATTATCGAAGCGATGGGTACCCTGGCCGCCTTGCGCCGCCAGGGGGAGGACATGGCCCTCACAGTGCACGCCCCCAGCCTGGACTTCAGCGACATAAAACTCGGCGACTCCATCGCCACCAACGGCGTCTGCCTGACGGTGGTGAGCCTGGGGGACAAGAGCTACACCGCCGACGTCTCCCTGGAGACCCTGTCCCGCACCGGCTTCGCCGCGGCCAAGGTGGGCGATCCCGTCAACCTGGAGAAGGCGCTGATGCCGACTTCCCGCCTCGGCGGCCACCTGGTCTCCGGTCACGTGGATGGGGTGGGGGAGGTGAAGAGCAAGTCCAGCAGCGGCCGCGCCATCGAGTATTGGATAGCGGCGCCGGCGGAGCTCTCCCGCTACATCGCCGAGAAGGGCTCGATCGCGGTGGATGGCATCAGCCTCACGGTCAATGCGGTGCAGGGCAACCTGTTCCGCCTCACCATAGTGCCCCACACCGCCCAGGAGACCACCATAGCCCGCTGGAAGCCGGGCCATCGCGTGAACCTCGAGGTGGATCAGATAGCCCGTTATCTGGAGCGACTGATGCCGGGCAAGGCGCAGGAAAGCTCGGCTTCTACCCTGACCCTGGAGAAGCTGGCGCAATCCGGCTTCCTGTGAGGAGGTGGCGGGCAACGAAAAGGGTTTTCTGTGATCCCGCCCCGGTTGAAATGGGGGCCTGCGCCCCCATCTAGGACAGAATGACGCAGTATCAAGTCGAGCCCGCAGGCTCAATCCCCGAAGCATGTTGATGGAGTAGCCCATGGCGCTGAGCACAACCCAGGAAATCATTGCCGATATCAAGGCTGGCAAGATGGTGATCCTGATGGATGACGAAGACAGGGAGAATGAAGGGGACCTCATCATGGCCGCCTCCTGTGTCCGGCCGGAAGATATCAACTTCATGGCCCGTTACGGCCGTGGGTTGATCTGCCTGACCCTGACCCGGGATCGCTGCAAGCAGCTGGCGCTGCCGCTGATGGTTGATCGCAACAACGCCCAGTTCTCTACCGCCTTCACCGTGACCATAGAGGCCGCCGAAGGGGTGACCACCGGTATCTCCGCCGCCGACCGTGCCGTGACCGTGCAGGCCGCGGTGGCCCCAAACGCCAGGGCCGCCGATCTGGTGCAACCTGGTCACATTTTCCCGCTGATGGCGCAGGATGGTGGCGTGCTGACCCGCGCCGGTCACACCGAGGCGGGTTGCGATCTGGCCCGGCTGGCGGGCCATGAGGCGGCCTCCGTCATCGTCGAGATCCTCAACGAAGACGGCACCATGGCCCGTCGCCCGGATCTGGAAGTGTTCGCCGAGCAGCACGGCATCCGGCTCGGCACCATCGCCGACCTCATCGAGTACCGCAACCAGCACGAAACCACGGTCGAGCAGGTGGCCGAGTGCAAGCTGCCCACCGAGCATGGCGAATTCGACCTCATCACCTTCCGCGACACCATCGACAATCAGGTGCACTTCGCCCTGAAAAAGGGGAATATCCAGGCCGATACTCCGACCCTGGTGCGGGTCCACCTGCACGACGTGCTGAGCGATCTGCTGCTGACCGACCGTCATAGTGCCCGCAGCTGGCCCTTGCCCAAGTCCATGGCGCGCATCGCCGAGGAGGGCGGCGTGCTGGTGATCCTGGGGGCGGAAGCCCAGGGTGATGAGCTGCTGGCCCGGGTCAAGGCCTTCGAGGCCGCCGACAAGGGGCTGCAACCGGAAGGGGCCAAGTGGCAGGGCACCTCGCGCCGGGTCGGCGTGGGCTCCCAGATCCTCAAGGCGCTCGGCGTCGGCAAGATGCGGCTGCTGAGCTCCCCCAAGAAATATCACGCCCTCGGCGGCTTCGGCCTGGAAGTGGTGGAGTACGTCGGCGAATAAGCGCCGGACGGAGGAGGAGGCGGCTGCCGTGCCCGCCCGGGGCATGCCATGCGCTCCCCTGGCGGATCAACGTGGCGGCCGCATGAATCGCCAAACCATGCTCGCCTCGTGCGGGCATGGTTTTTGTCGTGGGTCTGTTGTGCTAGAATGTGCGCACTTTTGACTCCGGCCCTTTTTGATTGCACAGAGACAGGATTTCCAATGAAGATTATCGAAGGAAATATCGCCGCTCCCGAGGCGCGTGTTGCTATTGTCGTTGCCCGTTTCAACAGCTTCATCAATGAAAGCCTGGTGGATGGTGCGGTGGATGTACTGAAGCGTCAAGGCCAGGTCCAGGACAGCAATCTGACCCTGGTACGAGTGCCGGGTGCCGTCGAAATTCCCTTGGCTATCAAGAAGCTGGCCAAGAGTGGTCAATACGATGCCATCATCGCGCTGGGCACCGTCATCCGCGGTGGTACTTACCACTTCGAGCTGGTGGCAAGCGAGAGCAGCAAGGGCATGGCCCAGGTAATGATGGAATATGAGATTCCGGTTGCCTTCGGTGTGCTGACCACCGAAAACATTGAACAAGCCATCGAGCGCGCCGGTACCAAGGCGGGTAACAAGGGTGCAGAGGCTGCACTGAGCGCGCTCGAAATGATCAACGTCCTGAAACAGCTTGAGGAATAAATACATTGAAACCGTCCGAGCGCCGTAAAGCCCGCCATTGCGCCACCCAGGCCATCTACCAGTGGCAGATGACCAAGGCCAACGTGGGCGACATCGAAGAGCAGTTCAAGATCGATCAGGACACCAAGGGTGTGGACCTGAGCTATTTCCGCGATCTGCTGTTCGGGGTAGCCGTTCACTGCAACGAGCTGGACAAGGTGTTCTCACCTTTCCTCTCCCGTCCGCTGGAAGAAGTGGACATGGTGGACAAGGCGATCCTGCGTCTGGCGACCTACGAGCTGACCCGTCGTGATGATGTGCCGCCCCGTGTGGTGATCAACGAAGCGATCGAGCTGGCCAAAGCCTTTGCTGCCGATGACAGCCACAAGTTTGTCAACGGTGTACTGGACAAGGTGATCAAGACGCTGAGCAAGCGTTGATCCTGCCGTCCATCAGCATTAAGAGAGGAGCCAGCCTAACCGCTGGCTTTTTACTGTATGGGTGAATTTGAGCTGATTGAGAAGTACTTCAAGGTCCCCCACGCCCGCAAGGACGTGGTGATGGGCCCTGGAGATGACTGCGCCCTACTGACCCTGCCCGCCGATACCCAGCTGGCGGTGAGCACAGATACCCTGGTCAGCGGCGTGCATTTCTTTCCCGACATGGATCCGGTGGATCTCGGCTACAAGGCGCTGGCGGTCAATCTGTCCGATCTCGCCGCCATGGGCGCCGAGCCGCGCTGGGTCTCCATGGCGCTGACCCTGCCTGCCATCAACGAGGCCTGGGTCGCCGGCTTCGCCGAGGGTTTCCTCGAGCTCGCCGAATACTACAACGTGGCGCTGGTGGGCGGGGACATGACCCGCGGGCCGCTCTCCATCACCGTCTCGGTGAAGGGATCCGTGCCGACCGGGCGGGCGCTGCTGCGCAGCGGTGCCAAGGCCGGCGACGGCATCTATGTCACCGGTACCCTGGGGGATGCCGCCCTGGCGCTGTCCCACCTGCTCGGCAAGCGGGCACTCAACGAGAACCAGCTGGCCGCGGTGCTGCCGCGCCTCGATCATCCCCATCCCCGCATCCTGGCGGGGCAGGCGCTGCGCGGGCTGGCGAACAGTGCGCTGGATCTCTCCGACGGCCTGGCCTCGGATCTCGGCCACATCCTCAAGGCTTCCGGGGTGCGGGCGCAGATCGATCTCGGCCTGTTGCCACTCTCGCCGGTGCTGCAGGATGCGGTGCCCGAGCGGGATGCCTGGCAACTGGCGCTGGCCGGTGGCGATGACTACGAGCTCTGCTTCACAGTGCCGGAGGATCATCGCGGCGTGCTGGACACGGCGCTCGCCAACTGTGGCGTCAAGTTCACCCGCATCGGCCGCATCCTGGCGGGCGAGCCGGGCATCGACTACGTGCGGGGCGAGCTGCCGGTCGAGCTTCACCTCAAGGGTTGGGATCACTTCGCATGATAAAACCCGAGCTGAAGAAGCTGAACCTGAAGAATCCCCGCCACCTGCTGGCGGTGGGGTTCGGTGCCGGTCTGTCACCCAGGGCGCCGGGCACCATGGGGACGCTAGTGGCCATACCGCTCTACCTGCTGGTGAGCGGGCTCTCCACCCCCTGGTTCATCGCCCTGCTGGCGGTGGGCTTCGTGGTGGGGATCTGGCTCTGTCAGGGGGCCACCGATGCCATCGGCATGCCGGATCACGGCGCCATCGTCTGGGACGAGGTGATAGGTTTCGGGGTGACCATGATAGCGGCCCCCGCCGGTTGGGAGTGGGTACTGGCCGGCTTCGTGCTGTTCCGGCTGTTCGATGTGCTCAAGCCCTGGCCCATCTCCTGGTTCGATCGCCGCATTCACGGCGGCGTCGGCATCATGCTGGACGATCTCATCGCCGGCCTGTTCGCCCTGCTGTGCATGCAACTGCTGGCACTCTGGTGCCTGTGAGTCAGCGCCCTACCAGATGAGTGCAGGCCCGGCTTCATGCCGGGCCGATTTGCCCCCCTTGTTTTGTATGCAATTATGGCCGCTTCCTGTCCCTTGGGCCGATCGGCCCTGCGGCGGAACATGCTGCTTTCCCCCTATTTACCTCTGCTTACTTTTCCTTCATCCAGATATGCTGTCGTTAAAAAATCATTTCACATAAATATTCACTACTCATTCGAGCCTTGCCAGGCTAGGTGGAATAGTTGATACGGTTGCTTGTTGCGTCATTGTTGAAATTTAAATAAGACAATCGCTCGCATCGCCATCACAATCTCTGGTAATGTGATTTATATCGACATTTTACGCCTATGGTCAGTGTGTTATCTGCGCAAAGTATTGCGAAATTGTATAACTGGATCATTTACACCCGCGGGCAAACCGACTAACTTACTCGCGGGTTATTCCAAAAAAATGCAAAAAACCCGCCCGGATCGCTGGTTTGGCTGCCTCATGGATTGAGCGTTTCTTACTCACACTAAGCACTCAAGATTAAGTACCCAAGGCACAACCAGCATCTGCGGCTGATTTACGGACGAATTATTTGGGACGGATGTCCCCCGCAGAGGTAACCATGTCCTTGCTCGAAGTGAAAAACTTGCGGATCGAGTACCCCTCCCGCTATGGGGTGCTGGCCGCGGTGAAGGATCTCTCTTTCTCTGTCGAAAAGGGAGAGATCGTCGGAGTGGTCGGCGAATCAGGTGCCGGCAAATCCACCATAGGCAATGCCGTCATCGATCTGCTGAGCCCGCCCGGCCGCATCGCCCGGGGTGACATCTACCTCAATGGCGAGCTCATCTCCGGCAAGAGCCAGAACGAGATGCGGGCCATTCGTGGCTCCCGTATCGGCTTCATCTTCCAGGATCCCATGACCTCCCTCAACCCGCTGTTCACCGTCGAACAGCAGCTGGTGGAGACCATCCTGGCCAATACCGATCTCTCCCGCGACGCCGCCTTTGCCAAGGCGCTTGAGCTGATGGGCGCGGTCGGGATCCCGCAGCCGGACGTGCGCATCAAGCAGTATCCTCATCAATTCTCCGGTGGCATGCGCCAGCGGGTAGTCATCGCCATCGCCCTATCGGGGGATCCCGAGCTCATCATCGCCGATGAGCCGACCACGGCGCTGGACGTTTCCATTCAGGACCAGATCCTGCAGCTCATTCGCAACCTGTGCAAGGAGCGTCAGGTGGGCTGCATGCTGGTGACCCACGACATGGGCGTGGTCTCCAACGTCACCGACAAGGTGGCGGTGATGTATCGCGGCGATCTGGTGGAGTTCGGCACCACCGAACAGGTGCTGGGTAGCCCCAGCCACCCTTATACCCGCAGCCTCATCTCGGCGGTGCCCCGCTCCGACGTCAAACTGGTGCGCTTCCCGCTGGTCTCCTACATCGAAGACGCCAGCGCGCCGGATCTCAGCATCGATCTCAAGACCCACTGGCTCGGCCAGAGCCAGGATGAGCGCAGCTATGAAGGCGCGTTGCTGCGGGTGGAGAACGTGGATCTGAGGTTCGTCACCAAGAATTCCATCTTCCCGAGCCGTCGCCAGTATGTGCGCGCCTGCAACAACATCAGCTTCGAGATCTTCGAGGGGGAGACCTTCGGTCTGGTGGGGGAGTCGGGCTCCGGCAAGTCCACCATAGCCCGTGCCATCACCGGCCTCTATCCGCCCGATACCGGCAAGATAGTGTTCGAGGGGATCGACCTCACCGCCCTGAAAGGGGAGCATGAGCGCCGCCCGTTGCGCCGCCAGATGCAGATGGTGTTCCAGAACCCTTACTCCTCGATGAACCCGCGCATGAAGGTGCGTGACATCATCGCAGAGCCCATTCGCTTCCATAAACTGGCCAGCAGTGAGAGCCAGATCCAAGGGATAGTGAGCGACTTGCTCGATCACGTCGGCCTCGGCCGGGGTGCAGGGGTCAAGTACCCCCACGAGTTCTCCGGTGGTCAGCGCCAGCGCATCTCCATCGCCCGCGCCCTGGCGACCCGGCCGCGCTTCCTCATCTGCGACGAGCCGACCTCGGCGCTGGACGTCTCGGTGCAGGCCCAGATCCTCAACCTGCTCAAGGATTTGCAACAGGAGCTTGGGCTCACCATGCTGTTTATCAGCCACGACCTGCCGGTCATTCGCCAGATGTGTGATCGCATCGGGGTGATGCAGCACGGTCATCTGGTGGAGGTAGCCGAGACCGAGAAACTCTTTACCAATGCCGAGCATGAGTACAGCCGCAAGCTGATCTCCCTCATGCCGGAATTTAAGGGAATGTCCCGCGAGGGGCTGGAAATCGCAAGCTAGGAAAGCACCGGCTCGCCGGTCTGTTTATCAACGATAGTGTCAATAAAAAAGCCAAAAGCATGGAGAAAGACATGAAGAAAGGATTATCCAAGATTGCCATGGCGCTGTTCGCCGCTGGTCTCGCGTTTAACGTCTCTGCCGCCAACATCACGGTGGCCGTCGCCTCCGACGCCACCTCGCTGGATCCGCAGGAGCAGCTCTCCGGCCAGACTCTGGAGATGTCTCACCTGGTGTTCGATCCGCTGATGCGTTACACCCAGGATCTGCAGTTCGAGCCGCGCCTGGCCGAGAAATTTGAGCGCATCGACGACAAGACAGTGCGTTTCCACCTGCGCAAGGGCGTCAAGTTCCACTCCGGCAACGCGTTCACCGCCGATGACGTGGTATGGACCGTCAACCGCCTGAAGGCCTCTCCCGACTTCAAGGCCATCTTCGACCCCATCGCCGAGGTGAAGAAGGTCGATGACCTGACCGTCGATCTGATCACCGCCAAGCCGTTCCCGCTGGTGCTGCAGACCGTCACTTACATCTTCCCGATGGACTCCAAGTTCTACACCGGCAAGGATGAAGCCGGCAAAGACAAGGCCGAGATCGTCAAGAACGGCAGCTCCTATGCCTCCACCCATGTCTCAGGTACAGGTCCGTTCAGCGTCAAGTTCCGCGAGCAGGGCGTCAAGCTCGAGTACGTTCGCAACGCCAACTACTGGGACAAGGCTTCCAAAGGCAACGTCGAGAACCTGACCGTGGTGCCGATCAAGGAAGATGCAACCCGCGTAGCCGCCCTGCTGGGTGGTGACGTGGACATGATCTACCCGGTCGCCCCGAACGATCTGGAGCGCGTGAAGAACGGCAAGGATTCCCAGCTGGTCACCCTGTCCGGTACCCGTGCCATCATCATCGAGCTGAACCAGAACACCAACCCGGCGCTGAAAGACAAGCGCGTGCGTCAGGCGATCAACTACGCCATCAACCAGGTGGGCATAGTCGACAAGATCAACAAAGGCTTCGGCACCCCGGCCGGCCAGCTGAGCCCGAAAGGCTATGCCGGCTACAACGAGGCACTCAAGCCCCAGTATGATCTGGCCAAGGCCAAGGAGCTGATGAAGGAAGCCGGCTACGAGAAGGGCTTCAAAGTGAGCTTCATCTCCCCGGCCGCCCGTTACGTCAACGACGTCAAGATCGCCCAGGCGGTCTCCGCCATGCTGTCCAAGATCAACATCAAGGTGGATCTGAAGACCATGCCGGTGGCCCAGTACTGGCCCGAGTTTGACAAGTGCGCCTCCGACATGCAGCTGATTGGCTGGCATGCGGACACCGAAGACAGTGCGAATTTCTTCGAGTTCCTGACCTTCACCAAGGATGCCAAGACCGGCATGGGCCAGTACAACTGCGGCGGTTATGCCAACGCAGAAGCTGACAAGATGGTGATGGCAGCGAACACCGAGACAGATCCGGCCAAGCGCGCCGCCATCCTGCAGAAGGTGGAAGCCATGCTGATCGATGACGCTGCCTATGTGCCGTTGCATTGGGAAGACCTGGCCTATGGCGCCAAGAAGAACGTCGACATCAAGCCGGTTGTCAACGTGATGAACTTCCCTTACCTGGGTGACCTGGTGGTCAACAAGTAAGTAGAGTCGCAAGGAAGGACCCGGCGGGGGCAGCCATTGGCGCCCCCGCCATTAACAGAAGCCTGTGCCAAGACACAGGCCACGTAGAAGGACAAGCATGTTTACATTCCTGCTGAAACGGTTCTATCAGGCCGTGATAGTGATGTTCGTCATCAGCCTGGTCGCCTTCTCCATCCAGGACAACCTGGGGGATCCGCTGCGCGAGCTGGTGGGACAATCCGTCTCCGAGTCCGTGCGCCATGAGTTGCGCGAAAAGATGGGCCTTAACGATCCCTTTTTGGTGAAATACAGCCGCTTCTTGCAGAACGCAGTGCAAGGGGATCTGGGCACCTCCTACTTCTTCAAGCGACCAGCCCTTGAGGTCATCCTCGACAAGCTGGTGGCTACTCTTGAGCTGGTCTTTGCCGCCGCGCTGATCATCGTCGCCGTCTCCATTCCGCTGGGGGTTTACTCGGCGATAAGACCACGCAGCTTCCTGACCAAGCTCATCATGGCGGTGAGCAGCATCGGCATCTCGATCCCGGTCTTCCTGACCGCCATCATGCTGATGTTCGTGTTCTCCATCCAGCTCGGCTGGCTGCCGGCCTATGGCCGTGGCGAGACCTACAACCTGCTGGGCTGGGAGTCGGGCTTCTTCACCTGGGATGGCATCAAGCACTTGATCCTGCCCGCGGTGTCGCTCTCCTCCATCATGCTGCCGCTGTTTATCCGGCTGGTGCGCTCTGAGATGCTGGAGCAGCTCTCCTCCGAGTACGTCAAGTTCGCGCGCGCCAAGGGGCTGGACAACAACAAGGTCTACTATCAGCACGCGCTCAAGAACACCATGCTGCCGGTGATCACCGTCGGCGGCGTGCAGATCGGCACCATGGTGGCCTACACCATCTTGACCGAGAGCGTGTTCCAGTGGCCGGGCACGGGCTTCCTGTTCCTCGAGGCGATCCACCGGGTCGATACGCCGCTGATCACCGCCTACGTCATCTTCGTCGGGCTGATCTTCGTGGTGACCAATACCCTGGTCGACCTGCTCTACGGGTTCATCAACCCGACCGTTAACTTGACCGCCAAGGGGTAACACATGACTAATGCTGTGACTGTGAGCCGCTGTTTGACATGGCGCAACCATGCTGGCCGTGTCATCAACCCGGCTGTCTACCTGGCTACGAAGGGGTAAGCGCATGAGTAATGCAGTAACTGCGAGCCCAAGCCGCTGGGCTCGATTCAAGAACTCCGACATCGTCTACTACTTCCTGCGCGATAAAGTAGCCATGTTCAGCTTCGCCGTGTTCGTGGTGTTCGTGCTTGCCGCGCTGCTGTCGCCCTGGATCGCGCCGCACAACGTCTATGACCAGACCAGCTTCGATCTGATGGATGCGGAGCTGCCGCCCTCCTGGCTGAGTGGTGGCGAGGAGCGCTTCTGGCTCGGCACCGACAACCAGGGCCGCGACATCTGGAGCACCATCCTCTACGGTGCCCGCATCTCGCTGACCATAGGCCTGTTCGCGGTGGGGCTGCAGCTGGTGCTGGGCATTGTCATCGGCCTCATCGCCGGTTACTTCGGTGGCCGCATCGACAACCTGTTGATGCGCTTCGCCGACGTGCAGCTGTCGTTCTCCACCATGATGGTGGCGATCATCATCTCTGCCATCTTCCAGGCCAGCTTTGGCTCCGAGGTCTACTCTGAGTTCGCCATCGTCATGCTGGTGGTGATCATCGGCATCGCCGAGTGGCCGCAGTACGCCCGTACCGTGCGCGCCTCCGTGCTGGCCGAGAAGAAGAAGGAGTATGTGGAAGCGGCGCAGGTGATGGGTTTCCGTGCCCCGCGCATCATGTTCCGTCATATCTTGCCGAACTGCCTGTCACCCATCCTGGTCATCTCCACAGTGCAGGTGGCGAACGCCATCATGAGTGAGGCCGCGCTCTCCTTCCTGGGTCTCGGCATGCCGGTGGATCAGCCGTCGCTCGGCTCCCTCATCAGCGTGGGCTTCAACTACATCTTCTCCGGCTCCTGGTGGATCACCGCCTTCCCGGGGATCTGCCTGGTGGTGCTGGTGCTGGTGATCAACCTGCTCGGCGACTGGCTGCGGGATGTGTTTAACCCGAAGATCTACAAGGGCTGATGGCCTGAGCCTGATCGCATCAAGCAATAAAAAAGGGCGCCTGTTCGGCGCCCTTTTTCTATCTGTGTGCTGGCTCGTCAGGCCTGCTGCCAGGCCTGGATGCTGGCCAGGATGCCAGCACCGTCGAGTCCCAGCAGCGCGTAGATCTCCTCCTGGGTGCCCTGTTCGATAAAGCGGTCGGGCAGGCCCAGATTGAGTACCGGCTTGCACTGCTTGGTACGCATCAGCAGCTCGTTCACCGCCGAACCGGCACCGCCCATGATGGCGTTGTCTTCCAGGGTGACAAACTGGGAGTGGGTGGCGGCCAGGGAGAGCACCAGTGCCTCGTCCATGGGTTTGACGAAGCGCATGTCCACCAGGGTGGCGTCCAGCGTCTCGGCGGCGGCCTTGGCCTGATGCAGCAGGGTACCAAACGCCAGTATGGCGGTGCCCTTGCCTTCACGAAGGATGCGGCCCTTGCCCAGCTCCAGCGCCGTCATCTCGCTCATGATCTCGGTGCCAGCGCCGCTGCCACGGGGATAACGCACCGCCGTCGGCTGATTGCACTGGTAGCCGGTGTAGAGCATCTGGCGACACTCGTTCTCGTCGGAGGGGGTCATCACCACCATGTTTGGCACCGTGCGCAGGAAGCTGATGTCGAACGCGCCCTGGTGGGTGGGGCCGTCGGCCCCCACCAGACCGGCACGGTCGATGGCAAACAGCACCGGCAGCCCCTGCAGCGCCACGTCGTGGATCAGCTGGTCGTAGGCTCGTTGCAGGAAGCTGGAGTAGATGGCCACCACCGGCTTCTGGCCGGCGATGGCGAGGCCGGCGGCGAAGGTGACCGCGTGCTGTTCGGCGATGGCCACGTCGAAGTAGCGATCCGGGTACTGCTGGCTGAACTTGACCAGCCCAGAGCCCTCGCGCATGGCGGGGGTGATGCCGACCAGCTTCTCGTCTCTGGCGGCCATGTCGCACAGCCACTGGCCGAAGATGGCGGAGAAGGTCGGCTTGCCGCCGCCGCTCTTGGGCAGGGCACAGTCGTCCGGGTTGAACTTGGGCACGGCGTGATAACCGATGGGATCCTTCTCGGCCGGCTCGTAACCCTTGCCCTTTTTGGTCTTGACGTGCAGCAGTTGCGGCCCCTTGAGGTTGCGCATGTTGCGCAGGGTCTCGACCAGAGCGTTGATGTCATGGCCGTCGATGGGGCCTATGTAGTTGAAGCCGAACTCCTCGAACAGGGTGCCAGGCACCACCATGCCCTTGAGGTGCTCCTCGGCCCGCTTGGCCAGCTCCTTGACCGGAGGCAGGCCCGCCAGCACCTTCTTGCCGCCTTCGCGGATGGTGGTGTAGAGCTTGCCGGACATCAGCCGGGCCAGATGGTTGTTGAGCGCCCCCACGTTCTCGGAGATGGACATCTCGTTGTCGTTGAGCACCACCAGCATGTCCTTGTGGACATCACCGGCGTGATTGAGCGCCTCGAACGCCATGCCGGCGGTGATGGCGCCATCGCCGATCACCGCCACCACCTTGCGACCCAGCCCTTCGCGCTCGGCGGCGACCGCCATGCCGAGTGCCGCACCTATGGAGGTGCTGGAGTGGCCGACGGAGAGCACGTCATACTCGCTCTCGTCGCGCCAGGGGAAGGGGTGCAGGCCGTCTTTCTGGCGAATGGTGTGAATGCGTTCGCGCCGGCCGGTCAGGATCTTGTGGGGATAGGCCTGGTGGCCCACGTCCCACACCAGCCGATCGAACGGGGTGTTGTAGACGTAGTGCAGCGCCACCGTCAGCTCGACGGTGCCGAGACCGGAGGCGAAGTGGCCGCTGGAGCGGCTCACCGAGCGCAGCAGGTACTCGCGCAACTCGTTGCACAGCACGGGCAGCCGCTCGAAGGGCAGGGATCGCAACTCGACCGGCGTATCCGCGAGGGCCAGGTTGGGGAAATTGCTTATATCAACGCTCATATTGTTACTGTTATCCAGCGTTTAGTGGGTTCGCTCGATGATGTAATCGGCAAACGCTTCCAGAATGTCGGTATTGTAGGGCAAGGATTGCAGTGCTGTTAAGGCCTTGTCATGCAGTTCGCGAGCCAGCTCACGGGCATTGTCGAGCCCGAGCAGGGCCGGATAGGTGCTCTTCTCCTGCGCCAGATCCGAGCCTTGCGGCTTGCCCAGGGTCGCGGTATCGCCGGTGATGTCGAGGATGTCATCCTGCACCTGGAAGGCGAGCCCGATGGCGGCGGCATAGGCTTGCAGCGCGGCCAGGGTGGCGGGGGCCACATCGGCCTTGCACAGGGCTCCCAGGGTGACGGCGCACTCGATGAGCGCCCCCGTCTTGTGGCGGTGCACCTGCTCCAGCTCGGCGAGGCTGATCTGGCGGCTCTCGGCCTCCAGATCCAGCGCCTGACCGCCGCACATACCGAGATAACCCGAGGCGCGCGCCAGGGTACTCAACATCTTCACCCGGTTGGCCAGAAGCGAGTCGGGCAGGGGATGGTCCGCCAGGATCGAGAACGCCAGGGTCTGCAGGGCATCGCCGGCCAGGATGGCGGTGCCTTCATCGAACGCCTTGTGCACGGTCGGCTGGCCGCGACGCAGATCGTCGTTGTCCATGGCGGGCAGATCGTCGTGCAGCAGAGAGTAGGCGTGAATGCACTCCACCGCGGCGGCCGGCCCGTCTAGCCGCTCGCTCGGCACCCCCAGCATCTCGCCGACGGCGTAGACCAGGAAGGGGCGTACCCGTTTGCCGCCGAGCAGCAGACCGTATTTCATTGCGTCCCGCAGGCGAGGCGCCATGGCGGGCAAGGCGTCAAGCTGCGCCGACAGACAGTCGTCGATGCGACGACGGTGCCGGCGGGAGAAGTCGTCCAGCGTCACTCACTGCTCTCCTTGCTCTGGTCGAAAGGGGGTCAGTTGCTCGCTGCCATCGGCCTGCGTCAACAGGATCTGGATCTTCTGCTCGGCCTGCTCCAGCTTCTGCTGACCGGCCCGGACCAGATGGATGCCCTGTTCGAACTGCTTGAGCGCCTCCTCGAGGGGGAGTGACCCCTGTTCAAGTTGATGCACTATGGCTTCCAGCTCTTCCAGGGTGGCATCAAAACTCAGACGGTCGATTTTTTTACTGGCCATGTCCATCCTCGGGGATTGAAAAAAACGGCTCATCTTAACATCGACCGGGCAGCGGGGGGAGGCAGAAAAGCGCGCCGCGCTCAAACTATCGCGACCGCGGCCGATAAGAGCGGGCCGGCAACCATGCATGGCTTGCAGGCCGTTGAGCTGTGTCAGGCTTGCCGCCCGAGGCGCAATAGCAGAAAATTCAACAAAGTATAAATAAATGGCAAGTTCGGCGACAGGAGTAGGGATGTGGATTTAGGCAGTCTGATAGGCATAGTGCTGGGGTTCGGGGTCGTGGTGTACGGTATGTCGTTGGGTGGCCCCATGACCATGTACGTGGATATGCCCTCGGTCTATATCACCATACTGGGTTCCCTGTTCATCGCCATGATGAAGTTCAACCTCAGCCAGTTCTTGATGGCGTTCAAGGTGGCGGGCAAGGCCTTCATGTACAAGGGCGACAAGCTGGATGATCTGATCACCAAGGCGGTCGAGCTGGCCGACTCGGCGCGCAAGGGGGGCTTCCTGGCCCTGGAGGCGGCGGAGATCCCCAACACCTTCATGAAGAAGGGCATCGACATGCTGGTGGACGGCCATGACGCCGACGTGGTGCGGGCCGTGATGGAGAAGGACATAGAGCTGACCTCGGAGCGTCACGTCATCGCCATCAAGGTGTTTCGCGCCCTCGGCGACCTCGGCCCCGCCATGGGCATGATAGGGACGCTGGTGGGACTGGTGGCCATGCTGGCCAACATGAGCGACCCCAAATCCATCGGTCCGGCCATGGCGGTGGCCCTGCTGACCACCCTGTATGGCGCCATCGAGGCCAACATGATCGCCATCCCCATCGCCGACAAGCTGGAGCTGCGCAGCGGCGAGGAGCGCCTGAGCCGGACCCTGATCCTTGACGCCATCATGGGCATCCAGGATGGCCAGAATCCCAGGGTGATCCAGGCGATGCTGCAGAACTATCTGCATCAGTCCAAACGCAACAACGGGCTCGAGTAGGAGGCCGCATGTCAAAGTGCAAGTGTCCGCCGCCCGGGCTGCCCGGTTACATGGGTACCTTCGCCGATCTGATGTCGCTGCTGATGTGCTTCTTCGTGCTGCTGCTCTCCTTCGCCGAGATGGACGTGCAGAAGTTCAAGCAGATCGCCGGCTCCATGGAGAAGGCCTTCGGGGTGCAGAATATCCTGGAGGTCAAAGACATTCCCAAGGGGACCTCGGTCATCGCCCAGGAGTTCAGGCCGGGTCGGCCCGAACCGACTCCCATCGATACCATCATGCAGCAGACCATAGACCTGACCCAGACCGAGCTGGAGTTCCAGCCCGGTGAGGCGGATCAGGCCGGTGGCAAGGACAAGACGGATGGCAAACTGAGTGGCGGCGATACCATGCAACAGGCCCAGAAGGCGCAGGCGCAGTCCAACGAGCTGGCCAAGATGCTGGCCGAGCAACTGCAGGCCCAGATCCAGGACGGGGCCATCGAGATAGAGGCGCTCGGTCAGCAGATCATCATCCGCATTCGCGAGAAGGCGGCCTTCCCGGCGGGCTCGGCCTTCCTGCAGCCCCAGTTCTGGCCGGTGGTCCGCAAGGTGGCGGCCCTGCTCAAGGATGTGCCGGGGGAGATCACCGTCTCCGGCCACACCGACGATGTCGCCACCGAGGACGAACTGTTCGAGTCCAACTGGGAGCTGTCATCCCAACGGGCGGTGGCGGTGGCCCATCAGATGATCAAGGTGCCCGGCTTCGACGGAGGACGCCTGGTGGTGCAGGGCATGGCGGATTCCCAGCCGCTGGTCCCGAACAACAGCCCGGAGAACCGGCGCATGAACCGGCGGGTGGAGATCGCCATCATGCAGGGTAAACCGACTGTGTCGGCACCGATCGGCGTGTCCGGCCAGAAGTAGCATTAGGCGCAAAGCGCGATCCTGCTCGCAGGGGCTGACATGGATTTTGTGGCGGCTTCATATTAAGATGCCTCATCCGAACCGATAGCTGCGGCTCTCTTTGATTGCCGCAGCTTCTCTTTATAAAGCAACCCAGGTTTCGACTATGAATCATACTCCGATGACTGTTCGCGGCGCCGAAAAGCTGCGTCAAGAGCTCGACTATCTGAAGAGCGAGCTGCGTCCCCAGATTATCGAAGCGATTGCTGATGCCCGTGAACATGGTGATCTGAAAGAAAACGCCGAGTACCATGCCGCTCGCGAGCAGCAGGGTTTTTGTGAAGGCCGCATTCAGGAGATTGAGAGCAAGCTCTCCAATGCCCAGGTGATCGATATCACCAAGATTACCAACAATGGCCGTGTCATCTTCGGTGCGACCGTGACCCTGCTCAAGAGCGAGACGGAAGAGGAAGTGGTGTATCGCATCGTGGGTGACGACGAGGCGGACATCAAACAGAACATGATCTCCGTGAACTCCCCCATCGCCCGTGCCCTGATCGGCAAGGAAGTGGACGATGTCGCCATCGTCAAGACGCCAGGCGGTGATGTGGAGTACGAGATCCTGGAGGTTGTCTACCTCTAAGCTGGAGGGGCGACTGACAGACAGGGGAGCGAGGCTCCCCTGTTGTATTTAGTCCGCCTGGTATTCCTGGACGAAGGCGTCCTGGTGACGCTGGAAGATCCAGTCTCGCAGCTGTTCCCGGTCCGTTTTGTCCAGCTCGAACTGCAGGGCCCAGTCGTGCCGCTGCTTGCGCGAGCGGATGCGCCTGATCAGGGTGCCGCTCAGTGGCAGAGGGGGCAACCCTTCGATCTGCAGGCTGCCGTTGAGGGCATCCCCCTTGGTCAGCGCCGCTGGCAGCCCTTCGACGATCAGGCCGCCGACCGACAGGCTGTGGACCGAATAGTTGCCATCGGCCGTCTGCAGGCTGGCCTTCTCATCGAGGCGCCAGGCGCGCAGGTGAGGGTAGCCCAACTCGGTGATGCTCGGGGCGGCGATGCGCAGCTCGGTGTGACCCTCCTCGTCTTCGGTGCAGTGCAGCGGAAAGCGCAGCTGATGGCCGGCGATCCGTGCCTCGAGGACCAGGGGATCGGCCCGTTGCAGCAGGCGGAGCAGGGGGAGGTTCAGATAACCGCGCAGGAACTGGCCGGCGGCCTTGTCCTCGGTGTCTCCCAAGTCCTGCAGCATGGCCAGCTCTTCTTCGGTGAGGATCTGATGCTTGTCCATAGTGGATGTCCGCAAGTATTCATCGCAGGTTAAGGGCCTGACGACTATTTTGGCAAGCGACTTGGGAAGAAGGGAAATGAAGGAAAGAGCGAATGCTCTTTCCTGTTACTTGCGCGGTAATTGGATCTTGGGTTCAGTCGCCTGACGATAGATGGTCAGCACATGGCCCATGCTCTGTACCTTGATGGAGCCGGTCTCACGGACGATGGCTTCCATCACCAGCTGTTTCATCTCACGATCTTCAGACGACACCTTAACCTTGATCAGCTCGTGGTGGTTCAGCGCCAGATCGATCTCGGCCAGCACACCTTCAGTCAGGCCGTGTTGTCCCAAGAGGACGACCGGCTTCAGGCTGTGGGCAAGGCCCTTGAGGTACTGTTTCTGTTTATTGTTGAGAATCATGGCAATTTCTTCATAAGTCAGGGTTGAAAGGGGCGTATTCTACCCCCACTTAGCCCTTAATACTAATAACCCTTGTGGTTTTTTAAAGTCGACAATCATGACCCAGAAAAAACATTCCCCCAGTTCAACCCGCTGGTTAAAAGAACATTTTGACGATCATTACGTCAAAAAAGCCCAGAAGTTGGGACTGCGTTCCCGCGCCGTGTTCAAGATCGATGAGATCCAGGGCAAGGACAAATTGCTCAAACCGGGCATGACGGTGGTGGATCTGGGGGCGGCCCCCGGTGGCTGGTCCCAGTTCGCCATCAATCAGGTGGGTGACAACGGGCGGGTGATCGCGTGCGATATTCTGCCGATGGATTCCATCGCCGGTGTCGATTTCCTGCAGGGGGACTTTCGGGAGGAAACTGTGCTCGGCGCCTTGCTGGCACGGGTGGGCCCGGACAAGGTTGATGTCGTCATGTCTGACATGGCGCCCAACATGAGCGGTACCCCGCAGGTGGATCAGGCACGCTCCATGTATCTGATCGAGCTGGCGCTGGATATGTGCAATCAGGTCCTACGTACCAACGGCAGTTTCGTGGTCAAGGTGTTCCAGGGAGAGGGTTTTGATGCCTATCTCAATGAAATTCGTAAACTTTTTTCTGCCGTCAAGATACGTAAACCAGACTCCTCCCGTGCCCGTTCACGAGAAGTCTACATTGTGGCTACCGGTTTTAAACTGTAGTACCCTAACCCTCATCGTTAACTGTCAGTCTGCGAGGTCATTGATTTGAGTGACATGGCGAAAAACCTAATCCTGTGGCTGGTCATCGCCGTCGTGTTGATGTCGGTGTTCAATAGCTTCAGCCCCAGCGATACTACCAGTCGCCAGCTGGACTATTCCAGCTTCGTTAAAGAAGTGACCCAAGAGCAGATCCGTGAAGTGCGGATGGATGGCAAGGTCATTAATGGCGTCAAGCGCACCGGTGAGCGTTTCACCACCATCATCCCGGCGCCGGATCCCCAGCTGCTCAACGACATGCTCAATCACAATGTGAAGGTCATGGGTGAGAAGCCGGAAGAGCCGTCTCTGATCACGTCCATCTTCATCTCCTGGTTCCCGATGCTGTTGCTGATCGGTGTCTGGGTCTTCTTCATGCGTCAGATGCAAGGCGGCGGTGGCAAGGGTGCCATGTCGTTCGGCAAGAGCAAGGCTCGCCTGATGAGTGAAGATCAGATCAAGACCACCTTCGTCGACGTCGCAGGCTGTGACGAGGCCAAGGAAGAGGTCAAAGAGCTGGTCGACTACCTGCGTGATCCGACCAAGTTCCAGAAGCTGGGTGGCAAGATCCCCACCGGCGTGCTGCTGGTTGGCCCGCCCGGTACCGGTAAGACCCTGCTGGCCAAGGCCATCGCGGGCGAGGCCAAGGTGCCTTTCTTCACCATCTCCGGTTCTGATTTCGTCGAGATGTTCGTGGGTGTCGGTGCCTCCCGGGTACGCGACATGTTCGAGCAGGCCAAGAAGTCGTCTCCCTGCATCATCTTCATCGATGAAATCGATGCGGTCGGTCGTCAGCGTGGCGCCGGTCTCGGTGGTGGTCACGACGAGCGTGAGCAGACCCTGAACCAGATGCTGGTCGAGATGGATGGTTTCGAAGGCAACGAAGGCGTCATCGTCATCGCCGCCACCAACCGTCCCGACGTGCTGGATCCTGCGCTGCTGCGTCCAGGTCGTTTCGACCGTCAGGTCGTGGTCGGCCTGCCGGATGTCCGTGGTCGCGAGCAGATCCTCAAGGTACACATGCGCAAGGTGCCGTTGGCGGATGACGTCAATGCCGCTGTGATTGCACGTGGTACCCCGGGCTTCTCCGGTGCCGATCTCGCCAACCTGGTCAACGAAGCCGCCCTGTTCTCCGCCCGTGAGAGCCGTCGTGTGGTCTCTATGCTGGAGTTCGAGAAGGCCAAGGACAAGATCATGATGGGGGCGGAGCGTCGCTCCATGGTGATGAGGGACTCCGAGAAGGAGATGACGGCTTACCATGAGGCGGGTCACGCCATCATCGGTCGTCTGGTACCGGATCATGACCCCGTCTACAAGGTATCCATCATCCCGCGCGGTCGTGCGCTGGGGGTGACCATGTACCTGCCCGAGCAGGATCGCTGGAGCCACTCAAAGCAGCATCTGGAGTCCATGATCTCCAGCCTGTACGGCGGTCGTCTGGCGGAAGAGCTGATCTACGGTGCCGAGAAGGTATCGACCGGTGCCTCCAACGACATCGAGCGCGCGACCGACATCGCCCGCAAGATGGTCACTCAGTGGGGCATGTCCGAGCGTCTCGGTCCCATGCTCTATGCGGAAGAAGAGGGCGAAGTGTTCCTCGGCCGCAGCATGGCCAAGGCCAAGCACATGTCTGACGACACCGCTCGGGTCATCGACGCCGAGGTCAAGCAGGTCATCGATCGCAACTACGCCCGCTCCAAGCAGATCCTGCTGGACAACATGGACGTGTTGCACACCATGAAAGATGCGCTGATGAAGTACGAGACCATCGACGCCAAGCAGATCGACGATCTGATGGCCCGTCGCGAGGTGCGTGCTCCCAGCAACTGGCACGACGAGCACGGTGATACCCCGCAAGGCGGCGCCAGCGTGAGCAGCGAGCCTGAGGCCAAGAGCCAGGCCGATGACAGCAGCGCACCGCTGACCGACATCGACAAGGCCAACGACATCCCGGCCAAATAATTTGTCATGATCCAAACCCCGGGCTTGCCCGGGGTTTTTCTTTATGCGGATGCTCGGATTTTCTTTATACAGGTGGAGGCAAAGATGCAACTGAACAGCAAGGGGCGCAGCCTGTCCCTCGATCGCCCCCATGTCATGGGGATCCTCAACGTGACCCCGGACTCCTTCTCCGATGGCGGTCGCTTCAGTCAGGTGGAGCAGGCCATGGCTCATGCGCGCCAGATGGTGGAGGAGGGCGCCACGCTCATCGACATCGGCGGTGAGTCGACCCGCCCCGGGGCGCCCGATGTGAGCGTGCAGGAAGAGCTGGACCGGGTGATCCCGGTGGTTGAGCGGATGGGACAGGAGCTGGATGTCATGATCTCCCTCGACACCTCGAAAGCTGTCGTGATGCGCGAAGGCTGCGCCGCAGGTGGCCATCTCATCAACGACGTGCGGGCCCTGCTCGAGCCTGGTGCCTTGTCCGCCGCGGCAGAGGCTGACGTGCCCGTCTGCCTGATGCACATGCAGGGGCAGCCGAGGACCATGCAGGCGGAGCCCCATTACGACGATCTGCTGGGGGAGGTGAGGGCCTTCTTCGATGAGCGGATCGCGGCCTGCCTAGCCGCAGGCATTGCGCGCCAGCAGCTGTTGCTGGATCCGGGCTATGGCTTTGGCAAGACGGTGACGCACAACTATCGGCTGCTGGCCAAGCAGCAGAAGTTGCTCGATTACGGCCTGCCGCTCTTGGTGGGGATGTCGCGAAAGTCTATGATAGGCAATCTGCTCGGTCGCTCGGTTGATGAGCGGCTGGCCGGCAGTCTGGCCTGCGCCCTGATCGGGTTGCAACATGGCGCCAGGATCATCCGGGTGCACGACGTGCGATCCACCATGGATGCGCTGCGCGTCGGCTGGATGACAATGACGGGACAAGATTTCGTATCCAGATGAAATAACGAGAACAGACCATGACCAGAAAGTACTTCGGCACAGATGGTGTGCGCGGCAAGGTGGGTGAATTCCCGATCACCCCGGATTTCGTGATGAAACTGGGTTGGGCCGCGGGCAAGGTGCTCTCCAAGAAGGGCACCAAGAAGGTGCTGATCGGCAAGGATACCCGCATCTCCGGCTACATGCTGGAGTCGGCCCTGGAGGCGGGCCTCTCCGCCGCCGGTCTCAAGGCCATACTGATGGGGCCCATGCCCACTCCGGCGGTCGCCTACCTGACCCGCACCTTCCGGGCCGAGGCCGGCATCGTCATCAGCGCCTCTCACAACCCCTATTACGATAACGGCATCAAGTTCTTCTCCGCCGACGGTACCAAGCTGCCGGACGACGTCGAACTCGCCATCGAAGCCGAGCTGGATCACGAACTCAAGTGCGTCGAGTCGGCCGAGCTCGGCAAGGCGCAGCGTATCGACGATGCCGCCGGTCGTTACATCGAGTTTTGCAAGAGCACCTTCCCCACCCACCTGAGCCTAGAAGGGGTGAAGATGGTGGTGGATTGTGGTCATGGCGCCACCTATCACATCGCCCCCTCGGTGTTCCGCGAGCTGGGTGCCGAGGTGATCGCCATCGGCTGCAGCCCGGATGGCCTCAACATCAACGACGGGGTCGGCTCTACCGCCCCGGAGGCGCTGGCCGCCAAGGTGCTGGAGTGCAAGGCCGATCTCGGTGTCGCCTTCGACGGTGACGGCGATCGCCTGGTGATGGTGGATCACACCGGTTACATCATCGACGGGGACGAGATCCTCTACATCATCGCCCGTGATGCGCTGCGCAATGGTCGCCTCAAGGGCGGTGTGGTCGGTACCCTGATGGCCAACATGGGCCTGGAGCTGGCGCTGCAGACCCTTGGCATCCCGTTTGCGCGGGCCAAGGTGGGCGACCGTTACGTGCTGGAGATGATGAGCGAGAAGGGCTGGCGCATCGGCGGTGAAAACTCCGGCCACATCATCTGCCTGGATCAGACCACCACCGGGGATGGCATAGTCGCCGCCCTGCAGGTGCTGACGGCGGTATGCTCCGCCGAGATGCCGCTGGCCAAGCTGCGCTCCGGCATGAGCAAGTTCCCGCAGGTGCTGGTGAACGTGCGCTTCGCCGAAGGCAAGGATCCGCTGACCTCGCCAGCCGTGCTCGCCGAAGTCAGCAAGGTGGAGCAGGAGCTGGCCGGTCGCGGTCGCGTCTTGCTGCGCAAATCCGGCACCGAGCCGCTGATCCGGGTCATGGTGGAAGGGGAGCATGAGCAACAGGTGCTCGACATGGCGAACCGCATTGCCCGACAGGTCGAATCGGCGTTTTAATGAGCAAAAGGGGCGGCTTTTTAGCCGCCCTGGTTGTATCTTGTTCAAACGATTCGAAAATTCAAAAATAGCGCTTGTCAGCTGACATTCCTCTGGATATTATCAGCCCGCTTTCGCAAGGGAGTTGCCGATGGGACATCGCAAGCCGATTGTAGCCGCCAACTGGAAGTTACACGGTAGTAGGTCGCAGTTAGAACAGTTTACTGGCCAGTGCCTGCAAGGCATCGATGAGCAAGTAGATGTGGTTTTGTGTCCATCCCATGTGCATCTCGACTTCACGGCTTCGCTGCTCGACGGGCAGAGGATGATGAAGTTGGGGGCTCAGAATGTGAGCCAGCACCAATCGGGCGCTTACACGGGTGAAGTCTCGTGTAAGATGCTGGTTGAGGCAGGGTGCCGTTACGTACTGGTAGGGCACTCCGAGCGCAGGCGTCTCTTTGGTGAGACCAGCTTTATCGTCGCAGAGAAGTTTGCGGCAGCCAGAGCGGCAGGCTTGATCCCCATCCTCTGTTTGGGGGAGTCAGGTGCGGCGAGGCAGGCGAGAAGAACCTTCGAGGTGATCGCCGAAGAGCTGGATATTGTCATAGAGAAAAATGGCGCGATGGCTTTCGATAATGCTATCATCGCCTACGAGCCGATTTGGGCTGTAGGTACAGGTAAATGCGCCACACCCGAGCAGGCACAAGAGGTTCATTCCTTTATACGCGGTCGCTTGGCGGAGGATACTCCGGTAATAGGTGAGAAAGTAAGAATCATCTATGGTGGGAGCGTGACACCGGCCAATGCACGAGATTTGTTTGCCCAGCCCGACATTGATGGCGGTCTGATTGGCGGTGCGAGTCTCGATGACAAGGCGTTTTTAGGAATTGTTGAAGCGGCAAAGGGTGCAAGTTAAATGTACGAAATTCTTTTAGTCGTTTATCTGTTGGTGTCATTGGCCCTGATTGGTCTGGTGATGATTCAGCAAGGTAAAGGGGCTGACATGGGCGCCTCCTTCGGCGCAGGGGCATCGAATACCGTATTCGGCTCCGGTGGTTCAGGCAGTTTCCTGACCCGAACAACAGCAATTTTGGCCACTCTGTTCTTCTTGATTAGCCTGGTATTGGGTTCCATGTCCAGCAACAAGGTGAAACAGGGTAGCGAATGGGAAAATCTGCAACAGACTCAACAAGTTGAGCAGACCAAAGCGCCAGTCAAGAAAGACACTGACGTTCCCGAGTAAAGAGTTTTTGCCGTGGTGGTGGAATTGGTAGACACGCTATCTTGAGGGGGTAGTGCTCTAGGGTGTGCGGGTTCGAGTCCCGCCCACGGCACCAATTAAGTAGTGAGCTCGGGTAACCGGGTATATTATAGCCAGTCAGTCTTGTATGACGAGAGTGAAGTAGCTATAATCTCGCACGATTTCGGACGCGGGGTGGAGCAGCATGGTAGCTCGTCGGGCTCATAACCCGAAGGTCGTCGGTTCAAATCCGGCCCCCGCAACCAAATTTCACGCATTTCCTACGCTCAGGAAGGCGGTCGCTGCGAGGCGACAATCAGGGTAAAGCGCCAAGCCCCGATTTGACATCGGGGCTTTTTGTTATGTGCGATTTACTCTGAATCGATCTCTATCTGGGCTTTATGCCCTTTTTTTGTTTTTCGGAGGGTGACTTTGGCTACGTTGGAACAACGTTTGACCGATCTGCTCGAGGCTCCGGTCGTTGCCTTGGGTTTTGAACTTTGGGGTGTTGAGTTTATCCGTGCGGGTAAACACTCGACCTTGCGCGTCTTTATCGACTCGGAGCAAGGCGTGACGGTGGAAGACTGTGCCGAGGTGAGCCGCCAGGTTGGCGCCATCATGGACGTTGAAGATCCCATCACCGAGGAGTACTTCCTGGAAGTCTCTTCGCCCGGTCTGGATCGTCCGCTGTTCAAGGTTGCCCAGTTCGAAAAATACGTTGGCCAAGAGGCGGCGGTTTCGCTCCGGATGGCAACAAATAACCGCCGCAAGTTCAAAGGCGTGATCAAAGCTGTGCAGGGCGACATGGTCACCCTGACAGTGGATGGTAAGGACGAGGTGTTGGCTTTCACCAATATCCAAAAAGCGAACATAGTGCCGAACTTTGGTTAACGAGGCTATCGGATATGAATAAAGAGATTTTGCTGGTCGTTGACGCTGTGTCCAACGAGAAGGCTGTTCCCCGCGAGAAGATCTTCCAGGCTCTGGAGACTGCGCTGGCGACTGCGACCAAGAAAAAATACGAAGGCGAGATTGAAGTTCGCGTCGAGATCGATCGCAAGACCGGTGACTACGACACCTATCGCCGTTGGGTTGTGGTGGCCGATCAGGCCTCCATGGAGAACGCTTACGGTGAAATCACCCTGGAAGCGGCCCAGATAGATGACCCCGAAATCCAGGTGGGTGAGTATGTTGAAGACCAGATCGATTCTGTCACCTTCGACCGCATCACCACCCAGACCGCCAAGCAGGTTATCGTGCAGAAAGTGCGCGAAGCCGAGCGCTCCCAAGTCGTTGACCAGTTCAAGGACAAGGAAGGCACCATCATCAGTGGCGTGGTCAAGAAGAGCAACCGTGACAACGTGATCCTGGATCTGGGCAGCAATGCCGAGGCGGTGATCTTCCGTGACGACATGCTGCCGCGCGAGACCTTCCGTCCGGGCGACCGCATCCGTGGCCTGCTCTATGCCGTACGCCCCGAAGCCCGTGGTTCCCAGCTGTTCGTCAGCCGTTCCAGCCCGGACTTCCTGAAAGAGCTGTTCCGCATCGAAGTGCCAGAAATCGGCGAAGAGATGATCGAAATCATGGGCGCCGCCCGTGATCCGGGTTCCCGCGCCAAGATCGCGGTCAAGACCAACGATCGTCGTATCGACCCGATCGGTGCCTGTATCGGCATGCGTGGTGCTCGGGTGCAAGCCGTCTCCGCCGAGCTGAGCGGTGAGCGTGCCGACATCGTGCTGTACGATGACAACCCCGCTCAATACGTGATCAATGCCATGGCGCCGGCCGATGTGGCCTCCATCATCGTCGATGAAGACAACCACACCATGGACATCGCCGTGGAAGCCGCCAACCTGGCCCAGGCCATCGGTCGCAACGGTCAGAACGTGCGTCTGGCGTCCCAGCTGACCGGTTGGGAGCTGAACGTCATGACCGTCGAGGACATGCGTTCCAAGCACCAGGCCGAGAACGATCGCATCCTGACCCTGTTCACCAGCGCCCTCGACATCGACGACGATTTCGCCGGTCTGCTGATGGAAGAAGGTTTCTCCACTCTGGAAGAGATCGCCTTCGTACCCGTCAATGAGCTGCTGGCCATCGACGGTCTGGACGAAGACATGGTGGAAGAGCTGCGCAAGCGTGCCAAGGATGTCCTGACCACCAAGGCCCTGGCCAAAGAAGAATCCTTCGACGGCGTAGAGCCTTCCGAAGACCTGCTCAATCTGGCTGGCCTCGGTCGCGACATGGCATATGCCCTGGCCGCGCGCGGTGTTGGCACCCTGGAAGATTTGGCAGAGCAAGGTATCGACGACCTTGCCGACATTGAAGAGCTGACCGCTGAGAAAGCCGGTGAGCTGATTATGGCTGCTCGCAATATCTGTTGGTTCGGAGAAGAGCAGTCTGAATAAGATCAAACGGAGGAAAATGAATGGCAGAAGTATCAGTCAAACAACTTGCCACTGACATCGACACGCCGGTTGATCGTCTTCTCCAGCAGTTTGTCGATGCCGGTATCAGCAAGAGCAAGGCCGACGACCTCGTCAGCGAGTCTGAAAAACAGACTCTGCTGGCTCACTTGAAAAAACAGCATGGAGGTGACGAGCTCACCGCACCTGCCCGCATGACTTTGCAGCGCAAGACCAAGAGCACCATCAGTGTTCAAGGGACCGGCGGCAAGAACAAAGAAGTGCAGGTTGAAGTGCGCAAGACTCGCACCTATGTAAAACGCTCGGCGCTGGAAGATGAACAGCGTCAGGCGGAAGCCGAGGAAACAGCGCGTTTGGAAGCAGAAGAAAAAGCTCGTCACGAGGCCGAAAACAAGGTCCGTCTCGACGCTGAAGAGAAGGCTCGCCGTGAGGCTGAGCAGGCTCGTCGTGAAGCTGAGGAAAAGGCGCGGATCGAGGCACAATCAAAGGCTCGACAGGCTCCACAGCCCGCCAAAGTAGCCGCTAGCACAGCTCAGCAAGAGGCAGAAAAGATGGCCAAGCGCGAAGCAGAAGAACTGAAGCGCCAACAGGAACAAACCGCTTTGCAAAAAGCAGAAGAACTCGCCGCGAAGAAAGCCGAAGAGGCTCGCGTCATGGCGGAACAGAACGGCCCTCGCTGGGCTGAAGAAGAAGCTGCTCGCGCCAAAGAGAGCAGTGATTACCATCTGACCACCAACAAGCATGCGCAAGCCGCAGAAGACGAGTTGGACCGGAAGGAAGAGACCAGTCGTCGCACTGCTGCTGCTGCAGTCAAGGCCCCGAAAAAGGCCACTCGCCGCGAAGACGACCGTGACTCCCGCAACCCCCGTGCCCGCAAAGGCAAGCGCGGCAAGATGGCCATGCCAAACGCCATGAAGCACGGCTTCAACAAGCCGGCTGCCGTGGTGAACCGTGACGTGGTGATCGGCGAGACCATTACCGTGGCCGAGCTGGCCAACAAGATGGCCGTCAAGGGTGTCGAAGTCATCAAGGCGATGATGAAGATGGGCGCCATGGCCACCATCAACCAGGTGATCGATCAGGAAACTGCTCAGCTGGTCGCCGAGGAGATGGGCCACAAGGTGTTGCTGCGTCGTGAGAACGAGCTGGAAGAGGCGGTACTGTCCGATCGTGACGAGACCTCCGAAGCCAAGCCGCGCGCTCCGGTCGTGACCATCATGGGTCACGTCGACCACGGCAAGACCTCCCTGCTGGATTACATCCGCAAGGCCAAGGTCGCCGCTGGCGAAGCCGGTGGCATCACCCAGCACATCGGTGCCTACCACGTCGAAACCGACAGTGGCATGATCACCTTCCTGGATACCCCGGGTCACGCTGCCTTTACCTCCATGCGTGCTCGTGGTGCCAAGTCGACCGATATCGTGGTACTGGTCGTGGCTGCCGATGACGGCGTCATGCCGCAGACCATCGAAGCCATCCAGCACGCCAAGGCGGCAGAAGTGCCCATCGTGGTTGCGGTCAACAAGATCGACAAGCCTGAAGCGGATCCGGATCGCGTCAAGACCGAGCTGGCCCGTTACAACGTCATGTCCGAAGACTGGGGTGGCGATAGCCAGTTCGTGCACGTCTCCGCCAAGTCTGGCGAAGGCATCGACGATCTGCTGGAAGCCATCCTGATCCAGTCCGAAGTACTGGAGCTGAAAGCGGTTGTCGATGGCATGGCCAGCGGCGTCGTGATCGAGTCCTTCCTGGACAAGGGTCGTGGTCCTGTTGCTACCGTGCTGGTACAAGAAGGTACCCTGCGCCAGGGCGACATCGTGCTGTGTGGTCTGGAATACGGTCGGATTCGTGCCATGCGTGACGAACTGGGTCGCGAGATCAAGGAAGCGGGCCCGTCCCTGCCGGTCGAGATCCTGGGTCTGTCCGGGGTGCCGTCTGCCGGTGACGAAGCTACCGTCGTACGTGACGAGAAGAAGGCCCGTGAAGTGGCACTCTATCGTCAAGGCAAGTTCCGCGACGTCAAGCTGGCACGCCAGCAGAAGGCCAAGCTGGAAAACATGTTCGCCAACATGACCGAGGGCGAAGTGTCCGAAGTGAACGTGGTGATCAAGGCCGACGTACAGGGCTCCGTACAAGCTATCTGCGATTCGTTGGTCCAGCTCTCTACCGAGGAAGTCAAGGTCAAGATCGTGGGTTCAGGGGTCGGTGGTATCACCGAAACCGACGCCACCTTGGCCGCGGCATCCAGCGCCATCCTGGTGGGCTTCAACGTCCGTGCCGACGCTTCTGCGCGCAAGGTCATCGAATCCGAGAGTCTGGATCTGCGTTACTACTCCGTCATCTATGATCTGATCGACGAAGTGAAGCAGGCCATGAGCGGCAAGCTGGCCCCTGAGTATCGTCAGGAGATCATCGGTCTGGCTGAAGTGCGTAGCGTCTTCAAGTCACCGAAGTTCGGCGCCGTTGCCGGCTGTATGGTTACCGAAGGTGTGGTCAAGCGTTCCAACCGTATCCGTGTTCTGCGTGAAAACGTGGTCATTTATGAAGGCGAGCTGGAATCCCTGCGTCGCTTCAAGGATGACGTCAACGAAGTCCGCAACGGTTACGAGTGTGGTATCGCGGTCAAGAACTACAACGACGTACGCGAAGGCGACCAGATCGAAGTTTACGAGACTGTTGTCATTCAACGGACTCTGTAAGCCGAGCATTAGACAAAATAGGGGGCTGCGGCCCCCTTTTATCGCAGGATAGAAATATGGCCAGAGAATTCAGCCGGACCAGCAGGGTCGGCCAGCAGATCCAGCGCGAAATCGCACTGATCTTGCAGCGTGAGGTGAAAGACCCGCGCATCGGCATGGTAACCGTCTCGGACGTGGAAGTGTCCAAGGACCTTAACTACGCCAAGATATACGTCACCTTCTTGCAGCTGGATATCGATGCCGAGCGTATCGCGGAAGGGCTCAAGGGCCTGACCGAAGCGGCTGGCTACATCCGCAGCCTGCTCGGCAGCGCCATGCGTCTGCGGGTGGTGCCTGAGCTGCGCTTCTACTACGACCAGACCCTGGTCGAGGGTATGCGCATCTCCAACCTGGTGTCCAACACAGTGCGTGACGACAAGCGTCGCATGGCCGAAGCCGGCCGTGAGGAAGACGAAGCCGCACCGGATGATACAGAGGATAAAGTCTGAGATGTCTCGTAGACGCCGTTTCAAGGGTCGTGACGTACACGGCATCCTGCTGCTGGACAAGCCGACCGGTCTGACCTCCAACGATGTGTTGCAGAAGGTCAAGCGTATCTACAATGCCGCCAAGGCCGGTCACACCGGTGCCCTGGATCCGCTGGCGACCGGCATGCTGCCGATCTGCCTCGGTGAGGCCACCAAGTTCTCCCAGTATCTGCTGGAGGCGGACAAGCGCTATGAGGTGACCGCCAAGCTGGGAGAGCGCACCAACACCAGCGACTCCGACGGCGAGGTGGTCTCCACCCGGCCGGTGAACGTGGCCCTGGGCACCCTGATCGAGTCGCTGGACCAGTTCCGCGGCCCCATCATGCAGGTGCCGTCCATGTACTCCGCCCTCAAGCACAACGGTCGCCCGCTCTATGAGTACGCCCGTGAAGGCATCGAGATCGAGCGGGAAGCCCGTCCCATCACTGTGTTCGAGCTCAAACTGCTGAGTTTTGAAGGGGATGAGGTGCGGCTGGAGGTGCATTGCAGCAAGGGTACCTACATCCGTTCCCTGGTGGACGATCTGGGCGAAGTGCTGGGCTGTGGTGCACACGTCAGCCAGCTGCGTCGTACCCAGGTGGCGAACTATCCCTATGAGCGGATGCTGACCCTGGATCAGCTCGAGTGCATCTTCGAGCAGGCCAAGGTCGAGAGCATTCCGCCGCGGGAACAGCTCGATCCCCTGTTGCTGCCGATGGATACCGCCGTGGCGGCCCTGCCCGAGGTGAACATGCTGGCGGCGGTGGCCGCCTATGTGAACCAGGGTCAGGCCGTACAGGTGGCCGGTGCCCCGCAAGGCGGTCAGGTTCGCATGACGGTCGGTCCTGAGCGCGAGTTCATCGGCGTCGGCGAGATCGACGACGAAGGCCGGGTCGCCCCCAAGCGGCTGGTACGCTATCACGACGAACAAGACGAGGAGTGATCCTCAGGCGGTATCGGGGCAGCTCGCCCATCGCACATCTTTCCCGTCGCGCGTCTTTCTCGTTGCGAAAGGGGGCGGGTGCGATTATGATACCGCCCTCATTTCACGGCTGAATTAGAGATTGGCTGTGAACCTTTAAACACTCTACTGGAGTAATACCATGTCTCTAAATGCTGAGATCAAAGCTTCCATCGTTGCTGACAACGCTCGTTGCGCCAACGACACTGGCTCCCCCGAAGTGCAGGTTGCCCTGCTGACTGCCCAGATCAACCATCTGCAAGGTCACTTCAAAGAGCACGCCAAGGATCACCACGGTCGTCGTGGTCTGCTGCGCATGGTTTCCCAGCGTCGCAAACTGCTGGACTACCTGAAGCGTAAAGACGTTCAGCGTTACGCTGCTCTGATCGCCAAGCTGGGTCTGCGTCGTTAATCGACCATCAGATTTCGCGAAAAAGGGGAACCGTGAGGTTCCCCTTTTTTATGGATCATTTTTATCGCGCTGCAAAGCGTTGCCTGCCTCACAGAATGTGTGCCACCGCTTACCTTTTGGTTCGAATCAAGTATACTTGCACGCGAATTTAAAGAGCCAAATTGTAAAAAGGAAATTCACGTGAATCCTATTGTAAAGTCATTCCAGTACGGTCAACACACCGTTACCCTGGAAACCGGTGTGATGGCCCGTCAAGCCACTGCGGCCGTAATGGTCAGCATGGACGATACCTGCGTATTTGTGACCGTAGTCGGCAAGAAAGAGGCCGATCACGGCCGTGATTTCTTCCCGCTGACCGTCAACTACCAGGAGCGTACCTATGCTGCTGGTCGTATCCCGGGTGGTTTCTTCCGTCGCGAAGGCCGTCCGAGCGAAGGCGAGACCCTCATCTCCCGTCTGATCGACCGTCCTATTCGTCCGCTGTTCCCGGAAGGCTTCCTCAATGAGGTTCAGGTGGTTGCCACCGTCATGTCCGTGAACCCGGCCGTGTCCCCCGACATCGTTGCCATGATCGGTGCCTCTGCTGCACTGGCCATCTCCGGCATCCCGTTCGGCGGCCCGATTGCTGCTGCCCGCGTCGGTTACATGAACGGCCAGTACGTGCTGAACCCGACCACCCAGGAACTGCCGCAGAGCGATCTGGACCTGGTCGTCGCCGGTACCGCCAACGCGGTGCTGATGGTGGAATCCGAAGCGGCCATCCTGTCCGAAGAAGTAATGCTGGGCGCCGTGGTCTATGGCCACGAGCAGATGCAAGTGGTGATCAACGCCATCAACGCATTCGCCGCCGACGTGGGTACCCAGCCGTGGGATTGGACCCCGCCTGCGACCAACGAAGCGCTGAAGGCCAAGATTGCCGAGCTGGCCACCGCCGAGCTGGGTGAAGCCTACCGCATCACCGAGAAGGCCGTGCGTTACGCCGCCATCGGTGCCATCAAGCAGCGTGTGGTCGAGCAGGTTATCGCTGCCGGCGTGGAAGAAGATGCCAAGAAGATCGGCGAAGAGTTCCACAGCCTGGAAAGCCGCATCGTCCGTGGCCGTGTGGTCCGTGGCGAGCCGCGTATCGATGGTCGCGATCCGGAAATGATCCGCGCCCTGTCCGTTGGCACCGGCATCCTGCCGCGTGCTCACGGCTCCGCCCTGTTCACCCGTGGTGAGACTCAGGCGATCGTGGTTGCGACCCTGGGTACCGAGCGTGACGCCCAGAACATCGACGAGCTGGCCGGCCACCGCGCCGACCGCTTCATGCTGCACTACAACTTCCCACCGTACTGCGTCGGCGAGACCGGCATGATGGGTAGCCCGAAGCGTCGTGAGATCGGTCACGGTCGTCTGGCCAAGCGTGGCGTTGCTGCCGTGATGCCGAGCGCCGCCGAGTTCCCGTACGTGGTGCGCGTGGTGTCTGAAATCACCGAATCCAACGGTTCCTCCTCCATGGCCTCCGTTTGTGGTTCCTCCCTGGCGCTGATGGACGCGGGTGTGCCGATCAAGGCCTCCGTTGCCGGTATCGCCATGGGTCTGGTGAAGGAAGAAGAAGGTTTCGTCGTGCTGTCCGACATTCTGGGTGACGAAGATCACCTGGGCGACATGGACTTCAAGGTGGCCGGTACTACCCAGGGTATCACCGCGCTGCAGATGGACATCAAGATCGAAGGCATCACCAAAGAGATCATGGAGATTGCCCTCAAGCAAGCCCGTGGCGCTCGCCTGCACATCCTGAAGGTCATGGACGAAGCCATCCAGGCTCCCCGTGCCGAGATCTCCGATTTCGCCCCGCGCATCCACACCATCAAGATCAATCCTGAGAAGATCAAGGATGTGATCGGCAAGGGTGGTTCCGTGATCCGTGCCCTGACCGAAGAGACCGGCACCAACATCGAGCTGGATGATGACGGCACCGTCCGCATCTCCGCCGTTGCCAACGAAGCCGCCATGGAAGCCATCCGTCGTATCGAGGCCATCACCGCCGAGATCGAAGTGAACCGCATCTATGAAGGCAAGGTTGTGCGTCTGGCCGATTTCGGCGCCTTCGTCAACATCCTGCCGGGTAAAGACGGTCTGGTACACATCTCCCAGATCACCGATGCCCGCGTGCAGAACGTGGCCGACTTCCTGAAGATCGGTGATGTTGTGAAGGTGAAGGTACTGGAAGTGGACCGTCAAGGCCGCGTGCGTCTCTCCATCAAGGAAGCGAATGCATCGACCGAAGCCGCCGCCCCGGTTGCTGACGTGGCCGTTGCCGCCGTCGAAGAGCCGACTGCCGAATAAGGCTGCCGTGCCGTCAAGAAGCCGACCTCAGGGTCGGCTTTTTTGTGCCCGCGTCTCGGGCGCCGTTGTTTCTTATGAGCCCCTCTGCTACAACAGTGGGCTCCCCGTGCGACGGGTAACAAGGAGCAGTACGATGTCGTGGGCCCTCCTCAGGCAGTTTCCCCCCCTGGTCTGGACCGTGATCCTGGGCACCTTCCTGGTGCGCACCAGCTATTACATGGTCTGGCCCTTTCTCTCCATCTTGCTCTATCGGGAGTATGCGCTCTCGGCCACCAGCATAGGGGCCATGCTGGGCGCGAGTGCGGCGCTCTCGACCCTGATCAGCTTCTACGGCGGCTGGCTGTCGGACCGGCTGGGGCGACGCAACATCCTGCTGGCGGGCTGCCTGGTCGCGTTGCT
Source organism: Aeromonas encheleia (assembly GCF_900637545.1). NCBI lineage: Bacteria > Pseudomonadati > Pseudomonadota > Gammaproteobacteria > Aeromonadales > Aeromonadaceae > Aeromonas > Aeromonas encheleia. The sequence continues at coordinate 1,073,592 of NZ_LR134376.1, forward strand.
CTGCTATGGCCTGCTCGGTTTCTCCCACTCTGTGCTCTGGTTGGGGCTCGGGGTGATCGGCAGCGGCCTCGCCTCCGGGCTCATCGATGCCCCCGGCAAGGCGCTGATGGCCGACAGCCTAGATTCCCCCAAGGCCCGCGAGCTGGCGCTGCACCTGCGTTACTTCCTGCTCAACCTGGGGGCGGCGATCGGACCTCTGCTCGGAGTGACCCTCGGCATCAGCGCCCAGCAGCAGACCTTCCTGCTGCTCTCCGGCAGCTATCTGTTGCTGGGCGCCGCCTTCGTCTGGGGCTTTCGTCGGCTGAGGAAGCAAGAGGTGCGCAGCAGCGGGCTGGGCCTGCGCGATGCCATCAGGGTGCTGTGGCTAGATCGGGGCTTTCTGTTGCTGGTGATGGCCAACCTGCTGATGGTGCTGGTCTATTCCCAGTTTCATTCGCCGCTGGTGCAGTACCTGACCCGGGCCGAGACCCCCGAGGTGGCGCGACTGGTCGCCATCCTGGTAACGATCAATGCGCTGACCGTGGTGGTGCTGCAATTCCCGCTGCTGCATCTGCTCGCGCGCTGGCCGGGCAAGGTGCGGCTGCAGCTCGGCATCATGCTGTTTCTGGGGGCTCAGGTGCTGTTTGCGCTGGGGGATCCCGCCCAGTGGTCGCACTGGATCGGGGCCGTGCTGCTGCTGAGCGTGGGGGAGACCATCTTGTTCCCGCTGCTCAACGTGCTGATCGATCAGATGTCTCCCCCTCATCTGAAAGGGAGCTATTTCGGGGCCGGCGCTTTAGCCGGACTGGGCGGCGCCATAGGGGCCGTGCTGGGAGGCTGGATCATCGAGCGGTGGAGCGGGCAGTCACTCTACATCCTGATGACGCTGCTCTGTGTGCTGACTTCCTTGCTGTATGCCTGGGGAGCGCGGATCCCGCGCCCCGCCCTGGCGAGAGCCGGCGCCGGCTCCTGACGGCTAGAAACTCAGCACCTTGTCGGCCGCCAGGGTCCACTGGGCCAGCAGGGGCAGGGTGCCTATCTCTATGCCCTCGATGAGGGGCAGGGTACTGATGCCGCGCGCGTCTGTGCAGCTCTTGCACAGCCGGATCGCGGTGCCCTGTGCCAGCAGGATCTCCAGCATCTGGCGCAGGTTGTAGCCCTCGGCCGGCGCCTGGCTCGCCAGCGCGGCGCCGACGGCGTCGGACATCAGGAATAGTTTCAGGATGACGCCGCCCTGCTCGTTGAGGGCGATGGCAAGGCGCAGGGCATTGAACAGGGATTCGCTGCCGTAGGGGGCACCGTTGGCGATGATGACGAACTGTTGCTTCATGTGAGACTCCATGCTGAAAGCCGTTATTGTAGCGCCATCTCGCGGGAACTGGCGTGATGTTGCGCAAACCCTGTCGTACCCTTTGAGTCTTCGGCTTGACCCGGGGAGGTGAGTCGGGTCTGATAGGCGGCCATCAAAAATGGCAGATTCATGAGGTTGTTATGTGGAAGTTTGTCGGAATTAGCATGCTGTTGTTGGCCGGTCAGGCCTATGGCAGTGAGGAAATTGGCTGCAAGGCGCAGCATCAGGCCGTGACGGAGCAGCTGGCCTTTGCCAAGGCCCATGACAATGGGGCTCAGGTGGCCGGGCTGGAGCAAGCCTTGCGCAACATCGAGGCCCATTGCACCGATGCCGGCCTGCTCAAGGAGCAGCAGCAAGAGGTCGCCAAGCAGAAGGAAGAGGTGAACGAGCGGCTGCTCGATCTGCAGAACGCCCGGGTGTCGGGCAAGCCGGACAAGATCGCCAAGAAGCAGGCCAAGCTGGAGGAGGCGCAGGCCGAGCTGCTGGAGGCCCAGCGCAAGCTGGAGGCGTTGCAGAAACTGGTCAAACCCTGACATCGCTGTCGTGTCATAAAAAAAGCCGGGAGATCCCGGCTTTTTTTATTCGTTGACGGTGGATGCCGACCAACGTCTTCAGTCACTGCTCTTCGGTTCCCACGTGAGCGGGATCCTGGATTATGCAGTCCCTGAGTCGCAGACGCCGGTTATTGCTTGTGCATCAGAACAAACTTGTCCAGCCACTGCTCTTCGGTTTCCACGTGGGCGGGATCCCGGAGGATGCAGTCCACAAGGCGCAGACGCTGATGCAAATTTTACTGCCTGTGCATGCTGACAAACTTCTCCAGCAACTGCTCTTCGGTTTCCACGTGAGCGGGATCCCAGATGATGCAGTCGATGGGGCAGACGCTGATGCAGGTGGGTTTCTCATAGTGGCCGACGCATTCGGTGCAGCGATCCGGGTCTATCTCGTAGATCTTGTCCCCCAGGCTGATGGCCTGGTTCGGACACTCGGGATCGCACATGTCACAGTTGATGCACTTGTCGGTGATGAGCAGCGCCATCTCAGGCCGCCGAGTGCGGCTGGCGGGTGTCCTGACGATCGCCCAGGTTGCGCAGCAGTATGCCGTAGTTGATGTCGATCTCTTTCGGGACCGGCACATAGACCACGTGGCCGTTGCCCGGTGCGGTGTCGATCAGCTCGCCCTTGCGGTTCTGCATCTGCTCCAGGTTGAAGCTGACGTTGCCTTGCGGCGTCATCAGCTCCAGGCTGTTGCCCACCAGGAACTTGTTCTTCACTTCCACTTCCACCATGTCGCCCTGACGGCCGGTGATCTCGCCGACGAACTGCTGGGTGTCGGAGACGGAGTAGCCGTAGTCGTAGTTCTGGTACTCGCTGTGGTTGTGACGACGCAGGAAGCCCTCGGTGTAGCCACGGTGAGCCAGGTTCTCGAGGGTGCCCATCAGGGTCGGATCGAACGGACGACCGGCGACCGCATCGTCGATGGCCTTGCGATAGACCTGGGCGGTGCGGGCACAGTAGTAGAAGGACTTGGTGCGGCCTTCGATCTTGAGGGAATGCACACCCATCTTGGTCAGACGCTCGACGTGCTCGACGGCGCGCAGGTCCTTGGAGTTCATGATGTAGGTGCCGTGCTCATCCTCGAACGCCGTCATGTACTCGCCGGGACGGTTGGACTCTTCCAGCAGCACCAGCGCATCGCTCGGTTTGCCTAGCCCTAAGGTGTTGTCCGGACGCACGGCGATCGGCTCCTGACGGTGGACTATCTGGCCCACGTCATCTTCCTTGCCCTCGTGCACCTTGTACTCCCAGCGGCAGGAGTTGGTGCAGGTGCCCTGGTTGGGGTCGCGCTTGTTGATGTAACCGGAGAGCAGGCAGCGGCCGGAGTAGGCCATGCACAGGGCGCCGTGGACGAAGACTTCCAGCTCCATCTCTGGCACCTGCATGCGGATCTCTTCGATCTCGTCAAGGGAGAGCTCGCGGGACAGGATGGCGCGGGTCAGGCCCATCTGATGCCAGAACTTCACCGTGGCCCAGTTGACCGCGTTGGCCTGCACCGACAGGTGAACGGGCATGTCCGGGAAGGCTTCGCGCATCATCATGATGAGACCGGGGTCGGACATGATCAGCGCATCCGGCTTCATCTCCACCACCGGGCGCATGTCGCGGATGAAGGTCTTGAGCTTGGAGTTGTGGGGCTGGATGTTGGCCACCACGTAGAACTGCTTGCCGAGCGCGTGCGCCTCGTTGATGCCGAGTTGCAGGTTCTCGTGATCGAATTCGTTGTTGCGAACCCGCAGGCTGTAGCGGGGCTGGCCCGCATAGACGGCGTCGGCGCCATAGGCATAGGCGTAACGCATATTCTTGAGGGTGCCGGCGGGGGAGAGCAATTCTGGTCTGAACATGTTGGACTCTTTCTATCTGATTGCAAATCAGGACGGCGCCACCTGATGGCGTCGTATAGGTTGATGGCGTTGCGCGACCGTACTCGACGCACGGCCACCCAAAGCGGGTACACCCTGAGCACTAAATGGCTCGATACTGCGGATATACGGGGTGCGAGATTGTACTCGTCACAGGCCCATCATGCAATTTGAGCCGGCGGGCAGGATGAGTACCCTTGTTCATTTTACGCTCAGACAGCCGATGCTAGCGTGTCAGGGACCCGGTACGGGACATAGTTGGGCGATAAATAGATCTTTTCCTCTAAAAAGCCCATCTCCAAGTTGAAATTTTGTCCGACTCGGGAAAGAATGCGCGCTCGGTATTGGCCTCGGGCGAGAGCGACTCGTGACAAGGGACAGACCGAGGATGAACCGGCTTCAGGCCAACAGGTACAGGAAACCATACAGGAACTTTATGAATCCCCTTCGCTTTGCCGCTTCGGCCCTTTTATGTACTCTGACCCTGGTCAGCCAGCAGGCCGCGGCCGTCGAGTACGCGCTGCCTGCCGACAACAGCCGTCTGATCGGCGAGAACCAGGAGTACGTAGTGCCCGCGGACAATCGCCCGCTGGAGCAGATCGCCTCCGACTTCCAGTTGGGCCTGACCAACATCATGGAAGCGAACCCGGGCGTCGACCCCTATCTGCCGACCCCGGGCAGCAAGCTGACCATACCCCATCAGCTGATCCTGCCGAATGCGCCCCGTGAAGGGATCGTCATCAACGTGGCCGAGATGCGGCTCTACTACTACCCGAAAGGCCAGAACGTGGTGCAGGTGCTGCCCATCGGCATCGGCCAGCTGGGGGTGAATACCCCGGAGAACTGGATCACCAAGGTGGAGCGCAAGCGTGCCAACCCGACCTGGACCCCGACCGAGAACATCCGTCGTCGTTACGCCGCCCAGGGCAAGACCCTGCCCGCGGTCTGGCCGGCCGGTCCCGATAACCCCATGGGCCTGCACGCCCTCTACATCGGCAACCTCTACGCCATCCACGGTACCAACGCCACCTTCGGCATCGGTCTGCGGGTGAGCAGCGGCTGTGTGCGCCTGCGCGCCGACGACATCAAGTACCTGTTCGACAAGGTGCCGGTCGGTACCCGCGTCCAGTTCGTCAACCAGCCGGTGAAGTCCACCATCGAGCCGGATGGCGGCCGCTACATGGAAGTCCATGAGCCGCTCTCTCGCAACGAGGCGGAGTTCAACTCCACCGAGTCGGTGCCACTGCCCATGACCCCGGCCATCAGCCGCTTCATCGCCCACGCCGAGAGTGACTCCAACGTGGTCAAGCAGGTGCTGGAACAGCGTAGCGGCATGCCGACCCGCCTCAACCCGCAGGTCTGAGCGTCTCGTCAAGAGACCCGATAACAACAACGGCGACCCCAGGGTCGCCGTTGTTGTTTGTCAGGCCGCTCAGGCTGCGGGCGGGGCATAGAGCGCGAGCCGGTTGCCCTCTGTGTCTTCGATGATGACCCGGGAGCCGTGGCCGCTGCCGATGGCGTGCAGGGGCTCGAGCACCCGTCCGCCGAGCCGGGGGATCATCTGTTCTGCTTCTTTTATCCTATCCCCGAGGGCGAGATAGATGAGGGGGCCGGTGCCACCCGGCTGGTGGTACTCATCCATGGGGCCGAGGCAGGCCGCCGCATTGTTGCCATCGTGGCGCAACATGGCGAAACGCATCTCCTCCTCCTGTATTGGCGTGACCGGTACGTCGAGCAGGGCCGAATAGAAGGCCATGGCACGATCCAGATCCCTTGTCGGAATGTCGGCCCAGACCAGAGTGTTGTCCATCTTCGTATTCTCCAGACGTTCCCGGCCGATGCGGCCGGTGGCTCTTAGAGGGTAGGAGCGGCCGCAGAGGGGCGCCAGCAGTGAAAAAACGGCGCCTGACGGCGCCGTTTTTGGGTGGGGAAGAGAAGTGGTTTCCGCTCTGAATACAGTCACTTGCCTGCGATGTTCAGGCCACCGAAGTGGCTTTGCGCCGGCGCGTAGTGGCCCTCTTGATCCTGGACGTAGTCACTTGCCGGTGATGCTCAAACCGCCGAAGCGGCTCTGCGCAGGCGCGTAGTAGCCCTTTTCATCCTGAGTGCCGTCACTTACCGGCGATGCTCAACCCACCGAAGCGGATCAGCGGGGCGTAGAAGCCCTTGCCATCGTCGTGGTGCAGCCGGTCGCCGACCGCCTCCAGCTCACCCAGCAGGCGATAGAAGTTACCCGCCACCGTGATGCCACGCACCGGCTGGATGCGCACGCCGTCCCGGCACAGGAAGCCGGAGGCGCCGAACGAGAAGTCGCCGCTCACCCCATCTGCCCCCGAGTGCAGGCCATCGAGTTTGACCAGCTCCAGATACTCGCCCGCCTTGACCTCGGCCTCGCTGTGGGGACCTGTGCCAAACACCAGGTGGCGTGGGCTCACGTCCAGCGCGCCACGGGCGCTGCGCGCCGCCGCGCCGTTGCTCTGAAGACCGAAGTGGTGGGCGGTGGCGCTGTTGTGCAGCAGGGTCTTGAGCTCCCCCTCGCCAATCAGCAGCAGATCCCGGGTGGGGGCGCCTTCCCCGTCGAAGGCCTTGATCTTCATTCCGCCCGGCATCTGGATCCGGCTCTCCAGGGTGAGCCAGCGGGAGGCCACACCCTGGCCGACCTTGTCGCGCCAGGGGTTGATCCCCTGCTGGGCCCACTTGCCAGACAGCGCGGCCTGGAAGCAGCCAAACAGGCTGGCCAGGCAGTTGAGGGTGAAGAGGGCACTGTAGCGACCGCTCGGCACGGCTTCCCCCAGCAGCAGGCCGTCGGCCACGGCATGGATCTGCTCGATGAGGGGAGCCGCGTCCAGCTCGTCGAAGCGGCGCGCATACTGCCCCTGATAGTGCATGGACTGGCGGCCATCACGCTCGATCAGTGCCGAGCTGTGGCAACCGACGCTGAACTCCCTATGCTGGCAGAGGCTGCCCTGGCTGTTGGCGAGCCAGAGTCGGCTCTCCCCTTCGAAGAAGCCGTTGTAGGGGGCGCCGGTCACATCGGGCAGGGAGAGCATGTCCGCCTCGAGGCGCAGGGTCAGGGCTATCTTCTCCTCCACCGGGGTGTTGTCGGGCTGGTTGATCTCGGCGCAGTCGGTACTGATGTGGCTGCCTGCGACCCGGATGGCCTGATCTGCATCTACCCTGGCGAAGCGGCTGGCATCGAGCGCATCCTGCAACATGGCGTCGAGGGCGGCCTCATCCAGGGATTCCGAGTAGGCGATGCCGACCCGGCCATCCTTGATGAGGCGAATGCCGAGCTGCTGGCTGCTGGTGACCTTGTATTCACCCAGCTCACCCTTGTCGGCCTTGAGGGAGAAGGCCCTGTCCTGGTTGGCGATGAGGTCCGCCTCGGCGCCAAGATCGGCAACCTTGTTGAGCAGCTGGCCGAGCAGATGATTCATATCGAGTTGGCTCATCAGGCGTTACCTCCGACCAGAATATTGTCCACCTTGAGTTGCGGCTGGCCCACCGAGGCGGGGATGGAGCCGGAGACGGAGCCGCACATGCCGGCGGAGATGGCGAGATCGCGGCCCACCATGGAGATCTCTCTCAGCACCTGGGGGCCTGTGCCGATCAGGGTCGCCGACTTGAGCGGTTTGGTTATCTTGCCGCGCTCGATGAGGTAGGCCTCCTGCACGTTGAAGTTGAACTCGCCGGTGCCCGGTTGCACCGAGCCGCCCCCCATCCGCCTGGCATAGATGCCGTGCTCCACCGTGGCCAGCATCTCCTCGAGGCTGTGGTTGCCGGCCTCGATATAGGTGTTGCGCATGCGCGAGGCGGGGGCGAACTTGTAGGACTCGCGCCGGCCCGAGCCGGTGCGGGCATAGCCGGTCTTCAGCGCCCCCATGCGGTCGGCCAGGAAGCCGGTCAGCACGCCGTCCTTGATGAGCTGGGTGTGCTGGGTCGCCATCCCCTCGTCATCGACGTTGATGGAGCCCCAGGCATTGCCCTGCAAGCCTTCGTCCACCGCGTTGACCACCGGGTTGGCGATGAGTTGCCCCATCTTGTCGTGGAACACCGAGGCCTTCTTGGCGACCGAGGTGGTCTCCAGCAGATGGCCGCACGCCTCGTGGAAGATGACGCCGCCAAAGCCGCTCTCCAGGATGACCGGCAGTTTGCCGCTCGGGCAGGGGGCGGCGCCCAGCTTCACCAGCGCCTGACGGGTGGCGGAGAGGGCCAGCTCGCGTGGATCGATGAGGGCGGCATGCTCCCAGCCCATCATGGCGCCGGGGGCCTCATAGCCCACGCTCTGCTCGCTCCCTTCCATGGCTATGCTCTGGGCCGTGATACGGTTGTAGTGGCGACGATCGGCCACCTGCAGCCCTTCGCTGTTGAAGATCTCCACCTCCTGCTCCCAGCCCAGCGCATTGGCGGAGAACTGGCTCAGTTTGCTGCTCTCGGCGCGGGCCGCGGCATCCATGGCATGCAGGTAGGCAATCTTCTGCTCCAGCAGCTTGTCCGCCGACAGCGGCAGGGCGATGGGGTGATGGTCGGTGAGACGGCTGAAATCGAAGGAGGTGGCGGTCACCACGGGATCGCGCCTGTCTTTGGCCGCCAGCAGGCTGACGATGCGCAGCAACTCATCGCGATCGGCCAGGTTGGTGTAGCCGTAGAGCACCTTGTGGCCGTAACACAGGCGCACGCCTATGCCGAAATCGAGGCCGCCGCTGATGGATTCTATCTGGCTGGAGAGCAGGCTGAGCTGGCTGCGGCGCTTGCGCTCCACAAACAGCTCGGCGAAGTCGGCGCCCAGCGCCAGCGCGTGGTCGAGCACGTCGCGGGCAATGGTGGACGCCAGCAGAGAAATCTGGGTCATGGAATATCCTTTTCTGGTCTGTTTCCTGTTTGCTTCCGACCCCGTTCTGATTGTGTTATTGGGGTCGAAGTCATTGTTGCAGACCGGCACAAAAAAGTCGCTATAGCGTCATTGAATGATATCGATTGGGGTAATCGGTGCGATAACTGCGCCCGGCAGCCCAGATATAGGCCGCCGGCAGGGGAGATGAAAGCAGCTAGTGGAGCTCGCTTAAGGTCTGATCGACCGAGGGCTCGATCTGGTCATCCTGGCTGGCATCGCCCAAGGCCAGCCGACGACATAGTCGTTTCGCTTCTGGAGGAGCCGGGCAGGCGAGATCAGAGCAGCTCGTGGATCTCGCTCAGGATCTGATCGACCCACTGCTCGATGCGAGGCTCGGTCTGGTCGTACTGGTTGGCGTCATCGAGGGCCAGGCCGACGAAGTGGCGGCCATCGTCGATCAGCGCCTTGGAGGCATCGAACTCATAACCCTCGTTGGGCCAGTAACCCACCAGCTTGACCCCCTTGGGCACCAGCTGATCGTGCAACAGGCCGAGGGCATCCTGATACCACTCGCCGTAGCCCAGCTGATCGCCGAGGCCAAACAGGGCTATGATGCGCCCCTCCAGCTCGAGGTCGGCGATGTCTTCCCAGCGGGATTCCCAGTCTTCCTGCAGCTCACCAAAATCCCAGGTGGAGATGCCGAGGATCAGGATGTCGTACTCCTGCATGCGGGCGAGGGGCACGTCCTTGATGTTGTGGATATCGACCAGCTCGGGGCCGATGAGGGCACGGATCTTCTCGGCAGCCATCTCGGTGTAGCAGGTGGTGGAGCCGTAAAACAAACCTATCTTCATCGCTCTTCTCTTGAATCGCAGTGGGCAACAATGTGCTGGGTAACCTAGGGGAGGGGGCCAGTTTAGCAGATTGCCCGGCCCCCTTCACCGGGCAAGGGCCTCAGTTCGTCTCTCCCCTGTGCCTGCCGGCACGGGCCCGCTACAATGAGTCTCCGTTTGCCCAAGACCCAGCACCATGACCAAGCCAGCCCCCGCCGTCCACGACCACCCCCTGATCGAGCCCTTCCTCGATGCCCTCTGGCTGGAGCGGGGGCTGTCTGACAACACGGTCGGCTCCTACCGCACCGATCTGGAGAAGTTTGCGCTCTGGCTGGACGGGCAGGGCGGCTCCCTGCTGCTGGCCGGCATGGACGACATCCAGCACTACCTCGCCTGGCGGGTGGATCAGCAATTTGCCCCCAGCAGCACCGCCCGCTTCCTGTCGGCCCTGCGCCGCTTCTACCAGTATCTCAACCGCGAAAAATTGCGCAGCGACGATCCCACCGTGCTGCTGGAGGGGCCCAAGCTGCCCAAGAAGCTGCCATCGGATCTCAGCGAGGCCGAGGTCGATGCGTTGCTCACGGCGCCTCTGGTGGACGATCCGCTGGAGCTGAGGGACAAGGCGATGCTGGAGCTGCTCTATGCCACCGGGCTGCGGGTCTCCGAGCTGGTGGGGCTCACCGCCGAGCATGTCAGCCTGCGCCAGGGGCTGGTGCGGGTGGTGGGCAAGGGCAACAAGGAGCGGCTGGTGCCCATGGGGGAGGAGGCCATCCACTGGCTGGAGCGTTACTACCGGGAGTCGCGCACCCTGCTGCTCGGTGGCACCAGCTCGGATGTGGTGTTCCCCTCCAAGCGGGCGCAGATGATGACCCGTCAGACCTTCTGGCACCGCATCAAGCTCTATGCCACGCGGGCGGGTATCGCCGGGGAGCTTTCCCCTCACACCCTGCGCCACGCCTTCGCCACCCACCTGCTCAACCACGGCGCCGATCTGCGGGTGGTGCAGATGCTGCTGGGCCATGCGGATCTCTCCACCACCCAGATCTACACCCATGTGGCGAACGAGCGCCTCAAGACGCTGCACGGCGAGCATCATCCCCGCGCCTGAGCCGGACTGCCGCCTCCTGGTGCCTGCTCGGCCACCCCGTTATCGCCGTCATAAAAAAGCCGCCCTATGTTGACCATGGGGCGGCTTTTTCAATCACAGGGCAGGATGAGCGGTTACTTGCCCTGCTGGGACTTGAGCAGATCGCGGATCTCGCTCAGCAGCTCCTGATCCTTGGTGGGACCGGCCGGGGCAGGGGCTTCCTCTTCCTGCTTCTTCTGCAGGGTGTTGACGGCCTTGAGCCCCATGAAGATGGCGAAGGCGATGATCAGGAAGTCGATGACGGTCTGGATGAATTTGCCGTAGGCGATGACCACGGCGGGCACCTCGCCTTCGGCGGCCTTCAGGGTCACGGCGAGATCGCTGAAGTCCACGCCACCCAGGATGAGGCCGATGGGCGGCATGATGACGTCACCCACGAAGGAGGAGACTATCTTGCCGAAGGCGGCACCTATGATGATACCGACCGCCATGTCGATGACGTTGCCTCTGGCCGCAAAGGCCTTGAACTCTTTAATCAGACTCATGTTCCCCTCCAAAAATGGGTTCTGAGCGGCCGCTACCGCTCCTTTGATTTGAATAATAAAGCAGCAGGAGAGCAGAGGGCTGGCCGTCGTGTCTCCTGTCGTCCCGATTAGCTTGCTGGGCCTCGGCCCAATTGGCAACCTGCATGAATGGGAATTTTTTACATCTGGCGCTATTAACTCATCGATAACTAAGCGGATTCTGGGGGATTGGCCGGGGGATCTGGCTGGGCCTGGCGCCCTTCCTGGGAGGGCGGCGGGGCAATCCGGCGGCTCGAGCCGATGCCCAGGATGCCGGTCAAGGTCGAAGTCTCAGGGGAGAGCGGCGGCCTGCCGTGGCCATGATAAAGGGGCCATATACCATGGCCCCTGTGGCTAAACCTTGCTAACTCTCGTTAGGGTGAGGGGGTTGGGCAATCCGGACAGGTCGGGCAGAGCGGACAGGTGGCGGTTGCCGAGTCTGTGTCACTGCCAAAGCCTAGCGGTGCTGTCCCCGTGGCGGTCACGGTATCGCTGAAGGCGATGGAGCCCGGGCTCTCCGAGCCAGCGCTGGCGGGCGTGTAGGAACCTGAGTAGTCCTTGCAGTCGGCCGCAGCCAGGGTGCCTATGTTATGCACATTGCCGCTGGGATCGTCGGTGACGGTGACATTGTTCAGGCTGAGAGGCGGTACGCCGCCCACCCCTGTGGTGTTGCAGACTTGGCCACTGTATTCGACCCTGACCACCAGTTGGTCACCCGTATCCACGACCTTGGTGCTGCAGGCCTTGGTGACGCGGATCCCTGGCTCTCTGTCGACGGTGGGGCAGGCGGCCGTGGTGGCATCGGTGATCGACTGCAGGCCACCGTCGCTGGAGGCTGCCTTGACGCTGATGCCGTTGGTCGGCCCGTTACCGGCGGAGTCAAAGCTGCCGGTGTAGTTCTCCGATCCCCCTTTCGGTATTGAATCGAAGTTTGCGACCACGAAGTCATCGCTGGTATCGGCCGGGGTGCCGTTATCGTCGGTGACGACGACGTCATGGATGGTGCCAAAGCCTTCGTTGGTGACTGTGCCCTCGAAGCTGAAGGTAAAGCCGGTTTCAGCACTGTTGATATCACCGCTGGTACAGACTTTGGTGATCTCGACCTTGCACAGCTCGAAGTTATCCAGCACGAAGTCTTTCAGTGCCGCGGTAAAGGAGCTGGAGGAGCGGGTCTCGGCCATGAAGCTGCTGAAGCAGCCGTCGCTGCCCCCCACGATCTGGCTGAGGTTGATCCCCCCCTCGAAGAAGCTCTCGAAGGGGAAGGTTCCCTTGGTGCCACTCTTGGGGGTGTAGTCGCTCCACAGGCCGCTGACACCATTCGCCAGCGTGCTGGCGGGGACGGGCACGTCACCCGTGTTGGTCAGGGCGCAGGCGAGGTTGGCGCCGCCCTGATTGGCGCAGACGACGTCGTTGGCGCCCGAGCCTTGCAGCCTGAGTCGCAGGTTGGTGGCGGCGCACTGCCCCGGCTGCGGGCTGTTGTTGGCGGCCTTGCTACAGGTCGGGTCCCAGGTCACCACGGCCAGGTAGGGAAACGCGTTGCTCGCCTGCGGGAAGTTGATGAGAACCAGGGTGTCCCCCACTGTGTGTTTACCGCTGAAACTGCCGTTGGGCAGGGCGGTGACCTTCTGTTTGAAGAACCAGAAGCCCATGAAGGCATCACCGGCATTGGCGATGCGATCGGCGCCAAAGTAGAGCAACAGATCGCTATTCTCGTTGTAGGCGGCGGCATAGGCGTGGGTCAGGTCATCCTTGTCGGGAACGGAGCCATCCTTCCAACTCCACTTGTCGATGTCCAGGATGTCTTTATCACCCCCGCCGAAGATGGTTCTGGGGGCTGTGTCCTGGATGATGCCGGTGAACTTGGTGGCTCCTCCGCTGTCGGGCGGGGTGTCCCAGTCATCGCTCATGACGGCACCGGTGTCGATGTTATCCTGCGGATTTGCATCCAGTTCGAACGGCGATTCTGCCGTGGCGGCCATGGTCAGTGCCGGTGCACAGAGCACCAGCAACAGGGCCATGAACTTTAGACCATGCTGCCAACAGCGCGGCCAAAGATTCATTGCTCGGGTATCCATGTTGCATTCCTCTTGCTTGTTGTTGTCCGTGTCGTCCGGCTCTCTTGGGCAGACGGATCGGCGCTGCATCGGTGCAGGCTTCGTTCCAAGATTTCAACCCATTGAAATTAAAATGAAAATGCTTGAGATGGGGTGAGAGAAAGCGGGATCGTTGTTAGCGGAATGAAGCGGATTTTCATGCACGTTTGGCGCCGGGGCAGACTGAGCGCAAAAGAGGGTCTTTTGAGGCTGTCTCAGGAATGGAACAGGGGATGACGCCAGTTGGCGTGGTTCGCTGCCGCAGGGGCGGTGAAACTATGTAATTGTTTGATTTTGTTTTGTTTGTATTCATTTCATGAGATCGTCAGCCGTTCGTCCTGTTGTTCCATAAGCGTCGATAGGCTACTCGCTTGGTTAACATTCTTGGCCAGCATGGTTGATCTCACAGTAGCAGGGCGTCTTCAGCGCTCGCGCACCACTGGCGTCCAGCAGGCACAGTGCGGCCAGCATCCCCACGCAGCTGACACAATAAAAGGGCGATGGCTCAGCCATCGCCCTCGAACCGACCGGTACTCTGGTCGCCATTATCAACTCATTACTCCACTGTCTGGATGGTGACCTCCACTTCGGCCTTGACCTCGTTGTCTTCGTCATCCTTCAGGGTGACCACCAGCGGATCCGGGTTGGTCGCCTGCAAGTTGATGTTGCCAAGATCGGCCAGACCAGGCTCGAGCTCCAGGATGAAGGCGCAGTCATAGTGCGCGCCGGGCAGTATGGTGCCGCCTGCGGTGCAGAGCGAGAAGGGTCCGAAGCCATCGGCGTCGGCCTCATGGGTGCTCACCCCGGGCTCATCGTAGAGGGTGAAGCTGCCCGAGACCCCGTTCCCATCCGCCACCTTGACCCCCTTGAAGGTCAAGGCGGTGATGGTCAGGGTGTCCACCCCATTGTTGCTGATGCGGACAAAGCCGGCGGCCTTGAGGGCGAACAGCCTGGTGATGTCGGGTTCCTCATCGGTGAACGCCACAGTGGCATCGTCGCTGTCAGTCACTGTTACATCGTCCTCATCCTTGCCTGAGATGGTGGCCGTGTTGGTGTGACTGTCGCCAGCATTCCCCTGCAGTTCTTTGGAGATGGTACAGCTGGCGTTGTGCCCCGGGCTGAGTACGAAGCCGACGAGAGTGGTGGGCGTGATCCCTACCCCGTCCTTCTTATTCACCATGCACAGGTTGGTCAGACTGCCGAATATGTCGTCCTCCAGGGTACTGAAGGTGACATTGTCCACGCCGCCGGCATCGACGGAGAAGGTGAAGGTATAGGCCACGGTGCGAGTCTCGGCGGAATCGCCGGTTTCGAGGACGCTGACGGGCAAGGCATCTTTTAGCAGCGTGATGGTCGACGCCACGTCATTGATGTTGACGGTGGCGCTGTCAGCCGCCGTCGCCTCGTCCCCTTCGTCGTCCAGGGCCTTGGCGGTCGCCTCGTTGGTATGCACATCGCCTTGGTTGCCACCCACAAACTGGGTGAAGCTGCACTCAAATGGAGAGGCCTTGGCCAATACCACGCCGCCGCTGCCCAGGTCGCAGGTGCCCTGTCCATCCAGATCGCCGAATTTGTCGTCCATCAGGCTGGTCAGGGTGAGCGGATCGTCATGATCACCTGAGGTGTTGGTGACCTTGACGGTGTAGGTCACGTTGGCTCCCGGTTCCAGCACCTCGTCGGTGGAGGCCGTTTTCTCCACCGCTATGGTCGGCGGGAGGTTGGTGATCTCGACCGTCTTCGCCGGGCTGCAGTTGTTACCCGCCGCCTGGAAGCCAGCCGGGCAGGTACTGCCGCTGCCGACCGTGCCGCCATTCTTGTCCTTGAACAGGGCCACTATGTTGTCGACGTACTTCTCTGGGCTCTGATCGTCGGGCAGATTGCGATCCTTGATATGCAGGGTGAACTGGCAACTGTAAGTAGCGCTGGGCAACACCTCCTTGGTCGTCGAGCCCGCGGCGGGTTTCGCGCAGGTGGTGCTGAGCAGGTAGATGCCGTCCGCAGCCCCGACGCTCTCGATGGATCCCCAGAGGTCCACGCTCTTGTCGTAGGTGCCATCCCCGCCAATGTCTATCTCATCCTTCAGGCTGGCGATATACAGGGAGGCGGCACTCGAGTTGGTAAAGCTCAGGTTGTAGGTGAACACGCCACCCGGCTCGGGCAGGCTGGCGGGGGTGACCGTCTTGGTGATGGCAGCCGGCTCAGGCCTGATGAACACGTTGATGGCGAAACTGTCGCAGTTACACTTGGATTTGGTGCCGGGCACAGCGCCGGGAGGGTTGGTGTCCGCACTGCAACTCAAGGTCTTCGATTGGTCCCAGGCCGCACAGTAGGTGAACAGGGCCCTGTTGGGATCGGTAGGGCTGGGCTGACAGAGCATGGTGACGGGTTGATTCATGAGGGTGTAAGAATCGGTACCGTTGGCCTTGGTGATATCGCCACAGGTATCCAGGAAATCGGTGGCTTTCACTTTTGGTTCCAGGTTCACATAGGCCACCTGGCCATTTTCCCCGGCGTCACTCGCCTTGGGCAGCAACAGGCTGCAGTTTGGTGCGCCGCCTTGAAGCTCCATCGGGCTCTGGGTTGTTCTCGGCAGGTAGAAGGTGGTGTCATACCGCACGCTGGCGTTGGTTTTGACGGTCACGTTGGCGTTGAAGGTGAACACCTGGCCGTTGACGCACTCCTGGTTCGGATTGACCGGAACCACTTGCGAGACCTCAATGTCTTTGGCCGTACAGTTGAGGCTTCCGCCGAAGGCGTCAGCCATGCATTTTTCCTGCTCCAGACCCGGGAAGATACCGGCCCAGGCCGGGGTGAGACTGGAGAGTCCCCCCAGCGAGGCCATCCCGAGCAAGGGGATCGCCAGCGATCTGAGCAGGCGATTGTGCGTACTTGGTTTCATAGCATTTTCCTCTTCCTATCCTTTGGTTTTTTGTTCCATTCCATTCGGCTGCGACTGCCTGAACCGAGGGGCCTGACTATGAACAGAGGGGCGGTCCTATGCCCTGTGCGCGAAATCGTGGATAGGGGGCCACTTTGGTGAGGCTGGCATAGATCGACAGCCCAACCCCGAGAGGGGGAAATAACGTATCCATGTTGCATTCCTTTTGCTTCTTGCTTGTTGTTGTCTGTGTCGTCCGGCTCTGTTGGGCTGCCGGCTCGGCGCAGCATCGGTGCAGGCTTTGTTCCAAGAATTCAATTGATTGAAAAATAAGGAAACAATAGAGGAAGGGGATGAGCGGAGGCGGGAAGGTTGTTAGCGGAATGGAGCGGATTTTCATGCAGGCCCGGCGCCGGGGCAGACTGAGCACAAAAGGGGGGCTTTTGACGCTGTCTCAGGGATGGAACAGAGTGGGTCATGTCCCTTGCCTTGGCGGCTGGTTAATTCACTGGCAGTTCAAGGTATATATTTGATTTTATTTTGTTTATTTTATTTTTTAAGCAAAGGGACTCGCTTTCTCCCCCTGTCTCATCGAGTGGCGTAAGTACGCCATCTATCCAATACTTTGCACATTGTTCAGCCGCCGTGTGGCGAGGTGTATTAGATGGAGATGCGTACGCTACTGTGTGTCAACACGAGTGGGGTGTGGTGCCCTTCGTCACAGGCATCCTCGCTCGGCTGGCGCTTCTGCTCGGCCTCGTCGCCGCAGGAAGCCTTCGGTCACTATGCACAACATGCGCCCAGGGTGGGCCTGGTGCTGCTGAATGAAGGCGCCACCGAGGCGCTGGAGGCGCTCTTTCGCCAGACCTGCGGCACCATGGTCTGGGTGGCGCTTGCCCCCCCTCATCTGCTCGCCCAGCCCAGGATGCAGGAGCTGCTCCTGAACTACTGCTTCGACTACCACAGCCTGCCGGTGGGGGATGAGCGCCTGCTGGCAGTGCTGGGGCACGCGTTCGGCATCGCCTGCCTGAGGGGGAGCGTTCACCATCCTTGCCGTCATGGCAAGGAGACGGGGGGGCTGATCGGTGCCAGCCCGGTCATGCAGCAGATCATGAGTCGGGTGGAGCGGCTGGCCAAGGTCGACTCGTCGGTGATCCTGCAAGGGGAGAGCGGCACGGGCAAGGAGCTGGTGGCCCGCCAGATCCACCGCCACTCCCTGCGGGCGGATGGCCCCTTCGTCGCCATCAACTGCGGCGCCATTCCGCCCTCCCTGATCCAGTCAGAACTCTTTGGTCATGAGAAGGGGGCCTTCACCGGCGCCTGTCGGCGTCACATCGGCTGCGTGGAGATGGCGCACCATGGCATCCTGTTTCTCGATGAGATAGGGGATCTCCCCCTGCCGATGCAGGTCAACCTGCTGCGGTTCCTGCAAGAGCGCACCATAGTGCGAGTCGGTGGTGCTGGGCCCATCGAGGTGGACATCAGGGTGATAGCCGCGACCAACAGGGTGCTGGATCAGGAGATGGAGCAGGGACATTTTCGGAGCGACCTCTTCTACCGGCTCTGCGTGCTGGATCTGACGCTGCCCCCCTTGCGTGAGCGGGGGGAGGACATCATGCTGCTTGCCCAGTATTTTCTGACCAAGATGGGCGGCATCTTGAATCCGCGGGTACAGGGGTTCACCGCCGGCGCCATGCGCCAGATGTTGCAATATCACTGGCCTGGCAATGTGCGGGAGCTCAAGAACCGGCTGGAGCGGGCGCTGGTCCTGTGCGAAGGGCAGCGCATCGATCATCAGGATCTGGGGCTGGCCCTGCCGCAGGCAGAGGGAGGCATACGCCCCCTGAACCTGGTCAGGGCCGAGGCGGAGTGCGAGGCCGTGCGCCGGGCCCTGGTGCTCTGTGGCAACAATGTGACCGAGGCCGCCCGTCATCTCGGGATCTCCCGGCTTACCCTCTACCGGGTGCTGGAGCGCTCCACTCCCACTCTGCCGTCCGAGCCCCAGCTCTCCTGAGCAGGGGCGAGAGCCTCCTCGCCGTCCCTGCCGCTATGACCCGCTCGTCTCGGGCGTGTATGATACCGCCTTGCCATCGGCTCACCGTATTAGAAGACAGGATCGAATTCATGCCCCTGCAAATCCGTCGTCGTCCCCGAGTGGATGACGCTCACCTGCCCGATACCCTGCATCCTCTGCTGCGCCAGATCTTCGCCAGTCGCGGAGTCCTGGACCCCGCTCTGCTGGAGCGCAGCGCCAGCCAGCTGCTGCCGCCCCAGCGCCTGTTTGGCATGGAGCAGGCGGTGCCGCTGCTGGCCGCCGCCCTGATTGCCCAGAAGCGCATCCTCATCGTCGGCGACTTCGACTGTGACGGCGCCACCAGCTCGGCCCTGTGCGTGCTGGCGCTGCGGGCCATGGGGGGGAAGAGCATCGACTTTCTGGTGCCCAACCGCTTCGAGTTCGGCTACGGCCTCACCCCGGAGATCGTCGAGCTGGCGGTGGTCCGGGGCGCCGAGTTCCTGATCACCGTGGATAACGGCATCTCCAGCATCGCCGGGGTGGCCGCCGCCAAGGCCGCCGGCATGCAGGTGCTGGTCACCGATCATCACCTGCCGGGTCATGAACTGCCCGTTGCCGATGCGATAGTGAACCCTAACCAGCGTGGCTGCGACTTCCCCTCCAAGTCCCTGGCCGGGGTGGGGGTCGCCTTCTACCTGATGGCGGCGCTCAACACCCATCTGCGGCAGGCCGGCTGGTATGAGCGTCAGGGCATTCGCGCCCCCAATGTGGCGGATTACCTGGATCTGGTGGCGCTCGGCACCGTCGCCGACGTGGTGGCGCTCGATGGCAACAACCGCATCCTGGTCCATCAGGGGCTGCAGCGGATCCGGGCCGGCCGCTGCCGCCCCGGCATCCAGGCGCTGGTGGATGTGTCGGGCCGCGACGGTCGCCGCCTGTGTGCCGCCGATCTCGGCTTCGCGCTGGGCCCCAGGCTCAATGCGGTCGGCCGGCTGGATGACATGTCCCTCGGGGTCGCCTGCCTGCTGTGCGATGACATCAATCTGGCGCGCCAGCTGGCGGCGGAGATGGACAGCCTCAATCAGGAGCGCAAGGAGATAGAGCAGGGCATGCAGCAGGAGGCGCTCGCCACCTTGGAGCAGATCCGTTTTCGCGATGGCGAGGTGCCAAGCGGCATAGTGCTGCACAGAGACGAGTGGCATCAGGGGGTGGTGGGGCTGGTGGCCTCCAAGATCAAAGAGAAGTACTACAGACCGGTGATCGCCTTCGCCGAAAGCAGCGACACCGAGCTCAAGGGCTCCGGGCGCTCCATCCCCGGCGTGCACCTGCGCGATGCGCTGGAGCTGCTCGATACCCGCCATCCCGGTCTGATGGGCAAGTTCGGCGGTCACGCCATGGCGGCGGGGCTGACCCTGCCCAAGGCAAACATAGAGGCGTTCGGCCGGGCGTTTGAAGCCGTCATCGCCGAGCTGGTGACGCCGGAGCTGCTGACCGGGGTGCTGCTCACCGACGGCGAGCTGCTGCCGGACGAGCTGAGCCTGGAGCTGGCGGAGCTGATCCGCGCCTCTGGCCCCTGGGGGCAGGCCTTCCCCGAGCCGCTGTTCGACGGCGAGTTCGTGCTGGTGCAACAGCGGCTGGTGGGGGAGAAGCACCTTAAGATGATGCTGACCACGGACTCGGGCCGTGCGGTGGATGCCATCGCCTTCGGGGTCGATCTCAAGCGCTGGCCCGATGCCTCTGTTAAGCGGGTGCGACTGGTCTATCGGCTCGATGTCAACGAGTGGCGCGGCAACCGCAGCGTCCAGCTGCTGGTGGAGCATCTGGAGGCCGCCGGCGTCTAAGCCTCGTCTCTTAGTGTGCCACGCGAGCCAACGGCCACCCCAGGGTGGCCGTTGGCGCTCTGTATGCTCATGTCTTGATGCCAGATTAACCGATAAAAAGGGTGTTAAGCATCAAGCTGAGCTAACCAATGGCAATGAAAGCCCAATAATGACATGAGTTATGATATATTCGACTCATCCCATTACTTGCCTTTTCAAGGTGCTGATCTCTTGCCACCCCTCGGCCGATTACCGACAGGGCTGATGGCCCTCGCCGTCGCCTGCCTGCTGTGGCTTGCCGCGTTCGCGGCAGGTGGGGTCGGTGCATCCGGTCAATCGGCAGCGAGCGAGCTGGCTGCCTCGATGCAGCTGCATCAGCCATCCGACTCCGGCCTCGTCGACAGCGTCAGCCTGCTGCCGGGCGGCCAGTGGCGGCTCGGCGTCGAGCAGGGGCGATGGCTGGAAGGAAGTACCCACCCCGAGCGTTACCAGATGCTGCTGGCCTGGTTCCAGCACGACATCCTCGGCCTGCTCTGCGGCCTGCTGTTCTTCCTCCCCCTCATCTACCTCAGGCGGCGGCCCGACTACTTCGGCCATCTGCACCAGCGGCTGCTGCTCTGCCATCACCTGCAATTTCGCTTCTGCCACGGCGACTCGCGCCCGGTTTGTCGTTAAGCGCGCGTTCGACCCCACATAGCTCTGATCTGAGTCATCGCAAGATGTCGGCACATGGCCGCTGTGCGTCGGCGCGCGTTGTGATCCCGTCCCCACCGGCATGATGGCCGCCCGGGACGGGCCTTGCCTGCGCAACCTGTGAGCCGACCCGATGGAATATTATGTAACCCTGTTCATTCATTCGATTTTTGTCGAAAACCTGGCCCTGGCCTTCTTTCTCGGCATGTGTACCTTCCTGGCCGTGTCCAAGAACATCAACACCGCCTTCGGCCTCGGCATGACGGTGCTGGTGGTGATGGTGATCGCCATTCCCCTCAACAACCTGATCTACCGCCATATCCTGCGCCCGGAGAGCACCTTCCTCGGGGAGTTCGATCTCGGTTTTCTCGATTTCATCGTCTACATCGGGGTGCTGGCGGCGCTGGTGCAGGTGATGGAGATGGTGCTCGACAAGCACTTCCCGGCGCTCTATCACGCCCTGGGGATCTACCTGCCGCTCTTGACGGTGCACTGCGCCATCTTCGGCGGTGTGATGTTCATGGCCCAACGGGATTACGATTTTATCGAATCCGTAGTGTATGGGGCGGGTTCCGGGCTGGGCTGGCTGCTGGCCATCGTCGCCATCGCCGGCCTGCGCCAGAAGATGAAGTATTCGGATGTGCCCGAGGGGCTGCGGGGGATCGGCATCACCTTCATCGTGGCCGGCCTGATGTCGCTCGGCTTCATGTCCTTCTCCGGCATCTCGCTCTGAGCCATGACTCGCTGACGGCCACTTTGCAGGCCGTCAGCCCAGATGCCTGACCATGTTGTAACCCGTGATGGTGAAGCCCAGCTCCTGATAGAGCGCCAGCGCCCGCGGGTTGTCATGGGCCACCCTCAGCTTGATCCGGTGGATGCCCAGCGCCTGCAGGCTGATTTCCAGCGCCGCCATGGCGGCCTTGCCATAGCCCAGGCCGCGCCGGGACGGCGCCATGTAAAAGTCGCAGATAAAGGTTTCGCCCTGAGCGGTGTCGATGGCGTGCCAGAGGTAGCCGAGTGGCTGGGTATCTATGTCGAGCGTGCCGTCATCGGCCCCCGGCCCGTCTGCGGGCACTATGCAGAGCAGGTGCTGATTTGGCGTGGCAACCCCCTGGGGCAGGGACTGGTGCAGGCTCTGCTCGGCCTTGTGGCGGGCGGTGGGCAGATCATGACCATGATTGCTGGCGAGATCTTGCGCGTAATCCTCGATGAAGTAGGCGCAATAGACGGGGTAGTGCTGCTCGCTCATGGGGAGCAAACGGACGAGGGGGGTCGGCATCCTGCTGATCACTCAAAGAGAAAATGAGCGGTCACGTTAACCCGCTAAGGGGGAGCAGGGCAAATATCCTGGCCAAGACTGATGGCAATGGGAGTGATCTAAGAGCACCCATAAAAAAGAGCGCCCAAGGGCGCTCTTTTTTTGACGAAGGAGGGAGGCCGTCTGGCCTCTCTTCCTTGCGAGGTTATTTGACCTCTTCACCCTTGGCTTGCAGATCCGCATGGTAGGAGGAGCGCACGAAGGGGCCGCAGGCGGCATGGGAGAAGCCCAGTGCCATGGCGACGTCTTTGAGCTCGTCGAACTCTGCGGGCGGCACGTAGCGCTTCACCGGCAGGTGGTGGCGGCTCGGCTGCAGATACTGGCCCAGGGTCAGCATGTTGACGCCGTGCTCGCGCAGATCGGTGAGCACCTGCACGATTTCCTCGTTGGTCTCGCCCAGACCCATCATGACGCCGGACTTGGTCGGCACATGGGGGTGCATCTCCTTGATGCGGCGCAGCAGCTCCAGCGACCACTTGTAGTCGGCACCGGGACGGGCGACGCGGTACATGCGCGGGGCGGTTTCCAGGTTGTGGTTGAACACGTCCGGCGGGGTCTCGCGGAACACTTCCAGCGCCTGCTCCATCCGGCCACGGAAGTCCGGGGTCAGGATCTCGATGCGGGTCTGGGGGCTGTGCTCGCGGATCTGCTTGATGCAGTCGGCGAAGTGCTGGGCACCGCCGTCACGCAGATCGTCGCGGTCCACCGAGGTGATGACCACGTATTTCAGCCCCATCTCCTTGATGGTGAGCGCCAGTTTGTGCGGCTCGTCGGGATCCAGCGCCAGCGGGCGGCCGTGGGCCACGTCGCAGAAGGGGCAACGACGAGTACAGATGGCACCCATGATCATGAAGGTGGCGGTACCGTGGTTGAAGCACTCCGCCAGGTTGGGGCAGGAGGCCTCCTCACAGACCGAGTGCAGCTTGTTCTTGCGCAGCGTGCTCTTGATGTGCTCGATCTTCTGGCTCGACGGCGGCAGCTTGATCCGCATCCAGTCCGGCTTGCGCAGCACTTCCTCGTTGGGATCCGGCATGAATTTCACCGGGATCAGGGCCATCTTGTCGCCATCGCGCAGCTTGACGCCCGGCTCCATACGAACGGGTTTGCTCATGATTCACTCTCGGTGTTTGTTATTGTCAGGTTGATAGCCGCAAGGGTCATTTTCATACCCTCGTGGCCGCATGCCACGGGCTCGCTCATGGGGCTTCGTCGACATGGCTGATGCTCTGATAACCAATCAGGCTGGCCAGTTCGGCCACCAGAATGGCTTGCGCCTCGGCCACGCTCTGCGGGCCGCCCAGGGCGCTGGTCTGGGTCATGGCCATGCCCGCATAGCCGCACGGATTGATGCGCAGGAAGGGGGTCATGTCCATGTTGATGTTCAGTGCCAGCCCGTGAAACGAGCAACCCTTGCGGATGCGCAGGCCCAGCGAGGCCAGTTTGGCCTCCATGCCCAGCTCGTTCTTCACGTAGACGCCGGGGGCATCGGGCTTGGCATAAGCCTCAATACCGCTCTTTGCCAGGGTCTTGATGATGGCGGTCTCCAGGCAGGTGACCAGCTCCCGTACCGAGAGCTTGCTGCGGCGCACATCCACCAGCACATAGAGCACCAGCTGGCCGGGGCCGTGATAGGTCACCTGACCGCCGCGATCGCTCTGCACCACCGGGATGTCGCCGGGGGCGAGCAGGTGCTCGGCCTTGCCTGCCTGACCCTGGGTGTAGACGGGATCGTGCTCCACCACCCAGAACTCATCCGGGGTATCGCTGGTGCGACCGTCGGTGAAGGCCTTCATGGCATCCCATACCGGCTGGTAGGGGCGGCGGCCCAGCTGTCTGACTAGCAGCTGTGGCTGAGCGGGGATCTGGGGTGACATCTTTTCCTCACAGGCTGGCGCTTGAGTCGGCACCATGGGTCAGCTCTCGGGGGTGACGCAAAATCAATCGCCCCTGGCGGGGCGAGAGAGAAATTACAGTACGTATTTCACCAGCTCGATCTTGCCAAGGGCGTGGTACATGGCTTCGATGTGCTCTTTGCTCTGGGCGGTGACCGTCACTCGAACCGAGTGATACTTGCCCTTGGAGCTGGGTTGGACAACGGGACTGTAAGTACCGGGGGCGTGCTGCTGCAGCACTTCCACCACCTGGTCCGGCAGGGTCGGGTCGGCAATGCCGAGCACCTTGAACGGGAACTTGCAGGGGAACTCCAGCAGTTCATCAAACTTGGTATTCATTTACTCACCTTTTGGCGTCGTCGTGAAACGACTTCATCTTTAATCTTGTGTGGCCTGGTGGCCGATGGCCCATCGGGGCCGCCAGTACGAGTCAATATGGGCACGGCCCACGCCGGGATCAAGGCCCGGGCTGGTCGACAAGACATGGAGATGCTGCTTTTTACCACAAATCGACAGTCGGCGGAACCTGCAGTTTGCAGGGGTATTCGCTGGTTGAACCAGCCAATAACAGAGCGGCGCCATAAGCGCCGCTATCATGTCACTATTTTTCGCTGTGGCTTACTTGAACCAGCTGGAGACCAGCATCACCAGGTAATCCCACAGGCGGCTCATCAGCCCACCTTCCTGCACTTCTTCCAGGGCGACCAGCGGGACCTGCTTGATCTCCTTGTCGCCTTGCTTCAGGTAGACGGTACCGACCCGTTGGCCCTTGGCCAGCGGTGCCTTCAGCTCGCTCTCGAGCTGGAAGTCGGCTTTCAGGTTGTTGCCTTGACCGCGGGTGACCAGCACGGATACGTCCTTGTCGACGCCGAGTTTCACTTCAGACTTGTCGCCCATCCAGATCTTCTGGGTGACCAGCTCGGTGCCGGCCTTGTAGGGGGTCAGGCTCTGGAAGAAACGGAAGCCGTAGGTCAGCAGCTTCTTGCTCTCGGCGGCGCGGGAGCCTTCACTGCTGGCACCCAGCACCACGGCGATCAGGCGCATGCCTTCGTTGTTGGTGGCGGAGGAGACCAGGTTGTAGCCGACCTGGCTGACGTGGCCGGTCTTGATGCCATCCACTTGCAGGGATTGATCCCACAGCAGGCGGTTGCGGTTGTGCTGGGTGATGCCGTTGAACACGAACGACTTCTGGGAGTAGATCTTGTACTCCTCCGGCAGATCGCGGATCAGGGCCTGACCCAGGCGCGCCATGTCGTGGGCGGTGCTGTAGTGGCCTTCCGCATCCAGACCGTGCGGGTTCTTGAACTGGCTGTCGTTCATGCCGAGCTTGGCGGACCAGGAGTTCATCAGGCTGGCGAAGGAGTCGGTGCTGCCGGCCAGGAATTCGGCCATGGCGACGCAGGCGTCGTTGCCGGACTGGATGATGATGCCCTTGTTCAGGTCATCGACCGAGACCTGCTTGCCCACCTCGATGAACATCTTGGAGGAGTCGGAGTAGTTCTTGGACCAGGCGTTCTGGCTGATGGTCACCATGTCGGTGCGCTTGATGTTCCCCTTCAGCAGCTCCTGGCCGATGATGTAGGAGGTCATCATCTTGGTCAGACTGGCGGGCGGCAGACGCTCTTCGGCGTTCTGCTCGGCCAGCACCTGACCCGAGTAGTAGTCGATCAGAATATGGGCTTTGGCGGAGATCTCAGGCGCGGCGGGAACGACCATGGGGGCGGCGTTTGGCGTCGGCAGGCCGGCCTGGGGGACGTCTCTGGTCGGTACTGGCTGGTTGGCGTCCGGCGTCGGCACCGGCTGGTTGGCCTGAGCGGTGGCGCTTAACAGGGAGGCCAGAATAACGGAACGGGCAAATTTGGACATCTTGGAATTCCTGGAGCCTGGATGGGTTGTACCCAAGTTAAAAAAAGCGGGTTTCACTATACCAGATGCGCTCGCCGGTCATAGCCCGGCATGCGATCTTGAACGGGTTTTTATCCATTTCCCGCGCCGTCACGCCGGGATACGACGTGACGGCGCGGGCCATGGTGGCGCCGATGATCAGGGGACGATGAAGGCCTGCTCCAGCCCCCCCTGCCGGATCTGCTCCAGCAAGGTGCTCTGCTGATCGGCCGCGACCGGCCCCAGCAGGACTCGGAAGATGGCGTCGTGCGCCACCACCTGGTAGGGCACGCCATAGCGCTGGGTCATCACCTTGCCCAGGGCCTCGGCCCTGGGTTGGGATCCACTGGCCAGCACCTGGATCATCTTGCCCTGGCCGCTGGCGGCCTTGGGGGCGGAGAGGGTGCTGGTCGCCGTGGCGGCGGGCTTGGCGGGGGCTTCGGCCTGAGCTGTGGCCGAGGGAGCCGCAGGCTGGGGATCCCCCAGGAAGGCGCCCTGCTCGGCGGGTGCCGCCGGTTGCAGGGGCTGCATCGGTGTCATGGGCACCATCTCGACCATCTGATCCGGCCTGTCGTTGATGAGATCCAGTCGAACCCGCGCCTCACCCCCTTCTATCATCCCCAGCTGCTGGGCGGCGGCATGGGAGAGATCGATGAGGCGATCGCTGTCGAACGGGCCGCGATCGTTGACCCGGACTATGGTCTCCAGCCCGTTGTCCAGGTTGGTGACCCGCACATAGCTCGGCAGCGGCAGGTTGCGGTGGGCGGCGCTGAACAGCTTGCTGTCCAGCACGTCGCCGTTGGCGGTCTTGTTGCCATCGAGCTCCAGCGCCAGCCAGCTGGCGGTGCCTTCTTCCTGATAGTGCTTGATGTCGCGCCACACCTCGTACTTCTGCTTGCCGATCCAGTAGTCCCGGTTGCCGCTGGCGCTCATGGGTTCGGGGCGCGGGATGGCGCCGGTCGCCTGCGGGATCTCGATCACCGGCGGTTTTTCCTGCGAGGCGGGTTCCTGGGGCAGGGGCTGCTCCGGCTGGCTGCTACAGGCGGCCAGCAACAAGCTCAGGCTGAGCGGGAGAAGTTTGTGGCTGTAATGCATACGCTTCCTGGATTGCTTGACTGAGTTGATGCACCGCCATCGCATACAGAGGGCTGCGGTTATAGCGGGTGATCACATAAAAATTGTGGCGCGCGACCCAGTATTCCGGTCCGTCGGCCTGTTCCAATGCCAGCAGTTTGACCGGCGTGTCCGGTGCCAGCGGGGTGGCGAGCTCGATGCCCGCCGCGGCCAGCTCGGCCCACTGCTGCCTGAGCTCGGGCTCGGGCCGAAGCAGGGTACCTACTGGAGCCAGTCCGATCAAGGCGGGTTCGACGGCCGACTCCCCCCAGCGCCAGCGATGCTGGGCAAAATAGTTGGCCACGCTGCCGATGGCATCCACCGGGTTGGCAAACAGATCCCGCTTGCCATCCCCGTCAAAGTCCACCGCGTAGTGGCGGTAGCTGGACGGCATGAACTGGCCCATGCCCATGGCGCCGGCATAGGAGCCCTTGAGGCGGGTGAGCGGCCACTTCTCCTCTTTGGCCAGCAGCACCAGCTGGGCAAACTCCTTGGCGAAGAACTCCTCGCGCGCTGGGTAGTGAAAGCCCAGGGTGTAGAGGCTGTCGAGCACCGAGTGGCGGCCCATCTGGCGGCCATAGAAGGTCTCGATGCCGATGATGGCGACGATGAGGGCGGCGGGCACTCGATAGGTCTGCTCGGCCCGCGCCAGCACCTCGGCGTGACGCTGCCAGAAGCCGACCCCGTTGCGGATCCTGTCCTCGGTCACGAACAGCGGGCGGTAGCGGTGCCAGGGCTTGGCCTCCCAGGGCCGGCCTATGGTATCGAGGATCTCCTGGCGCAACTGCGCCTGGGCGGCGGCGGCCTGCAACTCGGCCAGCGGCACGGATTGCTGCTCGGCCAGCCGCTCCAGTCGCTCGGGCTCCGGGGCTGCACTCGTCGTCAGCGCCCAGCAGCAGAGCATCCAGCCCCATCTCATCAGGCGAGCAGTCTTCTATGGGTCTGAATGGACATCAAGATGCCGAAGCTGGCCATCAGGGTCACCATGGAGGTGCCGCCGTAGCTCACCAGCGGCAGGGGTACCCCACCACCGGCAGAATATATCCACCTCATCATGCCAGCAGCCTTCTGTGGGTCTGAATGGACATCAGGATGCCGAAGCCGGCCATCAGGGTCACCATGGAGGTGCCGCCGTAGCTCACCAGCGGCAGCGGCACCCCCACCACCGGCAGTATGCCGCTCACCATGCCCATGTTGACGAACACATAGACGAAGAAGGTGAGGGTCAGGGCGCCGCCGAGCAGGCGCTCGAAGCTGTTCTGGGCCTGCATGGAGATGAACAGGCAGCGGCTGATGATATACAGGTAGATCACCAGCAGCAGGGCCACGCCCACCAGGCCGAACTCCTCGCTGAACACCGCGAAGATGAAGTCGGTATGGCGCTCCGGCAGAAACTCCAGCTGGGATTGGGTGCCCTGCAGCCAGCCTTTGCCGAACACGCCGCCGGAGCCGATCGCTATCTTGGACTGGATGATGTGGTAGCCACGGCCGAGGGGATCCTTCTCCGGATCCAGCAGCATCAGCACCCGCTGGCGCTGATAGTCGTGCATCAGGAAGAACCAGAGCACCGGCATGAAGGCGGCGATGAGCAGCACCGCCAGGCCGATCAGCCACCAGCTGATCCCCGCCAGGAAGATGACGAAGAAGCCGGAGGCCGCCACCAGGATGGAGGTGCCGAGATCGGGCTGGGCCGCGATCAGCAGGGTCGGCAGCAGCACCATCACCAGGGCGATCAGCACATGGCTGAACTTGGGGGGCAGGGAGTGCCGGCTGAGCCAGGCGGCCACCATGATGGGCATGGAGAGCTTCATCACCTCGGAGGGCTGGAACTTCATGAAGCCGAGATCCAGCCAGCGCTGGGCCCCCTTGCCGATGTGGCCGAACACGTCCACCGCGATGAGCAGCAGCACCACCACGACGAACAGCGGAACCGACCAGCGCGCATAGAGGGAGGGCGGCAGCTGGGCCAGGCCGATCATCAGGCCGAAGGCGAGGCCGCCGCGCACCAGCTGGCGCACTATGGAGTCGAGATCCTGGCCCGAGGCGGAGTAGAGCACCACCATGGAGAGGGTCATCAGCGCCAGCAGGCCGAGCAGTAACGGCAGGTCGATGTGCAGTCGGTACCAGAGGCTCTGTTGGCGAGCGGAGTTACTCATGATGGGAGAAGCCCTCGTGCTGCATGGATGGCCTGGGTCGGCAAGATGCTCTGCTGGTGTGCGGAGTTACTCATTGGGGAACGGCCTCGCTCTGATCCGGGCTAAGGGTGGACGGCTTGCTGGGGGCAGGCGGCAGCTGGGGCTCCGGCGGCAGCAGGTAGGCATCCAGCATGTGACGGGCGACAGGCGCGCCCATGGCGCTACCGCCACCGGCGTTCTCCAGCACCAGGGCGACCACGGCCTTGGGCGCCTCGAACGGCGCGAATGCGACGAACAGCGCGTTGTCGCGGTGCTCCACCTTGGTGGTGGCCGCGTTGTAGACCTGGTTCTCTTTCAGGCCCACCACCTGGGCGGTACCGGACTTGCCCGCCGCCTTGTAGGGGGTGTTGGCGAAGGCGCGACGGCCGGTGCCCTCGTGGCCGTTGATGACGCGCCACATGCCGTCCTTGGCCACCTGCCAGTAGGTGTCGCTCTTGGCGGCGATGGCCACGTTCGGGTTGATGGGGGCGTTGACCACCCCGTCCGCCGAGGCGGTGCTCTTGAGCAGGTGCGGCGTCACGTCGTGACCGTTCTGGGTCAGTATGCTGATCGCCTTGGCCAGCTGGATCGGGGTGGAGCTCCAGTAGCCCTGGCCGATGCCGATGGAGATGGTGTCCCCCTGATACCAGGGCTGACGCCAGCGTGCCATCTTCCAGTCACGGGACGGCATGACCCCCTTGGTCTCCTCGTACAAATCGACGCCGCTGTACTGACCGAAGCCGAACTTGGTCATGTAGGCGTGGATCTTGTCGATGCCGACCCGGTAGGCGAGATCGTAGAAATAGGTATCCGCCGACACCTCGAT
Organism: Aeromonas encheleia; assembly: GCF_900637545.1. Classification (NCBI taxonomy): domain Bacteria; kingdom Pseudomonadati; phylum Pseudomonadota; class Gammaproteobacteria; order Aeromonadales; family Aeromonadaceae; genus Aeromonas; species Aeromonas encheleia. The sequence continues at coordinate 1,103,364 of NZ_LR134376.1, forward strand.
GGCGCGGTAGACGTCGAGCCAGCCATGGCCCCAGCGGCGCCAATCGCGGAACTTCTTGGTGGTGCCCGGGATGGAGAAGCTGGGGCCGCCGAAGTAACGGTAGTTGGGGGTGATGGCCCCCTCGTTCAGCCCCATCACCGCCATCATGGGTTTGACGGTGGAGGCGGGGGCATAGATGCCCTGAGTGGTGCGGTTCACCAGCGGGCGGGCAGGATCGTTGAGCAGCGCCGAATAGTTGGTGTTGGAGATGCCGGTCACGAACAGATTGGGGTCGTAGCTCGGGCTCGACTCCATGGCCAGGATGGCACCTGTGTTGGGATCCATCATGACGATGGCGCCCCGGCGACCGGCCAGCAGCTCCTGCGCCTTCAGTTGCAGGCGGATGTCGATGTTGAGGTAGATGTCCTTGCCGGGCTCGGGGGGCTGGAACTTGAGGGTGCGCACCACCCGGCCGCGGTTGTTGACCTCGACCTCCTGATAGCCCGCCACGCCGTGCAGCTGATCCTCGTAGAACTTCTCCACCCCCTGCTTGCCGATGTCTTTGGTGGCGGCATAGTTGGCGAGTTTTTCCTCTTTATCGAGGCGCTCCACGTCGCGGGTGTTGATCTTGGCCACATAGCCGAGCGCATGGGTCAGGGTATCGCCAAACGGATAGTAACGCTTGAGATAGGCCTCGATGCTGGCGCCCGGGTAGTTGTGTTGGTTGACCGAGAAGAGGGCGACCTGGTACTCGGTCAGCTTCTCGAACAGGGGGACCGGCTTGAAGCGGCGCTGACGCTTGACCTCCGCCAGGAACTTCTCCTTGGTCCCCTCCGGCAGCGCCAGCAGGGTGATCAGCTCGTCGGCGGTCTTCTCCAGATCGCCGGTCTCTTCGGGCACGATTTCCAGGCTGTAGACAGGGCGGTTCTCCGCCAGCAGCACGCCGTTGGCGTCATAGATGAGGCCCCGTGGCGGCGCCACCGGTACCACCCGGATGCGGTTGTCGTTGGAACGGGTCTGATAGGTGTCGTAAGACTCTACCTGCAGGTAGTAGAGGTTCCCCAGCAGCACCAGCATGAGGATGACCATGCCGATGTAGGCGACCAGGGTGCGCCGGAAGAACAGCCGTCCCTCGGCACTGTGATCGCGCATCTCGATGCGATTCTTCAGCATGCCGTTACCTTATGGCCGATGAAGGGCAGCGACTGAAACCCGATGGGGCCGCTCCCTGTGACATGAATGAACATGGGGGGTGATGCACCAGAGACTCATGGCTCACTCCCTGTGATACGGATGATTGGTGGTGATGCTCCAGGCGCGATAGAGGCTCTCGGCCACCAGCACCCGCACCAGCGGATGGGGCAGGGTCAGCGGTGACAGCGACCAGCTCTGCTCGGCGGCGGCCTTGCACTCGGGGGAGAGACCCTCGGGCCCCCCCACCAGCAGCGCCACGTCGCGACCATCCAGCTTCCAGGCTTCCAGCGAAGCGGCGAGCTGCTCAGTGGTCCAGGGTTTGCCCGGGATGTCCAGGGTCACGAGGCGGGAGCGGCCGGCGGCGGCCAGCATGGCTTCCCCCTCCTTCTGCAGGATGCGGGGAATGTCGGCATTCTTGCCGCGTTTGCCTGCGCCTATCTCGACCAACTCGAATGGCATGTCTTTCGGGAAACGGCGACGGTACTCTTCGAAGCCACGCTCTACCCAGGCGGGCATCTTGGTGCCCACCGCAATCAACTGGATCTTCATCTTTTATTACACTTGCACCCTTTGTTACGCCTGCACACTCTATTGCGTTGGCACTTGGGCGCCGCCCCAGAGTTTTTCCAGTTGGTAGAAGTCGCGGTATTCGTCCTGCATCACGTGCACTATGACGACCCCCAGGTCCACCAGCGCCCATTCACCGGTGAGCTGGCCTTCCACGCTAAGCAGCGCGATCCCGGCGTGGCGGGCCTCGCTGGCCAGATGGTGGGCGATAGAGCTGACATGGCGACTGGAGTTGCCGGAGCAGATGATCATGGTGTCCGTGATGCTGGATTTGCCGCGTACATCCAGGGTGATGATGTCGCGACCTTTCATGTCATCGATCTTGTCGACGATAAAGGCGAGTAATTCTTGGCCTTGCAATGTCTTCTCCTATCTTCCGGCGCGCTTGTACAGCATGAGGGCGGCGGATTATATCATGGTCATTCCCGTTTCCCAGCTTGGTAAAGGGCAAGGGAGCCGGGGTCACGCCGACGGGCGGGGCCCTTGTTGATCACTATAGTGCGCAACCGGGCCAGACAATAGTCAGCCCGATGCCGGCTGCGCCTCAGGGTGTCGGCTCCGGAGCCAGGTGCCCGAGTGCGGGACTCTGACGGAGGAGCGGCACCTTGGCCCGTTCACGGTACTTAGGGAGCGGGTTGGTAGAGCCCTTGCTGCCGGATGTAGCTGGCCACCGAGGCCGGCAACAGGTATCTGGGATCCTGACCCGCGGCCAACAGGGCCCGCAGCCGGGTGGCCGACAGCTCTATGGGCAGGTTGTCCGCCAGCCAGATGTGGCCGTGGCGGTGGCGGTGCAGATCCGACACCTGCCTGCTCTGGTGGCGGGCCAGCAGGCTGGCCACCTCGGCCGGGTAGTCCGGTTGCCAGCCCGGGCGCATGCTCACCACCAGGTGGGCATAGTCGAGCAGCTCCCGCCAACGGTGCCAGCCCGGCAGGCCGAGCAAGGAGTCCATCCCCATCAGGAAGCAGAGCGGGGTGTCCGGCAGCTCCCGTCGCAGTTCGATCAGCGTCTCTATGGTGTAGGAGGGGCTGTTTCGCCTGAGCTCCCGCTCATCCACCACGAAGCCCGGGGTCTCCGCCGCCGCCAGCCTGACCATGGCGAGGCGTTGCTCGCCGGTGCAGAACGGACTGGCTCTGTGGGGCGGGATATGGTTCGGCACCAGGCGCACCTCGGCCAGCCCGAGCGCGCCCTGGGCCTCGATGGCGGGTCTCAGATGGCCGATGTGTATGGGATCGAAGGTGCCGCCCAGGATGCCGATGGGTGCCTTCAGCATGCTGCCGACTCCAGCAGGGGCAGTGGCGCGCCATCGCGAAAACCGAGCGCCAGGGTCTGCAGCATCAGCCAGGCCCGCTCGGTATCGAAGCGGCGCTGGGCATCGTCCAGCTGGGCCATCAGCTGCCACAGCTGCTGCAGCTTGCTAAACGGCAAGCGGGTCAGGGCCTGCTGGATCAGCTGCTGGCGACTCTGCCAGATACGCAGCCGGGAGAAGTGCTCCACCAGCGGCAGACCGGCGCGGGCGGCCAGCGCCAGCTCGGTGAGCTGCTCCAGCTCGCGGCACAGGGCCCAGGCCAGCATGCCGGGCTCGGTGCCTTCGGCCCGCAGCGCCAGCAGGATGCGCTGGGCCCGGTTCACCTTGCCCTCCAGCAGGGTATCGATGAGCTGGAACGGCGTGAAATGGGCGTGACGTATGATGGTCTCTTGTAGATAGGCGACGCTGATGGGCTGGGGCGGCGCCAGCAGGGTCAGCTTCTCTATCTCCTGGCTCGCGGCCAGCAGGTTGCCCTCATAGGCGTGGCACATGAAGTTGATGGCGTCCGGCAGGGCCTTGAGGCCGAAACGCTGAAAACGGGCGCTCATCCAGCGCGGGAAGAAGCGGGGCTCGGGGTGATTGACCGGCACATAGGTGCCGTTCTGGCTCAGCTTGTCGAACCAGGCTGCCTTCATCTGGGTCTGGTTGAGGCGATTGCCGCTCAGCACCAGCAGCAGATCGGGATGCAGCTGCTTGCCGATCTCGGTGATACGGGCGGCGAGATCCTTGTCGACCTTGGCGGGCAGTTCCAGCTCGATGATCTGGCGGGCCGAGAACAGGCTCATGGCCTGGCAGGCATCGTAGACCTGGTTCCAGTCCAGCCCGGTTTCGACCACGAAGCTGTGGCGTTCATCGAAACCCTGCTTGCCGGCCACCTGCCGGATGGCGTCGATGGCCTCCAGCTTGAGCAGCGGCTCGTCACCAAAAACGAGATAGCAGGGCTTGAGCCCTGCTTTAAGATGGTCCGCAAACTGCTCGGGGTAGACTCTCATCAAGATACTCGCATCAGAACTTGACCTGACTGAGCTGACGGATCACCAGGTTCGCGGCCTGCTCCTGCATCTCCTTGCCGAGCTGCTCCTGCTCGCGGGACGAGGCGAGCGCCGCGTCCGGCTTGTTCAGGAAGCTGCGGTTGAAGGTGATGGGGAAGACCTGGGTCGGCTTGCCCGGCACAGTGATGCTGAACTGGGTGTTGTAACCCAGCAGGTACTCACGCTCCTGACCGATGGAGTCGACGGAGGCAACCTGACTGCTGCTGCTGACACCGGCCAGGGTCAGCACCGGGATGCCTTCCTTGTCCGCCAGGGTCACCCCTGAGGCCTTGAGGCGGGTGGTCACCAGCCGGTAGAAATCGCTCTTGTTGTCACCGACCACCTTCATGGTCATCAGCTCGGGGGGGATGGCGGTGCCCCGCATCTGAAAACCGCAGGCCTGCAGCAGCAGGCCCGTCAGCGCGATGGCAATCCAGCGAGTAAGGGACATGCCCATGTGAATTCCTCTTTGAATGGCTGGAACGACGGCGGGCACCAGCCCGCCGTCGGATCATCAGTTGGCGACGATGTTGAGCAGCTTGCCCGGTACGTAGACCACCTTGCGCACGGTCAGGCCTTCGGTGAACTTCTGCACCGAGGCATCGGCCATGGCCAGCTTCTCGACTTCGGCCTGGCTGATCTCGGCCGGCACTGTCAGCTTGCCGCGCATCTTGCCGTTGATCTGCACCACCACCAGCTTCTCGGTCTCGACCATGGCGCTCTCGTCGGCCACCGGCCAGCTGGATACGTCGATGTCCCCTTCCTTGCCCAGCATCTTCCACAGCTCGAAGCCGATGTGCGGGGTAATGGGGTAGAGCATGACCACGACCGCTTCCAGCGCTTCCTGCATCAGGGCGCGATCCTGCTCGCCGGTATCCAGCTTGGAGAGATTGTTCATCAGCTCCATGATGGCGGCGATGGCGGTGTTGAAGGTCTGGCGACGACCCACGTCATCGCTCACCTTGGCGATGGTCTTGTGCAGCTCGCGGCGCACCGCTTTCTGATCGCCGGTCAGGGCGGCCAGGTTCAGCGCGGGGGCGGCACCTGCACTGACGTGCTCGAAGGTCAGGCGCCACAGGCGACGCAGGAAGCGCTGGGCCCCTTCGACGCCGGAGTCGGACCACTCCAGGGTCATGTCGGCCGGGGAGGCGAACATCATGAACAGGCGCACGGTATCGGCGCCGTAACGCTCCACCATCAGCTGGGGATCGATGCCGTTGTTCTTGGACTTGGACATCTTGGTCATGCCGGAGTGGATCACCTCACGGCCCTCAAGGTCGGTGGCCTTGGTGATGCGACCCTTGTCGTCACGCTCCACCTTGACCTCGGTCGGGCTGACCCAGACGTTGCCGCCCTTCTCGTCCTTGTAGTAGAAGGCGTCGGCCAGCACCATGCCCTGGCAGAGCAGACGCTTGAACGGCTCGTCGCTGTTGACCAGGCCGGCGTCGCGCAGCAGCTTGTGGAAGAAGCGGGCGTAGAGCAGGTGCATACAGGCGTGCTCGATGCCGCCTATGTACTGATCCACCGGCAGCCAGTGGTTGGCGGCCGCGGGATCCAGCATGCCCTTGTCGTAGTCCGGGGAGCAGTAGCGGGCGTAATACCAGGAGGACTCCATAAAGGTGTCAAAAGTATCTGTTTCCCGGAAGGCTTCCTGGCCGTTATAGGTGGTCTTGGCCCAGGCGGCATCGGCCTTGATCGGGCTCTGGATGCCGTCCATCACCACGTCTTCCGGCAGCAGCACCGGCAGTTGATCCTCCGGGGTCGGTACTACTGTGCCGTCGGCCAGGGTCAACATGGGGATGGGGGCGCCCCAGTAGCGCTGACGGGAGACGCCCCAGTCGCGCAGGCGGAAGTTGACGGTGCGCTTGCCCTTGCCGATCGATTCCAGCTTGGTGGCGATGGCATCGAAGGCGGCCTGGAACTCGAGGCCGTCGAACTCGCCGGAGTTGAACAGCACACCCTTGTCGGTGTAAGCGGCGGCAGCAACGTCCGGCACCTCACCCTCGGCGGGCTTGATGACGGCCTTGATCTCGAGGCCGTACTTGGTGGCGAACTCATGGTCGCGCAGATCGTGGCCGGGGACCGCCATCACGGCGCCGGTGCCATAGTTCATCAGCACGAAGTTGGCGACCCAGACCGGCACCTTGCGACCATCCAGCGGGTGAATGGCGTAGAGGCCGGTGGCCATGCCCTTCTTCTCCATGGTCGCCATCTCAGCCTCGGCCACCTTGGTGTGCTTGCACTCCTCGATAAAGGCGGCCAGCTCAGGATTGGTCGCGGCAGCCTGGGCAGCCAGCGGGTGGCCGGCGGCGATGCCCACATAGGTCACGCCCATGAAGGTATCCGGACGGGTGGTGTAGACCTCGAGGTCGCCATCCTGATCGGCGATCTGGAAGTGGATGTTGACCCCTTCGGAGCGGCCAATCCAGTTACGCTGCATGGTCTTGACCATCTCTGGCCAGCCGTCCAGGTTGTCGATGTCGTTGAGCAGCTCTTCGGCATAGTCGGTGATCTTGATGAACCACTGGGGGATCTCTTTCTGCTCCACCGGGGTGTCACAGCGCCAGCAGCAGTTGTCGATCACCTGCTCGTTGGCCAGCACCGTCATGTCGTTCGGGCACCAGTTGACGGAGGAGGTCTTCTTGTAGACCAGGCCCTTCTCGTGGAGCTTGGTGAAGAACCACTGCTCCCAGCGGTAGTAGTCCGGCTTGCAGGTCGCCAGCTCGCGATCCCAGTCGTAGCCGAGCCCCAGCATCTTGAGCTGGTTCTTCATGTATTCGATGTTTTCGTAGGTCCAGGGCGCCGGTGCCGTGTTGTTTTTGATGGCGGCGTTTTCTGCCGGCAGACCGAAGGCATCCCAGCCGATGGGTTGCAGCACGTTCTTGCCATTGAGCCGTTGATAACGGGAGATCACATCACCTATGGTGTAGTTACGCACGTGCCCCATGTGTAGACGACCAGACGGATAGGGGAACATGGAGAGGCAGTAGAACTTCTCTTTGTCTACTTTTTCCACGGCCTTGAAGGTTTTCTTGGCATCCCAGTGCTGTTGCACTGCTGGTTCTATGGATTGGGGAACGTATTGCTCTTGCATTGGTGACATCCGGATCTGTGAAATGAATAGATAAATCAGCTGGGAAATCCCGATAGAATACCCATATCCTGCGGCGGCAACAACCGCCAGCATCCGCCCCGCCTCGTGCCAGGCACGATCAGGGTTCAGCAGAGGAGTAACGACCATGGACAAACGTCGACAAGGGTACGAAGCCTTCATCGCTCAGCTTAAAAAGCAATGGCAGGAGACCGAAGAGTTCCAGGGGGAGCGCCTCAACCGGATGATCGACAAGGTGCAGGCCTATCTGGAGGCGGCCGGGGATCTGACCCAGGACGAACTGGCGCTGATCGCCGAGTATGTGAAGCGGGATCTTGGCAACTACGACGAGGGGCGGGCCGAGGCGCCGGAGTCTGCCTTCATGCTGGCGTTGAAGGATACCGCCTGGTCCTGGCTGGCGGACGTGACCGACCGGGCCCAGGTGGAGTGGAGTGAGCTGGCGGAGGAGCTGGAACACAAGGGCATCTACCGGGCCGGCGACTGGGTCGGGCTCGGGGTGCTGGTGTGCGACCACTGCGAGTGGCGCCATACGGTGCTGCACCCGGAGCAGCTCGGCACCTGCCCCGAGTGCGGCGCCAACGAGTATCACCGCGAGCCGCTGTCACCCTGAGTGCCGCTGCGAGCCTAGCCAATGAGCCAATGAAAAGAGGCGCCCCAGGAGGGCGCCTCTTTTATGGGCGAGCGTTGGCTCAGAGCTGGCGCGCCCAGGGGTGGGCACGGGGGCGCAGCGCCAGCGCCAGCCCGAGCAGCAGGGCGGTCAGGCCGTACAGCGGCCAGCTGCCGAAGCGCAGATAGGGGGTCGAGCCGTGGGCCGGCCGCACCTCGGTGCGCAGCACCCCGGCCTCGAACTGCGGGATCTGGGCGATGATGCTGCCGTCGATCTCGGTGACTATGGTGATGCCGGTGTTGGTGTCGCGCAGCAGCGGACGGGCCAGTTCGAGGGCGCGCATGCGGGCTATCTCCATGTGCTGCCAGGGGCCTATGCTGGTGCCGAACCAGGCATCGTTGGAGACCGTCAGCAGGAAGTCGGTATCCGGCTGGACGTTGCGGCGCACCTCGTCCGGGAAGATGATCTCGTAGCAGATGGCGGCGGCGAACTTGAGCCCCTTGGCGATCAGGTTCGGCTGCACCGCATCCCCCGGGCTGAAGGAGGACATGGGCAGGTTGAAGAAGGGGGCGATGGGACGCAGCCAATCTTCAAACGGCACATATTCCCCTATGGGCAGCAGGTGATACTTGGAGTAGCGGTTCTTATGCTCGTAGTGGTAGGACTCCTTGCCGTCCAGATCCTGTACCCCCATGCCCAGCACTGTGTTGAAGAAGCGCTGCTGCACCGGATCGTAATGGATGATGCCCGCCAGCAGGCCGGTGTCGTTCACCTTCATCGCCTTGTCCAGGCTCTCCAGATAGCTGCCCATCTCCTTCTCGATGGCCGGGATCGCCGACTCCGGCCAGATGATGACGTCGGCATCCTGGTTCTCGCGGCTGAGATCCTGATAGGTGCGCACCGTCGGCACCAGGGCCTCCGGATCCCACTTGAGGGACTGGGCTATGTTGCCCTGCACCAGCGCCACCTTGACCGGTTCACCCCGGGTCACCCAGTTGAGTTGCATCAGCCCCTGGGCGGCACCCACCAGGGCGACGGGCAACAGCAGCCAGGCCGGCTTGCGGCTCTGCCAGGTCAGCCAGAGCGCGGAGGTGCACAGCAGCAGCGCCAGCGTGATGCCCTGCACCCCGAGGATGGGGGCGAAGCCCTTGAGGGGGCCGTCGATCTGGGTATAACCAAACCAGAGCCAGGGGTAGCCGGTCATCACCCAGCCCCGCAGCCAGTCGGCCACCAGCCAGAGCGCCGGGAAGGCGAGCAGCCAACGGCTCCAGTGGCGGCCGCTGAAGAAGCGGGCAAAGACCCAGCAGGCCAGGGTCGGGTAGAGCGACAGATAGGCCGCCAGCCCCGCCAGCAACACGAAGGCCGCCGGCAGCGGTATGCCACCGAATTCCGTCATGCTGACGTGGATCCACCACTGACCCGGCAGGAAGAGCCCCATGGCGTAACCAAAACCGCGCCAGGCGGCCTGTTTGGGGTTGGCCTTGTCCAGCAGGGCATAGAGCCCGAGCAGGGAGGGGATCACCAGAGGCCAGTAGCCGAAGGGGGAGAAGGCCAGCACGGCGAGTGCGCCACAAGCAAAGGCACATAGGCTTGTCAGAAGTTTCGATTTCACTGGGCTAGGGGCTCGAATTGGGCTGAATAAAAGTTAAGTGGCCGACATCTTAACCGCAAAGCGCGCCAACGGCGAGCCTCCCGGCCATCGGGATTTCGACGCCGTATTGAGGCGGCGTTGATGGTGGCGAGCAGGCGAGACGGCAGTGCTGAAATGACAAGCGCCCCTGCAAGCAGGGGCGCTGAATCGTCAGATTATGATGAAGCGGGATCAGGACTCGGGCTGGGCAGCCGCATGATTCTCCGGGATCTTGACCTGAAGTTGCTGCAGGCGACGGCGGTCGGCATGCATGACCTTGAACAGGTAACCGTCCAGCTCGATCTCCTCGCCCTTCTTCGGCAGGTGGCTGAAGGCGTGCATCACCAGACCGCCGACCGTGTCCACCTCTTCATCGCTGAACTGGGTGCCGAAGAAGTCGTTGAAGTCTTCGATCTCGGTGAGGGCGCTGACCGAGAAGACCCGCTTGCTGATGCGGCGGATCTCTTCCTGTTCATCCTCTATGTCGTCAAATTCGTCGTCGATCTCGCCGACGATGAGCTCCAATATGTCCTCGATGGTCACCAGACCCGAGACCCCGCCGAACTCGTCCACCACTATGGCCATGTGGTAGCGCTCCTCGCGGAACTCCTTGAGCAGCCGATCGACCCGCTTGCTTTCCGGCACTATCACAGTGGGGCGCAGGATCTGCTCGAGCTGCAGCGGCTCGCTGGCATGATGGCCGCCGAAGCCGAATGGCAGCAGATCCTTGGCGAGCAGAATGCCTTCCACATGATCCTTGTCTTCGTTGATCACCGGGAAGCGGGAGTGGCCGGATTCGATGATGACCGGCAGGAACTGGTCCACCGGCTGGGACTTCTCGATGGTCACCATCTGGGAGCGGGGGATCATGATGTCGCGCACGCGCAGCTCGGCTATTTCGAGCACGCCTTCGATCATGTCCTTGGTGTCCTGATCGATGAGGTCTCGCTCCTCGGCATCGGCGATCACGTCCACCAGATCGTTACGGTCTTTTGGCTCGCCCTGGAAGAGTTGGCTGAGTTTGTCGAGCCAGGTTTTCTTCGGCGAGCCGGTACTAGGGTGTTCGTCGGTCATTTTTTCTCTTGGTTACTCATTGAACATAGGGGTTCTTGGCTGTGCTAAGTGAGGATGGCCGCAGTCTGTTTCAATACTGTGACCCGCCTCCTCGGCACTCATTCTTCATCGTCAATATTAGGTGTTGGGAAGCCGAGTTTCTGCCGGATGTCGCGCGCCTGCGGTGCGCCATCGCCTCGGCTTTCCGTTCGCCTTCAGGCCTCGACCTCATCGTCAAGATAGGGGTCGGGGAAGCCGAGTTCCTGCATGATGTCGCGCTCCAGCGCCTCCATCTCTTCGGCTTCCTCATCCTCGATATGGTCATAACCTAGCAGATGCAGACTGCCGTGCACAACCATGTGAGCCCAGTGCGCGTCCAGGGTTTTACCCTGCTCTGCGGCCTCGGCCTCGACCACCTGGCGACAGATCACCAGATCGCCGAGCAGGGGCAGCTCCATGCCGGGAGGGGCTTCGAACGGGAAGGAGAGCACGTTGGTGGGCTTGTCCTTGCCGCGGTAGGTGAGGTTCAGCTCGCGGCTCTCCGCCTCGTCCACCAGCCGTACCGTCACCTCGGCTTCATCCTGAAAGCCGAGGAGGGTGCCGTCGAGCCAGCCTTGCAGCTGGGCTTCGGTCGGCAGACCTTGCTCGTCAGCACAGGCCAGTTGCAGATCCAGGGTCACGCTCATTGGGCACTCTCTTCTCTTGAATTGGTTTTATTGGACTTGGCCGGGAGGGACTCGGCCTGCGCGGCGTCGAACGCCTCGTAGGCTTGCACTATGCGGGCTACTACCGGGTGGCGCACCACGTCTTTGGATTCGAAGAAGTTGAACGACAGGCCATCGACCCCCTGCAGTACCTCCAGTGCGTGGCGCAGGCCGGACTTGGTGCTGCGCGGCAGATCCACCTGGGTGATGTCGCCGGTCACCACCGCCTTGGAGTTGAAGCCGATGCGGGTCAGGAACATCTTCATCTGCTCGGTGGTGGTGTTCTGGGCCTCGTCGAGGATGATAAAGGCATCATTCAATGTTCTTCCGCGCATATAGGCGAGCGGTGCCACTTCTATGATGTTGCGCTCTATCAGCTTCTCCACCCGCTCGAAGCCCAGCATCTCGAACAGGGCGTCGTAGAGCGGACGCAGGTAGGGGTCCACCTTCTGGGAGAGATCCCCCGGCAAGAAGCCAAGCTTCTCCCCCGCCTCCACCGCCGGGCGGGTCAGCAGGATGCGGCGGATCTCCTGGCGCTCCAGGGCGTCCACCGCGGCGGCCACGGCCAGATAGGTCTTGCCGGTACCGGCCGGGCCTATGCCGAAGCTGATGTCGTGGCGCACTATGTTGGCGATGTACTGCGCCTGATTGGGGCTGCGGGGCTTGATGAGCCCGCGCTTGGTCTTGACCGTCACCTCCTTGCCATGGGGCTGGCCCGGCGCCTCGTCATCCTGCTCCAACTCTCTCTGTTCCAATACACGAGACTCCTGCACCGACAGGTGCACCATCTCGGGGGTGATGTCGGTCACCTTGCCGCCCTTGAGGGGCTGGGTTTCCACATAGAGGTGCTTGAGGATGACGGCGACGGCGTCCACCTGGGCCTGCTTGCCGAGCAGCTGGAAGTGGTTGTCACGGTAGCTGATCTCGACGCCGAGACGGCGCTCCAGCTGCTTGAGATTGTCGTCGAAGGGACCGCACAGGCTGGCGAGGCGCAGGTTGTCGGCGGGCTCCAGGTGCAGGTTCAGGGTCGAGATGTGTCGGCTCAAAATGTCCTCGTCTCAGCTGTTTCCCCCTCCGGCTGGCGGAGGGGGAGAGGGTAATTAGTGGGGTCTGAAGGCCGCGACGCCCAGATCATCGGGCACGTTGTCGGGCCGGCGCGCCAGGATCTCGCTCGGCGCGGTGGCGATGCGCAGATTCATCTCGTCCTCGCCACGGATGAAGAGACCGCGCAGGGAGTAGGGCCGCACGTCGGTGATCTCCACGTCGGCGAAGCCGCCGATCAGGGTATGGGGGCCCTCGAAGTTGACCACCCGGTTGTTCTCGGTGCGGCCACTGAGCTGCATGGGATCCATCTTGGAGGGCCCTTCCACCAGGATGCGCTGCACCGAGCCCAGCATGGCGCGACCGATGAGCATCGACTGGTGATTTATCTGGTTCTGCAGCCGGGCCAGGCGGGCCTTCTTCACCTCCATGTCGACGTCGTCCGGCAGATCGGCGGCCGGGGTGCCGGGGCGCGGGCTGTAGATGAAGCTGAAGCTCATATCGTAGTTGATCTCCTCGATCAGCTTCATGGTGGCCTCGAAGTCTTCGTCCGTCTCGTTCGGGAAGCCGACGATGAAGTCGGAGCTCATGGTGATGTCGGGACGGACGCTGCGCAGGCGGCGGATCTTGGACTTGTACTCCAGCACTGTGTGCGGACGCTTCATCATGGTCAGGATACGGTCGGAGCCACTTTGCACCGGCAGGTGCAGGAAGCTGACCACTTCCGGCGTGTCCTTGTAGACCTCGATGATGTCGTCGGTGAATTCGATGGGGTGGCTGGTGGTGTAGCGGATCCTGTCGATGCCGTCGATGGCGGCCACCAGTCGCAGCAGCTCGGCGAAGGTGCAGTGCTGGTCATCGAAGGTCGGGCCGCGGTAGGCGTTGACGTTCTGGCCGAGCAGGTTCACCTCGCGCACGCCCTGCTGGGCGAGCTGGGCGATTTCGTAGAGCACGTCGTCCAGCGGGCGGCTCACCTCCTCGCCGCGGGTGTAGGGCACCACGCAGAAGGAGCAGTACTTGGAGCAGCCTTCCATGATGGAGACGAAGGCGGTGGGGCCCTCGGCGCGCGGCTCTGGCAGGTTGTCGAACTTCTCGATCTCGGGGAAGGCGATGTCTATCTGGGCGCCCCGGCCTTCCTGGACCTGTTTGATCATGGCGGGCAGACGATGCAGGGTCTGCGGGCCGAAGACGATGTCCACATAGGGGGCGCGCTGGCGCAGGCTAGCTCCTTCCTGAGAGGCGACGCAGCCACCCACACCTATCACCAGGCCTGGCTTTTTCAACTTGAGCTTCTTCCAGCGCCCGAGCTGGTGGAACACCTTCTCCTGCGCCTTCTCACGAATGGAACAGGTGTTCAGCAGCAAGACGTCGGCCTCTGCGGGCTCATCGGTCAGCTGATAACCATGGCTGGCGTCCAACAGGTCCGCCATCTTGGACGAGTCATACTCGTTCATCTGGCAGCCCCAGGTTTTAATGTGAAGTTTCTTGCTCATCGCTACTCTTGACTGTTTTTTGTAATCGACAGGGTCAAAGGACCGGGCATTTTACTCCGCAATCCGGGCACTGACTAGCGAATATCCAGCCCGCCACTGGGGCCAGTCCTCCCGCCAGCACGGGCTTTGCCCCTGATTTGGCACGGCAATTCGCCGCCTGTCTCACTGTTTATCGCGCCCCCTTGCGGTATCATGCCCCCATTCGGTTTGGCCCCTCTATTCTTGTCCGGGGCGACCCCTTTCTCAGGAAACCCGCTATGCAACACTGTGATATCGCCATCGTCGGCGCCGGCATGGTCGGTGCCGCCACCGCCTGTCTGCTGGCGAGCCAGGGCCTCAACGTCCGGGTCATCGAGACCCAGCTGCCGGCACCGTTTTCCCCCGAGCAGCCGCTGGATCTGCGGGTCTCCGCCATCAGCCAGGCCTCGGTGGCCCTGCTGACCCAGGCCGGTGCCTGGCAAGGGCTGCAACAGATGCGGCTGTGCCCCTATCGCCGGCTGGAGACCTGGGAGCTGGACGGCTTCGCCACCCGCTTCGATGCCGCCGACCTCGGCCTGCCCCAGCTCGGCTACATCATCGAGAACCGTCTGGTACAGCTCGCCCTGCTGAAGCGAATGGAAGATTTTCCCAACATCCAGACCCATACCCCGGCGGCGGTGACGCGGCTGCAGCAGAGCGCCGACCACGCCACCCTGCTGCTCGACGATGGCACCGAGCTGCAGGCGCGCTGGGTGCTGGCCTGCGACGGCGCCGAGTCGCTCACCCGCCGTCTCGCCGGGATCGGGGTGTCGCGCTTCGAGTATCGCCAGCACTGCATGCTGATCAACATAGATACCGACTTCGAGCAGGAAGACATCACCTGGCAGCAGTTCACCCCGAGCGGCCCGCGCGCCTTCCTGCCGCTGCCGGGCCGGCACGGCTCCCTGGTGTGGTACGACAGCCCGGCCCGCATCCGGGCCCTGTCCGCCATGAGCAATGAGGCCCTGGCCGCCGAGGTGCGCCAGCACTTCCCGGCCCGGCTCGGCGGTTTCCAGGTGACCGGCAAGGGCAGCTTCCCGCTGGTGCGCCGCCATGCCAACGACTATCACGCCGGGCGGGTGCTGCTGCTCGGCGACGCCGCCCACACCATCAACCCGCTGGCGGGGCAGGGGGTCAACCTCGGCTTCAAGGATGTGGCCTGCTGGGTCGAGTTATTGCACAAGGCCGGCGGCGACTGGCACCAGCTCGCCCTGGCCGGGCGCTACGAGCGCCGGCGCCGTCCGGACAACCTGCTGATGCAGTCGGGGATGGATCTCTTCTACGGGGTGTTCAGCAACGAGATAGGGCCGCTCAGGCTCGCCCGCAATCTGGCGCTCACCCTGGCGGACAGGGCGGGCCCGCTCAAGGAGATGGCGCTACGCTACGCACTGGGGCTGGTATAAACAACGAGGGAGCTTGCACCATGAACAAGGCACTGCTGGTGATCGACTTTATCAACGATCTGGCCCACCCGGACGGGCGCATCGCCGCCTCGGCGGCCCATGTGCTGGAGCAGGATGCCATCACCCATGCCAATCAGGCGCTGGCCCATGCCCGCGCCCAGGGCTGGCTGGTGATCCTGATGAAGGTGGGCTTTGACGGAGGGTATCGGCTGCAGCCCAAGGGCTCCCCGATGTTTGGCCGGGCGCACCAGTTCGGCGCGCTGTCGCTGGCCGATAGCGGCACCGATTTTCATCCCGAGCTGGATGTGCAGCCCGGCGATCTGGTGCTGACCAAGCCCAGGGTCAGCCCCTTCTACGGCACCGCGCTGGAACCCGCCCTGCGGGCCAACCGGATTGATCATCTCTACCTGTGCGGGGTGAGCACCAGCTGGGCCATTCAGGCCGCCGCCCGGGATGGCCACGATCGGGACTACACCATCAGCATCCTGGAGGATGCCTGCGCCGCGGCAGATGCCATAGAGCACCACGGCTCGCTGCGGATGCTCGGCCGCATCGCCGAAATCATCAAGGTTGGCCAGCTGAGCTGAGCTCCCGCCGCCGGCATTGCCCGCGTCGCTCACATTTTATCCGCCAGCCCCTGTCGAGACGGGTCCGTTTCGAGGCATGATGGGGCTTAGTCGGTGGCCACAAGGATGAGGGCATGGGTTATCAGGGCAGGATCGCGAGCTGGAACCCCCAGCGTGGCTTCGGGTTCATCAAACCGCAGCAGGGAGGGGCCGAGATCTTCGTGCATGTCTCCGCCCTGCACTTCGATGGCAGGGCCCCCGAGGTCGGGGAACGGGTCTCCTACCAGCTGGGGGTGGGCAAGGACGACAAGCCCTGTGCCCTGCAGGTGTACTTCCCCGATCGGCCCCTGTCGCTGGCGCAGGGAGCCGGCCCCGCCCGCGAACGGCCCTCGCCTGCGCGCAATGAATCCGTTAGCACGGCAAGCCGCTCTGATCGACCGGCGGCACCAAGGCCCCGCCTCCAGCCCTCCTATAGGCGCAGGGGTGACTGGCGTGGCAAGCTGATCCCCCTGCTGGTGCTGGCGGGGCTGTTTTCCATCTACTCCCGCTTCTCGGCCGAGTCGGTCTCACCCTCCTCAGTTTCCTCTTTCAGTCAGGATGAGGTGAGCACGGCCCATAGCACGCCACAGGCAGCCACTTTTATCCGTCAATGCGATGGCCGGCAGCATTGCTCCCAGATGAGCTCCTGCGAGGAGGCGACCTGGTTCCTGCAACATTGCCCAAACACCAAGATGGACGGGGAGGGCGATGGCATTCCCTGTGAAGATCAGTGGTGCGGTCATTGAGCCGTCAAGGTGGCAAGGGGTGCTCGGCTGAGACGAGCGGCCCTTCTTTTGTTCGCCCCGTCGCCATCAGGGGGCGGTAATGGCCTCCGGGTGGGTCTCCCTGACCAGTTGCAGGAAGCGATCGCGGATGGGATCGGCGAAGGAGGGGTTCCACACCAGGCTGATTTCCCACTCCGAGTAAGGGCCAGACAGGGGGTAGAGGGTCACGTCCGGGCCGGCGATGAAGCTGACGCTGCGCGGTAGTATGGCGTTGCCTATCCCGGCGGCCACCAGGGCCACCAGGGTCTGGATGTCTTCCGCCTCCTGGATCATGCCGGTCAGCCGGTTGGCGCCGAGGAAGCTGGCGATCTGCTGGCTGAGGCCGGGGCAGCGATGGCCCACCATCTGCAGCAGCGGCTGATGGGCCAGCGCCCACTCCACATCGAAGCGGGCAGGATCCGGCCTGGTCATCTGGGTCGGCACGGCCAGCACCAGCCGATCGGTCAACAGCCGGTACTCCTGCAGCTGGGGCGCCTCTGGCCGCCGCATGAAGCCGAGCTGCAACTGCCCCGACAGCAGCCGCTCGTGCTGGATGGCCGAGGTCATGTCCTGCAGGTGCACCATCACATCGGGGGCCTGCTGCTTGAAGCGGGCCACCAGCGAGGGGGCCAGCGCGAAGCTCGACAGCCCGAAGCCCACCTTGAGCCGCCCGGCGACGCCGCTCGCCAGTGCCAGGGCATGGCGCTCGAAGCCCTTGCCGTGCTCGACCAGGGCGCTGGCCTGGGTGAGCAGCTGGGCACCGATGGCGGTCAGCTCGGCGCCGTGACGGCCCCGGTTGAACAGGGTGGTGCCGAGCGTCAGCTCCAGCCCCTGGATCTGCTTGGTCAGCGCCGGCTGGGTGATGAACAGCCGGTGGGCGGCCTCCCGGTAGTTGGCCGTCTCGGCCAGCATCACGAATGCCTGCAGTTGCCTCAGGTCGAATTTCATTCCGTTTGGTTATCCAATGTGGCGATTTAGTGATTATAAATTATCTATCTGCCTTGTTCTAATGGTGTCGTAACGGGCCAACTGCTGGCTTGACCGGGAACGAGGAATCGCATCATGCACACCGAACGCTATCTGTTTTTGCTCAAGGGGAGGCTGATCATGGCCCAGCCGTTGGCCGCCCCGGAGACGGGCGAGCTGCTGATCAGCCTGTTGCAACAGGGCTTCGTGCTCGCCCCCTTGCAGGTGTGGGCGAGCGACACCGAGCAGGCGCTCGCCTGCTACGAGGCGGGGGCCCAGCGCCAGGCACTGGCCGCCTCCCTGTCCGGCGCCGAGTCCCTGCTGGCGGGGGCGACCCCATGAGCGCACAGATCTTGCGGGCCAGGGCGCTGCTGCTGGACATGGATGGCACCCTGATCCACTCCACCGGCGAGGTGGAAACCGTGTGGCGACTCTGGTGTCGTCGCCATCAGCTGGCGCCTGAACCCCTGTTGGCAATGTGCCATGGGGTGCGGGCGCGGGAGGTGCTCGGGGCCCTGGCGCCGCATCTGGACCTGGCGGTGGAGCTAGCCCTGCTCGACGAGTTGGAGATCCGCCACACGGGGGCGGCTGAGCCGATCGCCGGGGCCCGCACCCTGCTGGCGAGCCTGCCGGCCGCGCGCTGGGCACTGGTCACCTCGGCCAGTCAGCGGGTGGCGCGGCACCGGTTGGCCAGCGCCGGCTTGCCGCTGCCGAGGCTGTTGATTGGGGCCGAGGATGTGGTGCGGGGCAAGCCGGATCCCGAGCCCTATCTGCTTGGCGCGAGCCGGCTCGGCCTCGCCCCCGCCGATTGCCTGGTGTTTGAGGATGCGGCGGCGGGCATACAAAGCGCCCTGCAGGCTGGCTGCCAGGTGGTGCAGATCGGGGGCGATAAACTGCTCGATAGCCGGGTGAGGGCGCGGCTGCGAGACTGGCGGCAGATCCGGCTGAGCGAGGATGAGACCGGCCTGCAGCTCCATTTTCCGAACCGCCTGCTCGACTGAGGCCGGGCCCCGACTCTCGCCCTCATCCGCGCGGGTATCAGGGGGCGTGCGGCTCCGCGCCGGGGGAGGCCGCAGCCTCCCCCGGCTGGCCGTTCGGCGCCTCGTCCCTGTGCTGCTCCACCCGGTTGCGGCCGTTGTGCTTGGCCAGATAGAGCGCCCTGAGCGGTGGGTCCTGGGTAAAGAGGGCGGCGAGCAGATAGCCGATCAGGCCCCCAGCCAGCCAGGAGGCGAGGCCAGGGGCGGGTAACGCAGCATGATGCCGAGCAGGACGGCATTGGCAGGCCAGAAGGCCGCCAGCAGGTTGGGAGGGCGGGTGAAGATGCCGACGAGCGAAAACAGGAGGATGATGGTGGCGACGGACAGCAGGACAAACAAGGGGTTGAGAGTGGACAAGATGCGCTGGTGTGTGGCCTCTCCCATGCGGCTCTCCTGATGGCGGGTGGTTTGCCCTGAGTATGGGGGCAGCTGGGAAACTGTGCGCGGACGGGGTGAGAAAACGCCCCCTGGTTGAGGGGGCGTGGATACCTAGCCGAAGACCCGGAAGCGGACGTCGTCGTCGATGAAGGTCTTGTCACCGGCCGGTTGCTTGATGCTGCCGAAGGGCATCTGGGCGCGCAGCAGCCAGCTGGCGGGCAGATCCCACTCCTTGCGGACGGCCTCGTCGATCAGCGGGTTGTAGTGCTGCAGGGAGGCGCCGATCCCCTCCTGTGCCAGGGCGGTCCAGACCGCAAACTGGGCGATGCCGGTGGCATGCTCGGACCAGATCGGGAAGTTGTCGGCATAGAGGGCAAACTTTTGCTGCAGATCCTCAATGACGGCCCTGTCTTCGAAGAACAGCACTGTGCCGAAACCGGCACGGAAGCTGCCATCCACCTTGGCTTCGCTCTGGGGATAGGCTTCGGGCGGGACTATCTTCTTCAGTTCCGCCTTGACGATGTCCCACAGCTTGTGGTGCTCGGCCCCAAACAGGATGACGGCACGGGAGCTCTGGGAGTTGAAGGATGAAGGGCTGTGCTTGACGGCATCCTGGATCAGGGCGGTCAGCTTTGCCGGTGAATGAGGAACCTGGTCACCCAGGGCATAGATGGTACGACGTACTTTGATCTGTTCGATAAACGGACTGCTCATAACATCTCCTTGATGTGATAAATCATCATCGCCAGGGGTGGTCTTAGAGGCCATCTGGCTCCGATCTCTCGAGTCATGGACTATATCACCCTCTGCCCAAGAAACCCTCAACGCAGGGTGATGACTGTTTCTACTTTTTATTGATATTCATATGCAGAGAGTGGCATCGCCCATCTGCCATGGTTGATATGGTTTTAATCAATAACCTTGGTGGTTAATGATTTCAATCATTTTTTTTTAAACACTTTCCACCATAGAATCGCTCTCGTATGACATTTTATAGAGGGCGGCATGGCAGGAGAGATCATCAAACAGCGTTACTACTTCCTGACCCCGCTCTCGTTTCTCCTCGGCATACTGGTGCTGGTCGCCACCCTGCTGCTGGCCGTGGCCAGCTACCTGCGCAGCATCGACAAGACGGTGGCCGGCTACGGCCACATGATCAGCTCCATCGAGGCGGCCCTGCTCCACGAGCTGGTGCTGGCCAATCGGCGCCAGCTGGCTGTGCTGGAGGCCTCCCTGGACAAGGCCGCCATCGCCCGTGGCGAGCCGGCCGACAACCCTCTCTGGGCCATCGCCCATCAGATCAAGCGCGACAGCCACTACATCCACTTCTACAGCGTGCGATCCGACCGGATCAGCAGTTATCCCCGCCTGGATCTGCCGGCGGCATACCGGGCCGATCAGCGGCCCTGGTATAAGGTGCTCTCGATGCCGGGGGACGAGCTGGTCTGGTTCGGCCCCTACGCAGAATTTGGCACCCAGCAGCGGATCCTGACGCTGATCAAGCGAGTGAGGGACGCCGACGGCTCGCTGCTCGGCCTGCTGATGGTGGACATGTCGTTCAACAGCATCCAGCAGGCGCTGCGACGGGCCATGGGGGAAAACCAGGCGACCATCTACCTCAGCCAGCGTGGGAGCGGGCGGCTGGTGGTGGGCCACAATCTAGCGTTGTTGCCGAGCGGGCTCTCGACCAAACCTGAGCCCGACGGGATCGGTCTGGACGTGATCCGGCAGGGTCGCCAGCTTCGACTCGAGCTGGCCGACATCGACTGGGATCTCAACATCTATCTGCCCCCCGCCCTGTTTCACGACAGTCTCTACGAGGCGCTGCTGCTGGTGGTGCTGCCCCTGAGCCTGATGCTCGCCACCTGGTTTTGCAGCATCCATTTCCTGGTGCGGATCTTCCGCCAGGAGCAGGCGCTGGTGGCAGGCTCCCTGGATGGCATAGTGCGGGATCCGCTGAAGGTACGCCGACCGGCTCGCCGCAAGCCCTGGTTCGTGCACGGCAGCCTGGGGGAGATCGATATGGTCAGGGCGAGTCTGCTGGAGGGGCAGGATGCCCTGCTGCACGATCCCCTCACCGGCATCATGAACCGGCGTGCCTTCGATCAGCACAGGCTCAGGCTGGAGCAGGAGCAGATCCCCCACTGGCTGGTGCTGCTGGATCTGGATTGCTTCAAGCAGATCAATGACAACTGGGGCCACGGGGTGGGGGATTCGGTCCTCTGCCGGGTGGCGAATACCCTGGCGGCTGAACTGGGGGAGGGCCGGGTCTATCGCATCGGTGGCGATGAGTTCGCCGCCCTGCTGCCCTGGGAGCAGAGCGAGCTGGCGCAGCGCCTCACTACCCTGCTGGTCCGGGTGCGGGCGTTGCAATGGCGCGAATTCATGGGGCCCGTCACCCTGAGTGCGGGGGGCGCCCACTACCCGCAGGAGCAGGGCACCTTGTTCGAGCGCGCCGATGAACAGCTCTATCGGAGCAAGCGACAGGGACGGGACTGCTGGCATCTGTCACCCACTCAATCTGCCCCCAAAGGGGAGGTGGTGACAGTATCTGTCTGAGCGCCACCATGAGAAAGAGAGCCTGAATGCCTGAGAAAGGGGTCGCAGCGGGGATTATTTCCCATGTGACCTTTTTTTTTAATTAATTTTCAGTCTGTTAGCTTGTTTGATTGCGTCATGTCGCGAAGGAGAGACAGTCTGCCTGCCGGCGGAGAGGCCGTTATTTCAGTAGCGGAGTCCGGGACGCTTTGTATAGTGCAGGGAAAAATAATCAATCAGTCATCAGGTTTGACAGGAGTACCCCATGGAGATGAACAAGCACGGCATGAGCGCAATGGCGCTGTTGGGCGCGCTGCTGTTGGCGAGCGGCCCGGTACTGGCCTCTGAAACCCTCAACACCATACTCGGTGGCGGTGCCGGTGGCGTCGCGGGCACCATGATCGGCAAGCAGTTGGGCGGTGATACCGGCGCTCTGGTCGGTGCCGCAGTCGGTGGTGCGGCCGGTGGCGCGGCCACGGCCAACAAGGGCAACAAGAACGAGGCCGCCCTGGGGGGCGCCGTCGGTGCCCTGGGTGGTGCCGCCATCGGCAAGAGCGTGGGCGGCAGCACCGGTCAGCTGATCGGTGCCGGCATCGGCGGGGCCGGTGGCTCTGCCATAGGTGCCAAGACAGGTGACGGCCACAAGAGCAACAACGATCGCTATTACGACGACGGGCACTCTCACAGGCACCACAAGAAATACAAAAAGCACAAGAAGCACAGATGGCACGACGACGACTGATCTCATCCGTGGGGTGAGCCAGTGGTTCGTGACAAGAATGCCAGTCAAGCCTGACTGGCATTTTTCGTTGCGGTATGGCTGCGGTATCCGGGCCGTAAAACATCCGGCGCCTTGGTCCAACGTCCCCGGTGGAAGACAGACGAACAAAGTAATGATCAAAACATCAATACTATTAATATTTTAGCAATATAAAGGAGTTAGGTTAGCCGGACCTCTTACTCAACAAGGTTATTCTCATGTCTATCCCAACACCTCGCCTCCTTAGCCTGGTGCTCTTTTCTCCCCTGTTGCTCTCGGCCTGCAATGACAATGAGTCGACATCCCAGCCTGATACCCCACCACACCTGTTCAACGAGCCCAGGGCCTTCGATCTAGAGGCGCATCGTGGCGGCCTCGGCCTCGTCTCGGAAAGCACCCTGGCCGCCTTTACCAATGCCCTGGAGATGGGGGTCACCACATTGGAGATGGACACCCAGATCACCCGGGATGGCATAGCGGTCGTGACCCATGATCGCAAGATCTCGGACAAGAAGTGTCTGGATACCCGGCCCGCCAGCGAGGGGGATCCCCAGTACCCCTACGTGGGCAAATACATCAAGGATCTCACCCTGGCGCAGGTGAAGACCCTGGATTGTGGCTCCCTGCCGCTTGCCGATTTTCCCGAGCAGGTGCTGGTCCCCGGCGCCACCATGCCGACCCTGCAAGAGGTGTTCGCCCTGGTGAAGTCCTACCAGGCCGATCAGGTGCTGCTCAACATCGAGACCAAGGTCGAGGCGGCCGCACCGGAGGAGACGGCCCCCCGGGAGATCTTCGTCAAGACGGTGCTCAAGGATATCCGTGACGCCGGCCTGATGCGGCAGGCGACCATACAGAGCTTCGACTGGGGTGCGCTCATGCTGACAAGGGAGCTCGAACCCAGCCTGCCCATCATAGCCCTGACCAATGGCCAGCCATTCCTGCAGGTTGGCATGCCGGGCGCCTCTCCCTGGTTGGGGGGGATCGACATCGATGACTTCAATGGGGATCTGGTGCAGGCCGTGGCCTCTTTCGGTGCCAACGCCATCTCTCCGGTGCACGGGGATCCCCAGGGGGGTCGCTACGGGGATCCTGGCTATGTGGAGTACACCACCCCGGATCTGGTCGATGCGGCCCATGCCGAGGGCATCAAGGTGATCCCCTGGACGGTCGACGATGAGGGCACCATGAACCGCATGCTGGAGAACGGGGTCGACGGCATGATCACCGACTACCCGGATCGGCTGCGGGTGGTGATGGAGGCGCGGGGCATCCCGTTGCCACCCTCTGTCTCTCCGCGTTGAGGCGCGATGGAGGCCGTGCCAGCAGGCATGAGTTCGGCCATGTGCGGATAGTGCAGAGATAGGCGCAGAAATAAGCACAGAGACAAGTGCAAAGAGACGAGGTGCAACCGCAGCTTGGTCTCGACCCCGGCTCTGATCGGGAACAATAGAAGAGGGGAGGCATGGTGCCTCCCCTCTCTTTTTCGCTTCTATTTCGCCGCCATGTCACAGCCTTGGGATCCCATATCCCTTGGCTGGCCCCTGGCAGCCTGTTGATTCGCCTGAGTGCCCTGAGTCAGACCAGCCGGTGCTGGCGTCGGCCCTCGGCGAAGGCGTTGATGTTGTCGATCAGCTGATCCGCGAGGCGCTGCATCGACTCCTCGCTGGCCCAGGCTACGTGCGGGGTCAGGATGAAGTTCGGGTACTGCAGGGCCTGCATCAGCGGGTGGTCGGGGGGCGGCGGCTCCTGGCTCGCCACGTCGAAGCCGGCGCCACCGAGTCGGCCGTTGGCCAGCGCCATCAGCAGCGCCTGCTCGTCCACCAGGCCGCCGCGACCGACGTTGATCAGCAGGGCACCCGGCTTCATCAGCGCCAGCTCCCGCGGACCTATCAGGTGGCGGGTGTAGGGGGTGAGCGGGCAGTGCAGGCTGATGACGTCCGCGCTCTGCAGCAGTTCGTCCAGCGGCAGCCGATCCTCGTCTGCCGCCGCGCCGACCTGGCTCTGGGCGTAGCGCACCTCCATGCCGAGGGCGCTGGCCCGCTGCCCCAGGGCCTGCCCCAGGGTGCCCTTGCCGATGATGCCGAGCCGCTTGCCGTGCAGATCCGAGATGGGGTGATCGAAGAAGCAGAACTGGCCGCTCTGTTGCCAGCGCCCCTCCAGCAAGGACTGGCGCCAGGCGAACAGGTTGCGCGACAGGGCCAGCATCAGCGCCATGGCGTGCTCGGGGACCGAGGGGCCCGAGTAGTTGCGGATGTTGCACACGGCGACGTTGGCGGCGCGGCATGCCTCCAGATCCAGGTTGTCGCTGCCGGTGGCGGCCAGGGCGATCAAGCGCAGCTCCGGCAGCTGGGCCAGCTCGGCTTTGCCGATGCGCACCTTGTTGATGATGGCGATGCTGGCGCACCTGAGCCGCTCCACCACCAGTTCGGGCGTGGTGTGCGGGTAACTTTGCCAGTGATGGGGAAAGTCGGGACGACGCAGGTTGATACCGGCGTCCAGGGTGTCGCTGTCGAGAAACACGATTTGCTGCATTAAGCCTCCTGCCATTCTCTGCCACTGCAGAGTCGCCATGATGCCAAAGATGGGGGGGCGGGGGCCAGCCCGATGAGCCGGTGGCGGATGGCGTGTCGGAAGCCGCTCATCCCCCGGCCGGGGAAGATCAGATCCAGCCGAGGTGGGTCAGCCAGCCCTGGATGCGGGCGGGTGTCTCGTCCAGTTCCATCAGGGCGTAGGGGCGGTAATTGAGCTTGTGGCTGCGCCGGCTCTCGCTGCGCCTGGCCTCGGCCGCCAGCAGCGGCCAGCGGCCGCCGTCCTCCTGATAGAGATCCAGGGTGGGGACGCTGGCCTGGGCCACCTGTTTGGCCAGGGTCTGGTTGCTCAGCTGGTTGGGAAAGAAACCGTTGAGCAGCACCAGCGCATCGGGGGCGGGCAACTGCTCGCTGGTGATGAGGTTGGCGGCCCAGGCCGCGCTGGTGCCTTGCGCCAGCAGCAGCTTGAAGCCGCCCTCCTGCAGCTTGGCGTCACCTAGCTTGACGATGCGCTCGGCAAATTGCTGGCGAAACGCCTCTATGGTCTCCTGCTTCTTCTCGGCGGCCGGATCCAGCTCCGTCTGCTGGGGGGAGGGCAGCAGCAGCAGGGTGTCAAAGCCGAGTCGCCCCAGCTCCCGGGTCAGTTGCCACAGCTGGCCGCTGCGCTGCCAGTCCGGCAGCAGGATCGCCAGCCCCAGGTAGTTGTCGCTGTCGTGCTTGGCAAACAGCACCCGCTGCTTGTCTATCTGGGCGCTGTCCGCCACCCCCTTCCAGTCGCTCTCCTGCCAGTGATCGAGCGGGGCTGGGGGCGAGATCTCGCTGGCCGGCGAGGTGGTGCTCGCCAGCAGGGTCAATATCAGCAGTGGTAAGGATAATCTGGCCATGATGCGCTCCCCGGTTGAGTGGGTTAGCGGCGCCGGGCCGGTTTTCTGAAGGAGGATCTGCGGGGGAGAGGGAAGGGCTTGCCCTCCCTCTCAATGGGCTCAGCGGCGGGCAAGCCTCCCAAGCTGCCTGTCGTGCAGGGGGGAGAGCAGCAGCAGGGCGCTGATGGCGCCGATCAGGGCGAAGAACATGTCGGACTGGGTATCCCAGGGATCCCCCTGGGTGCCGAGGAACTCGTCGGCGCCCTGACCCAGCGCCAGTGCGGCGCCCCACTCGATCAGCTCGTAGCTGGCACTGATGGCGAGCACCACGCTGAGTACCAGGAACACCAGCATGCGCTTGCCCTGCACATGGTGGCCGCGCAGCAGTATCTCCCGGCAGGCCAGGGCGGGGATGAAGCCCTGGCAGAAGTGGCCAATCTTGTCATAGGGGTTGCGGCTGAGTTCGAACCACTGCTGCAGGTCGAAGCCGAGCGGTACCCTGGCATAGGTGTAGGCCCCTCCCAGCATCAAGACCGCCCCGTGCAGGAAGATGCCGAGGTAGAGCAAGGTGGTGAGGGGAAAACGTTCATTGCTCAGCCACAGCAGCGGCACGACGATCAGCACGGGGGCGACCTCCAGCAGCCAGGTGACCCTGTCATAGGGTTGCCAGCCGGAGATCACCAGCAGCACCAGGGTGAGGGACAGCAGCAGGAGTTTTTGATGGGATGTCATAGCGGGCCTGTGGTGAGGGAGAAACATGACTTCATTATTTAGCCGGATCCCGCGTCGGGCGAAAGGGGGCCGACTGAATTCTCCCCAATGTCCGGGGCCTTGTCACTGACCGGGGCTGAATGCGGTGCCTGCCGCGCCATGGACAAAAAAAAAAGCGAGCCAGGGGCTCGCTTTTTTCAGCACGGGGTTCGAGCAGTCGGATCAGTTGACGCGACGCTTGAACTCGCCGGTACGGGTATCGATCTCGATCTTGTCACCGATCTCTACGAAGGCGGCCACGGCCAGCTCGTAGGTGGTGCCCTTCAGGCGGGCAGGCTTGGTCACTTTACCGGAGGTGTCGCCACGGGCGGCCGGCTCGGTGTACTCGACTTCACGGACGATGGTGGTCGGCAGTTCGACGGAGATGGCTTTCTCGTTGTAGAAAGTCACTTCGCAGATGTCTTCCATGCCGTCAACCATGTAGTTCAGCGCGTCACCCAGGTTGTCTTTCTCGACGTCGTGCTGGTTAAACTCGGTGTCCATGAAGACGTACAGCGGGTCGGAGAAGTAAGAGTAGGTGCACTCTTTACGCTCCAGCTGAACGACTTCCAGCTTGTCGTCGGCCTTGAATACGGTCTCGGTGGCGCTGCCGTTCAGCAGGCCTTTCAGCTTCATCTTGACCACGGCGGAGTTACGGCCGGATTTGTTGAATTCGGCTTTCTGGACCACCATCGGCTCGGTACCGATCATGACGACGTTACCAGCGCGGATTTCCTGTGCGGTTTTCATGTAAAAAATTCCTGTGCGTATACGGGCAGATAAAAACTGCCAGATTATATACGGCTTTCTAAAAATTTCACCAGCCGAGTGACGAGATCCCCATCGGCAAGCAACTTCTGTGACCAGGTTCGCGCATGTTGTTGCGAAATAGTGTCGTATTGCGGCCATTGGGCCCAGAGTTCGCGGACATCGTCGCCCTGGTTGAGGGCATGGTTGAAGGCGCGCAGCCACCGGGCTGCCTGGGGCGGCAAGTCGGCCAGATAGTGGTCGAGAAAATCGTCCAGCTTGGTCAGGTGGGCGAGATCTTCCTGGGGGTAGATGTGCCACAGGAAGGGTCGGGCCGCCCACTGGGCGCGCACGAAGGAGTCTTCGCCGCGCACCAGGTTGAGATCGCAGCTCCACAGCAGTCGATCGTAACCGGCCTGATCCGTCATCGGCAGCAGCTTGATGGCGAGCTGGCCCGCGTACAGCAGATCCCCGGCCTGGGCGGTGGGGAGGGCGTGCTCCAGCCCGGCGCCACGCAGCACATCCCCGAGTGAGCGCCCGAGCGGCAGTAGCAGGGTGACCGGGGTGGGGCCCTGGCACCAGCGCTCGACCAAGCTGATGAGCGCCGCGCTCTCGTAGGTAAACAGGCTGACCCTCAGCTCGTCAGCCGCTTTGGGTGCCAGCCCCAGACTGGCCCAGTAGGCGTCGAGCCCCGCCTGATCTTGCTGCCAGCGCTCCCGCTCGGCGATCAGCCCCCGCTCGCACAGCAGGCCGCCGGTCCTGGCGGTGAAGCCCGGGAAGAAGAAATACTTGTCGAGGCTCCGATTGCCGATCCGCTGCGGCGAGGCGAGGCCGTGGCACTCCTCGACCCAGCTCTCGGCACTGAGATACTCCAGATTGATCCAGCAGGGGGGCGGGGTCTGGCCGGCCATGGCATGGGCGAAGGCGGTGGGCAGCTCGCAGGCGAACGCCTCTATGACCACCCGGGCCGGGATCACGGACGGCGGCAGGCTGGGGCGCCAGTGCTGGATATAGATGCCCTGCTGCCACTGGCCGTCCAGCTCGGGATCCAGCCCGGGGCAGATGCGGGCGAAGCTGGTCAGATCGTCCACCCAGAGCCGTACCTTACCCTGTCCCTCCTGCTCCAGCTGGCGGGCGAGCCGCCAGGTGACGCCGATGTCGCCGAAGTTGTCCACGACGCAGCAGAAGATATCCCAGTCGAAGGGGGGCAGAGGGAGAGGCGAAGAGGTCGTCATGGGCGGGTCACCGGATACGCAGAAGAGATAAAAAAACCGGTGTGCAGGGTAGCACACCGGTGGATTGGCTTCTAACCGTCAGCGAGTGACGGATGCTAGAGGGCGGGTTTACTCCTTGCCGTAGACGTTGTTCTCCTGCTCGCGCACCCGGATGAAGGTGGTGCGCTTGGTCAGCTCCTTGAGCTGGCTGGCGCCCACATAGGTGCAGGTGGAGCACACGTAGCGGGAGAGGAGCTTACTCCTTGCCGTAGACGTTGTTCTCCTGCTCACGCACCCGGATGAAGGTGGTGCGTTTGGTCAGCTCTTTCAGCTGGCTGGCGCCCACATAGGTACAGGTGGAGCGCACGCCGCCCAGGATGTCGCGCACGGCATTCTCGACCGGGCCGCGGTAGGGCAGCAGCACCGTCTTGCCTTCGGAGGCACGGTACTCGGCGACGCCGCCGGCGTGCTTGTCCATGGCGCTCGACGAGCTCATGCCATAGAACTTCATGAAGGGGGCGCCATCGACATCCACCACCTCGCCGCCGCACTCCTCGTGGGCCGCCAGCATGCCTCCCAGCATCACGAAGTCGGCGCCGCCGCCAAACGCCTTGGCCACGTCGCCCGGGCAGGTGCAGCCGCCGTCACCGACGATCTGGCCGCCGAGGCCGTGGGCCGCATCGGCGCACTCTATGATGGCGGAGAGCTGGGGATAGCCGACCCCGGTCTTGACGCGGGTGGTGCAGACCGAACCCGGGCCTATGCCGACCTTGACGATGTCGGCGCCGGAGAGGATCAGCTCCTCCACCATCTCGCCGGTGACCACGTTGCCGGCCAGGATCACATGATCCGGGCAGGCCTCGCGGATCTTGCGCAGGAACTCGACGAAGTGCTGGGAGTAGCCGTTGGCCACGTCCACACAGATGAAGCGCAGGGCCGCCGACATGGCCAGGATCTGGCGGGTCTTGATGAAGTCCTCTTCCGAGGTGCCGGTCGATACCATGACGTGGCCCAGCAAGGCCGGGTCTGTCTCGTTGACGAAGGTCTGCCACTGCGCGAGGCTGTAGTGTTTGTGAACTGCCGTCATCATCTCGAAGCCGGCCAGGGTCCTGGCCATGGCGAAGCTGCCGACGGTGTCCATGTTGGCGGCGATGACGGGCACGCCCTGCCATTGGGTCTGGGTATGTTTGAAGGTGAACTGACGGGTCAGGCTGACTTGGGAACGGCTCTTGAGAGTGGAGCGCTTGGGGCGGAACAGGACATCCTTGAAACCTAGCTTCAAGTCTTCTTCGATACGCATGACGAATTCCTTATTGAGCCTTGTTGAAAGTCACTTTTGCAGTGGGCAAATTTTCGGCAGGCACAAAAAAACCGCAGGTTTTCGAGGCCTCCGGTTTACAACAGTCTAGGGAAAAATCGCCTCAGAACAAGACTGATAATTCACTCATCGTTGTGGTAGCCTTTGGCGTCACAACCTGAGCGCGGCAGCAGGGTCATCCAGCACCTCTGTACCGCGTCGCTCCCCACCTCATCTCCCCCCTTAATATTCTCCCATGGTCAGCGGTTGTCGCGCCCTGAGCCTGCGGCCTGTCTGGCTTCCCGACTTTATCCACGGCGCGCTTTTTGCCAGTTGACAGTCGTCACTGGGCTGCCCACTCTGGCAGGGCGGGCCATTGCCGGTTCGCGCCGACGAGGAAGACATCGTGCCCGGATCACATAAATTTCGCTGGTTGTTGCTGGCCAGCCTCTGCCTGTCGCCTGGCGTCTGGGCGGCCCCGACCGTCTATGGCTGGATCGAGAAGGGCTTGATCATGCCGGATGGAGTGGCGGTGAAGATGAAACTCGATACCGGCGCCCTCACCTCGTCCCTGGATGCGCGCTCGTTGCAGCACTTCAAGCGTGACGGCAAGCCCTGGGTGCGCTTCACCCTGGTGCTGACCGATGCCAACACCGACAAGGAGGTGCGCCAGACCCTGGAGCGCCCGGTGGAGCGCAGCGTGACGGTGCGCGGCGCCGGTGGCATGGAGGAGCGTCCCACTGTGACCATGTCTGTCTGTGTCGGTGACAAGCTCTACAAGGAGTGGTTCACCCTGCGGGATCGCAGCGACATGATCTATCCCGTGCTGCTCGGTCGTCGCCTGCTGGCAGAGCTGGGGCCGGTGGACTCTTCCCGCACCTTCACTGTGCAGCCGAGCTGTGGCTAGGAAGGCCTTCTTGGGATCACAAATGGTGCGCGGGGGCTTGGGCCCCCGCGCTTTTTTTACCCTGAGGCTTGCACCGCCTATGCCGGGCGCGGCGGGGCGGGCAGCAGCACGCTCACCTCAAGGCCCCCCTCGGGCCTGTTGTGGATGTCGAGATCCGCGCCGTGCAGCTGCACTATGCGCTGCACTATGGCCATGCCAAGGCCCACCCCGTCCCCCTGCTGGGGATTGACTCGGAAGAAGCGCTCGCACAGGCGCGACAGGGCGGCGGTGGGGATGCCGGGGCCGTTGTCCCGCACATCCACCCTGACCCTGTTGCCCTCCTGGGTGATCACCACGGCGACCTCGCCGCCCACCTGGGTGTAGCGCAGCGCGTTGTCGATGAGGTTGCCAAACATCAGATCCAGCAACATGGCCTGCCCCATCACCTGCAGATGCTCGTCCCCCTCCAGGGAGAGCTGCAGATCCTTCCTCAGGGCTATGGGGGCCAGGGTAGCCAGGGTGCCCTGCAACAGCAGGCTCAGATCCAGCTTGCCGAGCGCCGGGGCCTGCTGGTTATCGATGCGGGCCTGGGTCAGCAGCTGGCGGATCAGCCGGTCGCTGCGATCGAGGGCCAGCAGCATCTTGCGCAGGGCCTGCTCGCGGCTGGCGTCATCCTCGGCGGCCAGGGCATTTTCACTGTGGATGCGCAGCACCGCCAGCGGGGTGCGCAGTTCGTGGGCGGCCTCGTTGGTGAACTGCTTCTCCCGCTCTATGGTGTCCGCCAGGGTGTGCATCAGGCGGTTGATCTCCGACACCAGCGGCGTCAGCTCCTCGGCCTTGATGGCCAGGTTGAGCGGGCTCAGGTTGGCGGGATGGCGCTCGCCTATTGCCTGGGTGAGTTGATTCAGTGGAGCCAGCCCCCGGGTGACCAACCACCACAGCAGGCCGAGCAGGAAGGGCAGGGTGATGAAGAGCGGCAGCATGGTCAGGGTAGCCATCTTGCTGGCCAGCTCCCCCCGCTCGTCATCCCGCTCCGCGACGATGAGCCAGGTCTGCTCAGCCTCGTTGTAGAGGGTGAAGGTGCGCCACTCGTGGTGATCCTTGGTCTCGCTGTTGAAGCCGCGCTCCAGGGTGGTCAGGGGCTGCTCCGGCGCATTGGGTGAGCGCAGCAGTATGGTGCCTTGCTCGTTGAGCAGCTGAAAGTAGAGGTTGTGTTCGAACTCGTGGCCGTAGGGGGTGAACTCGTTGTCCCGCCCCAGCTGGCTGAAGCCGCGCTTCTCCGGATGGGGGTCGTCGGGCACGGCCTGCTCCCACTCCTGGTAGACGGCCCCGTTGCTGGGCAGCTCGCCGCGCTGCTTCAGATAACGGCTGAGCAGCTGGTTGGTGATGCGGGCGGACTGGGCGAGACGGGCATCGAACAGCTCCTCCATCTCGTGGTTGGCTTCCAGGTAGCCGATGAGGCCGCTGACGGCCAGGCTGAGGCTGACCAGGGCCAGGATGCCGGAGAGCAGGAAGCGGCGGATGGAGCGGACGCGACTCATCGGGCGGACATCCCTCTGCTGCCCGGGGTATCTGGCTGCGGCACTATGTAGCCGACGCCGCGGATGTTGCGGATGAGTTCGGGGAAGAACTTCTTGCGCAGGTGGTGGATGTGCACCTCCACCGCATTGCTCTCGGCCCCCTCGTCCCAGCCGTAGAGGCTCTGTTGCAGCTGCTCCTTGCTCAGCACCCGGCCGCTCTGGCTGATGAGCTCCAGCAGCAGCTTGTATTCGTGGGGGGTGAGCCTGACGGGCTCGCCCTGATAGGTGACCTGTTGCGACTCGGGGTAGAGGAGGATGTCGCCATACTCCAGCGTGGCCTGCGCCTGGCCCTTGCTGCGCCGCACCAGGGCACGCAGCCGGGCATTGAGCTCCTGCAGGGCGAAGGGCTTGACCATGTAGTCGTCGGAGCCCGCATCCAGCCCGACCACCCTATCGTCGAGGGCATCGCGGGCGGTGAGGATCAGCACGGGCAGCTGGTGCCCCTCCCGGCGCAGCTTGCGCAGCAGGCTGATGCCATCGATATCGGGCAGATTGAGATCCAGGATGAGGGCGGCAAACTCTTCACTCTTGAGCACCGACAGGGCGGGCAGTCCCTGCTGCAACCAGTCCACCGTATAACCACTGTGGCGAAGGGCATCCACCATGCCATCCCCCAGCATCACATCGTCTTCCACCAGCAGGATCCGCATTCTTATTCTCCCTTAAACGACGCAGCCCACCAGCATGAGCATGCAAAATCTGCGACCACCAGGATCCGCATCGTCATTCTCTCTGAAACGACGCTGCCCACCAGTATGCAAGCGGGTGGGCAGAGTTGAAATAACTGTTTGGTTCAGCGTGCTTTTATAACTTGGCGAGGCGTTCGCGGATCTCCCCTCGTCGCCCTTCGTCAGCCACTTCACGGCCCGGGCGACTCGGCGCCGCCAGCGCCTTGTCGAGATAGGCCCTGGCTTCGGCCTTGCGGCCCTGATCGAGCAGGAAGTCGCCGTAGAAGTAGTTGGGATCGATGCCGTTCGGGTTGATGGCCAGTGCCTGCTTGAGCAACTGCTCGGCCTTCTCGTCATCGCCAAATCCTACCGGCCAGCCCGGCACCTGATAGTAGAGCGACCCCAGGCTGGTGTAGGCGGAGCCTTCCAGCGCACTGGGATCCTGCTTGATGGCTATTTCCAGCTTCGCCTTGGCCTCTTTCACCAGGCTGAGGGCCCCCAGCCCGCCCTTGGCGCCGGCCCAGGTGCTCTTGACGATGGCCGACCAGATCAGCAGATCGGTGCGAAAGGCCTCCTTGGCGCTGGCCTGATCGGCCTGGCTGCTCAACTGCTCCAGGCAGCTCTCCTTGGCCTTGCCGGTCTGTTGATACTGGCAGTGGGCCCACTGCTGCTGGATGATGGGCAGGGTATCGGCGGCCTGGGCCAGACCGCTCCCCAGGGTGAGTAGCAAGAGGGCATGGCGGCTAAACAGGGTGCGGGAAATGCTGTGCTTCATCTTAAGGTTCCTTCTCTGTCATTACGGAGGTGGGGCTGCCCGACTTGCCCGCGGCGGGCGCGGCCGAGTGGCGGGCATAGCGCTCGATGATGGGTCTTTGCCTGGCCAGCGCCTTGTCGACGAGGCCGGGCAGCAGGCCGTTGAGGCGCACGAACAACTTCTCCGGCCAGCCGAGCCAGCTGCTGCGGGTTTCGTTGCACAGGGCGATGACGGCGGCCTCGGCCACGTCCTGCGGGCTGTCGGTACGGGTGCCGAGTGCGGCGTTCATCTCGTAGGCGGCTTCCGAGTTGAGATGGGTACGGGTGGCGCGCGGGGCGAAGTGCAGCACCTTGACGCCGGTGCCTTCCAGCTCGCGTCCCAGCGCCTCGCTGAAGCCGCGCAGGGCGAACTTGCTGGCACAGTAGACGCTGTAACCCGCATAACCGATACCGCCAAAGCTGGAGCCGATGTTCATCACCACGGCGGGCTTGCGCAGCCTCGGCAGCAGGGCGCGGGTGAGCTGGATCGGCGCCTCTATGTTGAGCCGCAGTTGGCGTTCCACCTGTTCGATGCTCTGATCCTCCAGCCAGGCAAACTGGTTGCAACCGGCGTTGTTGATCAGCACATCCAGCCCTTCATCCAGTGCGGGGTGTTGCAGCAGGCGCGCCCGCTCCTCAGGGGAGCTCAGATCGGCGACCACGATCTGGTGACGTTCCGGATGGGTCAGCTCCTTGCAGAGGCGCTCCAGTGTGCTGGTCCTGCGTCCGTGCAACAACAGGTGCGCCCCCTGCGCCGCCAGCTCCTGGGCCAGCGCTTCGCCGATCCCGCCGCTGGCGCCCGTGAGCAACACCTTTTTTCCTTCAAGCTTCATCGTGTCTCTGCATCCGTTAGTTGATAGAGCATGTCGGCGTAGAGGCGGTAGACCACCCTGGCCGAGTGAATGATGGCGGCCTGATCGGCGGGGTCTTCCAGCCGGTTCATCAGGGATTCGAAGAACTTGAGGTGCTCCTGATCCAGCGCGCCGTGGGAGCTCAGGTAGCTCATCGCCTGGGGCGGCAGGCCGAGGCCGCTCTTGAGCTGGTCCGCCACTGTCAGGGCGATGGCGACGCTGGTGCCTTCCAGCACCTGCACCATGCCGAAGAAGCCCATGGGGTTGCCGCGCTGGATCTGGTCATAGAGAAAGGCCACCATCAGCTCGATGGGCAGGCCCGGCTGGCCGTGGCGCACCGCCTCGGCATCACCACCGCAGGCGCGGATGTCGTTGAGGATCCACTCTTGATGGCCGTACTCTTCGTCTATGTACTCCTTGATGGCCTCTCGTAGCCACTCATGCTCCTGCCCCAGCTTGCCGCCGGTGGTCATCAACAGCGGCACCGTGTGACGCACGTGGTAGTAAGCCTCTGCCAGGAAGGCGAGATACGTCTCTCGGCTGATATCGCCACGGCGGCAGGCTTCGATGATGGGGGCGCGGAACAGGTGCTCACGCTCCTGGGCGGTGGCTTGTTGCAGGGTCTGGTAGAAGCTCATGAGCGCTCTCCTGTGAGGCATTGGCTGATCTGTCGGGAAAAGTGGTGATAGATCCGTTCGCGACGGGGGCGACCGTTGGCGGTCAGCAGCTCCGGATGTTGATCCAGAGCCACCGGCAGCCAGTGGTGAATGCGGGCGTAATCGGGCAGGCGCTGGTTGAGCAGCTCGATCTGTTGCGCCAGTTGGCCATCTGCGCCGGGCAGCGGCTGGATCAGCGCCACGTTGGCGGGCTGGCCATCGCCGAAGACCACGATGCGGACGATGGCCGGGCAGAGCTGGGCCTGTGCCTCGACCCATTCGGGGGAGAAGTTGCGGCCAAAGGCGGTGATCTGCAGGTTCTTCTTGCGCCCCGTGATGTGCAGGTAGCCCTGCTCATCCAGATGACCGAGATCGCCGGTGGCAATCTGGCTGGGGGGGGGCTCGTCCGTGCCCAGGTAGCCGAGCATGGCGGCCCCTTCCACCAGGATCTCGCCGTCGGCGGCGATCGCTATCCTGCAATGTGGCAGGGGCTGGCCGACACTGCCGAGGCGGTGTTCCTCCGGGCCATTGAGCGCCACGACGGAGCCGCATTCTGACAGACCGTAGCCTTCATAGACCGGCATCCCCAGCTCGCGGGCGTGGCTGATGAGCTCGGGGGCGACCTTGCCCCCGCCCACGGCGATGAAGCGCAGGGTGGCGAGGCGCTCGGCGAGCGCCCCATTGGCGCCGCACAGGGCGAGCAGCAAACGCAGCAACTCGGGCACCAGCACCAGGCTGTGGCTGGGCCAGTGCAGCAGGGCCCGGGCCAGGGTGGCGGGATCCAGCTTGCTGGAGCCTTCGAACCCCAACTCCTTGAGCGAGGGGATCTGGCTGCAGGCGCCGGTAAGCAAGGGCACATAGAGGCCAGTCAGGTTCTCCAGCAGGGTGGTCAGCGGCAGCAGGGTCAGGTGTTTCTCGACCCGTGCTGGCGCGACGCGTCTTGCCAGCGAATCGCAGACCGCCATCATCTGTTCAAGGGAGAGGCAGACCCCCTTGGGCTGGCCCGTGCTGCCGGAGGTGTAGGTGATCTTGGCGGTGCCTGCTGGCAAGGGGGGCACCTGTGCCGGCTGCTTGCGCCACAGCGGCAGCTCGCCGACCGACAGGGTCAGGGGCTCGCAGGCCTGCCATCCCTCATGCTCGGGTCCTACCAGGGCATCGGCCCCGCTGCTTGCCAGCAACCAGGCTTGTTGCTCCGGGCTGAAGAAGTGAGGCACAGGGATGACCACGATCCCGGCCCGGGTGCAGGCCAGATCGATCAGCGCCCAGGGCAGGCCGTTGTCGAGCTGCAGCGCCAGCCGAGCGATGCCGGCCTGCTGCAACCGGTCGGCCAGGCGCTGGATCTGCTGCCACAGGGTCTGGTAATCCAGCACTCCCTGGCTGCCTTGCAGTGCCGGTTGTCGTGGCGTCAGGCTGGCGTGGCGGGCGATGGCGTCGAACAGGCTCATTGGGCACACCTCTTGTCACCGTCATGGTCGGCATGGCTAAAAAGGATGGGCATGGGCCCCAGCAGGTTGAGCAGCAGGCTGCTCTGGGCGAGCACGTCTCGTCCATGGTTGATGTCGCCTGCCATCACCTTGGGCTGGCAGCGGTAGTATTCCCCCCAGGCGCTGGCGTCCTCACCCACCTGATGGGCCTGGGCGGGGGCCAGCTCCACCGGGTTGAGGCGCAGGCGGGCAAAGCTGTTGCGCAGCTTGGCGGTACCGGTGAACACCACGTAGTCGAGGGCGTTGTCACACAGCAGGCGGCACAGCGCCGCAAACATCAGGCGGGCATTGCCCGGTTCGCTGCAGGCCAGATTGCCCACCTCGATGATGCGGTTGCGGGCCGGACGTACCCCGAGGCGGGTTTCGATGGCGGCCTCGATGGGCTGCTCCAGATACTGCTCAAGATAGAGGGGGCATTCACTCCCCCCTGTGCTGGCGTGGTTGAGGCCGCAGGCGCCGACCAGCATGCCGTCTGCCCGATAGAGGCCGAGCAGGCAGGGCAGAAAATGGGGAATGTGGGCGTTGAATTCGAGGCCGTAGGCGGCCTGGATAAAAGCTTGCAGCGCCATGACCTGCGGCGGGGATTCGGCCAGGGTCAACCTGTAGGGGGCTTGGATCTCTATGGTCATGGTTGGCTCCTTCTCTTGCGATGGGTTGAGAGTAAGAGGGCAAACTTAAGAGACCCTTAAGGAGTAAAAAAAGTTGTCAGCAGGGCGGCGGGCAGGCAATCTGCGCGGCTGTCACCCATGAGGATCCGCCATGTCATCAAGCGCCAGCTGCCCCCTCTGCTTGGCTCGCCACAGCTACCCGCTGCCCGTCGCCGGCAAGCATTACCATCGCTGCCAAAGCTGCGAGCTGGTCTGGCTGGATCCGGCCTGCCATCTGGCGCCGGCGGCGGAGAAGGCGGTCTACGACGGGCACGACAACCAGGTGGACGATCCCCGCTACCGCAGCTTCCTGATGCGGGCCTTCGGCGAGGTGCTGGCCCGGGTGCCGGCGCCGGCCTCCGGCCTCGACTTCGGCTGTGGCCCCGGCCCCGCGCTGATCGCCATGGGGCGGGAGGCGGGCTACGAGATGGCGGGCTACGACAAGTTCTACGCCGATGAGCCAGCGCTGCTCACCCGGCAGTACGACTTCATCACCAGCACCGAGGTGATCGAGCACATCGCCGATCCGCGCCGCGCGCTGGACGGGCTTTGGGATTGCCTGAGACCCGGCGGCATCCTGGTGCTGCAGACCCAGCGGGTGCTCGGTGACGAGCGCTTCAGGAGCTGGCGCTACCGCCATGATCCGACTCACATCGTCTTCTTCGCCGAGGCCTCGTTTCACGCCCTGGCGGCCCGTTGGCAGGCGGCGGTCTGTTTCCCCCATGCCGATGTGGTCGTCATCACCAAACCCTGAGTGGGCCGTTTTCATTTGGCCATGAGTTGGGCATGCTGGGAGCCTGTTACCAAGGAGCTGGTATCCCCATGTCGATTCCCCATCTCTCGCTGCAAGACGCCCGTCATCTGCAGCTGGCGGCCCAGGGCCTGCTGAGCCCCCCCAAACGCAAGGCGGGCCCCGCCGACCTGCTGGCCTGCATCCGCCGCATGGCGTTGCTGCAGATAGACACCATCCAGGTGGTGGCGCGCAGCCCCTACCTGGTGCTGTTCAGCCGGCTCGGTCACTACGATCCCGCCTGGCTGGATCAGCTGCTGGCGCGGGGTGACATCTTCGAGTACTGGGCCCACGAGGCCTGCTTCATCCCCCGCGAGGATTACCGGCTGCTGCGTCATCGGATGCTGGATCCCGCCGCCATGGGCTGGAAGTTCTCCGCCCAGTGGCTGGCGACCCACGGCGGCGAGATAGCGCAGATCGTCGAGCGTATTCGCCAGCAGGGCCCGGTGCGGGCTGCCGATATTGGAAACGAAAGAGGCGAGCGCAAGGAGGGCAAGGGCAACGGCTGGTGGGACTGGAAGCCGGAGAAGCGTCACCTGGAGGTGTTGTTCACCGCCGGAAGGCTGATGGTGAGCGAGCGGCGCAACTTTCAGCGGGTCTACGATCTCGCCGAGCGGGTGCGCCCGGGCTGGGACGATGGCCGGGATCTGCCGAGCCAGGCACAGGCCCAGCGCGACATGGTGCGCGCCAGCTGCCGTGCCCTCGGGCTGATCAAGACCGGCTGGGTGGCTGACTACTACCGCCTGCGCCGTGGCAAGTACGATGCCCAGCTCCATCAGCTGGCGGACGAGGGGGAGCTGCTGCCCGTGCGCGTCGAGGGGTGGCAGCACGGCGCCTTCGTCCACGCCTCCCTGGCCGATGAGCTGGTGCAGGCGCAGGCCGGCACCCTCAAGGCGACCCACAGCGCCGTGCTGTCACCCTTCGATCCCCTGGTGTGGGATCGCAAGCGGACCAGCGAGCTGTTCGGCTTTGACTACCGCATCGAGTGCTACACCCCGGCGCCCAAGCGCCAGTACGGCTACTTCGTATTGCCCTTGCTGCGCCGCGGCAAGCTGGTGGGACGGCTGGATGCCAAGGCTCATCGCAAGGAGGGGCTGTTCGAGGTCAAGAGCCTCTATCTGGAGGAGGGGGTCAGGGTGAGCGCCAGCCTGGCGCAGGATCTGGCGAAGGCGCTGCAAAAGCTGGCGGATTGGCATCAGACGCCCGCCCTGCGCATCGGCGCCATGCCGGCCCCCCTGCGGGCCCTGTGGCCAGCGCCGCGCCCTTGGCCCGCAGGCTAAACGACGGCCAATCAAAAACCGCGTCCTTGGCCCGCAGGCTAAACGACGGCCAAACAAAAACCGGGCACTGGGCCCGGTTTTATCATGTGTTGCTGGCAACTGAAGGATTACTGGAGTACCAGCACCATCAGCAGGCCGACCGTGATGGCAGACACCAGGAAGGCGAAGCCATAGAACACATAGTGGTGCAGCTTGGTGGTGTGGATCCCAAGGTCGTGCAGGCCGTGATAGATGCGGTGCATGCCGTGCCAGATCGGCAGGGCGATGATCACCAGCAGGATACAGGCACCCCACCAGGAGCTGGCGAAGGCGAGCACGCGCTCGTAGCTCATGGTCTCCACGTCCATGATGCCCATGGGCACCAGCAGACCGGTAATGAGGACAATCACCGGCAGCAGCATGGCGACCACCATGCCACCGGCACCAAACAGACCCCAGTAAATAGGTTCGTCAGAACGTCTCATGGTTTTCTCCTCAGGCGACGATGATCAGGACAAGCAGGGATACCACTGCCAGCGCCACATACTGGACGATGACGATCGGCTTCTCCGGCACCAGGTCTTCGCCACGGAAGATGCGCATGGCCTTGGGCGCCAGGGCGAACCAGGTCTTGGCATGGAACAGGCAAGCTGCCAGGGCGATGACATGGAACAGGATGGCGATTGGGCTTTGCAGGGATTCCAGCCAGCCGTTAAACGCTTCCTGACCCTGTACCAGTCGCAGCAGACCCCACATCAGCACCACGGCGTAGATGGAGACGAAGATACTGGTGCCTTCACGGATCATGTAACCGGTGTAGAAGGCGTTCTTCAGCCACCAGTCTTTCTTCATTTCGCGCACGTAGGGCTTACGTTTGCTATTGGTGTTGTTCATGGTCTCACTCCTGGTCTCAATCCGGCTTGAACATGGCGATCATGTAGTCCTTGGCGCTCTCGACCTTGCCAAGCTGGATAGCGGCGGCCGGATCCACGCCCTTCGGACAGACATCGGAACAGTAGCCCACGAAGGTACAGCCCCAGACACCCTCGTCCTGGCTGATGATCTTCATCCGCTCCTTGGACGCGCCGTCGCGGTTGTCGGCGTTGTAGCGATAGGCCAGAGCCAGTGCCGCCGGACCGGTGAACTTCTTGTTGATGCCGTACTGCGGGCAGGCGGCGTAGCACAGACCACAGTTGATGCACATGGAGAACTGGTGATACTTCGCCATGTCGGCCGGGGTCTGGGTGTACTCGCCGTCACACAGGTTGCGCGGTTCGCTCGGGATGATGTAGGGCTTGATGCTCTCCAGCTTCTCGATGAAATCGGACATGTCGACCACCAGATCGCGCTCGATCGGGAAGTTGTTGAGCGGCTCGATCTTCATCTTGCCCGGCAGATAGTCGCGCAGGAAGGTCTTGCAACCCAGCTTCGGAATGCCGTTGACCATCATGCCGCAGGAGCCGCAGATCGCCATCCGGCAGGACCAGCGGAAGCTCAGGGTAGAGTCCAGCTGATCCTTGATGTACTGCAGCGCATCCAGCAGGGACATCTCTTTCAGGTAAGGCACCTGGAAGGTCTGCATCCAGGGCTCGTTGTCCTGCTCCGGTCGGTAGCGCAGGATCTCAATTTCGATCATCTCAGCCATTCTTCTTAGCCTCGTCTTGTTTCTCACCCTCGGAACCGTACACACGCTTGGCCGGTTGGGATTTAGTGATCTTCACATCGGAGTAATCGATGGTCGGGGCGCCTTCCTGGTTGTAGAAGGAGAGGGAGTGCTTGAGGTAGTTCACGTCATCCCGCTCTTCGTAACCATCCAGACGCTGGTGGGAGCCACGAGACTCTTTGCGGTTGATGGCGGAGTGGGCCATGGCTTCGGCCACGTCCAGCATGTAGCCCAATTCGATGGCGTACAGCAGATCGGTGTTGAAGACCGAGGACTTGTCGTTGATCTTGACCTTCTTGTAACGGGCCTTCAGCTCGTTGATCTTGTCGATGGTGCCTTGCATCAGCTCTTCGGTACGGTAGATACCGACCCCGGCTTCCATGGACAGGCCCAACTCGTTGCGGATATCGGCCGGGTTTTCGGTGCCGTCGATGTCGAGCAAGGAGAGGTGCTGCTTGATCAGCTGCTGTGCCTTGGCGGCCAGCGCCTCGGTGTTGCCATGAGTCTGGGTCTTGGCAAACTCACCGGCGTGCTCACCGGCCACCTTGCCGAACACTACGATCTCAGACAGGGAGTTGGAGCCCAGACGGTTGGCACCGTGCAGACCGACGGAGGCACACTCGCCCAGGGCGTACAGACCCGGCATGCGGGTGGCGCACTGGCCGTTGGTCTCGATGCCACCCATGGTGTAGTGGGCGGTCGGACGAACCGGGATAGGCTCCTTGACCGGATCCACACCCACGTAGGCCTTGGCCAGTTCGCAGATGAAGGGCAGACGCTCCTTCAGGTACTTCTCGCCGAGGTGGCGCAGGTCGAGGTGAACCACGTCGCCCATCGGGCCCTGGATCACGCGGCCTTTCTGCTGCTCTTGCCAGAATGCCTGGGAGAGGCGATCGCGGGGACCCAGCTCCATATGCTTGTTCTTCGGCTGGCCGACCGGGGTTTCCGGGCCCAGACCGTAGTCTTGCAGGTAGCGGTAGCCATCCTTGTTGAGCAGGATGCCACCCTCACCACGACAACCTTCGGTCATCAGGATGCCGGTGCCCGGCAGGCCGGTCGGGTGATACTGGACGAACTCCATGTCGCGCAGCGGTACACCGTGGCGGTAGGCCAGGGCCATGCCGTCGCCGGTGACGATGCCACCGTTGGTGTTGTAGCGATACACGCGACCGGCGCCACCGGTGGCCAGAATGACGGACTTGGCCTGGATGAAGCGGGTGATGCCGTTCTGGATGTCGAAGGTCAGGACGCCCTGGACGCGACCGTCTTCCACGATCAGATCCATACAGAAGTGCTCATCGAAGCGCTTGATGGTCGGATACTTGATGGAGGTCTGGAACAGGGTGTGCAGGATGTGGAAACCGGACTTGTCGGCGGCGAACCAGGTGCGGGGGATCTTCATCCCGCCGAAGCGGCGCACGTTGGCTTTGCCATCCGGCTTGCGGCTCCAGGGGCAGCCCCAGTGTTCCAGCTGGATCATCTCGTTGGTGGCATTGTTGACGAAGTAGTCGACCACGTCCTGCTCACACAACCAGTCGCCACCGGACACGGTGTCGTTGAAGTGATTTTCGAGGGAGTCATCCTCACGGACGACGCCGGCGGCACCGCCTTCTGCCGCCACCGTGTGGCTGCGCATCGGATAGACCTTGGAGATCAGGGCGATCTCCAGCTCCGGGTGTGCTTCTGCTATGGCGATAGCGGCACGCAGGCCACCACCACCGGCACCGATGATGGCGACATCGGTCTTGATAATATCCACATCTGCCTCCTTAGGGATAGATTTGCTGGGCACGATTTTGCTCTATGAAAAAAATTCAGGCTTGATGCAAGTCAAACTGCTTTGTTTTAGTGCTTGGCAATGGTGGTTTTTATTAAAACCACCCCATTCCTTGGATAAAAATGCCGTCATTATCGCCATCCATCAGTGATCTGGATCAGCCGTAATCATTGCTCGGATTATTTTAACTCCAAGATTGTACGTAGTTTTCTTTCAAAAAAATGAGAAATGCCTCTCTTTTTAGGTATTACCCCTAAAGTTTTTAAGTTTTTTATCAAAAATATTTAATAATAATTATTCTCACGAAGCAGGGGTCAAAAAGGCTTCAAAAAAGTAATGCGAATATAGTTGGAGCGGGACACGTATGCGTCAGGATGTTAACCGAAGGGAGAGGCAGATCACAGAGATGGGGGGAGTGAGGGGGGATTATAACTACTGAAACCAAAAGACTTTATATAAGAAGGGGCCTGTATGGCCCCTTCTTGTTTGACGGTATCAGATGCGGAACATGCCCACCTGATTGTTGAGTTCACCTGAAATATTTTTGAGTTGGGCCGACAGGTTGCGGGAGCTGTCGGCATCCACGGCCAGCTCATCGGAGACGTCCTTGACCGCCTGGATGTTGCGGCTGACCTCGTCGGTCACCGCCCGCTGCTCCTCGGCGGCGCTGGAGATCTGGGTCGCCATGTCGGAGATCTGGTTGATGGAGGTGGTGATCTGCTCCAGCGCCTGGGTAGCATCGTTCGCATCCTCCACGCTGTTCTGCGCCAGCAGCTGGCCCTCGTGCATGGTGCTGACGGCGCCCTGGGTGTTGCGTTGCAGGGTCTCTATCATGCTGCGGATCTCGACGGTGGAGCTGTGGGTTCGCTGGGACAGCACCCGCACCTCGTCGGCCACCACGGCGAAGCCACGGCCCTGCTCACCGGCCCGGGCGGCCTCGATGGCGGCGTTTAGCGCCAGCAGGTTGGTCTGCTCGGCGATGCCCTGGATGGTGGAGAGGATGGTGTTGATCTCCTGCGCATTCTTCTCCAGCTCCTGGATGATGCCGGAGGCCTGTTTGACCTGGGTGGCGAGATCCGTGATGGAGCGTTGGTTGCGGGCGATCACCTGCTTGCCGTGCTCACAGCTGCTGGAGGAGCTGCGGGCCGCATCCGCGGTCTGCTCGGCGTTGCTGGCCACCTCCACCGCGGTGGCGGACATCTCGTGCACCGCGGTGGCGATCTGGGAGATTTCGTTCTGCTGGCGCGCCAGACCCTGGTTGGACTTCTCCGCCATGTCGTGGGACGACCTGGCCTGCTGGTTCAACTGCCCGGAGGAGTTGGAGATGTCCTGCACCATCACGTGGATCCGCTCGATGAAGGTGTTGACGTG
Organism: Aeromonas encheleia; assembly: GCF_900637545.1. Taxonomy (NCBI): domain Bacteria; kingdom Pseudomonadati; phylum Pseudomonadota; class Gammaproteobacteria; order Aeromonadales; family Aeromonadaceae; genus Aeromonas; species Aeromonas encheleia. The sequence continues at coordinate 1,147,374 of NZ_LR134376.1, forward strand.
TCTGGCGACCGTGCCCACCTCGTCTTCCCGCTCGATCTTGATGCGGCGGGTCAGGTCGCCGTTACCGCGGGAGAGATCGGCAATCGCTTCGCCGAGCGTCTTCAGCGGCGCCAGGGAACTGTTGATGGCGACGTAGGAGAAACCCGCCACTATGAGGATGGTGAGCAGCCCCTGTAGCAGGGCGGAGCTGACCATGCGGGATACCGACTGATAGGCGACCGCCTCGTCCACCACTATGCCGAAGTACCAGTTGGTGTTGGGGATCTCGGTGAGATCGAACACGCTGGCCTTGCCGCTGATATCCATCTCGGAGATGGTGTTGTCATGGGCCAGCTCGTTGACCTTGGCCGCCGTCAGCTCGGGGGAGAGGGCGGTGGCGGGCTTGAGGGTCAGCGCCTTGTCCGGGTGGGCGATGATGGTGCCGTTGCTGTCCACCAGGATGGCGTAGGTGCCCTCGGAGTTCATGGCCAGCACGTCGCGCACCAGCCCCTCGATGGAGACGTCACCGGCGATCACCCCCTGGGTGTTGCCACGGGTGAAGGGCTCGGCGATGGTGATGATGAGGTTGCCCGACGCGGCATCGGCGTAGGGGGCCGTGATGGCGAGCTTGCCCGCCGCCATGGCGTCCTTGTACCAGGGGCGCTGGCGCGGATCATAGCCGGCCGGCAGGCTGGTCTGCTTGCTCTGGATCATCCGGCCATCCTGGGTGCCCACGTAGACCAGATCGAAGTTGCCCGCGTTCATGGACTGGGCCAGGTGGCTGATGGGCTCATCCTCCTTGGCGAAGGCCTCCTTGGTGGAGCTCACCATGCTGATGCGGGCGTCCAGCCAGCGGGAGATCCCCTTCACGTTGGAGGCCGAGCTGTCGTCGATGAAGCTCCAGATCAGGCGCTGGGTTTCGCTGCGCAGCTGGGAGGTGTTGTACCAGACCTGCAGGCCGGTGATGACCAGGATGATGGCCCCGATGGCGAGGACCAGCTTGTTCTTGATGGATAGATTCATGTGTACATCCTTGTGAGCGTCAATCTGAGATCTGGGTGTGGTCTGTTATTGTTATGAGCCAATACTGTATCGGCTGAAATTGGACTTTATGTATCCCGATGCGCACGAAATTTAGCATCTATTTTTGACGTTCTATGGCCCGCCAACCCGCGTCGATACTCAGCTGAATCGATCTGGTCGGTTGGTGAAGATGCCATCGACACCCATGGTCGCCAGCGCCCTGCCATCGGCCGGCTCGTCGACCGTGTAGACCAGCACCTTGAGCCCCCGTCGGTGCGCATCCGCCACCAGTTCGGCATCGACGAAATCCACATCGCAGTTCAGTGACCAAGCCCCCAGCTGCTCGGCGAATAGGGCCAGGGTGAGCGGCAGGCTGGCGGTCAGGGCGCCGAGGCGCAGCTCCGGTCGCAGCAGGGCAAAGCGCGCCAGCTCGGGGTGGTGGAACGATGAGATGACCCAGTGCGCCGGGGTGAAACCCAGCTCCACCTCGGCTCGCCGGGTCAGGACCGCCACCGGCTCGGCGGTGTGGGCGCCCTTGAGCTCGATGTGCAGCTCGCAGCGTCCCGCAATCAGGGCCATCACCTGCCACAGGGTCGGGATCTTCTCTCCCTCACCCGCATCCAGGCTTGCCAGATAGGCGCGGGGTTGCTCGCAGAGCACCCCGGCACCGTCGGTGCAGCGCTCCAGCCGCCGGTCGTGGAATACCCACAGCTCGCCGTCGGCCCACTGCACGTCGAGCTCGATGGCGCTGACCCCGAGTGCGATGGCCCTCGCCATCGCCTTGAGGGTGTTTTCCGGCGCCAGCCCGCTGGCGCCGCGATGGGCAATGATCTGCATGTTATGGCTCCTGAATTGTCGAGATTCAGCTCTGATTTAGCCCCGGCTCATCCTGATATCGATCTGCTGGTGCGGCAATCCCAGCCCCTGCTGCCGCAGCTTCTCCAGCACCAGCGAGTGAACCTCATGGGTGATCGGCATGCGGTGATCCATGTTGTTGACGTAGAGGCGGATCTCGTAGATGAGTGCCGAGTCGGTGAACTCGACCAGGAATACCTCGGGAGTCGGGGTATCCAGCACCAGGCTGGACTCCTGCACGCACAGCTCCAGCAACTGCTGCACCCGTTTGGGTTCCTGGCTCAGGCCGATGCGGATGCGTAGCTTGACCCGGGTGATGGCATCGGACAGGGACCAGTTGATGAACTGCTCGGTGATGAAGGCCTTGTTGGGGACGATAATCTCCTTGCGATCCCAGTCCACTATGGTGGTGGCGCGGGTCTTGATCTTGGTGACTGTGCCGGTCAGATCGCGAATGGTGACGGTGTCGCCGAGCCGGATCGGCTTCTCGAACAGGATGATGAGGCCCGAGACGAAGTTCGCGAAGATCTCCTGCAGGCCGAAGCCCAGACCCACCGACAGCGCCGCCACCAGCCACTGGGTCTTGGACCAGTCGATGCCGAGCATGGAGAAGCCGGTGAGGGCACCTATCAGGATCACCATATATTTGCTGACGGTGGTCAGCGCGAAGCCGGTGCCGGGGGAGAGGCTCAGGTGCTGGAGCAGGGTGAGCTCCATCAGCCCCGGCAGGCTGCGGGCGGTGACCACGGTCAGGATGAAGGCGAAGGCGGTCAGCATCAGATCCTGCAGGGTGATGGCGGAGAGCTGCTCTATGCCGGCCACCTTGCTGCTCACCTGCCACACCTCGATGCTGCTGAGGAAGCTGAAGGCCGAGTTGAGATCCGACCATTGCACCACCACCAGCATGGTGAAGCCCAGCATCAGCAGGGTGCGCACCAGCCCCAGCGACTGGGCGCTGATGGTGTCCAGATCCAGCTCGGGCTCCTCCACCACGTCCGGGATCTCGGAGCTGAGATCGTCCTCGTCACGTTCCCGTTGGGCCAGGATCTCGGCCCGCTTGCTCTTGGCGCGATCGAAGGCGAGACGGCGGCGCTGGATCAGCATCCAGCGATGGGCCAGGTAGTAGACGAGCAGGCAGCCGAGCCCCAGCAGCAGGCTCAGCTCCAGCTGGCGCAGCAGGGTGCGGGAGGTATAGAAGTAGCCGAACAGGGAGCCCAGCACCGCCAGCAGGGGGGCCAGCATCAGGCTGTTCCAGATGAAGTGGTGCAGCAAATGGGGCTTGGTCATGTCGGCCTGACCCCAGGTCAGCGGCAGCTTCTCCCGGTTGAGGCGGGCGAAGAACAGCAGCAGCCAGAGCGCCCCGACGATGAAGGCCAGGCGGCCGAGGGAGTCGTAGAAGGCGTGCTCCTGATAGCTGTTGGCCATGCCCTGCACGAAGAAGCTCGGGATCAGCACCAGCAGTAGGGTGCGGAACTGGCCCCACACCCGCTGCACCGGCTCTTTCGGCCAGCGAAAATGCAGGATCAGGATCCCCTTCTCCAGGGTCAGGTGGCGGACCACCAGCAGGGCCAGCAGCAGAAACCAGATCTCGCCGAGGCCACGGGCCACCGCGACCGCGAACGGATATTGCCAGGCGCCGTCCAGCAGGCCGCGCATCATCAGCGCCATGGCCGGCAGCGGCAGGGCGGCGAGCAGGGAGCGCACCAGCAGACGGCTGGTGAGGCTGAACTTGTCCTGGGTCACCTTGCCGATGCGCGGGGCTATGTACTGGCTGTACTCCGTCAGATGGCGGGCAAGCTTGGTCCAGCACCAGGCCAGCACCAGCAGGCCGAGCCCGGCCAGGGTGAGGTTCATGGGGTTGTTTTCCACTATGGCCCTGGGCAGCTGCAACCAGTTGGCGGGATCGATCAGCAGGCTCAGCGCGGTGGGCACCCCGAGCAGCACGGTCGGGGTGAGCGGGCGCACATCCGGCATCCAGAACAGGTGGCTGGCGCTGATGTCCCGGATCTCGTCGATCTTGCTGTTCTGGCGGCTGTAGAGCAGCTTGAGTCGGGTCTGCTCCTGGATCAGGGTGTCGGAGGCGTCGTTGAGCCGGGTCAGCAGTTGCCGTCTGGCCTTGAGCAGGTTGTCGAGCACCGCCTGCTGGGCGCGATCCAGGGTGATGTCATCGCCGCTGAGCAGGTTGTTGCGGATCTGATCGGGATCCTTGAGGGCATCCTGCTCGGTCTCGTACTGGTACTTCGCCATGCGCGCCTTGACGATGGCGGACTCCAGCTTCTCCAGCGGGAAGTAGTTGGGCAGATCGGCCAGCTTGCTGCGCAGGTTCTCGCCATAGGCGTTGCTGATCTGCAGCCATTCCAGCTGCTCGCGCACCGAGTTGACCAGATCGTTGAGCCCGGACAGGGACTTGTCGATGTCCCGCTGTTCGTCCTGCACCCGTTCGATCTGCTCCTCCAGGGCGCCGAGTTGCAGGGAGAGCGCCTGATTCTGCTGTTGCTGCTCCTGCAGCAGGGGCAGATCCGAGGTGAGCTGCCGGCGCAGCCGCTCGCTTTCGGCCAGCGCCTGCTCCGTCTTCTCCCGCCGCAGCAGGTTCTGTTGCGTCAGCAGGCTGTTCTGCCACTCGTCCTCATCGGTGATGGCGAGGTTGAGCTCCTGCAGCTTCAGCTTGCCGAGATCGTTGCGCTGCTGGGCGGAGAGCTGCTCCAGCTCCAGCATCTGGATCCGGTCCGACAGGCTCTGCTCCTTGAGGCGGGTGGCCAGTTGATGGGCCTCCTGCAGGCGATCCGACTCGTTGCTGAAACTCAGGCGATCGAGCTGGGCGCGGGTCTGCAGCAGCTGCTTGCGCAGCTCGTCGACCCGCAGGTGATACTCCTGACCCGTGCTCTCCAGCTGATTGAGGCCATCCATCACCGCCTGACGCTCCTTGCGCAGGTTGATCTGGCGGTTGCTGCTCAGGCTGATGGCCTGGCGCAGCGCCTCCTCCTTGAGGGAGGAGAGGGGCGGGCGGGACTGGGGCTGATAGTTGTGCAGGCTCTCCTTGAGGCGGGCCGACTCCTTGGGATAGTCGATCAGGATCTGCTGGTAGACCTTGCCCTGCTCCCGGTAGCGCTGGGCGTCCCTGGCGTATTGCAGCGCCTGCTGGTAGCTCTCCCGCAGCTGCTGGTTTTCCGGGGTGTCGGTCTTGGGCACGCCTTGCAGCAACTCTTCAACCTGAGTGATGGCGTCATCGGCCTGTGCGAGCGAGGGGAGAAGGCTGAAGCAGATCAGCAGACAGAGCAGGCGTTGCAACATGGCGCACGTTTCCGTTCATGAGAAGTCGCCTTAGCCTAAAGCAGGGGGTGGGGCGGGTAAAGTCTTCCATATTAATGATCTGTAACATAAATAACGGGTGATCCGGGTCTTGTTTGGCTATTATTCTGGCCGTTCCCCTCAGTTGAGCAGTTTATGTCCACAGTCGATCTGGGCACAGCCCCCCTTTCCCGCCTCTTCCTGCGTTATGTCACCCCGACCGTGGCGGCCATGCTGGTCACCGGGGTTTATGTCACCATAGATGGCATCTTCGTCGGCCATATCCTGGGTCAGGACGGCCTGGCCGGCATGATGCTGGCCTACCCCATCTGCGCCGTGCTCTATGCGGTGGGGGCGCTGATCGGCATGGGCTCCTCGTCGCTGGCCTCCTTCTATCTCGGCAAGGGGGAGCAGGGGAAGGCGCGCCACATCGTCGGCAACGCACTGGTGATGGTGCTCATCGCCTCGGCCGTGCTCGCCTTTATCGGCATCAATTATGGGGATGAGATGCTGGCCTGGATGGGGGCCGAGGGGGTCATCTTCGACGCAGGACTCGCCTATCTGCAGTGGTATGCCTGGCTCGGGACCTTCGCCGTGCTCTCCATGGCGTTCACCGCCCTGCTGCGCAACGACGGACGACCCGGCCTCACCACCTGGATCCTGGTGGGCGGCGGCGTGCTCAACGTGCTGCTCGACTACCTGCTGATGGCGGTGATCCCCTGGGGGCTGGCGGGGGCCGCCATCGCTACCATGCTCTCCCAGGCGGTGACCGGCGGCCTCTGCCTGTGGCACTTCTTCACCCCGCGCAGCCAGCTGCGCATCCGCTGGGATACTTTGGTGCCGGACTGGCGGCTGATGGGGGAGACGCTGCGACTCGGGGTCTCGAGCTTCCTGATGTACCTCTACCTGTCGGTGGTGCTGGCGCTGCACAACAAGGCGCTGCTGTCGGTGGGGACCTCGCTGCACGTGGCCGCCTACGGGGTGATCAGCTACAGCGAGGCCTTCTTCTATCTCATCTTCGAGGGGATCGCCATGGGCATCCAGCCCATCGCCAGCTTCAACGCAGGGGCGGGCAACTGGCAGCGGGTGCTGCGGGTGCGCAACCTGGCGCTGGGGGTGACCCTGCTGGTGGCGCTGTGCGGCATGATCCCGCTCTATCTCTGGCCGGAAGGGGTGGTCTATCTGTTTGCCGGTGACAACGCGGCCCTGCTGCCGGTGGCGAGCCTCGGCATCTGGCTCTACTTCTGGGGACTGCCGATGGAAGGGCTGCTGCTGGTGGGGGCTACCTACTTCCAGGCCATCAATCGGGCCCGCATCGCCTCCCTGCTCACCGGGGGCAAGCTGGTGCTGATCGGCGGTTTCCTGTGGGGCTTCTCCTCCCTGTGGGGGGTGGCCGGGGTCTGGCTGGCGCTGCCCACCTGCAGCAGCCTGCTGGTGCTGGTGATGTGGCGGGCCATGCGCAAGGAGGCGGGCCTGCATGCCGGCGCGAGCTGAAGGCGACCGCCAGCGGACCCTGGGTGACGGATGTGAAAAAGAAGAGGCAGCCCAGGCTGCCTCTTCTTTTTTATGACGTGCTTATGACGTGAGCCGGCTCAGGGCTTGAAGGCCCCGATAAAGATGGCGGGATCGACGCGGGCATCGTTGAGGCTGACGTTCCAGTGCATGTGGGGACCGGTGGCGCGACCGGTGGCGCCGACCCGGCCGACGATGCCGCCCCTCGGCAGGCTCTGGCCCAGCTTCACGTCGACCTTCGACATGTGGCAAAACATGCTGATCAGCCCCTGGCCGTGATCGACGAACACCGTATTGCCATTGAAGAAGTAGTTGCCGATCAGGATCACCTTGCCCGCGGCCGGCGCCTTGATGGGGGTGCCGGCACCGACCGCGAAGTCGAGGCCCGAGTGGGGGTTGCGCTCCTCGCCGTTGAAGAAGCGGCGCAGGCCGAAGGGGCTGGAGAGCGGCCCCTGCACCGGCTTGTCGAACAGCAGGTTGCTGGGCTGGGTAGGGCTGAAGGTCTGATAGGCCAGGGTCTGCTCCGCCAGCTCGCGGTTGATGCGCACCATGTCCTCGGCCAGCGGGTTGACCTGGCGGCCGTTCTTCAACTTGATGTGCTGCTCACGATAGTGCTTGGGTTGGACCAGGAAGCTGAGCCGGCGGCCATCGTTCACCGCCAGGGAATGGGGGCCGGTGGCGCTCTTGAGCGGGATGCCGACTATGGCTATCCAGCGACGGCCCTCCTCACGCACGACCAGCACCGGCTTGTCCTGATAACGGGCGCTGGGCGCCTCTGGTCCGTCCCCCAGTGCTACCACGGCCACGCCACCCGGCACCGGATGATTGAGCAGACGGCTGATGAAGCCTGGCTCGGCATAAAGATGAGTGCTGCCCAGCAGCAGGACAAGGAACAACAGGCGGCGCATGGCGGCTCCATCGAATGAGAGGGGTGGAATCAAAGGGGGAAAATGATGCCACATTCCCGCCGGGCTGTCCGCAGCGTCGGGCAACAGGGACGAGCAGTGGCGTCATTTGTTGTCCAGATGTTGCCTGGAAGCGAGCAGGCTCGGCCAGCCTGTGCTATTTACTAATGCATCACTAGATATTGGTCGTTGAATGACACCTATTGTGACAAGGAAGACAGGCTCTGGCAGGGGAACGGTAGTCGCCAGCGGCATCCAGGGCTAGACGGAGGTTGTGATGAAGACGAATGCTCTCTTTGTGCTTGCACTCGCCATGGGCGGGCTGGTATCTGTCCCCGCCGCCGCCTTCAACGGCACTATTACCATCAATGGGGAAGTGACTGCCGGCACCTGCGCCATCGCCGTCAATGGCGGCAACGCATCGGCCACAGTGACCCTGCCCACCGTCAGCACCAACGCGCTGAGCAGCATAGGCCAGACCGCCGGTGCCACCGGTTTCAACCTCGCGCTCACCAGCTGCCCGACCACGGGATCGGTGCGGGCCTACTTCGAAAACATCGGCGTGGCCCAGGCCACGGGCAACCTCAGCAACAAGGCCGTCGCGGCGGGCGGGAAAAATCCGGCCCAGAACGTGGAGGTCCAGATCCTCTCGGCCAACAGTACCCCCATCGACTTGAGGACCAATACCGGAAACAACGTGCTGGTTGACTTCAGCGCGACCGGCGGGGCGACGCTCTATTACAGCGCCCAGTACATCGCCACCGGCGCCGTGGGGGCCGGCCTGGTCTCGGCGGACCTCATCTACTCGCTGGATTACCACTGAGTATCGCCTCCATGAGTCTGCCCCGGGGCCTTGGATGGGCAAGGCTGTGGCGCTATGGCTGGGGCATGGTGCTGCTCGTTGCCTGGCAGGCCTGGGGCTATGTCCAGATCTCGGGTACCCGGGTCATCTACCCCGCCTCCGCTCGTGAAGTCACGCTGGAGCTGACCAACAAGGGCAACGTGCCCGCACTGGTGCAGGTCTGGATGGATGCCGGCGACCGCCGCATCCGGCCCGGTGCCGAATCGGTGCCATTTTTGATCACCCCCCCCATCACTCGGATTGATGCCCAGCGCGGCCAGTCGCTGCGCCTCACCTATGTGGGGCAGGGGCTGCCACAGGATCGCGAGTCGGTATTCTGGCTGAATGTGCTGGAGGTCCCACCCAGCACCAAGTCCACCCAGGCGGGCCAGAATCTGGTGCAGCTCGCCTTTCGCTCCAGGATCAAGATGTTCTATCGCCCCGAGGGGTTGGCTGGCAACGTTGAGCACTCCGCCCATCACCTGAACTGGCGCCTGATCCGACAAGGGGAGGGCTATGCCTTGCGGGCCAGCAATCCAAGCCTGTATCACGTCAGCATCAGCAATCTCGAGCTGCAGACGACCCAGACCAGGCGCTACAGCAATCTCAGTGGCGGCATGGTGTCCCCGGGAGGCAGCGCCGATTTTCCCATCGATCGCCTGTCGGGCTCGGTTCATGCCAAGGCGGTGACCTTCTATTGGCTCAATGATTATGGGGCCCGCGAGGTGGGTCGATTCGTCTTCAACTGATCCCGTTTTGGCTCTTGAGGGGGAGGTGTGCCGTGTCAGCCAGTCATCATCCCCAGCATTCAATGTCTCGTGCCAGCGCCCCGGGGGCTGGAGTCCGGAGGGCGGTTAGTGGCGGGCTGCTTGCGCTGCTCTATCTCTGGTTCACTTGGGCCCAGGCCGGTGAGGTGGCGTCTGCCCCCGCCGCCGAGCCGCCCGCCCCGGCGGCCGATGTCGAGTTCGACAGTCAGCTGCTCGACAGCCTGGGGGTGAACATCGATCTGGCGCGCTTCGCCAGTGCCGACTTCGTGCCCCTTGGCCTCTATCAGCTCGACATCATCATCAATGGCAAGGACAAGCTGAGCCAGCAGGTGGAGGTGCGGGCCGGCCCCGATCCCAAGACCCCGCTGTTTTGCTTCACACCCGGTCAGGTTACGCAATGGGGGCTGCTTGTCGACCAGTTGCCCAATCAGCCGTCGGTCAAGCTGCAGATGCAGAGTAACTGCATCCGGGTCGAATCCCTGGTGCCTGGTGCTAGCTTCAGCCTGGATCTGCCCAGCCTGAGCGGGGCGCTCAGCCTGCCGCAGGCCTATGTCGGCCGGGTCCGGCGTGACTATGTCGGGCCGGAGCAGTGGGTACAGGGGATTAATGCGGCCTTCGTCGGCTACAACGCCAATCTTTATTACAGTGAGCTGAGCGGGACCGACGATCAGTTCAGCAACAGCGTCAATCTCAACACCGGCGTCAACCTGGGGGCCTGGCGTCTGCGCCATAACGGCTCCTGGCAGGGCAGTGACGGCGGCAGCTATCAGTCGCTCAACAGCTACGTGCAGCGGGATGTCACCACACAGAGAGCCCAGCTCACCCTGGGTGAGTACTTCACCCCGGGGGACAGCTTCGACAGCGTGCCCTTCACCGGGGTGCAGCTTGCCAGTGACGATGCCATGCTGCCCGACTTTGAACGGGGCTTTGCCCCCGTGGTGCGCGGGGTGGCCCAGAGCAATGCCAGGGTCACCATCCGTCAGGGCAGTGCCCTCATCTATGAAACCCAGGTTGCTCCCGGCGCATTCGCCATCGACGATCTCTATGCCACCAGCTTCGCCGGCGATCTGGACGTGACCATCACTGAGGCGGATGGCAGCGAGCGCAGCTTTACCCTGCCATTCTCCTCCGTGGTGCAGATGCTGCGGGACGACACCTCCCGCTTCAGCCTGACCCTGGGTCGTTACCGCAACGAGGCCGGCCCGGATGGCCCCGACTTTCTGCAGGGCATCTATCGCCGCGGTTATTCCAACACCCTGACCCTGTACGGCGGCACCATAGCCGCCGAGGACTATGCGGCCCTGCTGGGGGGCGCCGCCATGGGCTCCGACTATGGCGCCCTGGCGCTCGACGTCACCGGCTCCTGGGCGCGGGATCTGCCCGCCGCCTCCGAGCTGCCCCCGTCGCTCTCCGGGCAGAGCTACCGCCTGACGTACAGCAAGCAGATGGATCTGACCCAGACCTACTTCACCCTGGCCGCCTACCGTTTCTCCAGCGAAGGCTATCTGGATCTCAACGATGTGGCGGCGGCCCAGAGCCAGACCCTCGATCAGTTGCAGCGGGAGCGCAATCGCTTCCAGCTCAACATCAACCAGCCGGTGGGGGAGTGGGGGGATCTCTATTTCAACGGCATCAGTCGCGACTACTGGGGGGCCGAGGCCGAGAGCAGCAGCTTCCAGCTCGGTTACAACCGGGGGTTTGACTGGGGCAATCTGACGCTCTCGGCCAGCCATTCGCTGGACGATGGGGTCGGCGATCAATACATGCTGAGTCTCAGCATCCCCATCGGCGATAGACTCGGTGCCCCGCGCCTGAGCAGCACCGTCTCCTATCAGGAGGGGCAGGGTTACAGCGCCAGGCTGGATCTCAACGGGGGCTCCCGGGACGGGCGTTTCTACTACGGGCTCTACGGCAGCCAGAGTCAGGGGGACGGGGCGGGCTATCAGGGCTATGGCGCCAATGCCCAGTACCAGACGGCGGCAACCCAGTTGGGGCTGAGTACCAGTCAGGGGGAGGGGTATTCCCAGTATGTGGCCTCGGCCAAGGGGACCCTGCTGGTGCATGAAGAGGGCTGGGTACTGGGACAAACCCAGGGGGAGACGATGGCGCTGGTGGAGGCCAAGGGCGCCCAGGGGGCCAGGGTCAGCCACGGGATTGGCAGCGAGGTGGATGGGGATGGTTACGCCGTGCTGGCCGGGCTCAACCCCTATCGCACCAACATCATCGGCCTGGATCCGAGCGGCCTGCCGCTGGATGTGGAGATAGATGGCAGCGCCCAGATGGTGGCCCCCCGCCGTGGCGCCATCGTCAAGCTGGCGTATGAGACCCATGTCGGTCAGCCGTTGCTGCTCAAAGTCCAGCGGACGGACGGCCGTGTCCTGCCGTTCGGGGCCGAGGTGGTTGACGGCGCCGGTCGCTCGGTTGCCGTCGTCGGCCAGGGGGGGCTCATCTTCGTGCGCGGTGAGCAGGCTATCCTCTACGTCCAGTGGGGGAAGGAGCCAGATCAGCAGTGCCGGCTGGATTATCGCGTGCCCGAACCGGATCCTGCGGTGCCCTATCAACAGGTCGCCGCCCGCTGCCTCACCATGGAAACAAGCTCATGAAACACATCATTCTGACATTCCTGGCGCTGGGCTCCCTGCTGTGGTGGCCTGGCTGCGAGGCCGCGCTCAACCTGATGCGCACCCGGCTTATCTATGCCGGTGGGGCCAGCGAGGCCAGCCTGATGGTTCACAACCAGGGGGAGGCACCGACTCTGCTGCAGGCCTGGGTCGATGGGGGCGATGAGCAACAGGGGCCGGCCGACGTCTCGACCCCCTTTCTGGTGCTGCCTCCCATGATGCGGCTGGGGCCGGACAAGGGGCAGGCGCTGCGCGTGTTGGGCGCCGATCTGAGGGCGCTGCCCCGGGACAGGGAGTCGCTGTTCTGGCTGAATGTGCTGGGCTTGCCGCCCAAGGCCGCAAGCGCGGGCGGCAGCGTGCAGCTCGCCTATCGCACCCGCATCAAGCTGTTCTATCGCCCGGCCGGGCTCGCCGGCTCCGCTGCCGGGGCGGCGGAGCGGCTCATCTGGCACGAGCTGGCGGGCACCGGGCTGAGGGTGACCAATCCCACCCCCTTCCACGTCAGCCTGAGCGAGGTGCTGCTCGAGGCGAGGGGGCAGAGCTTCAGCTGGCACGAGGCCGGCGTGATCCCGCCCTACGGCATCTTGCCGATCCCGATGCCTGGGGCGGCACTCGTGGGTGCCAGGGGGCGGCTGCGCTGGATCGACGATGATGGCAACTATCACGAGCAGGGGTTTGTGCTGAACCAGCAGGGAGGGCAGTGATGGGCGAGCAGACGGAGAACAACAGCGTGGGTCGAGTAAAGAATAGTGGCCTGATGGCCGGTGTCTTGTTATTGGGTTGCCTGCTGTGGCTGCCCAAGGCTCATGCCGTCAACGGCCAATGCACCAGCCCCTTCGTGGCGACCGGGCCCATTACCACCACAGGGACTCTCTATCAGCCCGGGGATACCGGTATTGCCACCGCCTTCTCGACCACCAGCTCGGCTACCTGTGATTGCACCGGGATCTCGGTAGGATTGCTGGTGACGGTTTATTATCAGGCCACGACCAGCCTGCCCACCGTCTCCGATCCTCTGGGGACCCTGATCAAGCTCAACTCCTATTTTGGCCTCAAGGCCGAGTTCAATGCGGCTGGCACTTATCGGACGGTTCCTTTCAATGCCACTTCCAGCGGGTTGTTGGCCGTCTGCATCGGCAACGTGGTGAATCTGGCATTGGGTGGGATTGACGTCAACGGCGGCCGCTATACCCTGAAGCTGCTCAAGGGGGTCACGGGCACCCAGACCTTCAGCGGCACCGTCGCCTACCTCTTCGTGCGGCGCTCCAGTGCGCCCGATACCAGTCCGGCCAATGCGTTCAGCCAGCTGGCGATGAACATCAGCGTCACCTCGACCCCGAGCTGCCAGTTTCCGGCTGGCACCAGCATCCCCATCGATCTCGGCGCCGTGGCGCAGAGCGCCTTCATCGAGGGCGAGGTGCCCAGAGGCTACACGCCGCGCAGCGTCAATGTGAGCGTCACCTGCAGCCAGATCCCGAGCGATTATGTGGTGCCGCTCAGCTACCGCTTCGGGGGGGCGCTCACCAGCCAGAATCGTTTCATCACCACCAGCCTGGCCGGGGTCGGGGTCGGCATGCTCGAGCAGAGCAGCCCAACCCCTATTCCATTTGATACCGCCATCGCGGTACCCTACTCGGCGGCTACCCACAATACCAATTATCAGGTGAGGCTGTACCCGACCCGGCTGCCGGGCCAGGTCGTGCGCACCGGCGCTTACACCGGGACCATCATGGTCACGGTGAGCGTGCCCTGAGGGAATAAGCTTTCGTTTTATTTTTGCAACGAGGTCGACGATGAACAGTGACAACCGCCTGCGCAGCGAACCCAAGCGTCACCCCATGGGGCGGGGCTGGATCTGGATCCGCACCGGGTTCGACATCTTCAACAAGGGCATGGGGGCCAGCGTGGCCATGATAGTGCTCTGGTTCCTGGTGGGCATGCTGCTGGAGCAGTTACCGGCGGGCAGCTTCATCTCCCAGTTGCTGTACATGGTGTGGGGCGCCGGCTGGGTGGCGGTGGCGCAGCGGGGCTATGGGGGGCAGCCCCTGCAGTTTGCCGACTTCTTTGCCGGTTTTCGTCACAAGCTGACGCCCCTGATCCTGGGGGGGCTGCTGGTGCTGGTGCTGTTCTGCCTGCTGCTGCTTGCCTGCTTCGCCCTGCTGCACCTGTGGGATCTGACCGGCTTGCTGTCTCAGGATCCGGAGACGCTGACGGTGACACCCGAGCAGGCGCAGGGCTTCATGCTCTGCCTGCTGCTGTTCCTGGCCTTGCTGGTCCCTTTGCTGATGGCGATCACCTTCGCCCCCGCCCTCATCTTCTTCCACGAGGTGGGGGTCTGGCAGGCGGCCAAGCTCAGCTTCGCGGGTTGTCTGCGCAACATGTGGCCCTTCCTCTGGTGGGGGCTGCTCGGTGCCCTGTTGCTGCTGCTTGGGGCGGCGCTGTTTCTGGTCGGCCTGCTGGTGGTGCTGCCAGCCATCAACTACTCCATCTATGCGGCCTACCGTGACATCTATCTGGAGGAGCTGGATGCCGCTGATGCCGAGCCGCCCGCCAAGGCGTTCGGTTTCGAGGCATAAGCCAGCACAGCATGACAAGGGGCCCGCGGGCCCCTTTTTATTGTCTGTTTACTCTGATTGCCACAGGGGATCGTCCGCCATGCGGGCGATGAGAAAGTCGAGGAAGCTGCGCAGCAGGGGAGACATCTGCTTGCGGGTGCCGTAGACGGCATAGACCCCGAGTCGCTTGGGCTGCCACTGGGTCAGCAGCGGCACCAGGGCGCCGCTCGCCAGCTGGGCCTGCACCGAGTAGCTTGGCTGCAGGCTGATGCCCGCCCCATCCAGGGTCGCCGCCAGCAGCAGGTTGGAGATGTTGGCGCTGAGGTTGCCACTCACCGGCACGGACTCTGGGCCAGCGGGCCCCTGAAACTCCCACAGGCTCTTGCCGAAGTAGGTGTAGGTGAGGCAGTTGTGCAGCGCCAGATCCTGCACCTGCTGCAAAGGCGCGTGGCGCGCCAGGTAGGCAGGGCTGGCACAGACCACCGAATGGCAGGTGCCGAGGCGGCGCGCCACCAGGTTGGGATCCAGATCGTTGGTGATGCGCACGGCGAGATCGATCCGCTCCTCCACCAGGTTGACTGTCCTGTCCAGCAACAGGATGTCGATGGCGGTGCCGGGATAACGGGCAAGGTAGTCGTTGGCGGTCTGGACCAGCAGGGCTTCCGCCAGGGAATAGCTGCTGGTGATGCGCAGCTGCCCCTTGGGGGCCTCCTGGCTTTGCACCGCCAGCTGCTCCATCTCCTCGCCCAGGGCCAACATGGTCCTGGCCCGGTTCAGCGCCTCCTCACCCGGCCCGGTGAGGCTCAGCCGGCGGGTGGTACGGTGCAGCAATCGGGCCCCCATCCAGCGCTCCAGCTCGGCCAGATAGCGCGACACCATGGCGCGCGACATCTCCAGCTTGTCCCCGGCACCGCTCAGGCTGCCCTGCTCGACCACTGCGACGAAGACCCGCAGTGCCGTCAGTCGATCCATGTACCAGCCTCCAATATGATCGATTTTTGCAACAGTGATGCGCTCATTATGCGGTATTTGTACCGATAAAGTTTCAATAAACTGTGTTCATTCGATGACAAGCGACCTTATGAGGAATACCCGATGAACACAGCACTTCGTACCCTGACCCTGGCTAGCACCCTGCTCAGTGGCGCCGCCTTGGCGGGCCCGCTGACCGTCACCGTCTACAACCCGGGCGAGCAGGGCATCTTCCCGGTCTCCTCCGAGCTGGTGAGCGGTGATAAAGAGGCCATCCTGATCGACGCCCAGTTCGGGGTGAATGACGGCAAGGCCCTGGTGGATCTGATCAAGCAGAGCGGCAAGAAGCTGACTACCGTCTATATCAGCGGTGGGGATCCCGACTTCTATTTCGGGCTGGAGCCCATCAAGGCCGCCTTCCCCGACGTCAAGATCCTGGCCAGTCAGCACGTGGTCGACCATATCAGGCAGACCAAGGATGCCAAACTGGCCTACTGGGGCCCCATCCTGGCCGAGCAGGCGCCCAAACAGTTGATAGTGCCGGAGGTGATGACCGCTTCCCAGCTGACCCTGGAAGGGAAGACGATCGAGATCAAGGCGATGAACACCCCGAGTGCCTACCTCTGGGTTCCCTCCATCAAGACGGCGTTTGGCGGCGTGCCGGTATACAGCGGTACTCACGTGTGGATGGCAGACAGCCAGACCAAGGCGGCGCGAGCGCACTGGGTGCAGACCCTCAATGAGCTGCTGGCCCTGAAACCGGAGCGGGTCGTGCCGGGCCACTTCCTCGGAGCCGAACCCAAGGGCGCCGAGGCGGTGACCTTCACCCGCGACTATGTGCAGCGCTTCGAGCAGGTGCTGGCCAAGTCCAAGGGGTCGGCCGAGCTTATCGACGGTTTGAAGCAGGCCTTCCCGGCCCTGCCGGTCGACGACGGCCTGGCCATCGGTGCCAAGGTCAATACCGGCGAGATGAAGTGGTAATGGCCTGAGTTCAATTCCCTGTGTTTTTTACCGGGCAGCAGCAGCCCGTTTTTTTTCAATTGATTGCGCCGGAGTGAATCCATGAACGAAACCACCTTGCACTATGTGTACGACCCCCTCTGTGGCTGGTGCTATGGCGCGGCCCCCCTGCTCGCGGCCGCGGCCGGGATCCCCGGCCTTGGGATCGCGCTGCATGCCGGCGGCCTCTGGCTGGGCCCGCGTCGGCAGCCGATGGGAGAGGCGCTGCGCGACTATGTGCGCCCCCATGACGAGCGGATCCAGGCCCTGACCGGCCAGCCATTTGGGACACGCTACTTCGACGAGCTGCTGCTGAGCGAGGGCCTGTCCCTCGATTCCGAGCCGCCTATTCGCGCCATCCTGGCGATCGACGAGCTGGGGGGGGACGGCCTGACGCTGCTGCACCGCATCCAGCAGTGCCACTATCGCGACGGCCGCTGGGTGGGCTCCCTGGACAACCTGAGCGAACTCGCGGCGGAGCAGGGCATCGCGAGAAGCGCGTTCGAGCTGGCCTGCCAGAGGGTGGATCTGGCCGGGCACCTGGCGGAGAGCCAGCGCTGGTTGCGCCGCCTCGGCGGTCAGGGATACCCGACCCTGGGGTTGATGCAGGGTGGGCGGATCACCTCGTTGCCGACCGCCTCCTTCCTGGGGGATCCGGCCGCCTTTACCGCTCATCTCGTTCAGGCGATTGGGCAGGGACAAGCCTCGGCATGAGGGATCTGGTCTGAACAGTGCCTTTCAGAGCCATATTTGCTCATGCTTGGAGCCGTGCCGACGATATAGGATGACGCAGCTAAAAATATCCATTTATGGATAGTCATCATGTCGGGCACCAATGTCCCGAATGTGTCTCTTGTCGGCAAGGATCTTCACCATGTTCAAAAACATGTCTATTAGCCAGAAACTGAGCGGTGGGTTCGCCGTCTTGGGCGTCCTGATCGTCGCCCTTGCCTGGTTCTCCGTGTCCCAGTTGTCGGGTCTGTATCGTGACAGCACCGAGATCACCGGCAACCTGATCCCGAGCATGCAGGCCGCCAACCAGATGGAGATCGCCCTGCTGGATGCGCGGCGGGCCGAGTTGAACATGGTGATAGCGGCGCGGGAAGATCAGCAGGAAATCGCGCTGCACGACAAGACCTACCAGGCGGCCAGGCAGGAGTTCGACGCCGCGGCCCAGGCTTATGGCGCCATGCCGTTCACCTCGGGGCAGGAAGAGCAGGAGTTCATGGCCCTCAAGGCGGCGGCCAGCCAGTACTTCACCTCCCATGAGCAGCTGATGGCGGCCCTGCATAAGGGAGATCTGGAACGGGTCATGTCCCTGCGCAAGGGGGAGACCCTGGTCGCGCTGGAGGCGGTCAGCAAGCAGGCACTGCTGCTGCGCAGCATCAACGACAACGCCGCCCGTGACATGACCACCACCATCAAGGGGGTGTACGAAGACTCTCGGCTGCTCAACATCCTGGTCGGCTCGATCGCCGTGCTGTTCGTGGTGGTGGTGGCCTGGCTGCTGACCCGGCTCATCCGCAATCCGGTCATGCTGTTGCTGGCTCAGACCCAGAAGGTCTCGGCGGGGGATCTGGCGACCGAGCTGAGCCTGGCTCAGTTCAACAATGATGAGCTGGGGCAGCTGGCCAGAGGCTTTGGCGAGATGCAGGGGCGCCTGCGTGACCTGGTCAGCGAGGTGTCCGGCTCTGTGGTGCAGCTCAGCTCGGCCGCCGAGGAGATCAGCGTGGTCGCCAGGCAGTCGGCATCCAGCATGAACAACCAGCAGCATGAGCTGAACCAGCTGGCGACGGCCATGAACGAGATGCAGGCCACGGTGCAGGAGGTCTCCCGCAACACCAACGACGCGGCGGGGGCGGCCACCCTGGCCAGCAGCACGGCCGAGCAAGGCGCCCATACCGTCAACGACTCCATAGTGCGGATCGAGCAGGTCGCGACCGCCATCGAGAGCACGGCCGAGGTGATCCGCCAGCTCGGCGACGACAGCCGCAACATCGGCATGGTGCTGGAGGTGATCCGCGGCATTGCCGAGCAGACCAACCTGCTGGCCCTGAACGCCGCCATCGAGGCGGCCCGGGCGGGTGAACAGGGGCGCGGATTTGCGGTGGTGGCCGATGAGGTACGTACCCTGGCGAAGCGAACCCAGGATTCCACCGCCCAGATCAACACCATCATCTCCGAGCTGCAGCAGCGGGCGGAGCAGGCCGGCAGCACCATGGCGCAGAGCCAGGCGCTGATGCAGGCGACCGTCGGCACGGCGCGGGAGGCGGGGGCCTCCATCACCGAGATCAGCGGCTCGGTCGAGAGCATCTCCCACATGAACATCCAGATAGCGACGGCGACCGAGGAGCAGGGAGCGGTGAGCGAAGAGCTCAACCGCAACGTGGTCAACATCAGCCATGCCTCGGAGGAGGTGGTGGCCGGGGCGACCCAGATGGCAAATGCCTGTCAGGATCTCAATCTGCTGGCGACGCAGCTGCAGGAGATGGTGCGTCGTTTCCGGGTGTGATCACCCGTTGACGATGGCCCTTAGCGCGGCCCGGATCCTGTATCCGGGCCCGTTTTGTTTTGCTGTGCCGGGCCGGATCTTCCCGTTCGGTGCTCATCCCTTGTCCCCCCGCCCGTTCTTGGGCATCCTAATGGCCCCATTGATTGGCCGGATTCTGGATGTATGAACCTTCGCGATCTCGAGTATTTGGTAGCGCTGGAAGAGGAGAAACACTTTCGCAAGGCGGCGGAGCGCTGCTTCGTCAGTCAGCCGACCCTGAGCGGTCAGCTGCGCAAGCTGGAAGATGAGCTGGGGGTGATCCTGATCGAGCGCACCTCCCGCAAGGTGCTGTTCACCCCCGCCGGCGACGCCATGGCCCGGCAGGCCCGCAAGGTGCTCAAGGAGGTGCGCGAGCTCAAGAGCATAGGCCAGCACTTTGCCGAACCCATGTCCGGCGAGATCCACATCGGCTTCATTCCCACCGTCGGTCCCTACCTGTTGCCCCACATCATCCAGGACCTGAGGGAACACTTCCCCAAGCTGGAGTTCTACCTCTACGAGGAGCAGACCCAGGCGTTGCTCAAGCGGCTGGAGGAGGGGGGACTGGATTGCATCATACTGGCCGAGCTGGAGGGGATGGAGGGATTCGGTTCTATACCACTGTATCAGGAGCCCATGTGGCTCGCCGTGCCCCAGCAGCATCCCGAGGCGCAGGCCAAGGCGGTGCCACTGCACAACCTTAAAGGCAAAAAACTGCTGATGCTGGCCGACGGCCACTGCCTGCGGGATCAGGCGATGGGGTTCTGCTTTGCCGCCGGGATAGGTGAGGATCAGCGCTTCAAGGGCACCAGTCTCGAGACCCTGCGCAACATGGTCGCGGCCGGCAGCGGCTTGACCCTGATCCCCCGCCTCGCCGTGCCGGCCAATCAGGAGGAGGGCGGCGTCAGCTACCGCCCCGTGGTGGATCCGGTGCCGGGCCGCACCATCTCGCTGCTCTATCGCCACTACTCGGTGCGCCGACCCTGCTTCAATGAGCTGGCCGCCCGCATCTCGGCACTGATGCGGCCGCAACTCGGTTAAGCCGCCCAGTTCCCCATAAAAAAACCGGCGCCTTGGCGCCGGTTTTTGTCATCTAAGGGTTCTGCTTAGAAGATGTCGTCGGTCGAGACCGGGCCATCGCTGCTTGAGCCATCGCCACCATAGACCTGGTTGCCATCGGAGAGCTGGCTCGCGTAGCGGGTCGGCTCAGTCCCTTCCTTGAAGAACTCCTCCATGGTGCTGCCATCGGTACGATTGGTCAGCAGGCCGGTCTCGCGATCGATGCGCACCAGCATGACCCCCTCCGGCACCGGCATCTTGCGCTCGGGCACCTGTTGCAGCGCCGTCTTCATGAAGTCGATCCAGATGGGCTGCGCCGCACCGCCGCCGAATTCGGCCCGGCCCAGACCGCGCTGGTGGTTGTCAAAACCTATCCAGGAGGTGGCGACCAGGTTCGGGGTGTAGCCGGAGAACCAGGCATCCCGCGATTCGTTGGTGGTCCCGGTCTTGCCCGAGATGTCGTGACGCTTGAGGTCACGGGCCGCACGCCAGCCGGTACCACGCCAGCCATTGCCACCCCAGATGGCGGTGGTCAGGGTGTCGGTGACCAGGAAGGCGCTCTGGGCACTGATGGTCTGGGGCGCCATGTTGTTGGGCACCACAGGGTCGATCGGGCACTGGGCCTTCCAGTCAGGGACTGTATTGGCATAGGCATCGGCGCTGTCGAGACCGGCGGCGGCCAGCACGCCGCAATCACGGCAGGCGGCGGCCGGATTGGCCTGATACAGGGGGGTGCCGAAGCTGTCGGTCACTTCGGTGATGAAGTAAGGGGTCACCTGGAAGCCGCCGTTGGCCAGTACCGAATAGCCACGCACCACTTCCAGCGGGGTGAACTCGGCGGCGCCCAGCGCCAGGGATTCGTTGGCGGAGATGTGATCGCGGGCGAAGCCGAAGCGGGTCAGGCCGTCGATGTAGGTATCCAGCCCGATGGCGCGCATCAGGCGCACCGACATCACGTTCTTGGACTTGGCGAGCCCCAGCCGCAGGGTGGTGGGGCCTTCATAGATGGCCGGGGAGTTCTTGGGCTGCCACATGGGGCCCTTGGCCGGATCCCACTGGTTGATGGGCGCATCGTTGATCAGGGAGGCCAGGGTGTAACCCTGCTCCAGCGCGGTGGCATAGAGGAAGGGCTTGATGTTGGAGCCGACTTGGCGGCGCGCCTGATCGACCCGGTTGAACTTGGACAGCTCGAAGCTGAAGCCGCCGACCAGCGCCTCTACGGCCCCGTCCTGCGGGTTCATGGCGACCAGGGCGGCGTTGACGTCGGGGATCTGGGAGAGCAGCAGCTCTTCCCCTTTCTCCCGCACCCAGATCTGGGCGCCGACTTTCAGCACATCCCGTGCCGATTTCGGCGCGTAGCTCTGGCGATCATCGGTGATGAAGGTGCGCGCCCACTTGATGCCATTCCAGCCGAGCTCGGCCTGCTTGCCATTCTTCAGCACCAGGGTGGCGCTCTTGTCACCGACCTTGGTGACCACGGCCGCCATCAGCGGCTGGTAAGTCGGTTGCTTGGCCAGGTGGGCCATGATCTGGTCGTAGTCCCAGCCGGCTTCACCCGCCTTCCACAGCAGTGCGGTCGGGCCGCGATAGCCATGGCGGGTATCGTAGTCGAAGACCCCGTCCAGCAGCGCCTGATGAGCGGCGCGCTGGCGTTTGGCGGTGACAGTGGTGTAGACGTGCAGCCCCATGGTGTAGGCATCTTCACCAAACTGCTCCACCATCTTTTGGCGCACCATCTCGCTCAGATAGGGTGCGTTGAGGGTGGTCTCGGCACCGTGATAACGGGCCTTGATCGGCATCTTGGAGGCTTCGTCAAACTGGGCCTGGGTGATCTTGCCGGTCTCCAGCATGCGGCCCAGCACCACGTTGCGGCGGGCGAAGGCGCGCTCGGGCGAACGGATGGGGTTGAGCATGGACGGCGCCTTGGGCAGGCCGGCGATGATGGCGATCTCGTCAAGGGTCAGATCTTTGACGTCTTTACCGAAGTAGACCTGAGCGGCGGCACCGACCCCGAAGGCGCGGTAGCCGAGCGGGATCTTGTTGAGATAGAGCGTCAGGATCTCGTCCTTGGAGAGATTCTGCTCGATGCGCCAGGCCAGGAACACTTCCTTGACCTTGCGCACCAGGGTCTTCTCGTTGCTCAGGAAGAAGTTGCGCGCCACCTGTTGGGTGATGGTACTGGCGCCCTGACGGGCCTGACCGGAGACGGCCCAGACGGTTGCGGCGCGGATGATGCCGATGGGGTCTATCCCCGGGTGCTCATAGAAGCGCGCATCCTCGGTGGCGAGGACGGCATCGATCATGGACTGGGGCATTTCGTCCAAGCGTAACGGGATGCGACGGATCTCGCCAAATTGGGAGATCAACTCACCGTCCCGGCTATACACCTTCATCGGGGTGGCCAGCTTGATATCGCGCAGTGCGCTCACATCCGGCAGCTGGGGCTTGATGTAGAAATAGATGCCGATGAGGCTGGCAACACCCAGCACAGCACCCAGCATCATCACAATAAACAGGCGAACGAGCCATTTCAGCATGGAAGAACTACCAATCGTCTTAAAATTAGCCAACGGGCGCAGAGTATAGCCTTTTTACCCCCGCAGATTCGAGGTTTTCCTGACCAAAGAGCCGGGCCTCGAAGAGAGGCGCGAGGGTAGCATTCCATGACGCAATTACCAAGGGGCGCAGGCCATGGCGGAAAGGAGAGGTGCATCAACTTTTGACATAAACTTTATGACATTGATAGATAGAGCATTATATTGAGGTAAGCCGTCACCTTCTGATGAGCTGACCTACAATCAGTCCTAAACCCAATAACGCATGGATGTGTATATGTTTGGGCTATTCAGCAAAGGATCCCTCCTCTCCTTGGCGGGCATTGACTTTGGTAGTCAAACCATCAAGGCCGTCACCCTCACCGGACGTCCCGGCAAGGTGCATCTCGAATCGATCGCCGAGATCGCCATGCCCAAAGGCACCCTGGTCGATTACCAGTTGCAGGATATCGAGCGCGTCAGCCAGTCCCTCAAGTCACTCAAGCGACTCATTCAGGGGGAGTGCGAGCAGGTGGCGACCGCTGTGACCGGCTCCAATGTCATCACCAAAGTCATCCAGGTCGATGCCAACATCAACGACAGCGAACTCGAGAGCCAGGTTCAGATGGAGGCGGAGCAGATCATCCCGTTTCCGCTCGATGAGGTCAGCCTGGACTTTGAGATCCTCGGCCTGACGGCCGACGCGACCCGCCAGGAGGTGTTGCTGAGTGCGGCCCGCACCGAGAGCGTCAACGGCAGGGTCAGCGCCCTGACCGAGGCCGGCATGAGCACCAGGGTGGTGGATGTGGGGGCCCATGCGCTGGGGCGCGCCGTGCTGGCCTGCCTGCCCGAGTTGCAGACGGGGGACAAACCGGTCGGGATCGTCGACATCGGTGCCAGTGCCATGACCTTTGCCGCCCTGATCAGGGGCCAGGTGATCTACTCCCGCTTGCAAAACTTCGGTGGCGATCAATACAGCCAGGCCCTGGCATCCTTTTACAGCATGACGCTGGATGACGCCGAGCAGGCGAAGGTCCAGGGTACCCTGCCTGCCGATCACGAGCAGGATGTGCTCATACCCCATCTCAATACCCTGATACTGCATATCAGGCGCAACGTGCAGCTGTTTTGCAGCTCGTCGGGCAACAAGGAGTTGCCCAAGCTGGTGTTGACGGGCGGGGGCAGCTTACTGCCGGGCCTGGTCGAGCAGATGGGCACTGAGCTCCATTGTGAAGTATTTCACCCCGATCCCTTTGCCCTGCTCGGCAAGCCCAAGGGGGAGAGGGGAGTGGCTCATGGCGCCAAGTACATGGCCGCCCTGGGCCTGGCACTGCGGAGCTTCACACCATGTCAAATATAAACCTCCTGCCCTGGCGGGTGGCCAGGGCCCAGCGTCAGAAGCAGCAGTTTGGCGCCATGATTGGCCTGTTTCTGGCGGGGACGGCCGCCCTCGCTTTTGCCATCGACTGGCTGGTGGTGCAGCAGATCGGCCATCAACAGCAACGCAATCAGCGGCTGGTGCAGGAGATGACCATACTCGATGCCCAGCTAGGCGAGATCCGGCTGCTCCAGGCACGACGTAAGGAGCTGATCGACCGCATGCAGCTCATCGATCAGTTACAGACGCGGCGCAATGTACCGGTGCGTCTGTTCAACCAGCTGCCCATGCTGGTGCCCAACGGGGTCTATCTCAATACTCTCGCACTGCAAAACAACCGCATCGATGTCAACGGCAAGGCAGAAGCCTATGGCCGGGTCGCCAGCATGATGCGACGCATCGATGGCTCAGGCTGGCTGGGGCAATCACAGATCAGCACCATCTTCACGGCAGACTTGGCTCCCATTGCACTCAGCCAGTTCTCCATGATGTTCCAGATTGCCACGCTCCCCCAGAACGTGGCTAAGGGGCAACAATGAATCTACAACAGCTCAATGAACTGGATCTCAACGACATGGCGCGTTGGCCCAAGGTCGCCAAGGGGATCTTCATCCTGATCTGCTGCGCCTTGCTGGGCGGCGCCATCTATTACTATGTGATCGCCAACTCCCTGACTGCGTTGCGCCAGGAGGCCGGTAAAGAGACCGAACTGAAGGCGCAGTTCGAGAGCAAGGCCATGCTGGCCGCCAATCTGGAGGCATACCGCAAGCAGATGGTGCAGTTGGAGCATCTGGTCGATGCCCAGCTCAAGCAACTGCCCAATACCCACGAGGTGGCGGGGCTGCTGGATGACATCAGCTTCATCGCCACCGATAACGGGCTCCAGCTGAACAGGATCAACTGGGAGACCGAGGTCCAGCACGAATTTTCGACCGAGCTTCCCATGCGTATCGAGGTGGTGGGGACCTACCACGAGCTCGGCAAGTTCACGGCCGACATGGCGGGCTTGCCCCGTATCGTGATCCTGGAATCATTCCAGCTCAATCAGAGCAAGGAGCAGGGGGAACTAATCGGCATGTCCATGCTGGCCAAGACCTACAAATACAACGGCAAAACCGTGGGGCAGAAGCCATGAGCATGAGAGCGATCAGCGTCCTGTTGCCGGTGCTGCTGCTGGCGGCCTGTGGCGGTCAGGAAGACATGGATGAATATGTGCTGCAGACCAAGGCAAGGCCGCCCATCCCCATCGAGCCCTTGCCGGAAATAAAGCCGTTTTCCCCTATGGCCTACCAGCGTAGCGATCAGCGCAGCCCCTTTATTGAGCCGCAACCCGAGACCAGCTCCAAGGTGGATGGCAAGGTCAAACCCGAGTGTGCCCAGATAGTGGCCAATCGCGAGAAAGAAGTGCTGGAGCGCTATTCGCTGGCCAGCCTGAGCATGCAGGGATCAATTGGGAGACAGGGACAATTATGGGCGCTGATCAGAACCCCGGATGGACACGCCATGCGCGTCGGACTTAATCAATACATGGGGCTGGATCAGGGAAGGGTCATCAAGATCACCAATACCCATGTTGACTTGATGGAGACGGTACCGGATGGCAAAGGATGCTGGGTCACCCGAGAAACACAGCTGGCCATGGCCAATCTCGACGCAAAACTATGATCAGGGATGAGCAGAGATGAGAACAACAATAAGCAGGATGAGCGGTGTGGCGCTGCTGTGTCTGGGCGCATGCAATCAGGTGTGGGCGGTAGCGGCGCTGCAAGAGGTCAAGGTGAATCCACTGTTGGCCGATCAGCTCGTGCTGGAACTGAGCTTCAGCGAGCCGGTGAGTGGCTTTACCGACAGGCTCTCCTATGAACCCAATCAGCTACTGCTGCATGTGCCCGGCGCGGTAGGGGCACTGACAGTCAATCCCTTGCCCATCAAACAGCAGGGGGTGGACAGCCTCAAGGTGGAGGGCAAGGGAGAGGGGCTGGATATCAAGATAGCGCTCGATCAGCTGACCCCTTATCAGGTCCATCAGCAGGGCAACAAGTTACTGGTGTCATTGGGGGAAAACGCCAGCCAGCCAGTGGCCACGACGGCTGCAGCGCCCACTGTCACCCAATCGGCGCTGGTCAAGAGCCAGCCTGTCACCCAGTCAGCCTTGATTGATACCCAGCGGATCGCCCAGAACCAGTCCCAGTATCAACCTCAGCCCGTCTCGGCGCCGGTGACTGTACCCGTTGCAGCCAGCAAGCCGGTGTTGTCCGTCTCGCAGGCGAACACAGGGGGGGCCTATTTCAACTCGGTCAAAGGGGTGGACTTCCGCCGTGGCAAGGAGGGGCAGGGGGAGTTTCTGGTGACCCTGGACAACAGCTCGGCGGCGGTGGATGTCAGCAGCCGTGGTCAGAAGGTGCTGGCCAAGTTCCACGGTACCCGGGTTCCCGATGAGCAGCTTAACTTCATCAACGTGCAGGATTTCGCGACCCCGGTCTCTCAGGTGGAGGTCTTCCGTCAGGGGAACGACACCCTGTTCGAACTCTCGGTCAACGGCCAGTTTGATTATCGCTACGATCAGGCCGACAAGATGTTCATCATAGAGGTGAAAAAACGCGTCGCCACCACTGCCGCTAAGCAGTACCAGGGCAAGCCGATCTCCCTGAACTTCCAGGACATCCCGGTACGGACCGTGCTGCAGATCATCGCCGACTTCAACAATCTCAACCTGGTGACCACGGACTCCGTCTCCGGCAACATCACCCTGCGCCTCGATGGTGTGCCCTGGGAGCAGGCGCTGGACATCATCCTCAAGGTCAGAGGGCTGGATAAACGGCTGGATAACAACATCCTGCTGGTGGCCCCGGCGGACGAGATAGCCGCCCGTGAGAAGCAGCAGCTGGAGAGCCGCAATCAGGTGGCCGATCTGGCGCCGCTCTACACCGAATACATGCAGATCAACTATGCCAAGGCGGCGGAGGTGGCGGCGCTGCTCTCCTCCGAAAGCACCAAACTGCTCTCTCCCAGAGGGGCGGTGAGCGTGGATGAACGCACCAACGTGCTGGTGGTCAAGGACACGGCGGACGTCATCGGCAACGTCAAGCGGATGCTGGATATCCTCGACATTCCGGTCAAGCAGGTGGTGATCGAGGCGCGCATGGTGACCATAGATGACGGCTTCGACGAGGCGCTGGGTGTGCGCTGGGGGGTGACCAAGACGGATGGCCACGGCAATGGCACCTCGGGCACCATAGAGGGCAATGACGGTTCGGGCAACAACGCCAGTACCTCGACCATAGTGCGGCCCGGCATCGAAGATCGGCTGAACGTCAACCTGCCGGTCACCAACGCGGCCGGCACCCTGGCCTTCCAGGTCGCCCGCCTGGCCAATGGCACCCTGCTGGACCTTGAGCTGTCGGCGCTGGAGAAGGAGAGCAAGGCCGAGATCATCGCGAGTCCCCGCGTCACCACGGCCAACCAGAAACCCGCGTTGATCGAACAGGGGACCGAGATCCCCTACGTGGAGTCGTCGTCCAGTGGCGCGACCTCGGTAACCTTCAAGAAGGCGGTGTTGAGCCTCAAGGTCACGCCGCAGATCACCCCGGACAACAGAGTCATTCTGGATCTGACCGTGACCCAGGATACCAAGGGGGAGACCGTGCCGACCGGTACCGGTGATGCCGTCTCCATCAATGCCCAGTCGATCACCACTCAGGTGCTGGTCAACAACGGCGAGACTCTGGTGCTGGGGGGTATCTATCAGCAGACCATCAAGAGCGACGTCACCAAGGTGCCGCTGCTGGGAGATATTCCCGGCCTTGGCTACCTGTTCAAGAAAACCACCAGCGAGAACAAGAAACGCGAACTGCTGATTTTCGTGACCCCGCGGATAGTTACGGATACCCTCTGAATGCTTTACATGTGAGGGTAAAACACATATAACCTTACGCCCCGATGAGGCTGGGGCGTAAGGGCTGCGGTTGCCAGTCCTGATTTCTATTGAGATAATCCCCCTCCTGATCCATCGCAAGATAAGGTTCATAGGTACCCCGGTCGACTGTTTACCGGGGCCATACAGTTTGTAATTACTAACGAAAAGACATGGCTGAGAAACGCAATATTTTCCTGATAGGTCCCATGGGTGCGGGCAAGAGCACCATAGGTAGACATCTGGCAGAACAACTGCACATGGAGTTTTTCGACTCAGATCATGAGATTGAGCGCCGCAGTGGTGCCGATATCGGCTGGGTGTTCGATGTTGAAGGCGAAGAGGGTTTCCGGATCCGCGAAGAGAAGGTGATAGGTGAACTCGCCGAGCAGCAGGGTATCGTGCTGGCTACGGGCGGCGGCGCCATCATCAGTCGCGAAACCCGCAACAAACTCTCCGCGCGCGGCATCGTGGTCTACCTCGAAACCACCATTGAGAAGCAGCTGGCACGTACCCAGCGCGACAAGCGTCGTCCCCTGCTGCAAACCGAAGAGCCCCCGCGTGAGGTGCTGGAGCGTCTGGCGCAAGAGCGCAATGCCCTGTATGAAGAAGTGGCTGACTTTGTCATCCAGACGGATGATCAGAGCGCTAAAATTGTTGCTAATCAGATTGTTAAGTTGATTGGCATGTAATCAATAGAGGACGTCCATGGAAAGGTTGAAGGTCGAACTGGGTGAACGCAGCTATCCGATCGAGATAGCTGCAGGTCTGTTGCAACACCACGAGGTGCTGACGCAGACCATCAAGGGCAAGCGGGTCATGATAGTGACCAACACAGTAGTGGCTCCCTTGTATCTTGAGCAGCTCATTCAGCTGTTGTCCGGTTTTCAGGTGGAACACCTGATCCTGCCGGATGGCGAGGCCTATAAGACCTTGGCGACCTTCGAGCGGATCATGTCTGCTCTGCTGGAAACCAACCATGGTCGTGATACCACCCTCATCGCCCTGGGGGGCGGCGTGATAGGTGACGTTGTCGGCTTTGCTGCGGCAAGCTATCAACGTGGCATTCCGTTCATTCAAGTGCCTACCACGCTACTCTCCCAGGTTGACTCCTCCGTCGGCGGCAAGACCGCCGTCAACCACCCTCTTGGCAAGAACATGGTGGGCGCCTTCTATCAGCCCAAGCATGTCGTCATCGATACCGACTGCCTCAAGACCCTGCCCGTGCGTGAATTTGCCGCCGGCATGGCCGAGGTGATCAAGTACGGCATCATCTGGGATGCCGAATTCTTCTCCTGGCTCGAAGCCAACATGGTGCGTCTGCAGCGGCTCGAGACGGGCGCGCTCTCCTACGCTATCCGTCGTTGCTGCGAGATCAAGGCCGACGTGGTGGGGCAGGATGAGACCGAGCACGGCGTGCGCGCCCTGCTGAACCTGGGTCATACCTTCGGCCATGCCATCGAAGCCGAGAAAGGCTATGGCAACTGGCTGCATGGCGAGGCGGTGGCCGCGGGCATGATGCTGGCAGCGGCAACGGCCGAGGCGCGTGGCGAGCTGAGCGCGGCTCAGGTCGCGCGGATCCGGGCCCTGCTGCTGGCGGCCGATCTGCCGGTGCAGGCGCCGGCCGAGATGGATTTTGCGGCCTTCATTCGCCATATGCGCCGTGACAAGAAGGTGCTGGAGGGCAAGCTGCGGCTGGTGCTGCCGGTCGGGATCGGCCACGCCCAGGTGGTGGCCGATGTGACGGATGCCCAATTGATGGCGGTGATCGAGTCTGGTCGTGACCAATAAGTTGCTGAAATTCCCTTCCCAGCGGCAGCTGGTTGACCGGCTGCTGCACCTGATTGAGTTCAATCACCCCTTCATCTTTCTCTCCGGCAAGGCCGGCAGCGGCCGTGGCACCCTGTGCGAGTCTCTGCTGGGCCAGCTGCCGGACCAGGTGCGGGTGGTGAGCCTCATCGGCAGCGCCGCCATGAAGATAACGGATGTGCGCCAGCTGCTGTTGCAGCAGGTGGTGGCCAGGCCGCTGTTCAATCCGCAGGATGCGCTGGCCGACAGCTTCTTCCGCATGCTCGAGGGCAAGTCCTCGACCCTGCTGCTGCTGATCGAGCGCGCCGACGAGCTGCCTGCCGAGCTGGTCGGGGAGTTGTGGGCGCTCTGTCGCCATAACGACACCCTCGAGAATCCCCACAAACTGGCGATCCTGCTCTCGGGCAATGACGCCTGGTGTCGCAGCCGAAAGGGGGCGCTCAAGGGACGGGCTATGCCCGCACTCGAGCTGGAAGTCGCGCCCCTGAGCGCCCCTGAGCAACGCATCTTCTTGTATGAGAAGGCCAAAGAGCTCAAGATCCCGGCGGCCCTCTTGCCCAAGTCGAAAGTTGAAGAGATGCTGAGTGCGGCAAACGGACACCCGTCCGCCATCATGCAGTCATTGGAGGATATCATGACCGACAGAAGGCCCAAGAAGCGTCAGGCCGAGTTGCCCGTCAAGAAAATAGCGACCGTGCTGGCCCTGGTCGCCGCCGGTTTGCTGGCCCTGAGTTACCTGCCCTTTTTTGATGGCAAGGGGTTCGATGAGGCGGGCAAGGATGACTCCCAGGCGTCGTCCCAAGGGACGGCCCTGCCCGATCCCGTCGCCAAGGATCCGCTCAGTGTCGGTGGCACCAGCGCCGCCCAGACCACCAGCGGTAATCAGGTGGCGCGAGACTGGCAACCCGAGGCCAAGCCGCTGCCCAAGAAGGTCGAGAGCGAGACGGTCACGACCGAGTCGACCAATTACGAGGGGCGCCGGGTCGTCATCTCCGACGAGGTGGTCGAACAGTTGATGAAGCAGCCCAATGTCAGCGGTGCCCTGCCCACGGCGGTGGTGGACGAGCTGACAGGCGCCAGCTCCCAGGCTGTCTCGACCCAGGGACTGGTGGCGCAAGCCAGCCAGCCCACCACTTCGGCCAAGAGCCAGAGTGGATCTGCGGCGGCTCAGGCGGCGCCCAAGCCTGCCGTGACCGCGGCCCCCGTGGCGGCGCCGGCCCCCAAGGTGGCGCTGACGCCGGCCGCGACCCTGAACCAGAAGGCCAAGAATCACTACAGCATCCAGCTGATGGGGGCGAGCAACACCCAGGCGGTCGATGCCTTTGTGGCCGAGCATGGGCTGGCTGGCAAGGTCTGGGTCTACAAGACCCGCTTCCGTGGCAGCCCCTGGTACGTAGTGGTACAGGGGGATTATGCCAGCAGCACCCAGGCCAAGGCGGCGATCCGCAAGCTCACTCCTGCCTTGCTCAAGGGACAACCCTGGCCCAAGTCGTTTGCCCAGATACAAAAAGAGTTGAAGCAATAGCCATTCGGCCCGGGAAGGGGGTAGAATCGTCCCCCCTTTTTGGGCAATGCCTTCTTAACACCGGATTTCCATGAAAAAAACACGCGCGTTTTTAAAATGGGCCGGGGGAAAATATTCCCTGGTCGAAGAGATAGCCGAGCGCTTGCCGGCCGGGCGTGTGTTGCTGGAGCCCTTCGTCGGGGCTGGCTCAGTGTTTCTCAACACCGATTACGATGCCTATGTGCTCAACGATATCAATCCGGATCTGATCGGTCTCTACAACCATCTCAAGCAGAAGCCGGACAACTTCATCCGCGAGGCGCGCAAGCTGTTCGTGGCCGAATACAACCACAAGACCGCCTACTACCGGCTGCGCACCCAGTTCAACCAGACCGAGGCCGGCTTTGAGCGGGCCCAGCTGTTCCTGTTCCTGAACCGCCATGGTTTCAACGGCCTCTGCCGTTACAACAAGAAGGGCGGCTTCAACGTGCCGTTCGGTTCCTACAAGAAACCCTACTTCCCGGAGAAGGAGCTGTGGGCCTTCGCCGAGAAGGCGCAGAAGGCCACCTTCATCTGCGAAAGTTATGCCGATGCCATGGCCAGGGCGGAGGAAGACTGGGTGATCTACTGCGATCCCCCCTATGCGCCGCTCTCCACCACGGCGAGCTTCACCAGCTACTCGGCTGGCGGCTTCACCCTGGACGATCAGGCCCTGCTGGCCCGGTTGGCGCGCCACACCGCCGCCCACAAGGGGGTGCCGGTGCTCATCAGCAATCACGATATCGAGCTGACCCGCGAGCTCTATCGCGGCGCCCGGCTGGACGAGATCCTGGTCAAGCGCACCATCAGCCGCAACGGTAGTGGTCGCAACAAGGTGGCCGAGCTGCTGGCGCTCTACCCGCCCGGCATAGCCCCCGAGCAGGGCCACTACCCGAGCGATGCCGAGCTGGTTCCTCTGGGTTGATCCTCTGGCGGCACCTTCGGGTGCCGCCAGCGTTTTCGGGCCCGGAGACTGTTTTCGGTGGCTAGCCGCTGGCCTCTGCGGTTTCCTCCCCGCGCTTGAGTCGTTTTCATCAGATATTGGCGGTAACGCTGGCGGTCCATTTTTTCTTCCCCCTGTTCGGGCTGTTTTCGGTGGATATGGGCGCTAAAGCCGGTGGCTTGCGCTTCCTCCCCGTGTTCGGGTCGTTTTCATCGGATATTTGCGGTAAAATTGCGCCGCTTTTTCTGCCACGCTGCCAATGGATGACGCTGATGAAAGACTTTCTGATTGCCCCCTCGATCCTCTCCGCCGACTTTGCCCGTCTGGGTGAGGATGTCGCCAAGGTACTGGCCGCCGGTGCCGACGTGGTGCATTTCGATGTGATGGACAACCACTATGTCCCCAACCTGACCATAGGTCCCATGGTCTGTCAGGCCCTGCGCGACTACGGCATCGAGGCGCTCATCGATGTGCACCTGATGGTCAAGCCGGTGGATCGCATCGTCCCTGACTTCGCCAAGGCGGGCGCCAATCTGATCACCTTCCACCCGGAAGCGTCCGATCACGTCGATCGCACCCTGGGGCTCATCAAGGAGCAGGGCTGCCAGGCCGGCCTGGTGCTGAACCCGGCCACGCCGCTCACCTGCCTCGAGTACGTGATGGACAAGCTGGATGTGATCCTGCTGATGTCGGTCAACCCGGGCTTCGGTGGCCAGAGCTTCATCCCCGGCACCCTCGACAAGCTGCGCCAAGTGCGTCGCCTGATCGACGAGAGCGACCGTGACATTCGCCTCGAGATCGACGGCGGGGTGAAGGTGGAGAATATCCGTGAAATCGCCGAGGCCGGTGCCGACATGTTCGTGGCCGGCTCAGCCATCTTCGGCAAGCCAGATTACAGGGCCGTCATCGACCAGATGCGCACGGAGCTTGCCCATGTCAAGCGCTGAGCGTGATTTTGATCTGGTGCTGTTCGATCTGGACGGCACCCTGATCGACAGCGCCCCCCAGCTGGCGCTGGCGGTCAACCGCACGCTCGGCGAGCTGGGGCTGGCCGAAGCCGACGAGGCCGTGGTGCGTACCTGGGTCGGCAATGGCGCCGACAAGCTGATCCAGCGCGCGCTGGATTACCGCGCGGCCCCCGAGCTGTTCGCCAGGGCGCGCCCGCTGTTCGATCAACACTACCAGGCCTGCCTGCTGGAAGGGCTGGCCATGTACGATGGGGTCGCCCAGAGTCTGCGCCGCCTGCAGCGGCTCGGTTACCGCCAGGCCGTGGTGACCAACAAGCCGAGCCACTTCGTGCAGCCCATCCTGGATGCCCTCGGCATCAGCGATTGCTTTGCGCTCTGGCTGGGGGGCAACTGTGTGGCCCAGAAGAAGCCGAGCCCGGCGCCGTTGCTGCACGCCTGCCAGGAGCTGGGCATCAGCCCGTCGCGCACCCTGATGGTGGGCGACTCCGAAAATGACGTGCTGGCCGCCCAGGCCGCCAGCATGAAGGTAGTGGGGCTCACCTACGGCTACAACTATGGCCGCCCCATCGCAGATTCCCGCCCGGACTGGGTATGCGAGCAGTTTGCCCAGCTCGATGCCCTGCTGGTTGAATAACAAGGATCAGAACACTCATGGCTAAACCTATCGTATTGAGCGGGGCCCAACCCTCGGGCCAGCTGACCATCGGCAACTACATGGGCGCCCTGCGTCAGTGGGTCAACATGCAGGATGACTTCGACTGCCTCTACTGCATCGTCGATCTGCACGCCATCACCACCCGCCAGGAGCCTGCCGCCCTGCGCAAGGCGTGCCTGGACGCCGCCGCCCTCTATCTGGCGGTGGGCATAGATCCGGCCAAGAGCACCGTCTTCATTCAGTCTCATGTGCCGCAGCACGCCGAGCTCGGCTGGATCCTGAACTGCTACACCCAGATGGGCGAGCTGTCGCGCATGACCCAGTTCAAGGACAAGTCCGCCCGTTTCGAGAACAACGTCAACGTCGGTCTGTTCGGTTATCCGGTGCTGATGGCGGCCGACATCCTGCTCTATCAGGCCAATCAGGTGCCAGTCGGTAACGATCAGAAGCAGCATCTGGAGCTGACCCGCGACGTCTGCACCCGCTTCAACAACCTGTACGGCGAGGTGTTCACCCTGCCGGAGCCCTTCATCCCGACCGACGGCGCCCGGGTGATGAGCCTGCAGGATCCGACCAAGAAGATGTCCAAGTCCGACGACAACGAGGCAAACTTCATCGGCTTGCTGGAAGATCCCAAGCAGATCGTCAAGAAGATCAAGCGGGCGAT
The DNA here is from genome assembly GCF_900637545.1 of Aeromonas encheleia. NCBI lineage: Bacteria > Pseudomonadati > Pseudomonadota > Gammaproteobacteria > Aeromonadales > Aeromonadaceae > Aeromonas > Aeromonas encheleia. The sequence goes on from NZ_LR134376.1 coordinate 1,181,690, forward strand.
GACCGACTCCGACGAGCCGGCGGTGGTGCGCTTCGATCCGGAGAACAAGCCCGGGGTCTCCAACCTGCTGACCCTGATGTCCGGCGTGACCGGTCGCTCCATCCCTGAGCTCGAGCAGCACTTCGAAGGCAAGATGTACGGTCACCTCAAGAGCGAGACCGCCGATGCCGTGGTCGCCCTGCTGGAACCCATCCAGGCACGCTTCCGCGAGCTGCGTCAGGATGAGACTCATCTGCAGGCTATTTTGGCCGCCGGCGCTCAAAAGGCACGGGAAAGGGCTGAAAAAACACTGGTCAGCGTATATGATGTAGTCGGCTTCGTTCCTCGAGCCTGACATACTGGGAAGGTGTAGTAGAAGAGAGCTGGGTATTCGCCTGGCTTTCTTTGTTTTACCGACCCCTTATTCGTGAATTCATCTTCCAATTTCAAACGCGGGTTTCTGCCCCAAGAGCAAGCATGTCCGTCGAACCAAATATCGTGAGTGAAGTACTGGATGACAAGGGCCACTGGCTGCGCAAGTTTCGCAAGGCCAAGAACCTCAATACCCTGCAGCTGATGGTCTCCAATGCCATCGACAAGCACCACAAGATCCCTGCCGTCGCGGCCGCCATCTACCTGGCCGAGTGCCAGCGCGAGCGCGAGCTGGAGCAAGGGCGCTATCTGGATCGTTAATCCCCTGTCCCCGGTTGTTGCCCCATGCTGTTGTTGATCGATAACTACGACTCCTTTACCTGGAACCTGGTGCAATATTTTGGCGCCCTGGGGCAGGAGGTGGTGGTGAAGCGCAACGACGAGCTGAGCCTGGATGCCATCGCCCGGCTCGCCCCCCGTTATCTGGTGATCTCCCCCGGTCCCTGCACCCCCAATGAGGCGGGTATTTCCCTCGCGGCTATCAGCCGGTTTGCCGGCCAACTCCCCATTCTTGGCGTCTGCCTCGGCCATCAGTCCCTCGCCCAGGCCTTCGGCGCCAGGGTGGTGCGCGCTCGCCAGGTGATGCACGGCAAGACCTCGCTCATTCGCCATAGGGGAGAGGGCGTGTTCAAAGGATTGAAGGATCCGCTGCGGGTCACCCGCTACCATTCGCTGGTGGTGGAGCGCGAGAGCCTGCCCGACTGTTTCGAGGTCACCGCCTGGAGCGAGCACGCCGACTGCAGCGTCGACGAGATCATGGGGCTGCGCCATAAACACCTGCCACTGGAAGGTGTTCAGTTCCATCCGGAGAGTATTCTGAGCGAGCAGGGCCACCAATTGCTGGCCAACTTTCTGGTCGGTTCCTGAGAAAATCGTGATGCTCATCCCAGAATCGGAATGAGGCCAAAAATATTTTCCCTGACACTTTATTCACCTCTCCCCCTGCCCAAATTATCTCTTGCCAACACCCCCTGAGCCGTTATGCAATGCGGTTGCCTAAAATCTCACAGGCAATCGAACATTGTTCCCTGTAACTCGGCTTGTTGCAGACTTTTAGCTTTTTTTCTGTGACAATGCCGATGTGTTTACATGGATTTAACTTTTGAGCGGTGGATTATTCTGTCGCCAGATCGAAGGAGAGCAATATGTCAGAGTTGTTGGCAGTGACACGTGAAGTGTTTGATGAAGTGATGGTTCCCAACTATGCGCCCGCCAAGATCATCCCGGTGCGTGGTGAAGGGTCACGTGTCTGGGATCAGGAAGGCCGTGAGTATGTCGACTTCGCGGGCGGGATCGCCGTCAATGGCCTGGGCCATTGCCATCCCAAGCTGGTCGAAGCCCTGAAAACCCAGGGCGAGAAGCTGTGGCACCTCTCCAACGTGATGACCAACGAGCCGGCCCTGCGTCTGGCCAAGAAGCTGGTCGCCGCCACCTTCGCCGACAAGGTCTATTTCTGCAACTCCGGTGCCGAAGCGAACGAGGCGGCCCTCAAGCTGGCCCGTCGCTATGCCATCGAGAAGTTCGGTGCCCACAAGACCCAGATCATCGCCTTCCATCAGGGTTTCCACGGCCGCACCTTCTTCACCGTCAGCGTCGGCGGCCAGGCTGCCTACTCGGACGGCTTCGGTCCCAAGCCCGCCGACATCACCCATGTCACCTACAACGATCTGGCCGAGCTGGCCTCGGTCATCTCCGACAATACCTGTGCCGTGGTGATGGAGCCGCTGCAGGGGGAGGGTGGCATCATTCGTCCCACCGACGAATTTGCCAAAGGGGTGCGCGAGCTGTGCGACAAGCACAACGCCCTGCTGGTCTATGACGAGGTGCAATCCGGGGTCGGTCGTACCGGCGAGCTGTTTGCCTACATGGGTCTGGGCGTCACGCCGGACATCCTCACCAGCGCCAAGGCGCTCGGCGGCGGCTTCCCCATCGGCGCCATGCTGACCACCACCGAGATCGCGGCTCACCTGAAAGTGGGTACTCACGGTTCCACCTACGGCGGCAACCCGCTGGCGTGCGCCGTGGCCGAGGCGGTGATCGACGTGGTCAACACCCCGGCGGTGCTGGCGGGTGTCAAACAGCGCGAAGCCCTGTTCCGTGCCGGCATCGAAGCCATCAATGCCAAGTACCACTGCTTCAGCGAAGTGCGTGGTCAGGGTCTGCTGCTCGGCGCCGTGCTGAACGATGACTTCAAGGGGCGCTCCCGCGACTTCCTGCTGGCTTCCATCGATCAGGGGCTGATGGCGCTGGTAGCGGGCACTAACGTGGTGCGCTTCGCACCCTCGCTGGTTATCCCGGAAGCGGACATCAAGGAAGGTCTGGCCCGGTTCGAGAAAGCGGTCGCTCAGGTGGTTAACGCCTGATCCAAGTTGAGGTGGGGAGCCCTCCCGGCAGGAGCCGGGACCCCACCTGTCGTCAATGAAAGGGAGTTGTCATTATGTTGGTTATCCGTCCTATCGAGCAGCGCGACTTCGCCGGCCTCAAGACCTGTGCCATCGAATCCGGCACCGGCATGACCTCATTGCCGGTCAACGATGAGCTGCTGCAACGCAAGATCGATGCCTCGACCCAGACCTTCCTGGACAAGCCTGCGGGCAAGGGAGATTGCCTCTACTTCTTCGTGGCCGAAGATCTGGAGACCGGCGAGATGGTCGGCACCTGTGCCATAGACGCGGCCGTCGGCCTGTCCCAGCCGTTCTACAACTATCACATCGGCAAGGTGGTGCACTCTTCCCCCAAGCTCGGCATCTATAACGTGGTCGAGACGCTCACGCTGTCCAACGACTACACAGGCAACTCCGAGCTGTGCACCCTGTTCCTGCGTGAATGCGCTCGCGAGGGGCTCAACGGCCGACTGCTGTCCAAGCACCGTTTCCTGTTCATGGCCGAGCACCCCGAGCTGTTCGACCAGACCGTGTTCGCCGAGATGCGTGGCGTCTCCGATGGCGACGGTCACAGCCCCTTCTACGAGTGGCTGCAGACGCATTTCTTCTCGATGGACTTTCCCACCGTCGACTATCTCACCGGCATCGGCAAGAAGCGCTTCATCGCCGAGCTGATGCCCAAGTACCCGATCTACGTCAACCTGCTCAGCAACGAGGCGCGGGCCGTCATCGGCCAGACCCACGAGAAGACCCGCCCGGCCATCAAGATGCTGCAGGACGAAGGCTTCGTGAATCGTGGCTACGTCGACATTTTCGACGCCGGCCCCACCGTCGAGTGCGATGTGAAACACATCCGCAGCGTGCGCCGCAGCCAGAAGCTGCGGGTGCTGGTGGGCGAGCCCATCGGCGGTCACACCTATCTCATCTGCAATGCCCGTTTCGAACAGTATCGTGCCTGCTACGGCAACATCCGGGTCGATCTGGACAAACATGAAGCCATCATCCCGCCCAAGATGGCGGCCGCCATCAAGGTGGCGAATGGCGACATGGTCCGGGTCGTCGACTTGGAATGATTGGAATACCACAGCATCTGACGCAGGTGGCCACGGCGGCCTGCGCACCACAGGGAGTGAATGGATTATGTCTTTAGTGCAACTGATCGATGGGCACTGGCTTGCCGGTGAAGGCAAGGCATTCGAGTCAAAGGATCCAGCCAAGAACCAGGTTGTCTGGCAAGGCCTGGCGGCCAGCGCCGCTCAGGTGAATGCCGCCGTCAAGGCCGCCCGCCGCGCCTTCTACCATTGGTCCGACTTGAGCCTCGAAGAACGCCTCGCGATAGTGCGCCGATACGCCGACTTGCTCGGTGAGCACAAGGAGGCGCTGGCGCTGACCATAGCCCGCGAGACCGGCAAGCCGCTGTGGGAGACCCGCACCGAGGTGGCTGCCATGCAGGGCAAGATCGCCATCTCCATCCGCGCCCATGACGAGCGCACCGGCACGGTCGAGAACCCCATGCCAGGCGCCAAGGCGTTTGTGCGCCACAAGCCCCACGGCGTGGTCGCGGTATTCGGCCCCTACAACTTCCCGGGCCATCTGCCCAACGGCCACATAGTGCCGGCGCTGATCGCCGGCAATACCGTGGTGTTCAAGCCCTCCGAGCTGACCCCCATGGTGGCCGAGGCCATGCTCAAGCTGTGGCAAGAGGCGGGGCTGCCCAAGGGCGTACTGAACCTGGTGCAGGGCGAGGTGGAGACCGGCAAGGCGCTGGCAGGCAACCCGGACATCGACGGCCTGTTCTTCACCGGCTCGTCCCGCACCGGCCACTTCCTGCACCAGCAGTTTGCCGGTCAGCCCGGCAAGATCCTGGCGCTGGAGATGGGCGGCAACAACCCGCTGATCGTGAAAGACGTGAGCGATGTGGACGGCGCCGTCCATGCCATAGTCCAGTCTGCCTTCATCACCTCGGGCCAGCGCTGCACCTGCTCGCGCCGCCTGTTCGTGGAGCGCGGTGCGAAAGGGGATGCCCTGGTCAAGCGGCTGGTGGAGGTGGTTGGCCAGATCAGGGTCGGTCATTACGACGACGTGGATCAGCCCTTTATGGGCGCCATGATCAGCGAGCGGGCGGCGCTCGGCATGGTGGAGGCCCAGGCCCAGCTGCAGCGACTGGGGGGCGAGAGCCTGCTGGCGCTCAAGCATCTGGAAGCGGGTACCGGTTTCGTCTCCCCCGGCATCATAGACGTGACTGCCGTGGCGGCACTGCCGGACGAAGAGTACTTCGGCCCGCTGCTGCAGCTCATCCGTTATGACGACTTCGATGCCGCCATCGATCAGGGCAATGCCACCAGCTTCGGCCTGTCGGCCGGCCTGCTCGGTGACAGCGAGGCGGATTGGCAGCACTTCTTCAAGCGCATCCGCGCCGGCATAGTCAACTGGAACAAGCCCATCACCGGCGCCTCCAGCGCCGCGCCGTTCGGCGGCATAGGTGCCTCCGGCAACCACAGAGCGAGCGCCTACTACGCCGCCGACTACTGTGCTTATCCGGTCGCCTCGGTGGAAGACAGCAAGGCCGCCATGCCGGATCAGCTGTCGCCTGGCCTGACGTTCTAGGAAAGAGGCAGATATGAACAGGCAGGTGCTGGCCGACTACTGTACCCATTGCCCGGTCGCCTCGGTGGAAGACAGCAAGGCCGCCATGCCGGATCAGCTGTCCCCCGGCCTGACGTTCTAACAACCATGAAAGGGCATCCCTGGGTGCCCTTGTCTGTACCCGCAATCAAAGGAAAGAGAGATGCAAAAGGATATCGACACCCTGTTTGGTCATCTGTGGGATAACTACATTCAAGTCACCCCGAGTGCCCACAAGGTCCATCAACTGCTGGGGGGCGGCGCGCCCATCATCAACGATCATGTGGCGTTTCGTACCTACAACCTGCCCAAGCTGGGGCTGGAGAAACTGGCTGCCCACTTCCGTGCCCTGGGCTACGAGGAGAAGGGCGAGTACGTGTTCAAGGCCAAGAAGCTCTACGCCAAGCACTTCGAACATGCAGATCCGGACGCTCCCAAGGTGTTCATCAGCGAGCTGAAGGTGGAGGAACTCTCTCCGGCAGCCCAGGCCATCATCCACAAGCTGGCAGATCAGGTGCCCGATCATCTGACCGATACCCCGGCATTCCTCTACACGGGCGCCCCCTGGCAGGTCTCCTGGGCCGACTACCAGACCCTGCTGGCGGAGAGCGAGTATGCGGCCTGGATGGCGGCCTGGGGCTATCGCGCCAACCACTTCACGGTCAACATCAACCGCCTCAGCGACTTCGACACCATAGAGCAGGTCAATGGGGCCCTCAAGGCGGCGGGCTTCGTGCTCAATACCGTGGGCGGTGAGGTGAAAGGGGACCCACAGGTGATGCTGGAGCAATCCTCCACCATGGCCGACAAGGCGGAGGTGCCCTTCAGCGACGGCGTGCGCACCATACCGAGCTGCTTCTACGAGTTCGCCCGCCGCTACCCACAGGCCGATGGCGTGCTCTATCCTGGCTTCGTCGAGGCCTCGGCGGACAAGATCTTCGAGTCCACCAACGCCATGTGATGACTCCGAACGCAAAAAACGCCCCGCATGGGGCGTTTTTTTATGGTGCCGGCACAGGGCAGTATCGTCTCTGCCTCACCTCTTCGGATGGCGCCATTCACGTGCCTGCGCGCTTATGGGCTCAGAGACCGGCACAGGGGGTTATTTCATGCCATGGCGCGAATTATTCGTTGTCATATGTATCCAGATGGTCTCTAGCGGATACGATTCATGGGCGGGCGGCTTATTCTATCTCCTTGAAATAATACGGAAGACACTAATAAGTTTGCGGCCTTGTGAATGGAATATATCTAGGTGGATCACCCGATTATTATACAGAGTAGTTCAGGTCTGCTTTCCAAACGGCTTGTCAAATATGTGATCCAGCCCTTGACCCATCCCAATAAACATATCTTTAAATCCAGAATTGACATGTTATTGTAGTTTTGGGCGACATAGTATGTAAAGCATACTGATATGCAGTCGATGTAATTCAGCTGTTTATGAAGTGAATCGGACTCACGAAATAACACTCTAGAGTCAATGTATGGAAAACCAACACAAATATCAGATCCTGGTGCCATTTATAGAGCCTGTTGGAAACCAGTCTGTGCCTTCGGTCAACTATTCCAAGACGCTGGGAACGAGCGATAGCTGGATTGGCTGTGGATATATAAACCGGAACGGAAAATCGAAGGTGCTTGCCAATGTCAGCTTCCCTTATTTTTCATTGGTACTGGTGCTGGATGGCAGGGGAACTTATATCGATGAGCAAGGCCAGCAATATTCCCTTGGCAAGGGCAGCGTATTCTTGCGCAGACCCGGCCAGCGCCATTCCAGCCATTGCGAGAGCCTGCCCGCCTGGAAAGAGGTCTATCTGGATTGCGACCGGGCTCTGTATGAACACCTGGCTTCATTCCTGATCCCTGAGCACGGCGCCGTCGTCTTTCAAACGGCCAGCCCGCTGGAGGCCATCGATCACTTCTCCGGTTTCATGGAGTTTGTGAAGAACGCCAGCGAGCTGGATATGCCCAGCGTTTATATCAAATTCATCGAGTTGCTCGGCGCCCTCTTTAATGGCTCGATGAATCATCCTGAGCACCATGAAAACAACATGGTCAATCAGGTCAAGCTGGCACTGGATGAACTCTGTCATCAGCGCATAGATTTAAAACTGTATTGTGATGAGCTGGGGCTGAACTATGAGGTATTTCGCAAGGAGTTCAAGGAGCAGACCGGACTGTCGCTGATGAAATATATCGTCAGGTGTCGGTTGGATAAAGCCTGCACCCTGCTGAGAACGACCAATCTGCGGATATCCGAGATCTCCAACGAACTGGGCTATTCATCGCAATACGAATTTTCGAATCAATTTAAGCGTTATTTCAATCTATCTCCAAGGCAATACAAACAAGGCATTAATTAAATCCTGTCGGTTGGGTTGTGATTGCTGCCTTCACCATGATTTATTCTGTTAAATGAGAGAGCTGTCCATGATTGCTTATATGGCTGTGCCCATCGTTTTTATAACGATGTATATGATCATAAAGAACTATCAGACTCATACCACCTTGACGATTTCCGGCCTGCTGATGCTGACCGTGGGCGTCGTATTCACCCAGGGCGGCATTGCCGACTTTATGGGGGCACAATATAAATTCAGTTCGACGGGATCCACCTTCTTCGACCTGTTCGGGGCCTTCAGCGCCATCATGTCGGAGCGCACCGCGACCATCGGCATGATCGCCATGACCTCGGCCGGATTCGCCTCCTACATGAGCAAGATTGGTGCCGCCGACAGTCTGGTCAAGGCCTGTGCCAAGCCACTGCAGCTCATCAACAAGCCTTATCTGATCCTGGCCCTGGCGTTCATCATAGGGCAGACCCTGAACCTGGTGATCCCGAGCCCGGCCGGGCTGGCCATGTTGCTGCTCATCTCTTTCTATCCGATCCTGCTGCAAGCCGGGGTCAGCCCGCTCTCGGCCGCCGTGGTGATCGGCACCTGCGGCTCTCTCGATCTGGGCCCGGGCTCCGGCAACTCCAACGTCGCGGCCGAGCTGCTGGACATGTCGATCACCGAATACTTTGCCAGCACCGAGATCCTGGTGGCCATACCGGTCACCCTGACGGTGGCGGTTACCCATTTCTTCGTGCAGAAGTGGTTTGACAAGCGTGATGGCCACAAGCGTTCACAGACCGAGATCAAGGTCGCCAGCGAGCAGGACGATCGACAGGGCGCCCCTTACTCGCGACTCTATGCCATGCTGCCCTTCCTCCCCCTGGCGCTGCTGCTCATCTTCTCCGACATTGGCATTGCCAGCGTCAAGATCAACGCGCCCATCGCCATGTTTGCCTCCTTGATCATGATCGTGGTGATCGATGCCTTCAGGGTGAAGAGTCTGCAACTGGCGCTCGATCACTCCTTCGAGTTCTTCAAAGGCATGGCGGGGGCGTTCAGCACAGTGGTCGTCCTGATCGTGGCCGCCACCATGTTCACGCTGGGGCTGGATGCCATCGGTGCCGTCAACGCGATGAAGTCGATGATCCTGGCGGGTGATGTCCACTATCTGCTGATCACCCTGTTCGGCATGCTGATCATCGCCTTTACCGCCATGTTGACCGGGTCAGGCAGTGCCGCCTTCGTCAGCTTCTCCAACCTGGGTTCCGAGCTGTCGGCCGCGGCCGGTGTGAAATCGGTGCTCATGCTGGTGCCCATGCAACACGCCGCCGGTTTTGGCCGCTCCCTGTCCCCCGTCGCAGCCGTGGTGATTGCGGTGGCGGTGGCGGCCAATGTCAGCCCGTTCGAGGTGCTGAAGCGGGCGTTGATCCCCTGCATCGTCGGTATCTTCTCCACCCTGTTCTACACCCAGCTTATTTTCTCTTAATGGTGCCATAAAATGACCACATGCTACGATCCGACGAGCTATACCCTGAACCGCAACGGGTTCGAGAATATCTACGAAGATACTCATATTTATCAGACCTGGTTGGACATAGAGGCCATTCTGGCGAAGGTGCAGATTGAGCTCGGCATCATCCCAAAGGCAGCGGGGGAGGTGATCATCCAGCACTGTGATATCGGGCTGCTCGATCGGGACAATATCATCCAGGGTTATATCAAGACCAAGCATCCGCTGGTGCCTGTCCTCAATGAATTGGGGCGCATAGTGGGTGATGAGGCCGCCAAATATATTCACTACGGCATCACCACCCAGAATATTCAGCAGACGGCCGAGCTGTATCTCTGCAAACGATTCAATCAGGAATTTATTGCCCTCATCGACAAGATGGTGGTCAATATAGGTGAACTGAAACGGCGGAATAAAGATGTCGTCATCGCGGCGAGGACCCATTCCCGGCATGCGCTGCCCATACTGCTGAATACCAAGTTCGCCGTGTGGGAAGACGAGCTGTTGAGGTGCAAGGATATTCTGGTCGGCTCGGCGCCTGGCATCTTCCAGGTCATGATGGGGGGCGCCGTGGGGGGCTTCCATACCCTGCCAGAGGTGGGGCCCAGCATGCAGGCGCGGATCGCCGAGCTGCTGGAGATGGGGGAGATGAAGATCCCGAGCCGCTCTATCCGGGTGCATATGTGCCAGTACGTCAACAACTTGACCCTGATTGCCCAGAGCTGCGCCAAGATCGCCGAGGAGGTCTACATCAGCTCGTCCGAGGAGTACTCGGAGATGAGCGAGGGCTTCTCCGAGGGTCAGATAGGGAGTAGCACCATGCCCCAGAAGATCAACCCGGCCCTCTGCTACGGCATCATCGGCAACGCGCGCATCCTGTTCAACCTGCCCAGCACCATGCTGAACATGGCCGTTCGCCCCTTCGAAGCCGATGGCTGCAGCAACCTGATCATCGACAACTCACTGCGGGAGGCGAATCTGCTGACCCATGAAATCATGTTGAAGACGGAGGCGCTGTTGCAGGATCTCTTTATTGACCGTGCGGCCATGCAGCGCAACCTCGATATTACCCAGGGCATGATCAGCGCCGAGAATGTGATGATGGCGCTGTCGAAAAAAGGATTGGGGAAGGCGAAGGCCCATGAGGCCGTATATGACATCATCATGCGGGCCAAGAAAGAGGCCATCTCTTTCAGCGAAGCTTATATTCGCCAGCCTGAGCTGCATGCATTCCTGTCTGTCGACGAATTTGAAAAGGCGATAGCCCCGCGATCCTATGTCGGACTGGAATATTGCTGATAGCCATTCCCCGCTAATTAAATAACCCATTTTATATTTCCCCTTCTTCCTGACATATCCGGCAGGAGGGGCATCCATATACATTTTTTACGCAGAACAGTTGGAGTAAATAATGAAACTTGCTGTAAAACTGAGTGTGGTCGCACTGACATTGGCCTCCGCGGGCGCACAGGCCCTGACCCTGGATTATCGCCATGAATACAAGGCCGATAGCGAGACCCAGGCCAATCGCCTCAAGCTATCCCATGCCACGGAGGATGGCCTGTTCTTCAGCGTCGAGGGCAAGATGGCGGAGGGCTCAGACGTACAGGCGGACGGCTTCAAGGACGGTAACGGCAACTGGAGCGGCAGCGGCAGCGAGTGGGAAGTGGGCAAGAAGTTTCAGGTCACCGACAAGCTGGCGCTGGCGCCGGCCATCAACCTGGATGTGGGGGATTCCTATATCGGCTATCGCGTCCAGGTGAAGTCGTTCTACACCATCACCGACAACTGGTTCACCACCCTGCGCTGGCGTGGTGGTATCCAGAAGGATGAGAAGCCGACCGCCGCCGACAAGAATTACAACCAGCTCAACTGGGAGCTCGGTTATAAGGGAGAGGGCTTCACCATCACCGGGGACTACGAATACAAGTTCACCAATTACGAGGACTACAAGGGCGATCACAGCAATTGGCTGTATAACGTCGTCGTCGCCGTGCCCATCAACAAGCAGTGGGTGCCCTACACGGAAATTGGCTATGTGCCGCGTTATAACAGCGAGCACGACAACGACGAGATGGAAATGCGTTACCGCCTCGGCATCAAATACAACTTCTAAGCCAGGCTGAAGGTTTGAGTCACCGGCTTTCTGTTGCCGCAGACCTCATAGGGAGGTCGGGCACGGAAAGCCGGTTCATTTATTTCCCCCTCCACTGGTCTCCACCAGACTTCATATCATGACGACATGGGCGGCCGGCATGGGGCTGCTTGCCTCTTCGCGAGCCCCATCGCGCTATCTCCTGTTTACACCAGCAGCAGTTCGCCTTCGGTGGCGAGCACAGTCGCCATGCCGGCGGCCTTGCCCGCCTGGATGCCGATCCGGGTATCTTCGAACACCAGGCAGTTGGCCGGGTTGGCGCCGAGTCGTTCGGCCACTCGCAGGAAGGTGTCGGGATGGGGTTTGTGGTTGGTCACGTCGTCGGCGCTCACCAGCACCGAGATATAGGCATCGAGACCGGTACTTCGCAAGATACGCTCGGCCTGATTGCGCGGTGAGCCGGTGCCTATGCCCATGGGGACCTTGCCGTGGTGCTGCCTGACCAGCTCCCACATCTGGGGGAAGACGCCGGCCTTGTCGATCTGCTCCATGTAGAGCGCTATCTTGCGGCGGGCGAAGGCCTCGATGTCGATGCTCAGCCCGTGCTGCTCGGCCAGTATGGCGACGATCTTGCGGGTGGGAATGCCGCCATATTCATTGAGCTCCTCCCGATCGAACGGCAGGCCGAACTCGGCACTGGTCAGCGCCCAGGCATCCAGATGCAGGGGCATGGAGTCCACCAGGGTGCCATCCATATCGAAAATCAGGGCGTCGTATTGCTCAAAACGGGACTGCTCGGCCATGGGGGCCTCCTCTCGGGCTAAAGGGCTACAGTACCAGATCCGCCGGCGTTATGCCGCAGGGGAAGGCACCGGTCCGGACTGAGGGGCATGAGCCCGGCCTGCGGCCGGGGCCCGATGACGGCGTGGCGGCTCAGGGGCGCTGGCGTTCGGTCTGGGCCTCCAGCTCCTTGCCGAGGAAGTAGTTCAGGAAGGTGCGGATCACCGCGATGATGGCGAGCCGGATCAGCTCCTCCTTGCTCGGCGCCACCGTGGTGGCCAGGATATCGGCGGCGAGCTGAAACTCCAGCGCCAGAATGAGCCAGCTGCCGAAGCAGAGCCGGATGCGGGGAAAACCGGGTTCGTGATCCCGCACCCGCGCCGCCAGCCAGAGGGTCTTGCCAAGGCCAATCACCACGCAGGCGATGGAGATGATCTCCAGCAGCAGCTGGAACAGCTCGACCCCGTGCATCATGGCCTCTTTCAGGCTCGCTATCTCAAACACTCGGGTCACCTCCCTGATTCAAAAGAGACACTTTTAACACGGCATGGGGGTCGGATCCAACTCAGAGCCTCTTGAGCTGCATGGCGACCTGCGCGATGGCATGACGGGCCGCAGGGCTTATGCCCGCCAGCTGGAAGAAACCGTGGATCACCCCGAGCTGTCGCTGACAAGTGGCGGCAACACCGGCTTGCAGCAGTTTGCCATACAGGGCCTCTCCCTCGTCACGCAGGGGGTCGCACTCGGCCGTCAGTATATGGGTCGCGGGCAGGCCGGCGAGCGCCGGGTGATGGAGCGGGCTGGCCTCGGGGTGATCGACCGGCAGCGCGCCCAGGTAGGCGCGATAGCCGCTTTGCAACATGTCGGCAGTGATGAGGTAATCCTCGCCACAGTCGCGATAACTCTGGCTCTCGCCCCTGGCATCCAGCATGGGGTAGATGAGCAGCAGGACGGCGGGGAGGGGGGCGCCCATGGCCTTGAGCCTCAGGGCGGTGACCAGCGCGAGATGGCCGCCGGCGCTGTCACCGGCCAGCGCCAACCGCCGCGGGTCGACTTGCCACTCTTTCAACCGCACCATGATGGCGAGGGTCGCCGCCAGGGCGTCGTCGTGGGCCGCCGGGTAGACATGTTCGGGGGCGAGGCGGGTGTGCACCGCGAAGATCAGGGCATTGGCGCGGTTGCACAGCATCCGCAGCTGGCGGTCATGGGTCTCGAAATCCCCGCTGACGAAGCAGCCGCCATGAAAGTAGATGAGGGCGGGATAGGAAGCCTGCGCCCCCGGTGTCGGTCGATAGAGCCGTACGGCATAGTGGGACTCTTGCCACTCCTCTATCTGGCCGACCTCCTCCTGCGCCCCTCCCAGCACGGCCGAGGCAAGATAGCCCTCGCGGCGGGCCTGCCAACTCAGTGCGCTGGCGTTGGGACGACCGGCGGCGATAAAGCCGGCCACCATCTCGGCGATGGCCGGCTCCAGAGAGACTTCCATGGACACTCCATAATAACTGTATATAAAAACAGTGATTATTCGCCTCTGGGCTCCAATGGCAATAGGGCGGGCGTGAGATGGCTCACAGACTCAGGCTTTGATCAGTTTGAATTCGATCACATAGAGTGGCGGCAGGGCGGGGTAGATATCCCGGATCACGTCTTTAAGTTCGGGGAGCGTCATGTTCTCCTGGCGGGCGTGCTCGTCGCTTAGGGCATCGAAGGCGACGGGGGCCACCGACAGCACCTCTATGGTGCCGAAGGGCTGCAGCTCCGGGTTGGTGAAGAGCGCCAGTCGCTGGCCTGGCTGCCAGTTGGCTTCGCTCTCGTCGCGGATGGTGATGGTCTTGCGGCCCGCCTGGATGTCCTCCACGAAGCGGCTGAAGAAGGTGAACTCTGGATAGGGTTGGGCTTGGGGTGGTACAGGCATGGGGTCTCCGCTGCGGGTGAAAGGTCGAGATAGGCGCGCAGGCCGGCAAGGTCGGCGCGTGGGCCCATTCTAGGAGGGACCGGGCTCACTTGCAGCACTTTTGTCCTGATGGCGTTGGGCGGCAGGCAAGGGAGGGGCTCTCTGCGTCGCTGCCATTTTGCTGGCCTCATCTGAACTCGGATGTGCGATGATGGGGCCCCTCTTTATTGACATGTAACAAAATGGGGAGGGGTAAGCTGTGGTCTGATGGAGAGGGTTGCACCCCGTAGCCTGGGGGCGACGAACGAAAGGAGCGAGTGTGAATTCCGAGTTGATCTGGGTCCTCTGCATGTTGGTGGGCGCCATTTATCTGTTTATTACCAACAAGGTCCGCATGGACGTGGTGGCCTTGTCGATCGTCATACTGTTTGTGCTGAGCGGCATCCTGACCTTGCCGGAGGCGCTGGCGGGCTTCAGCGATCCCAACGTCATCCTGATCGCCGCCCTGTTCGTGGTGGGGGAGGGGCTGGTGCGTACCGGCATCGCCTACCAGGTGGGAGATGCGCTGGTCAAGGTGGCGGGCAGCAGCGAGACCCGGATGCTGGTGCTGCTGATGGTGGCGGTGGCGACCCTGGGGGCCGTGATGAGCAGCACAGGGGTGGTGGCCATCTTCATCCCCGTGGTGCTGAGCGTGGCGAACCGGATGGGGATCCCGGCCGGGCGGCTGATGATGCCGCTCGGCTTTGCCGGCCTCATCAGCGGCATGATGACGCTGGTGGCGACCCCACCGAACATGGTGGTCAACAGCGAGCTGATGCGGCACGGCATCCAGGGGTTCGGCTTCTTCGGTTTCACCCCCATGGGGGTGATCGTCCTGGGGATGGGCGTCCTCTATATGCTGCTGATGCGCAACTCGCTGGTCCGCGAGGGGGAGGAGGGCAGAGGCAAGCCAGCGGGGCGCAGCACCATGCGCGATCTCATCCGCGATTACCGGCTGGCGGGCCGGGCCCGCCGGCTGGCGATCCGCCCGGATTCACCCCTGATCGGCCGAACCCTGGACGAGCTGCAGCTGCGCGCTCGCTACGGTGCCAACGTCATCGGGCTGGAGCGCTGGCGCAAGTTCCGGCGGGTAATGGTCACCGTCTCCGGCGTCACCGAGTTCCAGGCCAAGGATGTGCTGCTGATCGACATGTCCGATCCCGAGGTGGATGTGCGCGAGTTCTGCACCGAGGCCCGACTCGAACCCATGATACTGCGCGGGGAGTACTTCTCCGATCAGGCGCGGGAGGTGGGCATGGCCGAGGTCTCCCTCATTCCGGAGTCCCGCCTGCTTGGCAAGAGCATCCGAGAGGTGGCGTTTCGTTCTCACTATGGCCTGAGCGTGGTGGGGATCCGCCGCCACGGCGAGGCGCTGACCGGCAAGCTGGTGGACGATCCGCTGCAGATGGGGGACTGCCTGCTGGTGGTGGGTAACTGGAGCCTTATTCGCCAGCTGCAGACCCGCAGCCGCGACTTCCTGCTGCTCGGCCTGCCGGCGGAGGTGGACGAGATGGCGCCGGCCCGCAGCCAGGCCATTCACGCCCTGATCTGCCTCGGCGTCATGATCGCGCTGATGGTGACGGATCCCGTGCCCAACGTCATAGCGGCGCTCATCGCCTGCCTGCTGATGGGCAAGTTCCGCTGCATCGACATGGAGAGCGCCTACAAGTCCATCCACTGGCCGACCCTGATCCTGATCGTCGGCATGCTACCCTTCGCCCTGGCGCTGCAGAAGACCGGCGGGGTGGATCTCATCGTCGGTGGCCTGATGGCCGCGGTGGGGGACATGGGCCCTAGGGTGATGCTGGCCAGCCTGTTCGTGCTCTGTGCGGTGATCGGGCTCTTCATCTCCAACACCGCCACCGCGGTGCTGATGGCGCCCATCGCGCTTGGCACGGCCCACCAGATGGGGATCTCGCCCTATCCCTTCGCCATGACCATCGCCATCGCCGCCTCGGCGGCCTTCATGACGCCGGTCTCGTCACCGGTCAACACCCTG
Source organism: Aeromonas encheleia (assembly GCF_900637545.1). Classification (NCBI taxonomy): domain Bacteria; kingdom Pseudomonadati; phylum Pseudomonadota; class Gammaproteobacteria; order Aeromonadales; family Aeromonadaceae; genus Aeromonas; species Aeromonas encheleia. Next base: position 1,197,766 of record NZ_LR134376.1, read on the forward strand.
GTGCTGGGCCCCGGCAACTACAGGTTCGTGGACTTCGTGCGAATAGGGGTGCCCTTCACCCTGCTGGTGATGGTGGTGAGCGTCATCGCCATTCCCTGGTTCTTCCCGTTCTGAGCGGGGAGAAGAGACAAGCGGCCTGGGGGCAGCTTTTTTGTGGCCAGCCATCCTGGGCTGGCGGGATGATGATCCGGATCAGACAAGATGGTGAGCAGGGAGAGAAGGCGGGCAAGAGAGGAGAAAGGGTAAATCGCGGGCACAAAAAAACCAGCCTGAGCTGGTCTGTTTGGTACTGCTATTAATGGTGCGGAAGGAGAGACTCGAACTCTCACGCCTAGGGCGCCAGAACCTAAATCTGGTGCGTCTACCAATTTCGCCACTTCCGCAATATTAATGGTGGCTATGACGGGATTCGAACCTGTGACCCTCGCATTATGAGTGCGATGCTCTAACCAACTGAGCTACATAGCCGTCTTGTATGCGACAGAGTCGTGTACAAGTAAAAATGGCTGGGGTACTAGGATTCGAACCTAGGGATGGCGAGATCAAAACCCGCTGCCTTACCGCTTGGCGATACCCCAACAGTGCCCTTCAACAACACGAATGCTGGCAAAGAACGTTCAAAAATGGCTGGGGTACTAGGATTCGAACCTAGGGATGGCGAGATCAAAACCCGCTGCCTTACCGCTTGGCGATACCCCAACTGAACAACTTTTAAATGGTGGCTATGACGGGATTCGAACCTGTGACCCTCGCATTATGAGTGCGATGCTCTAACCAACTGAGCTACATAGCCGTCTTGTATGCGACAAGGTCGTGTACAAGTAAAAATGGCTGGGGTACTAGGATTCGAACCTAGGGATGGCGAGATCAAAACCCGCTGCCTTACCGCTTGGCGATACCCCAACAGTGCCCTTCAACAACACGAGTGCCGGCAAAGAACGTTCAAAAATGGCTGTGGTTCTAGGATTTGTACCTAGGCACATTGACGAGATCAAAATCTCTCAATGCTTTCCTCAGCTTGCTACCGACAGATGAACATCGATAACCAAAAATAATGGCTGGGGTACTAGGATTCGAACCTAGGGATGGCGAGATCAAAACCCGCTGCCTTACCGCTTGGCGATACCCCAACTGAACAATATATGGTGGCTATGACGGGATTCGAACCTGTGACCCTCGCATTATGAGTGCGATGCTCTAACCAACTGAGCTACATAGCCAACCTTGCTTCCAGTGAGTCGTTGCCTCGTCACTGTGCGGCCGGAATTATGCGTATCTGGCTCTGGGGCGTCAACCCTTTTTTTGCCAGAAAAACCGAATTTGGGTGCGTTTGGCGAGTTATTGGACGCTGTCGTGCAAAAGCCCAACAATCTGGTTTTTTTTACGACATTTGCCAGCAGATCTGCAACAGATACCCAGTAGAAAGAGGCCAGCAAATGCTGGCCTCTCATGGGGTTAGACGTTGAACAGGAAGTTCATGATATCGCCATCTTTGACGATGTAGTCTTTCCCTTCGGCGCGCATCTTGCCCGCTTCCTTGGCACCTTGCTCACCCTTGTAGGTGATAAAGTCGTCGAAGGCGATGGTCTGTGCGCGAATAAAGCCTTTTTCGAAGTCGGTGTGGATCTTGCCGGCCGCCTGCGGGGCGGTGGCACCGACCGGAATGGTCCAGGCGCGCACTTCCTTCACCCCGGCGGTGAAGTAGGTCTGCAGGTTCAGCAGCTCGTAACCGGAGCGGATCACCCGGTTCAGGCCCGGCTCTTCGATGCCCAGATCGGCCATGAACTCGGCGCGGTCGGCGTCGTCCAGCTCGGCGATGTCCGCCTCGATGGCGCAGCAGACCACGACCACCACGGCGTTCTCGGCGGCGGCGATTTCACGCACCTTGTCGAGGAAGGGGTTGTTGTCGAAGCCGTCTTCCGCCACGTTGGCGATGTACATGGTGGGCTTGAGGGTCAGGAAGTTGAGGTGGGCAACGGCCGCCAGCTCTTCCTTGTCCAGCTTCATGCCACGGATCATCTGACCCTCTTCCAGCACAACCCGAATTTTTTCCAGGGTCTCCACTTCCAGCTTGGCATCCTTGTCGCCGCCCTTGGCGCGCTTGGACTGGCGGTGGATGGCGCGCTCGCAGGCGTCCAGATCCGACAGCGCCAGCTCGGTGTTGATCACCTCGATGTCGTCGGCCGGGGAGACCTTGCCCGCCACGTGGATGATGTTGTCATCCTCGAAGCAGCGCACCACGTGGCCGATGGCCTCGGTCTCGCGGATGTTGGCCAGGAACTGGTTGCCCAGGCCCTCACCCTTGGAGGCGCCTGCCACCAGGCCGGCGATGTCGACGAATTCCATGGTGGTCGGCACCACGCGCTGCGGATTGATGATGGCAGCGAGCTGGTCGAGACGCGGATCCGGCATGGGGACCACACCCGTGTTCGGCTCAATGGTGCAGAACGGGAAGTTGGCGGCTTCGATGCCGGCCTTGGTCAGCGCATTGAACAGGGTGGATTTGCCTACATTGGGCAGGCCCACGATACCGCATTTAAAACCCATGGATTGTTACCTTACGTGATGGATGCTGTGTGAGGGCCGCCGAACCAGCTCACGCTCTTACTGCGAGGCTGTGATCAAGGCTCATGTGCTGCTCGGAATCCTCACGTATACCTATACGCTCCGGTTCCTGTGCTGCGCTTCGCCTTGCTGACAACCTCTCGTTACAGAGAGTGACCAGATTCTTAGGCAGCCCTGTCATATTGTGCGAGCCTGACCCAGGTCAGGCATCTGTATTCAGACTTTCTCGGCCTTGAAGCTGTGCAGCCGGTTCATGGCCTTGGTCATGTCCTGCTTGAACAGGATGTCGGTGGCGCGCAAGGACTCATCCAGTGCGGCCTCGATCAGGCTCTGTTCACTGCTGGGCGCCTTGGTCAGCACGAAGCTGGCGACCAGCTCCTTGGCACCGGGATGGCCGATGCCGAGGCGCAGCCGGAAGAAGTTATTGTTGTTGCCCATCCTGGCGATGATGTCCTTGAGGCCATTGTGGCCACCGTGACCGCCGCCCTGCTTGAACTTGGCGATGCCGGGGGGCAGGTCCAGTTCGTCGTGGGCCACCAGCATCTCTTCCGGCGCTATCTGGTAAAACCGGGCGAGCGCCGCCACGGCCTTGCCGGAGAGGTTCATGTAGGTGTTCGGGATGAGCAGCCGCACATCCTGCCCCTCGACCAGGAAGCGGGCGGTGTGGCCGAAGAACTTGGGCTCTTCACGCAGGCTGACATTGTGCCAGCGGGCCAGTTGCTCCACATACCAGGCGCCCGCATTGTGACGGGTCTTGGCATATTCGGGGCCGGGATTACCCAGCCCGACAATCAGTTTGATTTGACTTGTCACGCTTGATGTCTTCACTCGCTGCTTGCCGTGGACAGATGGCCCAGGGCAATGGGACGCAATATTCTAGCCGCCGACTGGCGATCACTCAACCAAAGCTCGGCAACCGGTGGGAATAACACCGCAATGGGTCGTCAACGGCCGCAAAAAACGGGCCTCGCCCCGGCCCGTTTTTGCCCTGTGTCGTGGCCGGTGCCTGCTTATCTGGCCCGCAGCAGGGTGACGACGGGCTCACTCAGGGCGGTCAGGGTCGGGCGCTGCTCCTTTATGTACTGCACGAAGGAGGCCGCATCTGTGCCGCAGTTGACGGTCTCGGCCTGGCAGTCGAGCGCTTGGCCAGGTGCGTAACGGGCGCTCAGCTGATTGCCCTGTTGCACCACCTGCAGGACCGGGAAGGCGGTCAGCTGGCCCGCCACCCAGGCAAGATCCACCCGCTCGGCCCGCAGCTGCTGGGCACGGGCCAGTGCCTGCCAGCCGTCGTTGCCGTTGGCGCTGTAGGCATTCATCACCACCCGGTAGCGCCGCTCATCGACCAGATCCTGCCATTGCCCCTCGGCCGTCTGCCATTGCAGCCGGGTCAGGGAGCCGCTCTTGCCCGACACTGTCTCGGTGAAGCGGTAGCGCAGGTGGCCGCCATAGGGGAACTTGCCGGCGTGGGCGCCGGCGGGCAGGGTGGCGGTGATGGTCTCGGTCAGCAGGGCCCGCACCTCGGCGCCGCTCAGGGTCAGCACGGCGAGCTGATTCTTGAACGGCAGCAGGCTGAGGGCCGGCTCCCCTTCGCGCAGCTCACCGGCGGGCAGATCGGCGCGCACGCCTCCCACCGCCAGCAGGGCGAAGTCGACCGGGCCGCCGGTCAGGGCCTGCACCGCCGGGCGGTTGGCCCAATAGTATTGACCCTCGGCCACCAGGGGGGCGACGGCGGAGCCGTGACTGTCGCTGCCATTGTCACCGGGGCGACGGGCATTTTGCAGCGGCGCCGGCAGGGTGGCGATGACGGGGCCGAACGCCTGCTCGAGCGCCGGTTTGAAGTGGCTGTCGATGATGCCGCGCAGGCGCGGATCTTCATCCACCGTCACCAGGTTGGGCTGGGCGTCGATGAACTTGCCGGCCTGCTGGCTGCGGGTCTTGTCCAGCGGCTGCTGGCGGGCCGGATCGGCGAAGAAGTCGCGACTGGCCAGCAGCCGGTTTTGGCCGTTGCAGGCGATGACGCGGCCTTGCGCGTCGAAGCTGAGGCGGGCGAGGCCGATGGCCTGGGCGTAGGCGCCGGCCTGCACCACGCAGGTCAGGCCGACGCCGTCCGGGTTGGTGACCAGCGCCGCGTATTCCCCGGTCTTGCCCCAGCCGATGTTGCCAAAGTCGCCGAGCAGGCTGTGGGAGTGGCCGCCGACGATGGCGTCCAGCCCGTTCACCTCGGCCGCCAGCGCCAGATCGCGCTGGTTGCCGATGTGAGTCAGGGCGATGATGTGGTTGATCCCTCTCTGCTGCAGCAGGTCGACCGTGGCCTGGGCCGCGTCGACCTCCTTGCGAAAGCGCAGCTTGCCGACGTTGGGGGAGATGTTGGCCATGTCTTCCAGCACCAGCCCCATGACGGCGACCAGCGGTTTGTCTGCGGGCAGGTGGCTGAGATCGGTGAGCGGGATCTTCTGGTTGCCATCGAAGGCATAGACCACGAACGGCTTGAGGTTGCGGGCCTGGCTCAGATCCGGATCCGCACTGGCATCCAGGTTGGCGGCCAGCACCGGGAAGTTCACCCCCTCGATGAAGCGGGCCAGCTTCTGGCTGTCGAGATCGAACTCGTGATTGCCGAGCGCCATGGCATCGAAGCCGAACTGGCTCAGCAGCTCGGCGTTGGCCATCCCCTCGTTGAGCTTGAAGTAACCGCTGCCCTGCCAGGCGTCGCCCCCGTGCAGCAGCAACAGCGGCTGATTCTTGGTGAGCGCCTCCGCCTGGTAGGCCTTCGCCATGGTCAGCAACCGGGGGTAGCCGCCGAAGCGGCTGTAGAGGGTATCCGTACTCTCCTTGCCAAAGATGGCTCCCTTCAGCTCGGCATTGACCGGGTCGAATTGGGAGTGGGTGTCGTTCATGTGCGCCAGGGTCAGCGTGAAGGGGGCGCTCTCTTTGCCGGGCAGGCAGGCGGCGAGCAGAGTGCAGAGGGGGAGGAGTAGCAGGAGACGCGAGCACTTCATGGGAAATCCTTAACCTGTCGGGGCAGGGCAATACCGTACTGGGCTAGAAAAACAAAAACCGCCAGTCGGCGGTTTTTGTTACAACAGGGTCTATCAATGCTCGAACATGGCAGAGATGGACTCTTCGTTGCTGATCCGGCGGATGGCTTCGGCCAGCACGGTGGACAGGGTCAGCTGCTTGACCTTGCCGATCGCCTTCATCTCCGCGGTGAGCGGGATGGAGTCGGTGATGATCAGCTCGTCGATGACCGAGTTCTTGATGTTTTCCACGGCGGTGCCGGAGAAGACAGGGTGAGTCGCATAGGCGAACACACGCTTGGCGCCACGCTCTTTCAGCGCTTCGGCCGCCTTGCACAGGGTGCCGCCGGTATCGATCATGTCGTCGACGATGACGCAGTCACGGCCAGCCACGTCGCCGATCAGGTGCATGACCTGGGAGACGTTCGGGCGGGGACGACGCTTGTCGATGATGGCGATGTCGGTGTCGTCCAGCAGCTTGGCGATGGCACGGGCACGCACCACGCCGCCGATGTCCGGCGATACAACCACGGGGGATTCGAGGTTCTTGGACAGCATGTCTTCCAGCAGCACAGGGCTGCCGAACACGTTATCCACCGGGACGTCGAAGAAGCCCTGGATCTGCTCGGCATGCAGGTCAACGGTCAGCACACGGTCCACACCCACGCTGGAGAGGAAGTCGGCGACGACCTTGGCGGTGATGGGCACACGGGCGGAGCGGACGCGGCGGTCCTGACGGGCATAACCAAAGTAGGGGATAACGGCAGTAATACGGCCAGCTGAAGCACGACGCAGTGCATCCACCATGACGATCAATTCCATCAAATTGTCGTTGGTCGGGGCACAGGTGGATTGAATGATGAAGATATCGCCACCACGTACATTCTCATTGATCTGTACGCTGATCTCGCCGTCGCTAAAGCGACCTACGGCAGCATTGCCGAGTTTGATAAACAGGCGATCTGCGATCTTCTGGGCTAGTTCCGGCGTTGCGTTACCAGCAAACAGCTTCATGTCAGGCACGGTTTGAAACCTCGGGGTTGCATCCAGTATGTGGAGGGTCTGATTTAGACCCGTATCGTCTTTGGGCAAACGATTATCGCGTTGACGGGTCGGGCCACCCTAGGTTGCCACCGGCCAGGTGATGTCACAAGTCGACAGTTGCTGCATTTGCAGTTTCTTGTCTGTGGTGTCTTGCTGAGGTATCGAGGGATGAACCCGGACACAGGAATGAGATAGCCTCTTCACTGCTCCCCGGATCGTCATCGATATGCCCATCTCAATCACCAAGAGAATGGCTGGGGTACTAGGATTCGAACCTAGGAATGGCGAGATCAAAACCCGCTGCCTTACCGCTTGGCGATACCCCAATCACTGACTTGTTGCAATGTGACGAAGAGTGGTGATATGTTCTCGCCCTTGGCGATAAACCCATCCCAGCCTTCCGGCACCCTTGCCAACACCTTCCGAGCAGCCACTTCGTCTTCAAATTGAGCAAAGACGCAGGCTCCAGTGCCCGTCATTCTTGACGGCGCGTATTCTAGCAACCAGCCGAGCGCATTGGCAACCTCGGGGTGGCGCTTTTTCACCAGCAATTCGCAATCGTTTTTCCACTCCCCCTCCAGCAGCCACTTTTTATCCAGCAAATCGGGCAATGCCATCTTGGGTGTGGCTCTGGGCAGGTCCGGATCCTGGAACACGGCGGCCGTCGCCACGTGACAATCGGGCTTGAGCACCAGATACCAGGCGCTCGGCAGCTCGACCGGTTGCAGTCGCTCACCCACCCCCTCGGCGAAGGCGGCCCGGCCGCGCACGAACACCGGCACGTCGGCCCCGAGCTGCACCCCGAGATCCGCCAGCTCGTCTTCACTCAGACCCGCCTGCCAGAGGTGATTGAGCGCCACCAGGGTAGTGGCCGCATCCGAGGAGCCGCCGCCGATGCCGCCGCCCATGGGCAGGTTTTTTTCCAGCCGGATGTGGGCCCCCTGCGGGCTGGCTAACTTGTTTTGTAATAGCCGCGCTGCCCGGATGATGAGGTTCTGTTCATCGGGCACGCCGGGGATGGCCGGGCTCAGGGTGAGCAAGTCGGTGTCCGGCAGGGGATCGAACTCCAGCCAGTCGCCGTGACTGAGGAAGATGAACAGGGTCTGCAGCTCGTGATAGCCGTCCGGGCGACGGCCATTGATGTGTAGGAACAGGTTGAGCTTGGCCGGCGCGGGCCAGCGGATCGCCGTCGTCGACGGGCGCTTGTCAGCGGCGGCCATCAGGGGGTCAGGGTCCATTGGTTGATCTGCAACTTGAGGCGACTGCCCTGGCCCGTCATGGTCAGCAGATGGGGCAGGCGATAGCCGGCCTGATCCCGGTAGTCGCCATAGACGATCTGCCACTGGCCATCCCGCACCGAGGCCAGGCTGGCGTCGGGATTGAGCTCGAACTCGGCCTTGCCTGGCAGCCCCTTGATCCATTCGGGCAGCCCCTGCACCGGGATGTTCCAGCCGGTGAGCTGATAGATGAGCGCCTCGGCGTCCTGGCTCTGGTGCTGCTTGCCGTCGTTGTCTATCAGGGTCACCTCGCCCTTGCTGCGGGAGAGCTCCAGGATGTGGGTGCCGACTATGCTGCTCAGATTGAGGCGATAGTCGTCGCCATCCTGTTGCCAGTTGAGGCGGGCGCTGCCCTTCTGTTGGGCGGTGATGATGGCCATCTTGCCCGACAGCTGCCAGTGAGTCAGCTGCTCGAGACGGGCGCGTTCCTGCTGCCAGTTGACCTGATCCCGCTGGGGTGAGGTGGTGGTACAGCCAGCCAGCAACAGCAGGCAGGCGAGGGAGAAAATACGCAAGAACAAGGTCGTGCTCCGGATAAGAGGTTTGCCACAGTATAAGGGGCGGCCGTATCGCTTTTAAAGACTTACCCTTTCTCGTACAATTGACGGCCTTTACACCCTGTGCACGAAATGATCACCACCCACTCATGAGTCTGCTTGCCCTCGGAATCAACCACAACACCGCCAGTGTCGCCTTGCGGGAACGGGTCGCGTTTGGCCCGGACTGCATCGATCGCGCCTTGCGTGAGCTGGTGGAGCAGCCCGGTGTCAGCGAGGCGGTGATCGTCTCCACCTGCAACCGTACCGAGCTGTACTGCAGCCTGGAGCGCGGCGAGGGGGAGCAGGTGCTGCACTGGCTGCAGGCCTTCCACAAGCTGGATGCGGCCGAGGTGGTCTCCGCCATTTATCAGCATCGGGACGAAGAGGCGGTGCGCCACCTGATGCGGGTCGCCTGCGGCCTCGACTCCCTGGTGTTGGGGGAGCCGCAGATCCTGGGGCAGATCAAGCAGTCCTACGCCCATGCCCAGCAATCCGAGGCGCTGAAAGGATCCCTTGAGCGCCTGTTCCAGAAATCCTTCTCGGTGGCGAAACGGGTGCGCACCGATACCGAGATTGGCGCCAGTGCCGTGTCGGTGGCCTTCGCCGCCGTGAGCCTGGCCCGCCGTATCTTCTCCGATCTCTCCCAGACCAAGGTGCTGCTGATCGGCGCCGGCGAGACCATAGAGCTGGTGGCCCGTCACCTGCGCGAGCAGAACGTCACCCGGATGATGGTGGCGAACCGCACCCTGCAGCGGGCCCAACTGTTGGCCGAGGAGTTCGGTGCCCAGGTAATGACCCTGGAAGAGATCCCGGACTACCTGCACGAGGCGGACATCGTCATCAGCTCGACCGCCAGCCCCCTGCCCATCCTCGGCAAGGGCATGGTGGAGCGCGCCCTCAAGGCCCGCCGCAGCCGACCCATGTTCCTGGTGGACATCGCCGTGCCGCGGGACATCGAGGCCGAGGTGGATGAGCTGTCCGATGCCTATCTCTACACGGTGGACGATCTGCAGGGCATCATCGAGCAGAACCTCGAGACCCGCAAGAAGGCCGCGGCCGAGGCGGAGCTCATCGTGCAGGAAGAGCGCGACGACTTCATGGGCTGGTATCGCAGCCAGCACTCGGTGGATCTCATTCGTGATTACCGGCACCAATCCCAGCAGGTCGCCGACGAGGAGCTGCAGCGCGCCTTGCTGGCCCTGCAGCAGGGCGAGAGTGCCGAGCAGGCGCTCAAGGCCATGGCCCATCGCCTCACCAACAAGTTGATCCACGCACCGACCCAGGCCTTGCGCCAGGCGGCAGCCCAGGGCGATGCCCACAAGCTGTCCCAACTGCGGCAGGTGCTGGGGTTGTCACAAGAGTCATAGTGCCGGGGTGGCCAGCCGGCCGCCCCTACCTCCATCGAGAACACAAGATTTATGAATCCGTCACTGATCAGAAAGCTGGAAGGCCTCATCGAGCGCCACGAAGAAGTTCAGGCCCTGCTCGGCGAGCCCGGCGTGGCCTCGGATCAGGATCGCTACCGCGCCCTGACCCGGGAATATGCCCAGCTGGAAGATATCGTTCACGCCTTCCAGCGCTTCCGCCAGGCCGAAGACGATCTGGAGACCACCAAGCTGATGCTGGAGGACGCCGACAGCGACTTGCGCGAGATGGCGCAGGATGAGCTGCCGCTGGTCAAGGCCGCGCTGGAGGAGCAGGAGCAGGCGCTGCAGGTGATGCTGCTGCCGCGCGACCCCAAGGATGACAACAACTGCTACCTGGAGATCCGCGCCGGGGCCGGTGGTGACGAGGCGGCGATCTTCGCCGGCGATCTGTTCCGCATGTATTCGCGCTACGCCGAGCGCCAGGGCTGGCGCGTCTCCATCGTCAGCTGCAACGACGGCGAGCACGGTGGCTACAAGGAGGTGATCGCCAAGGTGGACGGCGAGCGCGTTTACGGCCGCCTCAAGTTCGAGTCCGGCGGCCATCGCGTGCAGCGGGTGCCGGAGACCGAATCCCAGGGCCGGGTGCACACCTCCGCCTGTACCGTGGCCGTGCTGCCGGAAGTGCCGGAAGCCGAGCAGATCGAGATCAATACGAACGACCTGAAGATAGACACCTTCCGCGCCTCCGGGGCCGGTGGTCAGCACGTCAACAAGACGGATTCCGCCATCCGCATCACCCACCTGCCGACCGGGCTGGTGGTGGAGTGCCAGGATGAGCGCTCCCAGCACAAGAACCGCGCCAAGGCGATGTCGGTGCTCTCCGCCCGCCTGCAGGCGGCCGAGGACGAGCGCCACCGCGCCGCCGAGCAGAGCACCCGCCGCAACCTGGTGGGGTCGGGGGATCGCTCCGAGCGCATCCGCACCTACAACTACCCCCAGGGGCGCCTGTCCGAGCACCGCATCAACCTCACCCTCTACCGGCTGGGGGAGATCCTGGAAGGGGATCTCGACTGCGTGATCACCCCGCTGGTGCAGGAATACCAGGCCGATCAGCTCGCCTCCCTGGCGGAAAACAGCTAGTGCTGAACCGACGGCCGCGCGCTCATGGCGCGATCACCCTGGCGGAGAACCACTGATGCAGATCCAACAGGCCCGCGCACACATCATGGCGACCCTGGCCTCCGGGGAATCCCCCCGTGCCGACGCCGATGCGTTGCTCTGCCATCTGCTGGGCTGCCGGCGCAGCTATCTGATGACCTGGCCGGAGCGCGAGCTCGATGGCGCCCAGCAGGCGACCCTGGTCGGCTGGCTCGTCCGCCGGCTGGCCGGCGAGCCCATCGCCCACCTGGTGGGGGAGCGTGAGTTCTGGTCGCTGCCCCTCAAGGTGAGCCCGGCCACCCTGATCCCGCGCCCCGACACCGAGGTGCTGGTGGAGCAGGCGCTGGCCCGACTCCCAGCCGGCCCCTGCAGCCTGCTGGATCTCGGCACCGGCACCGGCGCCATCGCGCTCGCGCTCAAATCCGAGCGGCCCGATGCGACTGTGTGGGCGGTGGACAGGATGCCCGGGGCGGCGGCCCTGGCCCGCCATAACAGCGCGGCGCTGGCGCTGCCCATAGAGGTGCGTGACGGCAGCTGGTTCGAGCCACTGGCGCAGGCCCCGCGTTTTGATCTGATCGTCTCCAATCCGCCCTATATCGACGGGGCTGATCCCCATCTGGATGAGGGTGACGTGCGCTTCGAGCCCCGCTCCGCCCTGGTGGCGGACGAGCAGGGGCTGGCGGATATCCGCCTCATAGTGGCCCAGGCACCGGCCCATCTGGTGCCCGGCGGCTGGCTGCTGCTGGAGCACGGCTGGGATCAAGGGGAAGAGGTGCGTCAACTTCTGCTGCAGCATGGCTACCAGCAGGTGGCAACCGTGCGCGATTATGGCGATAACGAGCGGGTGACCCTGGGGTGCCTGGCTCAATCCTGAGTGAGGGCAGGCCCGGGCCTGCCCTATTTGTGCAAGGACAGGTTATGTATGTTGTTCTCAAGCATCTGCATCTGATGCTGATAGCATCGGCGGTGCTGATGTTTATACTGCGCTTTTACTGGGTTCAGACCAGCGGCATCGGCCGCGCCTACAGCCGCGGGGTCATGCAGCTGAGCGGCTGGCTCAACGGGCTGGTGGTGCTCTCCGGCGTGCTGCTCTGCATGGTGCTGGATCTCAACCCGCTCAACAACGGCACCCCCTGGCTCAGCGAGAAGCTGACCGCCATCCTGGTGGTGGCATTCTTAGGCATGATGGCGCTGCGCTTGGCTCGCAGCAATACCATCCGCTGGTTTGCCTTCCTGGGAGCCCTGGGGTGGCTGTTCTTTATTGCCAAGCTCGCGGTGCTGAAGCAGGCCAGTCTGTTCGGTTAGGAATGATGACGATGATACGTGTGGACGAATGGACCGACTTCGAGGCCCATGATCTGGCCGAGCTGGCGCTCTCCGTCAGCGACGAGATCCTGGGCCGAACCGGCTCTGGCGAGGCCGAGCTGGCCCACCTCGATAGCTGGCTGGACGAGACGATTACCGAGGGCAACTGTGACGAGGTGCGCCGCCAGCTGCTGCAGGGTTTCTACCAGTCCCTGGGCTTTCGGGGCGACTGGCAGGATTACTTCTCGGCCGTCAACTGCGATCTGGCCCAGGTGCTGGCGCGCAGGCAGGGCATCCCGGTGAGCCTCGGCATCCTCATCATCCAGCTCGGCCGCAAGATAGGCCTGGATGTGGAGGGGATCTGCTTCCCCGGCCACTTCCTGGTGAGCTTCGCCGGCAGCGAGGGGGAGGTCTATGTGGACCCCTTCAACGGCGATGAGCTGAGCCGGCACCACATCGAGCTGCTGCTGCGCGGCGCCCTCGGCAATCTGGCGACCCTGAGCGATGACCATCTGCAGCCCTGCGGGCAGTGGGAGATCATCGAGCGGCTGCTCAACGTCAGCAAGGGCGCCCTGCTGCGGGAGGATCGCATGACAGAGGCGCTGCGCTGCAGCGAGCTATTGCTGCGCATGAAGCCAGGCGATCCGCTGGAGACGCGGGATCGGGGCTTCATCTACGAGCAGCTCGACTGCCCCCGCTTCGCCGCCGACGACTTTGAATACTTCATTGAACAATGCCCGGACGATCCGGTGGCCGACGTGCTGAAGACTCAGCTGGCCGCGCTGGATCTTAGCCCCAAGCCCCTCCATTAAGGATGCCTGAGATGGAACAGAAAAATATCAAGATCAACGACATCGACGTGGCCAACGACAAGCCGTTCGTGCTGTTTGGCGGCATGAACGTGCTGGAATCCCGCGACATGGCGATGGCGGTGTGCGAGAAGTACGTGGAAGTGACCAGCAAGCTTGGCATCCCGTTCGTGTTCAAGGCGAGCTGGGACAAGGCCAACCGCTCCTCCATCCACTCCTACCGGGGCCCGGGTCTGGAAGAGGGGATGAAGATCTTCCAGGAACTCAAGGCGACCTTCGGCATGCCGGTCATCTCGGATCTGCATGAGGTGCATCAGGCCAAGCCGGTCGCCGAGGTGGTGGACGTCATCCAGCTGCCCGCCTTCCTGGCGCGCCAGACCGATCTGGTGGAGGCCATGGCCCGCACCGGCAACGTCATCAACATCAAGAAGCCGCAGTTCCTGAGCCCGAGCCAGATGAAGAACATCACCGACAAGTTCGAGGAGTGCGGCAACGATCGCCTGATCCTGTGCGAACGCGGCGCCAACTTCGGTTATGACAACCTGGTGGTGGACATGCTGGGCCTGGGCGTGATGAAGAAGAGCACCGGCGGCTATCCGGTGATCTTCGACGTGACCCACTCCCTGCAGTGCCGCGATCCGCTGGGGGCCGCCTCCGGTGGCCGCCGCGAGCAGGTGGCCGAGCTGGCCCGCGCAGGCATGGCGGTTGGCCTGGCCGGCCTGTTTATCGAATCTCATCCCGATCCGAAAGTGGCCCGCTGCGATGGCCCGAGCGCCCTGCCGCTGGACAAGCTGGAAGGTTTCTTGAAGCAGATGAAGGCGATCGACGACCTCATCAAGGGCTTCGAGCCCCTCGATACCTCCATCTGATCCACGGTTCAGCTTCCGTGATGAAAAATGCCCCGCCATGCGGGGCATTTTTATATCCAGAATGTTTTCATTAAGGTCCAAAATAAATCACCGACCAAATATATCATGGTTGCCGTGGTGTTAATGATGTTAAATATGTTGTGTGATTAATGTCTCTTAATTGCTTTTTATAACGTGTGAAAGTGGCGCCGTTACGATGACGAAATAGCATGAAGCAGGCGAGAGAATGGTGATATCTCGTGACGGGCTCCTGCATGCTTATTTCTGCCATATCGCTGTCAATTAATTAACAGGACGTTAATCATGCACAAGAAAATATTCAGCAGCCTTTATTTTCAGGTGTTGCTCGCGATCACCCTGGGGGTGTGTCTGGGGCATATCTATCCCGATCTCGGCGCGGATATGAAGCCACTGGGCGATGGCTTCGTGAAATTAATCAAGATGATCATTGCCCCCGTCATCTTCTGTACCGTGGTGACCGGCATCGCCGGCATGGAGAGCATGAAGGCGGTGGGGAAAACCGGTGCCATCGCATTGCTCTACTTTGAAGTGGTGAGCACCATCGCCCTGGTCATCGGCCTGTGCGTGGTCAACCTGCTGCAGCCCGGGGTCGGCATGAACGTGGATCCCGCCACGCTGGATGCCAGCTCCATCTCGGCCTATGCCGAGCAAGCCAAGTCGCAGGGCATCATCGCCTTCCTGCTGGACGTGATCCCGGGCAGCGTGATCGGCGCCTTTGCCAGTGGCAATATATTGCAGGTGCTGTTATTTGCGGTGTTGTTCGGCTTTTCCCTGCACCATATCGGCGAGAAGGGTAAATTAATCTTCAATGTCATCGACAGCTTCTCCCAGGTTATTTTCGGCATCATCAACATGATCATGAAATTGGCACCGGTTGGGGCCTTTGGTGCCATGGCATTCACCATAGGGAAATACGGTATCGGCTCACTGGTTCAGCTCGGCCAGTTAATTGCCTGCTTCTATGTGACCTGCCTGCTGTTTATCTTCATGGTGCTGGGCAGTATTGCCAGGGCCAATGGTTTCAGCATCCTGCGCTTTATTGCCTATATCAAGGAAGAGCTGCTGATCGTGCTGGGGACCTCCTCTTCCGAATCCGTATTGCCCCGCATGCTGGTCAAGATGGAGGCGCTCGGCTGCAAGAAGTCGGTGGTGGGTCTGGTGATCCCGACCGGCTACTCCTTCAACCTGGACGGTACCTCCATCTATCTGACCATGGCGGCCATCTTCATCGCCCAGGCGACCAACACGCCGCTGGACCTGTTCCAGCAGATCACCCTGCTGGTGGTGCTGCTCATCTCCTCTAAGGGGGCGGCCGGGGTCACCGGCAGTGGCTTCATCGTGCTGGCGGCCACCATCTCGGCGGTGGGGCACCTGCCGCTCACCGGGTTGGCGCTGATCCTAGGGATAGATCGCTTCATGTCGGAGGCGCGCGCCCTGACCAACCTCATCGGCAACGGCGTCGCCACCCTGGTGGTGGCCCGTTACTGCGATCAACTCGATGAGCAGCAGATGCACGAGGTGCTCGCCAATGGGCCTGCCGTGAAGGTCGAGCAGCATTGATGGGGTTGGGGGAGCGGGGCGGCCATCGCCAAGCCGTCAAGACTTGCCTTTGACCCCTCTGCCATCGAGCCTGGGTCTGCTAGGAATAGTCATGCATAAAAAAACGGCCCGAGAGGGCCGTTTTTCGTGGAAGCTGTTATCGCCGGGCGAATTACAGGCTCTTGGTGAAGGTGCGGGTGATCACGTCACGCTGCTGTTCCGGGGTCAGGGCGTTGAAACGCACGGCGTAGCCGGAGACACGGATGGTGAGCTGCGGATACTTCTCCGGATTGGCGATGGCCTCTTCCAGGGTCTCACGGCTCAGCACGTTGACGTTCAGGTGTTGGCCACCCTCGACCATCGGCTCGGTCTGTACCGGCAGCTCGCGATATTCGAACTGGCCCAGGTCGGACAGTGCGACTTCCTGATCGGCGGCGAAGCTGTCGCCCTTGGCGCAGATGCAACGAGCCTGTTGCTTCTCTTCGTCCAGCAGCCAGAAAGAGTTCAGCAGTGCGGCGTTGGCGGACTGGGTGATTTGGATGCCCTTGATCATGGTATGACTCCTCATAGGAAAGCGGATTCAACGGTAAGAACATTACCCTGATGTTTTTAAACCACCTTGATGACAGGATGATTTAATGGGCCTTGCCTTACACCTTTACTTCGTTGGGGTCATATATACCACGATGGTAATAATACGAAAATTGATCCAAATCAAAAAATACGCAGATAACGCCGGATGCATAGGGTTAAATCATTGAGCTTAATCAAAATTGAATCATTTTCATGATTTATTAAGATGCATTGATTATGCATTTTTTATTTATCAAATCTAGTAATTTAACTACATCTTATGGTGTCACCGACCGCTAAAACCGGGGTAGGTTCGTCGCAGTTGAGCCTCTTCACCTGTTAGTGCAATCAGGGGGCAACAGCAACATAAGCAGAAGGGGGAGTTCCGGCGGTGGTGTGAACGAAGCGCGGATAGCGCTCCATAGCGACGGGGAGGGCTGCGTCACTGGCAGCCGCCGCCCACGGCTCGGCTTGAGGGGGCGTCTGTGGTGCGCGCGAGGCCTAGAAAGCATAGAGAGGAGCCGTTCGCGCCAAGGCGCCTCAACCCAGAGCAGGGAGGGTTCCCGACCGTCCCCGACCCGCCGGCAGGCCGAGTCGCGGTTGCGTCTTGTGGCCTTGGCCCCTATCCTGAGCCCCTTGCCGTTTCATTGAGGAGACCGGGGTGCTGACCTGGAAAGATGTGATTGGTTCTGAGAAAGAGCAGGACTATTTCAAGACGACGCTGGCGACCGTCAGGAGCGAGCGGGAGGCGGGTAAGGTGATCTATCCCCCCGCCACCGAAGTGTTCAATGCCTTCAAGCTGACCGAGCTGGACGAGGTCAAGGTGGTGATCCTGGGACAAGATCCCTATCACGGGCCGGATCAGGCCCATGGTCTCTGCTTCTCCGTGCTGCCCGGCGTGCGCACGCCCCCCTCGCTGGTCAACATCTACAAGGAGATGCAGCGGGATCTGCCGGGCTTCGTCACCCCCAGCCACGGTTTCCTGGAGTCCTGGGCCAGCCAGGGGGTGCTGCTGCTCAACACCGTGCTGACGGTGCAGGCGGGCATGGCCCACTCCCACGCCCACCTGGGCTGGGAGACCTTCACCGATAGGGTCATCGAGCAGGTCAACGCCAGCCGCCAGGGCGTGGTCTTCCTGCTGTGGGGGGCCCACGCCCAGAAGAAGGGCCGCATCATAGATCGCACGCGCCACCATGTGCTGAGCGCGCCCCATCCCAGCCCGCTCTCCGCCCATCGCGGCTTCATCGGCTGCGGTCACTTCTCCGAAACCAACCGCCTGCTGACCCAGCAGGGCATGAGCCCGATCAACTGGCTCTCGGTCTGCGAATAACCGAAGCCTTCCCTGCGAAACTGTCCCTGTTTGTACGCCTACCCCGGTGTGTAAACAGGGATGCCGTGGGCGTAAATTGGCGATGGATGTGGTCAAAGCACTAGGGTGTACGAGAAGGGATTGTCTGCGTCAGATTTGATTGAGTGCAAAGTTGGCGCAATAAATGACCGTATACTCGAAGCAGGATTTTTTCATTTCAGTGCCAAGGAGTGCCCATGTTATCCAGTCTGCATAAGGATCACCTCAACATCGCCAAGCTGCTGCAACTGCTGAAATACAAGCTTGCCGCGATACGCAGCGAACAGCAGATCAGCTACTTCCTGATCCGGGACGTGGTGGATTATTTGCGGGAGGTGTCCGACACCTATCACCATCCCAAGGAGGATCTGATCTATGACTACTACCTGAAATACCGGGTAGTGGAAGGGGAGGTGGCGAACCGGCTGCAGGAGGAGCACGCCCGCCTGCTGGAGGCCGGTACCGAGCTCAAGGAGATGGTGGAGATGATCCTGATGGATGCCGTCATCCCGCTGGATCAGTTCACGACCCGGCTGGAGCAGTTCATCGACCAGCAGGAGGCGCACATGCACTACGAGGAGGGGGTGATCTTCCCCCATCTGCGCGACTCCCTGACCGAAGATGACTGGCGTCAGCTCGAGCAGGTCTGGCAGAACCGGGCCATCAATGATCCCCTGTTCGGGGCCGAGGTGAGCCAGCACTTCCAGGCGCTGTCCAAGCAGCTGTCCTTGCCGCTCTCGCCCTGATCGTCAGGGGTCAAAAACAACGCCCCGGCTTGGCCGGGGCGTTGTTTTTACAGTTCCAGCTCGTCCGAGCCTTGGTCGGCGATGCCGGTGGGATACAACATCTTCTGCATTTCAACGCCTCGTTCTTAGCCCGAGACGCTGTTTTTTACAGCTCCAGCTCTTCCGAGCCTTCGTAGGCGATATCGATGGATTGCAGCTCCTTCTGCAGGCGGTGCTTGTCTTTCAACGCCTCGATCTCACGCCATTTACGTTTCTTTCCCGTTGTCCCGCGGCTACGCGAACCCAGTTCAACTACCTCGTCAAAATCGAAGCTGAACATTTCCATGGCGCCCTCCTTGGTTTTATCGTTTTCACCACCCGTATAACATAACGCCATTAAAAATAAAACGTTTTCGTGACGTTCTCGTGACAATCGGAGGGCGCGCATAAAAAAACCGGGCCCCCTCGCGGGAGCCCGGTTTTTATCGGGGTGAGCCCCCTATCAGAGGCGACCGGCCAGCATGGTTTCCAGCTTGCCCTGGTCGATGGCGAACATGCGGATGCCTTCGGCCAGCTTCTCGACGGCCATGGCGTCCTGGTTCAGTTCCCAGCGGAATTCGGCTTCGCTCAGCGGAGCCGGTTTTGCCTTGCGCTCGCCGGTGTAGTTCAGCTTGCGCACCACGGCGCCTTCGCTCTTGCTCAGCTCTTCCAGCAGGGCAGGGCCTATGGTCAGGCGGTCACAGCCGGCCAGTTCCAGGATCTCGCCGGTGTTGCGGAAGCTGGCACCCATGACCACGGTCTGGTAGTCGTGCTGCTTGTAGTAGTCGTAGATGGCGGTGACGGAGACCACGCCTGGATCTTCGCTCGCGCTGTAGTCACGGTTGTGCTTGGCCTTGTACCAGTCGAGGATGCGGCCCACGAACGGGGAGATCAGGAAGGCACCGGCCTCGGCACAGGCACGGGCCTGGGCGAAGGAGAACAGCAGGGTCAGGTTGCACTGGATGCCTTCTTTCTCCAGGACTTCTGCGGCACGGATGCCTTCCCAGGTGGAGGCCAGCTTGATCAGGATGCGATCGTTGGCGATGCCGGCTTCGTTGTAGAGGCGGATCAGCTTGCGCGCCTTGGCGATGCTGGCGTCGGTATCGAAGGAGAGACGGGCATCCACTTCGGTGGAGATGCGGCCCGGGACGATTTTCAGTACTTCCAGACCGATGTTGACCGCCAGCTTGTCGCCCGCGTCGATGATTTGCTGTGCCTTGTCCTGGCTCTGGGCCTTGGCCCAGTGGATGGCGTCTTCGATCAGTGCCGCGTATTCGGGGATCTCGGATGCCTTCAACACCAGGGAGGGGTTGGTGGTGGCATCGATGGGCTGGTAGCGCTTGATGGCTTCGATGTCGCCGGTATCGGCAACAACAGTGGTCAGGGCTTTCAGCTGGGTTAATTTATCGGCCATAGCAAATATCATCTCTATATGAGGGAGCAATCCCAGGGGTTGCGGGCGTGAGACGACTGTTCTGAAATAAAATTACAAAACCCCGGCGACTCAGGCTCAGAAAAGCACGATGGGGGCGACCCATCGCCATTGCCTGCCTAATTAATACGGATGTGGCGCATCCTGCAATAGGGGGCCTTGTATGCGAATCGTCCAGGCGCCGGCAATGGTGGGGAAGGGTAGGCAAAAGTGTTTGATAAAAAACAACTTTTATTGATTCCCCTGGACGTGGCCCTGGGCCGAATAAAAGCAACTTTTTTAGTTGATTATCCATTCTGTGAATAAGGTCACATAAATAGTGTTATCAGCTACTTGAAATTTAATTACGTGTAAAACGTTTGGCGCCGCCACGACCTCAGGCGCGGGCTCCCGGGGCAAACGCTTGCCTCTCTCTCGTCTGGGTTTAATCCTCATTTGCTGCCATGGCATCCCGTGGGTGATTAGTTCTCTTTTGAGGCTAATTTGTCGCGCGATTGATATAACGCTAAAAATTGTTGAATATTTGCGTGATAAATGAAGCATTTTTGCATCTAAGCGCTCGTTTTTTGCTTTGTCAGTGAGCTGAATCACTATTCTGAACTCCCTCCCTATGCTAGATTCCGCCCCTTTAGCGCAGCGCTAATTCGGAAACTGACAGAGAGCGGCCAGCGCAGACTGGCCATGGATGTGATAACAACGAGAGAATTATGGACACCTTGATCGCAATGATTAACGACCTGATGTGGGGAGCTGTGCTCATCTACCTGCTGATTGGGGTCGGTATCTTTTTCACCTTCCGCCTGGGGTTTATCCAGGTCCGTCACTTCGGCCACATGTTCTCGGTATTGCGCAATAGCCGCAAATCCGACAAGGCCGGCATCTCCTCCTTCCAGGCACTCTGTACCAGCCTTGCCGCCCGCGTGGGTACCGGCAACCTGGCCGGTGTGGCCGTCGCCATCTATCTGGGTGGCCCGGGCGCCATCTTCTGGATGTGGCTGATCGCCTTCATCGGCATGGCCACCGCCTTCGTGGAAAGCACCCTGGCCCAGCTCTACAAGGTCAAGGACGAGGACGGCAACTACCGTGGCGGCCCGGCCTATTACATGGAGCGCGGCCTCGGCATGCGCTGGATGGGGGTGGTGTTCTCCCTCTGTCTGCTGCTGGCATTCGGCCTGGTGTTCAACGCGGTGCAGGCCAACTCCATCAGCCTGGCCATGAACGTGGCGTTCGGTATCCCTGACTGGGCCACCGGTCTGGCGCTGGTGATGCTGTCCGGCCTCATCATCTTCGGCGGCATCCGTGGCATCGCCCGTTTCGCCGAGCTGGTGGTGCCCTTCATGGCACTGGCCTACATCCTGATGGCGCTGTTCGTGGTGGCGATGAACATCAGCGAATTGCCAGGGGTGTTTGTGTTGATCATCAAGTCTGCCTTCGGCATCGAGCAGGCGGGTTCCGGCGCCATGGGTTATGCCATCTCCCAGGCGATGATCAACGGCATCAAGCGCGGCCTGTTCTCCAACGAGGCGGGCATGGGCTCTGCCCCCAACGCCGCCGCGACCGCGACCCCCTATCCGCCGCACCCGGCCTCACAAGGCTATGTGCAGATGCTGGGGGTGTTCCTGGACACCATCGTCATCTGTACCTGTACCGCCGCCATCATACTGATGTCAGGTCAGTTTGAGCCGGGCTCAGGGGTGACCGGGGTCGAGCTGACCCAGCGTGCGCTCTCCTCCCAGATCGGTGGCGGTGGCAACATCTTCATCGCGGCGGCGATCTTCTTCTTCGCCTTCACCTCCATAGTCGCGAATTACTCCTACGCCGAGACCAACCTGGTGTTCCTCGAGCACAACCACAAGGGCGGCCTGATGCTGTTCCGGATGTTCGTGCTGGGCATGGTGATGTTCGGCTCGGTGGGCGAGCTGCCGACCGTGTGGGCCCTGGCGGATGTCTCCATGGGGATGATGGCCATCGTCAACCTGGTGGCCATACTGCTGCTCTCCGGCGTCGCCATCAAGCTGGCCAAGGATTACAACGATCAGCTCAAGCTGGGTCGCGTCCCCACCTTCGATGCCAACAAGTACCCGGAGATCCGCAGCCAACTGGAAGCGGGGATCTGGGACAACCCGCCCAAGAGCAAGCAGGCCTGAGTCCTGGGTTGATCCGGTTGGGTAATGAAAGAGGGGAGCCATGGGCTCCCCTCTTCATATGGCTTCATGGGCCCTGCCCGGAGCGTGGGAAGCGGTGAGCCTGGGCCTGCCTGGTGTCGGCCGAGGAGGCGGGCGGCCTCCATTCGGTATCGGCACCGCCACTTCACGCGACTTCACATCCAACACACCTTGGTTGGCTATTCTGGTCACACCGCTCGTCGCGCGTGCGGCGATCCCGACAGATGAAAGGATAAAATAACCATGCAACAACACTTGCGGATGACATTGCTGACGGCGAGCACGCTGCTGTGGGCTGGCCAGACGCTGGCCGCCACGGCATCAAACCCGACCCAGGCCGACCCCCTGCGTCAGATGGTCGATACCACCATCCAACCCCTGCTGAAGGAGTACCTGATCCCGGGCATGGCGGTGGCCCTGCTCAAGGATGGCAAGGCCCACTACTTCAACTACGGTCTGGCCAATAGGGCGACGGGAGACAGGGTCAGCGAGCAGACCCTGTTCGAGATTGGCTCGGTCAGCAAGACCTTGACGGCCACGCTTGGGGCTTATGCCGTGGTCAAGGGGGGCTTCCAGCTGAATGACAAGGTGAGCCAGCACGCCCCCTGGCTCAAGGGCTCTGCCTTCGACGGCATCACTATGGCCGAGCTGGCCACCTACAGCGCGGGCGGCCTGCCGCTGCAGTTCCCCGATGAGGTGGATTCGGCCGACAAGATGCAGGCTTACTACCGCCACTGGTCGCCCGCTTACCCGGCGGGGACCCACCGCCAGTACTCCAACCCCAGCATAGGGCTGTTCGGCCATCTCGCGGCGAGCAGCCTGGGGCAGCCCTTCGAGCAGCTGATGACGGGGACCTTGCTGCCCGGGCTCGGCCTGCACCACAGCTATCTCAGGGTGCCCGACACCGCCATGGCGGACTATGCCTATGGCTACGCCAAGGAAGACAAGCCCATCAGGGTCAATCCCGGGGTGCTGGCGGACGAGGCCTATGGCATCAAGACCAGCTCGGCGGATCTGCTGAAGTTTGTCGGCGCCAACCTGGCATTTGATGGTGATGAGGCGCTGCAAAAGGCGATAGCCATGACCCACACCGGCTTCTATGCGGTGGGCGAGATGACTCAGGGGCTGGGGTGGGAGAGCTATGCCTATCCCGTCACCGGGCAGGCGCTGTTGACGGGCAACTCACCGGCGATCAGCCTCGAGACCAATCCGGTCACGGGGTTTGCGACGCCAAGGGTGATGGGCGAACAGCGGCTCTATAACAAGACCGGCTCGACCAATGGCTTCGGTGCCTATGTGGCCTTCGTGCCCGCCAGGGGGATAGGCATCGTCATGCTGGCCAATCGCAACTACCCCAATGCGGCGCGGGTCGAGGCGGCCTATACCATCTTGCAGCAGCTGGATCGGTAATGGAGCGCACCAGCGCCCTGTTGCTATGGCATCATCGCTGTAGTTCGCACCTCTGATGAGGTGAAGGGGGGAGACAATGACTCTCCTCTTTTTTTGCGCAGCAGCCATCGCGCTCATTGCGAAGGTGGCGGCGGTATCCGCCGGGATGATGGCAATCAGTTTCCAGAATGGAATGTATCGATCGCCTGCTGTTCACTAGGGCGTCACTGGCCTGGCCAATATAGTGCTCCGGTCAGCAGATCTCATCTCTGCCGCGCGGTGGCCGTCCGGGTCATTGCGACTGTTCCAGCCCGCCACGGAGTCCCCATGCGTACCTTTCTGCTCTGCAGTTTTCTGATGATTATTCTCTATCCGGTCGGGATAGATCTCTATCTGGTCGCCATCCCCCAGATGGCCGATAGCCTGCGGGCGAGCGAGGCGCAGATCCACACCGCCTTCTCCATCTATTTGTTCGGCATGGCGGCCACTGTGCTGCTGGGGGGGATCATTGCGGATCGTTATGGCCGGCGTTGGGTGGTGCTGGGGGGCGCGCTGATTTTTGTCCTTGCCTCCCTGGTGGCGGCCAATGCAGCGGGGATCAGCCAGTTCTATCTCGGCCGTTTCTGGCAGGGGGTCGGGGCGGGGGCGCTCTATATCATGACCTTTACCGTGCTGCGGGATGTGCTGAGCCAGGCGCGGCTGGCGATGGCGCTTTCCATGATCAACGGGGTGATCTGTGTCATCCCTGTGCTGGCGCCTGTGCTGGGTTATCTCATCCTGTCACATTTCGACTGGCGCGGGATCTTCGTGGCGATGGCGCTGGTGGCCGCCTTCAGCGGCCTGGTCAACCTGCTGCTGCTCAAGGAGACCCGCCCGGCCCGCCAGCAGAGTGGTGCTACCCGGCCAATGGCTCTGCTGCGCTCCCCGCGCTTCATGCTGCACTCGCTTCTGACCAGCGCCAGCGTGACCGCCATCCTGGTCTATGTCAGCGTCTCGCCGCTGATCCTGATGCAGGAGTTCGGCTTCACCACAGAGCAGTACGCCATAGTGATGATGGTGATGGCCGGGGTGAGCATGTCCACCTCCTTCCTGACCCCGCTGTTGCTGCGTTGGCTCGGCAAGCATCAGGTGCTGGCGCTGTCTCATCTGACCTACCTGCTGGCGGCGATCGCTCTGCTCGGTTGCTGGCAGCTGGGGGGCGACATCCGGTTGCTGCTGCCGGGTTTTGCCCTGGTCTGCATCGGCTTCTCCTGCGGCTTCGGGGTGGCGATGGGGGAGGCGCTGGCGGAGTGTCAGCACCATGCGGCATTCGCCAGCGCCCTGCTCTGCATCATGCAGATCAGCCTCTCCGGACTCTATATCTGGCTGCTGGGCCAGCTTGGCGTGGCCCCATCCGGGATGCTGATCTCTGCCCTGCTGTTGACCCTGCTCAGTTACCTGGCCGTCAAAGGGCTGTTACCATGGCTCGCGCTGCGCGAAGCGCGGTCGCGGGGATAACGGGAGATGAGAGGGGATATGCGCAACCTGGGTGAACTCGATTTGAACCTGCTGGTGGTCTTCAAGCACCTGATGCAGGAGCGCAGCGTGGCGGGGGCGGCCAAGAAGCTCTGCGTCACCCCCTCGGCGGTGAGCAAGGCGCTCGCCAAGCTGCGGGACTGGTTTGCGGATCCTCTGTTTGTGCGGGTGCGACAGGGGTTGCAGCCGACCAATCTCTCCCTGACGCTGGAGGAGGAGCTCAAGGCCTGGTTCCAGCTCACCGACAGCATCACCTCCCTCAATAGCGAGGCCATCCCCGAGGGGGCCCGCTTCAGCCTGGTGCTGGAGTCCCCCTTCTACATCAGCTTCCTGAGCGATCTGCCCATGACCATCTATGAGAAGTATCCCCACTCTGTGGTCAAGATGCTGGATTGGGATCACCATTCGCTCAACGACATCGTCAATGGCGATGCGGATCTCGGTTTCTGCGCCCGGGAGACCCATGGCCGCTCGCGGGCCAAGGTGAATCGGCTGCCTTATTACATCGATCACGAGGTACTGTTTACCGACCGCCCCGTGGTCTTTCTGCGCAAGGATCATCCGTTGCTTGAGCAGAAGTGGTCGCTGGAGAATTTTCTGGCCAGCCCCCAGATCAGCATGGTGTGGGAGGCCAGCGACAGCTGGGCCCTCGACGATCTGCTGGAGGACGAGGGGCTGAAGCGGGAGGTGCCCATCATGGTCGCGAGTTTTGAGCAGGCGCTGCATATCGCCTCCCAGTCGAGCCACGAGCTGATCGCGGTGGCACCCTCCTATTGCGCCGGCTACGCCGCCAGACACCACGCCAACCTGATCGCCATGCCTCTGCCGCTGACCGAGGCGCTCTATCAGCAACTGGAGATCGCCTTCATCCTGCTGTGGCATAAACGCCACAATCACGACGCCAAGGTGATGTGGTTGCGCAATGAGACGAAGCGGCTCTATGGCCTGGCGGCGGAGGGACTTGCCCTGTTCCCATGGGGCGGGGGAGAGGCTGCGCTGGCGCCGGCGGGAGATGCCTGATGCAGGGGGCCAATGGCCCCCTGAACTCAACCGTATTGCTCTTCCATCCAGGCTTCGACGATAAGCTGGGCGGAGACTCCGTCCACGCTGCCCTTGTCGAGCGCCTTGTAGCCGCCGCGCTCGAACAGGCGGGCACGGGCATCCGTGGTGGTGAGCCGCTCGTCCTTGAACTCCACCGGCTTGCCGAAGCGGCCATGGAGGCGGTTGCCGAACTTGCGGGCCCGCACCGTGATCTCCTGATCCGTGCCATCCATGTTGAGCGGCAGGCCGACAATAAGCAGATCCGGCTGCCACTCCTTGAGCAACTTTTCAATCTCGTCCCAGTTGGGAATGCCGTCGTTGGCCTTGAGGGAACGAAGGGGTTGGGCTGTGCCCGTGAGCTCCTGGCCGATGGCGACGCCGATACTTTTGGTGCCGTAGTCAAAGCCCATGATGCTGCGTGATGACATGGAGTTCCTCAATACTGGGGTAAATGAAAAGGGGCCTCTGGGGCCCGCTTGGCAAGAAATTAGCTATGCCCCACCTGACTGGACAGATGCAGGGGATTGACTCCAATGCTGGCGGCGGCCTGCTGCCAGCGCTGATGAATGGGGGTATCGAACACCAGCTTGGGGTTGGGCGGGATCACCAGCCAGGAGCCGTCCACCAGCTCCTGCTCGAGCTGTCCCGCACTCCAGCCGGCGTAGCCGAGGGCGACCAGCCAGTGATCCGGGGCCTGCTCGGTGCCGAGGGTCTCCAGGATGTCCTTGGAGGTGGTGACCATCATCTCGTCGCTCACCTGCAGGGTGGAGCTGAAGCCCGGCCGGAAGCTGTGCAGCACGAAGCCGCGGTCGGCATGGACCGGACCGCCTTGCAGCACGGGCTGCTTCATCTCCGGGCTGGCGGGCGGGGTCAGCTTGAGCTTGGTCAGCATGGTATCCAGCGCCATATCGACCGGAATGTTGACCACCAGCCCCATGGCCCCCTCGCTGCTGTGCTCGCACAGATAGACCAGGGAGCGTTCGAAGTAGGCGTCAGAGAGGCTCGGCATGGCGAGCAGAAAATGGTTTTGCAGTGTTTGCATAGTGGCCAAATAGTGCAAAGGTGTTTGGGATGATTATGGCAGTTGGGGGCGCCCGGCAAAACCGCTTTTTCGCGCCTGGGGCCCGAAGTTGGGCGCCGGCGCGCAAAAGATTGAACAGGGGCCGCGAGGGCCCCCGGGTGGCATCACTTGGCCAGACGGCGTTCGATGGCGTCCATCAGCATGCCGGTGATGGAGACGTCGAAGGCGGCCTCGATCTCGCGGATGCAGGTCGGGCTGGTGACGTTAATCTCGGTCAGCCGATCGCCGATGATGTCGAGCCCGACGAAGATGAGGCCCTTGGCCTTGAGGGTGGGGCCGACCGCACGGGCGATGGCCCAGTCCGCCTCGCTCAAGGGGCGCGCCTCACCGCGGCCACCGGCCGCCAGGTTGCCACGGGTCTCGCCCTGGGCCGGGATGCGGGCCAGGCAGTAAGGCACCGGCTCGCCGTCCACCACCAGCACCCGCTTGTCACCCTGCTTGATGGCGGGCAGATAGGTCTGCGCCATGCAGTACTGACTCCCATGTTCTGTAAGAGTCTCGATGATCACCCCGACGTTGGCGTCGTCTTCCTTCATGCGGAAGATGGAGGCGCCGCCCATGCCGTCAAGGGGCTTGAGGATCACGTCCTTGTGCTCGGCGTGGAAGGCGCGCAGCTTGTCGGCCCGACGGGTGACGAGGGTGGTCGGGGTGTGCTCGGCAAACCAGGCGGTGTAGAGCTTCTCGTTGGCGTCGCGCAGGCTCTGGGGCTTGTTGACGATGAGGGTGCCCTCATCCTCGGCCCGCTCCAGCATGTAGGTGGCGTAGATGAATTCGGTGTCGAAGGGCGGATCCTTGCGCATCAGGATCACGTCCAGGCTGGAGAGCGGCTGATCGACAACCTCGCCCAGCTCGTACCACTTGGCCGGGTTCTGCTCCACCGTGAGGGGACGCATGGTGCCAAAGGCGCGGCCCGCCTCCATGTAGAGATCTGCCATCTCCAGATAGAACAGCTCGTAGCCACGGCGCTGGGCTTCCAGCAGCATGGCGAAACTGGAGTCTTTCTTGATATTGATGGCCGAGATGGGGTCCATCACTATGCCGAGTTTAATGGTCATCCGAATATCCTTCTGGTAGCTCGATTGCGTTTGAGATTGTCAGAACCCGTTTCAGGCCAGATCGCCAAACCGGCACTGCAGCGCGGTAATGGCGGTCAGGGCGGCGGTTTCGGTGCGCAGCACCCGCGGCCCCAGCAGCATCTCTTTGAAATCTTCCTGCACAGTACGGGCGATCTCGTCGCTGGACAAGCCGCCCTCCGGGCCTATCAGCAGGCGCACGCCATGCTCGGGCACCGGCAGGGTGCTGATGCTGTAGGAGGCGCGCGGGTGCAGGTTGAGCTTGAGCTCCCGGGTCTCTTCCGCCAGCCAGGCATCCAACTCCATCGGCATACGCACTTCTGGCACCACATTGCGGCCGCACTGCTCGCAGGCGCTGATCACCACCTTCTGCCACTGTTCACGCTTCTTCTCCAGCCGATCGGCGGGCAGCTTGACGCCACAGCGTTCGGAAAACAGCGGGGTGATGCAAGTGACGCCGAGCTCCACGGATTTTTGGATGGTGAAGTCCATCTTGTCGCCCCGGCTGATCACCTGGCCCAGATGGATGGCGAAGGGGGACTCCACCGATTGCGCCTCGCAGCCATCGATGCTGACCTCCACCGACTTCTTGCCGACCTGGGCTATGGTGGCGGCATACTGATTGCCGTCGCCGTTGAACAGCTCGAGCGGCTGGCCTGGCTGCATGCGCAGCACCCGGCCGATATGGTTGGCACCGTCTTCCGACAGGGCGAGGGTCTGGCCTACCTGCAGGGCGGCCGGTTCATAGATACGTGGAATGCGCATGGCTGAGTGTCTGTCTCTTGGCTTGCTCAAGGAGAGGGAAGTTTCCCCTCTCTCCGGTAGATTGGGTTACTGGCACTGCTTTTCAATGAAGGGGTTGGTATTGCCCTGCAGCTTGCCGATGCGACGGTTGCGTTCGCACTCCCAACGGTCGGCCGGGTACTGCCTGTTCCAAGCCTCGAACAGCTTACGCTGTTGCGCAGCCAGACGCAGCCCATACTGCTGGCCCATGTAGAGGTAGGCGCGGGCGATCTGACCCCGCACCGGCCCCTTGGGCGGCTGCACCTGGCGGGTCTTGAAATCCACCAGCATCTGGCATTTGCCGTACTGATCCGGCTTGCCGTTCCAGTCGGAGAAACGGTAGTTGGCGCGATCGCCGTTCACCTCGCCGATGGCGGGGAAGAGGTTGTGCATGTCCCCCTCCATCTGGTTGAACTCATCGCTCTTGCCGCAGTTCTTGCGCCCCCCCTCTTGCCAGCACTGCAGCTGGTGGCCGAACTCCCAGGCGGGTACCACGTGCTCCCACTCGATGCGGGCGGCGCGAGAGGCCTGCTTGCGCGGCAGGTAGCCGCAGCTCTCCCAGTCGGGGGCCATCTTCTTGCCGCTGAACTTGATGTTGCAGCCGCAGTAGAAGGTGGTGGGGTGGCTCTGGTAGAGGGTGTTCAGATCCTGCTTGGCGGCGCGAAAGGTCTGGGCCTGCAGTGGTGAGCTGAAAAACGGCAGACTGATGAGCAGGCCGAGGCTGAGAGAGAGCAGAGGGCGAAACATGAAGATCCTTGGCAATGAAACGGTTGGTTGAAGAAGTGCGCACCCTAACACAGGGGCGCGACACAGGCTGGCTCAGTCCGTCACCGGCTCCCTCAGGGGAACCAATGGCTGGCGACAGCGGCGGCAGTGATAGCTCGCCTCGCCGCGCAGCACCTTGTTGTGGCGGCGGACGGAGAGCCGATGCTGCTGGCAGTCGCAGGCGTAGGCATGGGTGCGCTGGCCCAGCACGGCGAGATCGAAGCTGTGGGTGGTTCTGGGTTCGAGGTTGAACACCTCACGCATCACCGACTGCCACTGCCTGCCGTGGGGCAGCACTCGCGACTTGCCGCGGCCCTCGCCCCAGAGCGCATGAACCAGCAGATGGGACACCTCGTGGGGCACCACCTCGGTCAGGAAGGCGGCTGTATTGGCCTGATAGAGCGCGGGGTTGAAGCGCAGCTCCCAGGTCTGCAGCCGTGCCGAGCCCGCCGCCCGGCCGCGCATGTTCAGATGGATGCGTGGGCGTGGGAAGCTGCGACCCAGGCGGGCCTCCGCCTGCACGAAGCAGGCTTCGACTCGCGCGCTGAGCTGGGCGTCCGGGTGGAGGAGGGAAGACATGGGCAGTCCTGTTGATGGCCGAACAAATGGCAGACAAGCAAGAGGGGAGCCAGGCTCCCCTCTTGTCACAAGGTGCATATCACCGCGCTGTTGAGAACAGAGATCTTACAGACCGGCGACGTCGCGCAGCAGGGCAGCCTTGTCGGTCTTCTCCCAGGGGAACTCGTCGCGACCGAAGTGGCCGTAGGCGGCGGTCGCCTGGTAGATGGGACGCTTGAGATCCAGCATCTCGATGAGGCCGTAGGGGCGCAGCTCGAAGTGCTCGCGCACCAGCTTGACCAGCAGCTCCTCGGCGACCTTGCCGGTGCCGAAGGTCTCGACGCTGATGGAGGTCGGCTCGGCCACGCCGATGGCGTAGGAGATCTGAATTTCACAGCGATCCGCCAGACCGGCGGCAACGATGTTCTTGGCCACGTAGCGGGCGGCGTAGGCGGCGGAGCGATCCACCTTGGACGGATCCTTGCCGGAGAAGGCGCCACCACCGTGACGGGCCATGCCGCCGTAGGTGTCGACGATGATCTTGCGACCGGTCAGACCGCAGTCACCCATGGGGCCGCCGATGACGAAACGGCCGGTCGGGTTGATGAAGTACTTGGTGTCCTTGGTGATCCACTCGGTCGGCAGCACCGGCTTGATGATCTCCTCACGCACCGCTTCCACCAGATCCTTGTGACTGATGGAGTCGCAATGCTGGGTGGAGAGCACCACGGCATCCACACCCAGGATCTTGCCTTCGTTGTCGTAGGCGAAGGTCAGCTGGCTCTTGGCATCCGGACGCAGCCACGGCAGGGTGCCGTTCTTGCGCACTTCGGCCTGGCGTTTTACCAGCAGGTGGGAGTAGGTGATGGGTGCCGGCATCAGCACCTCGGTCTCGTTGGTGGCGTAGCCGAACATCAGGCCCTGGTCACCGGCGCCCTGCTCGTACGGGTCGGTACGGTCGACGCCCTGGTTGATGTCGGGGGACTGCTTGCCGATGGCGTTCAGCACGGCGCAGGAGTCGGCATCGAAGCCCATGTCGGAGTGGGTGTAACCGATCTCGCGCACGGTGTCGCGCACGATCTGCTCGATGTCGACCCAGGCAGAGGTGGTCACTTCGCCGGCTACCATCACCATGCCGGTCTTGACCAGGGTCTCGCAGGCGACGCGAGCCTTGGTGTCTTGCACCAGGATGGCGTCCAGCACCGCATCGGAGATCTGGTCGGCGATTTTATCGGGATGGCCTTCGGAGACCGACTCGGAAGTAAACAGCTTTGCCATGATTGGTTCTCAATTCGTATGGGGTTATCGCCTTGGCCATAACCGGAAAATGACAGGATGACTGTAGAGGTATCTACATCTGGACGTCTATTTTAATTAGGCCAATGGGTGATTGCCAGCACTATTTTGGTTTGGACCCGCCCGGGCCAAGGCCGGCGGCTGAATCACCCCGTTTGGGGTAGAAGGGGGGCCAGAGTCAATCGTTTGCCGGGGCAAGAAAAGCGATTGTGCTCCCAAAGCCGCTTTATTCGCCCAGATAATATTTGCACCGCGCCCGCCCTGCTGGGACAATAACGCGCCTTAATCTTGGCCATCAAATGAAGCAATCGCAGGAGATACAGATGCCTTCTCGTAAAGAGCTTGCCAATGCCATTCGCGCATTGAGTATGGATGCCGTTCAAAAAGCCAACTCCGGTCACCCGGGCGCCCCCATGGGAATGGCAGATATCGCCGAAGTGTTGTGGCGTGGCCACCTCAAGCACAACCCGAACAACCCCAAGTGGGCCGACCGCGACCGTTTCGTGCTGTCCAACGGCCACGGCTCCATGCTGCTCTACTCCCTGCTGCACCTCTCCGGTTACGACCTCTCCATCGATGACCTGAAGAACTTCCGTCAACTGCACTCTCGCACCCCGGGTCACCCGGAGTACGGTTATGCCCCCGGCATCGAGACCACCACTGGCCCGCTGGGTCAGGGCATCACCAATGCCGTGGGCATGGCGATCGCCGAGAAGGCCATGGCCGAGCAGTTCAACCAGCCGGGTCACGACATCGTTGACCATTACACCTACGCCTTCATGGGCGACGGCTGCCTGATGGAAGGTATCTCCCACGAGGCTTGCTCCCTGGCCGGTACTCTGCAGCTGGGCAAACTGATCGCGTTCTGGGATGACAACGGCATCTCCATCGACGGTCACGTGGAAGGCTGGTTCACCGACGACACCCCCAAGCGTTTCGAAGCCTATGGCTGGCACGTCATCCCTGCGGTTGACGGTCACAGCCCGGAAGCCATCAACGCCGCCATCGAAGCCGCCAAGGCCGAGACCGGCAAGCCGACCCTGATCTGCTGCCGCACCATCATCGGTTACGGCTCACCGAACAAGTCCGGCTCCCACGATTGCCACGGCTCACCGCTGGGCAACGACGAGATCGCCGCCGCCCGTGCCTTCCTGAAATGGGATCACGCGCCGTTCGTCATCCCGTCCGAGATCGCCGCCGAGTGGAATGCGCAGGAGAAGGGCACCAAGCTCGAATCCGACTGGGCTGCTAAGTTTGCCGCCTATGAAGCCGCGCACCCGACCCTGGCAAGCGAGTTCAAGCGCCGCACCGTCGGTGAGCTGCCGGCCAACTGGGCCGCGGAATCTGCCAAGATCATCGAGACCCTGCAGGCCAACCCGGCCAAGATCGCGACCCGTAAGGCATCCCAGAACTCTCTGGAAGCCTTCGGCAAGCTGCTGCCCGAGTTCATGGGTGGCTCTGCGGATCTGGCGCCGTCCAACCTGACCATGTGGTCCGGCTCCAAATCGCTTACCCCTGAGAGCGCGGCGGGCAACTACATCCACTACGGTGTGCGTGAGTTCGCCATGTCCGCCATCATGAACGGCATCGCCCTGCACGGGGGTTTCATCCCCTACGGCGCCACCTTCCTGATGTTCATGGAGTACGCCCGCAACGCCCTGCGCATGGCCGCCCTGATGAAGCAGCGCGCCATCTTCGTTTACACCCACGACTCCATCGGTCTGGGTGAAGATGGCCCGACTCACCAGCCGGTGGAGCAGATCGCCTCCCTGCGTCTGACCCCGAACATGAGCACCTGGCGCCCCTGTGACCAGGTGGAATCCGCCATCGCCTGGAAGCACGCCATCGAGCGTATGGACGGCCCGACTGCGCTGATCTTCTCTCGTCAGAACCTGCCCCAGATGGACCGCAGCGCCCAGCAGCTGGCCGATGTGGCCAAGGGTGGTTATGTGCTGAAGGATTGTGCCGGTACCCCGGAGCTTCTCCTGATCGCCACCGGTTCCGAAGTGGAGCTGGCCGTGGCCGCCTATGAGCAGCTGACCGCCAAGGGCCGTGCCGTGCGCGTGGTCTCCCTGCCGGCCACCGACGTGTTCGATGCCCAGTCTGCCGAGTACAAGGAGTCCGTCCTGCCGATGTCCGTCACCAAGCGTGTCGCCATCGAAGCGGGTATCGCCGACTACTGGTACAAGTACGTGGGCTTCGGCGGCAAGATCATCGGCATGACCACCTTCGGTGAGTCCGCGCCGGCCGAGCTGCTTTTCAAGGAATTCGGCTTTACCGTGGAAAACGTGGTTGCGACCGCAGAGTCCCTGTAATGCCTGTCGGCACCTTGGGCTGAGTAGCACCGGGCCCAAGTGCTGAGTCGATAAACGCCCCCCATCGCAAGATGGGGGGCGTTGTTTATATCTATATCCATTTTATCTTTTTATGTCGTGCTTTCGCTGGGCTTCTAAGCTGAGTGCATCATCATTAAGTAAATATATTATATTTTTTACTATTAATTAGTGGTTCGAATTGGATTTATTTAGGATGACGTGTGTTTTAATTGTGTGATGGTGGTCACCTTTGGCTCTCTTTTTGTTGGGTACTCTACTTGTTGGGTTTATCAATGAGGGGTAGGTATGATTAATAAATTGATGTCTGCAATAAAAAGCCGTTCAGAAATAGAGTTTACATATAGCGGTTATGCTCGTGTAGCTCAACCTGTAGCTATTGGCGAGTCCAGTAAAGGAAACACCGTATTGCGTTGCTACCAAACTAAGGGGATGCATGTAACACCTGGACATGAGTGGGATTTATGTCTGGTTGATGACATATCTAACTTGGTAATTACAAATAATACTTTCCATATTGATCCTCCTGGCTACAAGAAAGGAGATAAGCATATGAAGAAAATATACGCTGAGTTATAACATTATCTGTATGCATGGGTAAGTAATGTAAAAAGACACCGGCCTAAGCCGGTGTCTTTTTATTGCTAGAGAAATGCCTTAAACCAGAGGTGGGGTGCTTTCCGCATTGGAGAGTACCGCATCCATCTGCATCAGGGCACCGGCGGGCAGTTCGCTCACCCCAAATACGGTGCGGGCGGGCAGATAGCTCGGGAAATAGCGGGTATAGATGGCATCCACCTCCGCCAGATCCGCGATATTGGCGACCTGGATATTGACCTTGACGATATCGTCCATCATATGGCTGATGCTCTCCACAATCGCCTTGATATGACCGAGGCACTGGGCAGTCTGTTCCTTGTGATGGCCGAATGGCAGATTTGGGAAACGATCCTCTGCTCGCCCTTTCTGGACTTTGTGGCCAGTGACACCTTTGCCACGGCTGACTATACCCGGTTCTTTCATGCACTATGAGGTCCTGTGTTCCGATCTCGTCATTGACGTGGCTGCCGAGCAGTTGCCCAGGATGTGCGGTCTGGAACGTTATTCTCTTATTTAATTGCAGCGGTGGTCACACATTAATGCAGGGAACAATAACCAGTTATTTGCCAGAAAAGCGCTATGGCTTTATCAAGGGCAAGGATGGCAAAGATTATTTCTTTCATGACAGCAGCTTCAAGAATGACGCACAAATAGCCCTGCTGGCGGAAGAGGCCATGGTCACATTCGAACAGCAGGCGACGCCCAAGGGATATAAGGCGACCCACTGCTCATTGCTTCATCCTACTGAGGCCCCGGGTTATATCACCCCGGATGAATTTATGACCTCGGGCTCGGAGAGCGTGAGGGGTTGGGACATTGTCGAGCTGGGTGACTGGATCGTACATGGTGCCTCCAGAGAGTCACCGAATGAGGCCAGGCGACAGGCTATTGAACATGCTCGGGGATTGGGTGCCAATGCGTTGCTCAAGCTGGAGTATTACAAGACGACAGGTGCCGAGGCTGGCACTGGCCGGGGCACACATCGCTTCACCATTCACCACTTTCGGGGCAGGGTTGCAACCTTGGCAAAACGTCATGCCAACGGGGACCATGAGTGGGATGAGTTGACTGGTTTGAATCAGCGCGCCAGGGCCGCAGAGCAAACGCAGCAACTCCTTGCCCAGAAAAAGCGAAAGGTCACTTGGAAGGTGGTATTGCTCTGTTCTCTGATTGCCTTATTTATTCATCCCTTGTTCATTATTATGTTGGTGGGAACAGGCTTTTTGTATAACCGAAAAAAACACAGTGATACGTGGCTTGAGCCAATATTAAAATAGTCTGAATATTCAGTTTGTTTCGATGGTAATCATTACTATTAAATATGTTTTTAATGTCGTAAGTGGGAGGTGGCGTGCGGTTAAAATAAATGATTCCTTCTATGATGGTGGTGTTGCCAGGGAGACCGGCGGTTTGATGTCATGAGGACAATAAGTGCATACCGTTTGATGTTCTTCTGGAGGTAACGATCGGCGATCGCAGGGTGATCATCACTATCTGAAAGCGGAGGAACTATGTTGGGTTTTGTATTGGGTGATATGTATTGTCGATCCGGTTCACTCCGGCCTCCTCCCCGGCTGGGGAAGCATTTCCCGCTCCCTCCCGATTACCAGCTGCGTGGCCGGGTCTCGGCCGCCATCATGACGATGGAGACCCTGCTCGATACCCCCTATCCGCAGAAGAAGTTCAGAGACCTGGTCTATGGCGCGCTCATCGACCGGCAGCGCCGTCTGTTTGCCGAGCATGTCGTCATCGCCCAACTGGAGAGCGACCAGGATCTTGAGCTGTCGGTGGATCTCTCGTTTATAAGCACGGCGGTGCCGATCGGCCTGCTCGCCATCTCGGAGGAGATGGCGCTGTTGACGGCGCCTCGCCCCAGCAAGACACACCCTCACCATGATGTGCTCTGCCAGGTGCTCGACTGCACCGCGATGCTGATGTTCTATGCCAGGGTCATTCGCCAGCGCAATGCGGTGCTGGAAAACATCGGCCACCAGTTTGGCTATCGGCCAGAGGCCGAGTTGAGGGCCAGAGTCGGAGCCGGAGGTCATGATGACTATGTGGCCTTCATGGTCAATGTCATGACCTGCATCGCCCACTCCCACTCGTTCAAGGAGGCGCTGGAAAACGGGGTGAGGATGGGGCTGCGGGAGCCCGCCTTCTTCTGCATCGTCGGGGCCCTCGCCAGCACCCTCTGGGGGATCCCCAAGCCTTGGGCTTATCAGGCGTCCCGGTTCATCCATCGACAGGATCCTCACTACATCCAGATCCTGTTGCGCGGCGAGACCCGCACCGGCCGTGGCCAGATCAACCTGGTGCCGCCCAAGCCCCCGCTCTGTGCCCCGGTGCGGCGCCAGGCCATCCGGCTGTTCAGGAGTGCGTTCTAGGCGGCAGAGCCCGGCCACTCCTGATGATCCTGCATTGCAAGGCGCCTCCCCCGGGAGGCGCTTTTTGATGGGCGGCGTTGATTGGTTGGCAAGGGGGAACCGACGAGCGAGCCTCGAGTCCGGGCTCCCCAGGATAATAAGTTGCGCCGCCTCGCTTTTTCTCTTCAATTAGCTTTGCTATTTGGTGTC
The DNA here is from genome assembly GCF_900637545.1 of Aeromonas encheleia. Lineage (NCBI taxonomy): Bacteria > Pseudomonadati > Pseudomonadota > Gammaproteobacteria > Aeromonadales > Aeromonadaceae > Aeromonas > Aeromonas encheleia. The sequence continues at coordinate 1,234,562 of NZ_LR134376.1, forward strand.
ATCCGGTACCATACCCAGTCTGCGACTCGTCTGGATAGTAACTGCCTGCCAGGCGGTCATTCGGCGATGGCGCCTCCCTGTGCCGGCCGGTGTCGATGCAGGGCATGCTAATTATAAAAATATCAGCTGATAAATAAGATTATTAATACAACGGAGGGTGCCAATGCCTTGTTCTATATCCATTCAACCATCGACTGGAAAATTGCAGGTGAATGCCGACAGCTATGAGCTGGATAAAATTGCTGATGTGCAAGTGAGAGTGCTCAGCTGGAAAAATCACTTGCTGAATATGGTTCTGCTTGGGGTGATCACATCGAGCATTTTGTTTGTCTTTATACCGACGGAAGAGCAGGGGAAGGGCGTTACCCTGCTGCTCCCCGCGATGGGGTTTGTGGTGGGCGCCATCATGGCGCTGGCTGCGAGCGCCAAATATGAGTTCAGACTGGAGTTCAAGCATGGGGATGAAACCGGGGTGCAATGGATTACCGCCGCCAAGAGTCGATCGTCCAGCGATTATGCGGTGTTTAAAGAGCGGGAAATTGAGCTTAAACGCACTATAAGCTGACGCAGGGTGCCCGCGAAACAGCAGGCTGTATAGTATTCCGCTCACGGATTTCTAATGGATTGGAAAGATGAATGCTTGCGAAGCGATAGTTCAGAGGCAGCTGGATGCCTATAACAGGAAGGATATGGCAGCCTGGCTGGCGACCTATTCAGAGGGGGCGGCCCAGTATTCCATCGAGGGGGAACTCATCGCACGGGATAAAGCCCATATGCGGGCCAATATCGCCTCGCGCTTCATGGAGCCGGATCTCTATGCCGAGCTGCTGTCCCGCCACAGCGACGATAATGTCGTCATCGACCACGAGCGGGTCAGGCGCAACTTCCCGGAGGGGGCCGGCACCATAGAGATGCTGTGCATTTACCTCATCGAGCATGATCTGATCGCCAGAGCCACCTTCAAGCTGTTCAACCAGCGGCTGACCAGGCCGTCATAGGGTATGGACACCGGGCGAGCTGGCCGCCCGCCAGCAAGCAGTGAACCAGTGCGCCCCGGGGCGGCACTGGTCTGAGTGGGCTCCCATGTTCGGGTCAGATCCTCTGATATTTCATGCATAAAAAGACACCGGCCTCAGCCGGTGTTTTTTCGTTAGAACAATACCTTATGCCTGCGGCGGGGTACTCTCCGCATTGGAGACTACGGCATCGATCTGCACCAGGGCACCGGCGGGCAGTTCGCTAACGCCAATGACGGTGCGGGCTGGCAGATAGTCCGGGAAGTATTGGGTATAGATGGCGTTGACCGCCTCCAGATCCTCGATGTGTTTCAGCTGGATATTGATCTTGACGATATCGTCCATCACATGGCTGATGCTCTCCACAATCGCCTTGATATTGCTCAGGCACTGGGCGGTCTGCTCCTTGACACAACCGGCCAGGATCTTGCCAGTGGCAACATCCAGCGGCAGTTGGCCGGCAATATGGTTGTAGTGGGAGAAGGCGACGGTCTGTGAATGCAGCGGACTCTTAGGTGCCTTGTCCGTGTTGCTGGCCCGGATCACCAGATTGTGTCTGTCTTCCACCAGTTGCGGCGGCGTGCCGTCACCGTGGGAGATCACCGCATCCATCTGCACCAGGGCATCCATGGGCAGGGCAGAGGCGCAAATCACGGAGCGGGCCGGCACATAGGCGACGGCGCGGGCGATGGCCGAGTCCGGGAAGAAGGTGGTATAGACGGCGTTGACGGCGTCCATATCGGCGAGGTTTTTCAGGTAGACATTCACCTTGACGATGTCGTCAAACGGCACGTCGATGCTTTCCAGGATGGCCTTGATATTTTTCAGGCACTGAGCCGCCTGCTCCTGGATGCCACCGGCGACCAACTTGCCCGACGCCGCCTCGATCGGCAGTTGTGCGCCGATATTGTTGTAGTGAGAGAAGGCGACGGTATGGGTCGAGAGCGGGTCTTGCGGCGCCTTGTCGCTATTGCGGGCCAGCTTGATGAGGGCGCAGGGTGCCTGCGGGAAGGTGCCTTCGCCATTGGAGATGATGGCTTCGATTTGGACCTGGGCATCCATCGGCAGGGCGGCCACCGCCAGGGTGGTGCGGGTCGGCACATAGTGCGGGAAGAATTCGCGATAAACCGCGTTGACCGCCTCCAGATCCGCCATGTCTTTCAGGAAGATGGTGACTTTCACCACATCGTCCATCACATGGCCGATGCTTTCGACGATGGCCTTGATGTTATTCAGGCACTGTTTGGCCTGCACCTTGACATCGCCCGCGATCATTTTGCCTGTTTTGGGATCGACAGGTAGTTGGGCGGAAATATTATTGTAATGGGAGAACGCCACAGTTTGAGTATATGGGCCTAAATGCTGGGGGGCCTGTTCAGTATTTCTTGCAGCCTTGATGATAGTGCCACTCATATCGATACTCCTCGTTAATGCAAAGTACAGTTTGCCCCTCTCTGATCGCGCTCCTCGCTGACCCCGGTAGCGTCAAAGTCGTCGCTTCGGGTTCTGGGCATCGGGTATGCCGCAGGGAGCGGGATCCAGCTTCCCAATTATTATTTTCAAGCCACTCGCAAGAGGGGTTGGATAAGGGAGGCAGAGATTGGGTTGATTATTTCAGACGCAGCGATTCTATGAGTGGATTCCGGTGGGATGCAAACCGGGATCTCATTTATATGAGATGGCTCAATGGACTGAAATATCGCTATTTTGCTATTCAATTCATGCTGCATAGGCTCTTAGCGTGAAAGGTGTCGCTCTTTTACCGTGGGCAAGCCCGCGGGCTAAGGGTTCTTACCTTTGTGAGGGCTGGCCAATACTGTGAATAAAGCGTTAATAACATGCACCAGCTTGCAGTTAATCAAATTTATTGTGCATGGATATGCGCTTTTAGGCTTTTCGGAGATCTATCTCGGCGCTTTAAAATATGCTAGCCGAAGCTAATGGATGAGTTAATAAAGATGTGGCGGGAATATAATTCAATATATCTGCATGAGTGATTCATTACGGCACCCTGTGAAGGGCGCCTTGCGCACGGATCCTGGTCAGTTCTTGCTTGCCAAAGCACCAGAAATATATGCCATGAAATTGCAGCCGTACTGTGAGGAGTGATTTGAAGAGTGGCGTGAAGGGAAGCGAGATGGTCCTGTGCCCGCCTGACCATCGTCAGACGCAGGCAGGTGCACGAGAGGCGGGAGGTTTGAATCTGTGCTCTGAATCAGCCTCAAGCGCTAGCACCTGAGGCTGATTCCCGACCGGCAAGCGCCCTTATCCGGCGGGATAGAGGGCGCCCAGGATCGCCGGGCGGCTGGCGCCGGTGACGGCGGGCAGGTTGCCCGGTTGACGCTGGATGAAGCGCATCGCGAGCCAAGCGAAGGCGGCTCCCTCCACCCAGTCGGGGGCCAGCCCCAGCTCGGCGGTGCTGGCCAGGCGCCAGCGGGGCAACAGGGTTGCGAGTTCCGCCAGCAGCGGGCCGTTATGGGCACCGCCGCCGCAGACGAACAGCTCTGGCCTGGTTTGTGTCTCATCCACCGCAGGCAGCTGGCGGGCTATGCTGTGGCAGCTCAGCGCCTGCAGGGTGCGCTGCACATCCACGGGGGCGTATGCCGTGCCTGCCAGCTTGCCGTCGAGCCAGTCGAGGGTAAACATCTCCCGCCCCGTGCTCTTGGGGGCGGGGGCGGCGAAGTAGGGATGAGCCAGCAGTTTTTCGAGCAGCGCCGGGAGCAACCGGCCGCTGGCGGCCCAGCGGCCATTCGCATCGTAGTCGCCGCCTTGCGGGTGATGGCGGCGATACCAGCCGTCGAGCAGGGTGTTGGCGGGGCCGGTATCGAAGCCATATACCTGAGCGTTGCCGTCGCCGTCCGGATTACCAGGCAACACGGAGATGTTGGCGATGCCGCCGAGGTTCAGCACCACCCGCAGGGCGCCGGGGCTGGCGAAGATGGCCTGATGGAAGGCGGGCACCAGGGGCGCCCCCTGGCCGCCGAGGGCCATATCCAGGGTGCGAAAGTCGGCGATGACGTCGATGCCGGTCGAGGCGGCCAGCAGGGCGGCGTTGCCGATTTGCAGGGTGAAGCCGAGCTGGGGGCGGTGGCGTATGGTCTGGCCGTGGGAGCCGATGGCGCGGATCTCCCCGGGCTCAAGTCCCGCCTTGGCAAGCAAGGCGTGGGTCGCGGCGGCAAATTCCCGCGCCACCCGATTGTCGGCCACCCCCATGCGGTCTATCTCGTTGTCGCCCGGGGTGCAGAGGGCATGCAGCTCGCGGGCGGTCTCAGCCGGCCAGGGGTGGCAGAGCGCCGCCTCGACCCGCAGCGTCTCGCCGTCGAGCGCGATCAGCACAGCATCTATGCCATCCATGCTGGTGCCTGACATCAATCCGATATAGCGCTCACTCATGGCCTCTCCTTATGATCTCTCTGCATTCAAGCCGTCACCGGGTGCGAACCCGTGCGGTGGATGGGTTGCCAACGCGTCAGCTGCCGCCATTATCCCGCTTGTTCTGGGCCAGCTGCAGCTCGGGGCTGCCGAGTTTCGCCAGCTGGGGCATGGCCTGGGTCTTGAAGCTGGCCAGCTCCCGCCCGGTGAGCGTCTCGGCCTGGGGCAGGCTGAGGGTGCGCGGGTTCTTGTGCACGCCGCCCACCACGAATTCATAGTGCAGGTGCGGGCCTGTGACCCGGCCTGTGCCCCCCAGATTGCCGATGGTCTGCCCCTGCTTCACCCGCTGCCCCTTGTTGACGGTGCGTTTTGAGAGGTGCAGGTACTTGGTCACATAGTTGCCGGCATGCTTGATGAACACATAGTTGCCGTTGAACTGGTTGTAACCGGCCGCCACCACGCTGCCGGAGCCCGCCGCCATGATGGGGGTGCCCACCGGCGCCACATAGTCGATGCCGTTGTGGGGGCGGATCTTGCCGGTGACCGGGTGCAGGCGGCGCGGATTGAAGTTGGAGCTGATGTATTTGAAGTTGACCGGCGCGCGCAGGAAGCTCTTGCGCATCGCCTTGCCTTCCGGCGTGTAGTAGTTGCCATCCTCGTTCAGCACGGCGCGGTAGGCGGCGCCCTGGTTGACGAACTCGGCTGCCAGGATATCGCCGGAGGCGACCCGCTCATCGTCTTGATATTTCTCCTGATAGACCACCCGGAAGCTGTCCCCCGGTTGCAGATCCTGGGCGAAGTCGATGTCCCAGCCGAAGATGGCGGCCAAGTCCATGATCTGATCCTCGTTCATGCCCGCCTCGACGGCGGCCCCCCAGAAGCTGGAGCGGATCTCGCCCCTGGCGACCTGCTCGCGGGTATCGAGCTCCAGCTTGACCGCTCTGGCGACGAAGCCTTCGGCCTTGCGGCTGACCTTGAGCGCCTGCTCCAGGCTGTGGGGATAGTAGAGGCTGTGCAGATCGCCGTTCCTGGTGAGCTTGAAGGTGAGCTCCTGACCGGGTTGCAGGGCGCGCAAGGGGTTGGTCGCATCGAGCTGGGCGATGAGGTAGAGATCGCCGGCGCTGAGGCCGAGGCGCTGGAAGATGACCTGCATGTTGTCGCCGGCGCGCACCTTCACCTGCTTGGTGATGTAGCTCGGCTTGGCACGCCGCTCGGCCAGCGCCTGCGGCTGTGCCTCACCCTCATCGAGGGGTGAGGCATCGGCGAGTTGCTCGTCACCGTTGACCCGGGTGGCCACCGCCTGTTCGCTCGGCCAGGCCGCCAGCATCATCACCATGATGCTCAGGATCAGCACCATCTTGCGGTGCCAGGTGGGAAGAGAGTTGAAGGCGTTCCAAATAATCATTGAGGCGGACGAAGTTGAGCAGAAAAGAAGGTCGGATTTTACAGCCTTTCCAATTGGCCCGCCATTCCAGTAAGATGTTTGGCCCTGTGGAATCGTGATTGGAGAGTCAAAAAATGTCCCAGCTCGAGGTGGCGCTAGCCGAGATCAAGCGCGGAGCGGAAGAAATTCTGGTGGAAGAAGAACTTGTCGCCAAGTTGAAGGAAGGACGCCCGCTGCGTATCAAGCTGGGCATGGACCCGACGGCTCCCGACATTCACCTCGGTCACACCGTGATCCTCAACAAGCTGAAGACCTTCCAGGACCTGGGCCACGAGATCATCCTGCTGATCGGCGACTTCACCGCCATGGTGGGTGATCCGTCCGGCAAGAACAGCACCCGTCCGCCGCTCTCCGAAGACGCGATCAAGCACAACGCCCTCACCTATGCCGAGCAGGCGTTCAAGATTTTGGATCCCGCCAAGACCCGCATCGAGTACAACTCCACTTGGCTGGGTGAGCTGGGCGCGACCGGCATGATCAAGCTGGCGGCCAAGCAGACCGTGGCCCGCATGATGGAGCGCGACGACTTCAAGAAGCGCTACACCGGCGGCCAGTCCATCGCCATTCACGAATTCCTCTACCCGCTGCTGCAAGGCTATGACTCGGTCGCGCTGAAGGCGGATGTGGAGCTCGGCGGTACCGATCAGAAGTTCAACCTGCTGATGGGCCGCGAGCTGCAAAAAGATGCCGGCATGGCCGCCCAGTGCGTGCTGATGATGCCGCTGCTGGTGGGTCTTGACGGCGTCAAGAAGATGTCCAAATCTGCCGCCAACTACATAGGCGTGCACGATGCCCCGGGGGAGATGTTCGGCAAGATCATGTCCATCACCGACGATCTGATGTGGAACTACTACGAGCTGCTCTCCTCCCGCCCGTTGGCGGACATCGAGGGCTTCAAGGCCGGCATTGCCGCCGGCACCCTGAACCCGCGCGACGTGAAGATCTGGCTGGCCAAGGAGATCATCACCCGCTACCACGATGAGGCGGCGGCCGAGGCGGCCCACGAAGACTTCACCCAGCGTTTCTCCAAGAACGCCATCCCGGACGAGATGCCAGAAGTGGAGCTGGCATTGGAAGGGGAAGGCCTGCCCATCGCCAACCTGCTCAAAGACGCCGATCTGGTGGCCACCACCTCGGAGGCGCTGCGCATGATCAAGCAGGGCGCGGTCAAGGTTGATGGCGAGAAGCTGGACGATGGCAAGGCGCTGGTCGGTGCCGGCACCGCCGTCTATCAGGTCGGCAAGCGCAAGTTTGCCCGGGTGACTGTCAAGTAAGCGGTGACCCCCCGCGTCCCGATAAAAAAAGGCCTCCATGATGGAGGCCTTTTTGTTGGCGCTGGTCCCGACCGGGATCAGCCCTCTTTTCTCAGGAAGTTGCGATAGAGCATATAGAGGTGGGCCGAGCTCCAGCTGAAGTTGCTGGCCCCCTGCATGGCGCCGGTCTCCGGGTTGTAGTTCTCGCGGATGGGGCCGCTGCCCGCCAGCCCTTCGGCGTTGCTGAACAGCTTGTTGACCAGCATCTGGGCATCGTCGCGATAGCCGTAGTTCTCCAGCCCCTTCACCCCGAAGTAGAACTGATCCAGCCAGACCCGGCCGCGCCAGTAGATGTTGGGGTCATAGGCCGGGTTGGTCAGCGCCGCCGTGCCGAGCGGCACCTTGGTGTTGAACTCTTGGGCGTTGAGCATCACCTCGCGCACCCGGGCGGCCTTCTCCTTGTCGGCGACCTCCGCCCAGAGCGGGCTCCAGCCTTCCGGCCCACGGCCACGGGCGGTCAGCAGCTTGCCGACGCAGCCGTTGGCGTCCGCCACATCTCCTTGGGCGATCTGGCGATCGTAATAGAAGCCGGAGGCCTCATCGAACAGACAGCCGTTGATGTAGCCGGAGAGCTGGCTTGCCCCCTCGCGGTAGCGGCTCGCCTCGTCCGGCTTGCCGAGCAGCTCGGCCATGTCCGCCAGGATGCGCTTCTCCTTGGCGAGGAAGGCGTTGAGCTCCACCGACTCCTGATCGATGGAGAAGCCGATGAGGCTGCCGTCGTCTTCGTGGTTCTCGAAGAAGGCGACGTTCCAGTCCTGGCGGGCCTTGGCGAGGTCGCCGCCATAGGTTTTGTCGGCATAGCGCTGCAGTTGGTCTTGCTCGATGAAGCCGAAGCGGGCGGCGTTGTCCATGCCGGACTCCCAGCCGGCGCCATGCTGGGCACCTATGTCCATCTCGCTGTAACCGCCGACGCTCAGCACCTGCTGATAGAGCGGCATGCCGGCGCAGGCGTACCAGCCATCTCCCTCATTGGTGCAGCTCGAGAGATCCAGCCCGGCGGGCACGCTGTTGGCGTACTGCACCTTGAAGGTGATGTTGCCGAACTCGTCATTGTGCTCGACGTGCTTGGTGGCGCCGTATTCGATGATGCCGTTGTGGTTGTTGTCCCGCGCGCGGTACCACCAGTCGTGATAGGCCTGGATCTTCGGATACATCTCGGCGATGAAGGCCTTGTCCTGGGTCGCGCTGTAGATCTCCCAGATGGCCCAGGCGGAGAGCGGCGGCTTGGTGTCGCGCTCGTTCCAGTTGCCGCCGTCGCCGCCCCGATCGGAGAGCTTGTTGTAGAAGACGGCGTCGATCACCATGCCCGCGTCCTGTGGCCGCACCGGATCGTCCGGCTGGACCTGATAGTCATACATGGCGCGCACGTTGTTCTGGGCCACCTCTGGGTTGAAGTGGGCCATGGCGTAGGCGTGCTTCCAGCTGTCCCAGGCCCAGACACCGTCGAACCAGCGGGCGGTGTTGGAGGGGGTCACCCCGTCGTGCAGTATGGCGCCGGCCGGGGAGCGCCAGTTGCCGTTGAGAGTCTCCATCGCCTTGACCGCGATGCGACGCTCCGACTCGGCGATGCCCTGGTTGGAGAGGCCGCGCTCGAGGTAGCCCTCCCAGCGGCGGATGGAGGCATCGAAGTAGTCGGCCGGATTGGCCAGCAGGGCCTGGCGGCTCTGCTGGTAGTGGCTCGCCTCATCGCTGGAGTGGACATAGCTCTGCAGGGTGTAGACGTCCTCGCTGCCCTTGGCGGCCAGGGTGAGGCTGGCCTCGCTGCGGTAGCCGAGGGTCTTCTCGTCCAGGGTGGTGCGGCTGGCCAGGGTGCGATCGATGCGATAGCTGGCGCTGCCGCTCTGCATGATGTTCCAGGTGCTGCGCAGTTCGCCGAACTGGAACTCGACCCCCTGTTCGCTCTGGCTGATGGTGCGGGTCCAGTTCGGGTATTGCTCGGCGATGGTCTTCTTGGCATCCCACTGGTTGAGCAGCTCGCCCTGCCAGTCGAGGCTCAGGGTGAGGGGCGCATCTGTGTGGTTGCTCAGCCGCGTGCGGATCAGCGCGGTACGGGCATCGCCGTAGCGCAGCTCCAGCTCCAGGCCGAAAGTATCGAACTCGTAGCGCTGGATCAGCGCCCCCGGGATGGCGTAGAGCTCGTGCTTGCTGGCGGATGTGAGCGGGTACTGGCGGCCGCTCTCGTCGCTCAGGGTCAGCTTGTCCAATTCGCTTGCGAAGAACAGGCTGTACTCCTCGGCGATCACCATGGGGCCGGTGAAGCCGCCCCATTCGTTTTCACTGGCGGGCAGCAGGAAGCCGTGCCAGGCCCCCAGATCGAGCAGCGGGTTGTACTTGAGGTTGGAGTAGCTGTCGAAGTCTCGGAACTGGAGCGGGGTGCCGCTGCGATCGATCACATTCTTGTACTGGCTCGCCAGGGTCGGGCTGGGCGGGGTCGTGGCGCTGGAGTCATTGCCGTTGCAGGCGGCCAGTCCGAACAGGGCGACGCCCAGGGCGATGGAAAGTAAATTTTTACGAAACATGTCTCGCTCCAATTACTGATTTGTAGGTTGAGGTAGGTGTTTTTTTATCTGTTTTTTAGTGAAAGCGTTTGCGATTGTCATTGTAGAGCAATTTTCCGGCACTTTTTGGCGCTTCATCACAGGGTCAGGCGAGGGAGTGTGAGCGGGATCACCGGGTTACAAGAGGTTACATAGATGGGTGTTTTAGTAACTATTTACTTATCGTGTGGCCACAACCGGCGGGCAGGTGTGTAGAGGGGGATAAGGCGCAGCCGAACTCCTGCCTGAAACGGGGGTTGAGCGGGAGGGGAGTCGTCGCCGCAGGTGAGGGGAACGGGGTGAGCGACTGTGGCGGCTGGGTGAGGGCAGATGGCGCAGGCGGACAGGGGCGCCATGCAGCAGGGGGTACTGGGCGGCCTGCCCGTTCGCCGGGCGGCAGCCATAAAAAAACCGGCCTCATGGAGACCGGTTTTTATCTGCCTTGTCGACAGCGATGCGAGCGGCTTAGCGCAGGATCATCTGCTCACGGCCCGGGCCGACGGAAACCATGGGCACCGGCACCCCCAGCAGGGCTTCGATGCGCAGCACATAGTGCTGGGCAGCCTTGGGCAGGTCTTCGAACTTGCGGATGTGAGAGATGTCTTCGCTCCAGGCTTCCATGGACTCGTACACCGGCTTCAGACCGGCGGTCTGCGGCCAGATCGGGTTCTCGGTGTTGGCACCTTCGTAGGCCACGCAGATCTTCAGATCCGGCATGCCGGAGAGGCAGTCCAGCTTGGTCAGGGCGATCTCGTTGGCGGCCTGGATCTCCAGACCCTGCTTGGTGGCGACCGCATCGAAGTAGCCGATGTCACGGGGACGGCCGGTGGTGGCACCGAACTCGTTGGCGAACTTGCGGAACTCTTCCTGGTTCTCCATGGCGGTGATCAGGGTGCCGGTACCCACAGAGGTACTGAACGCCTTGGCCACGGCAATCACGCGCTCGGGGCGCAGGGCTGGCAGGCCGCCACCGATACCGGCGTAGGCGCCGGAGACGTGGGAAGAGGTCACCCAGGGGTACTCACCGTAGATCAGGTCACGGCCGGCGCCCAGCTGAGCTTCGAACAGCAGGGTGCCGTTCTGGGCCTGGATGGCCTTGAGCGGCTCGCTGACGTTGCAGACGGCGTCGATCCAGGGCGCGGACACTTCCAGCAGCCAGTCGGCCATTTCCTGGGCGGTCTGGCTGAACTCGAAGCTCGGGTAGAGCGCCTTGAGCTGCGGCAGTTTCCAGTCGAGGAAGAATTGGATGCGCTCGACCAGCACTTCCGGCTGTTTCAGCCAGCCTACCAGGATCGCTTTTTTCATGACCCGATCACCGTAAGCCGGGGCAATGCCCTGACGGGTGGAGCCGTAGGCGCCGTCACCCAGACGCACTTCTTCCAGGGTGTCTTCCAGCGCGTGGATCGGCAGGCAGAAGGTGGCGCGATCGGAGATGGCGAGCTTTGGAGTCACGCCGGCGGCCTTCACTTCGGCCAGCTCTTTGGTCAGGGGCTCGGGGCTGATCACCATGCCAGGGCCGAGGACAACCAGGCAATCCGGGTTGAAGACACCGCTCGGCAGCTGGTGCAGCTTGAAGGTGCCGAGATCGTTGACCACGGTGTGGCCGGCGTTGTTGCCGCCCTGGAAGCGGATGCTGGCGGCGGATTCACCTGCCAGATAATCGACGATGCGGCCCTTGCCTTCATCACCCCAGTTAGCACCTACGACTACGATAGACGACATGACTCTTTCTCCTAAGACGTTAGGCGTTCATCCTAGGAGCCTGGGGTGGATTAGAAAAATTAATTATCTTTATAATTCCGATAAGGAAGTCATATAATTATGGCCAATTTATCGGCAAAGCCCCCGCCATGACGCGCCATCCCGCGCCAGCCGTGGGCGAGAGTTACCTCATGTTGGATATTCACTGGTTAAACACCTTCGTCACCCTGGCTCGCCTGCAGCACTTCGGCCAGACCGCCACCGAACTGCACATGACCCAGCCCAATGTCAGCCTGCACCTCAAGAACCTGGAGCAGGCCACCCGGGTCAAGCTGATAGAGCGCAGCCCGTTTCGCCTCACCCAGGCCGGCGAGCGGTTGCTGCAAAGCGCCGAGCGCGCCATCGCCGAGCTGCAGCTGTGCCAATCCGATCTCAATGCCCTCAACCAGCTGAGCCAGGGCACCCTGGCCATCGCCGCCAGCGATATCCTCTCGCGATTGCTGCTGATCCAGCCGTTCCAGCGCTTCAAGCAGGCCTTCCCGGGCATCGATCTCACCCTGTTCAACACCACCTCGGATCAGGCGGCCGAGCTGGTCAAGACCGGGCGGGCGGATCTCGGCTTCGTGATGGCGCAGAAACGCAGCGAGCCGCTCTCCTACTCCGAGTTGCAGCAGGTGACCTGGTGCACCCTGGGGCACGGGCTGGCACGCTGGCAGGCACGGCACAGGGCGGGGCAGAGCGATCCCCTGGATGAACCGACCCTCATCTTGCTGGGCCATGACACCCGCACCCGGGCGCTGATCGACCCTTCCCTGCCGCTGCTGGGGCTGCCGCCCTGCCGCATCATGGAGGTGGGCAGCGTGGACGCCCAGCTCGACTGGGCCGAGGCGGGGTTCGGGGTGGCCATAGTGCCGGACTTCTCCCTGCATCCCCGGCTCAAGCTCAGCGCCCCCGTGACCCGGTTGACCGATTTCCCCGCGACCAGCCTGGGGTATGTGGTGCGCCAGAATCAGGTGCTGTCGCGGGCCATCAAGCAGTTGCTGCACTGGGTGGAGGAGGAGATCCAGGGCCCCGGGATGTCGTCGGGATCCCTGACCTCGGCCGCCAAGTCGCGAGAGTGACGAAGCGGTGCCAGAGGCGCTGACAACGAGAGAGGCCACCCCGGGGTGGCCTCTCTCGTTACTGATCGTCGCCGGCGCTCACTGGGCGGCTGGCTGGGGTTGCGCCGTGGGGGCGGCGCCGCTCTGCTGGGCCGGCACCCGATCGGGCTCCGTCGCCGGTGTGGCCGGGAGCAGGAGCTCCTGCTCGGGCGCGGCTGAGGGAGCCCCTGGCATCGCGGTGCCGCCCTGGGGCACCACCTGTCCTTCGAGTGCCGGGGTCGCGGCGTCGGTAGCCACGGCGCCAGAGCCCGCCGGCAGTACGGCACCGGTGCCTTGCTCTGGTCGGGCGGGGGAACCTTCCGGCGAGGGGGCTGCATCGCTGGCCGGGGTGGCAGCCGTGCCCTCCGCGGCCGAGGGGCTGAGCGACTCGGGGGCGAGGAGCGGCGCCTGGGCCGGGGCATCCTGCATGCCCGGATGGGGCGGGACTATGTTGTCGCTCTGCATGGATTCCGGGGTGAGGGTGGTCAGCGCCGGGTGCAGGCGGGTGAACTGCTTGAGGCGGCTGCTCAGCACATCACGAACTGTGCGCACCTCCTCCTGAGGCAGGCTGTCCAGCGCCACCAGCTCGGCGGTCACGGCAAAGGTGCTGATGCCGCTGGTCTGGCCCGGATAGAGGTTGGCCCCGATGCGGCTGCGCTGGTAGTAGGGGTGGTTCTTGAGCAGGCGATCGATCTGCTCTCCCTCGATGGGGATGAGGCGAGCCTTGCAGCGGCCGGTCAGATCACCGATCCCCTGATTGGGATGGCCAGCCACCACGAAGGCGGCGTCCAGGCTGCCGTTGCAGAGGCCCTCGAGGGGATTGCTGGCCGAGGCGGCGGGTGCCGCCGCGAAGCTGCTCGCCTGCCAGCCCATGGCATCGAGCAGCGCCTGGCTGGTGACGCGATCCCCCGAATCGGGGTTACCGAGATCGACCCGCTTGCCCTCGATATCGGCCAGGGTGGTGATGTTGCTGGTGGCGCTGGCGAGCAGGGTCAGCGACTCCTGATGGAGCCTAAACAGGCTGCGCAGCTTGTCGTTTGGCGCCTCGCCCGTGAAGGGGCCGCTGCCATGGGCCGCATGGTACAGGACATCCGACTGCACCAGCGCGAGCTGGATGTCGCCCTTGGCCAGGTCGACCAGATTGGCGAGGGAGCCCGAGGTGTTCTGCACCGTGCAGTGCAGTCCATGCTGGCTGCTCTCTTCGTTGAGCAGACGGCAGATGGCGCCGCCGGTCGGGTAGTAGACGCCGTTGAGTGCCCCCGTGCCTATGGTGATGTAGGCAGGGGCGGCAGAGAGGGGCAGCGCCAGCAGCGCCGCCAGCCAGGGCAGGGCGATGCGGAACAGGGGCGAGCGGTGGCGCAGGACTCGTGGGTGCATAGTGAACCGGATCAATGGCGGATAAAAAGGGATGAGGCAAGCCCATCCCGGCATGGGTCACATCTTATCTATACCAGATGCAAACCAGAATGGCTTTCGCCATTCGCGTCAATCAGTGGAGGCGGCCGGCCGGCAGCCGCCTCCGGTGCCGCGTTATCAGCGGCGGGGCTGGAGGATGGCCTTCTCCATGCGCGCCAGCGCCTCGACGAGACGCGCCCTGGTGCAGCCGAAGTTGAGCCGCACGAACTGGCCATCGCCGAATTGGGCGCCGGGGGAGAGCCCCACCCCAGCCTGCTCGAAGAAGGCGACGGGATCGTCCAGCCCGAGCGCGCTGACATCGATCCAGGCGAGGTAGGTGGCCTGGTTATTGGCCAGCTTGACGCCGGGCCAGCGGGCGACCGCCTGCTCGATCAACGCCAGATTGGCGGACAGATAATCGATCTGCTCCGCCAGCCACTGCTCGCCGCCCTCGTAGGCCGCCTCAGCCGCCACGAAGCCCAGCAGGTTGACGTCGGCGCTGATGCCGCGCATCGCCTGCTGCAGCTTGAGCCGCAGACGTGCGTTGGGCACCACGGCGAAGGAGCAGCACAGGCCGGCGATGTTGAAGGTCTTGCTTGGGGCCATCATCACGGCGCAGCGTTCGGCCGCGGCCGGGCTCAGGGCGCCATAGGGAATGTGGCGGGCATCTTTATCCAGCAGCAGATCGCAGTGGATCTCGTCCGAGCAGACAACCAGGTTGTGGCGCTCGGCGATGGCGTCGATGGCCTCCAGCTCCTCGCGGGTGAACACTGTGCCACCCGGATTGTGCGGGTTGCACAGCAGCAGCAGGTCGGCGGAGGGGGCCTGGCGCTCGAGTTCGATCAGATCCAGCACCCAGCGCCCGGCCTCCTCGATCATGGGGACTGTGAGCAGGGGGCGATCGTTGAAGCCCGGCGCCAGCAGGAAGGGGTAATAGACCGGCTTGGGGGTGATGATGCCACGGCCATGCTGGCTCCAGGCCTTGCAGGCCAGGTTCAGGCCGGGCACCACGCCGGGCAGGAAGACCAGCCACTCCGGCTGGATGGCCCAGTCATAGCGCTGCTGCATGCGGGTCACTATGAGTTCGATCAGGCGGGGCGAGGGGCGGGAGTAGCCGAAGATGCCGTGGGCAACCCTCTGGGTGAGCGCCTCGATCACCGCAGGGGGGGAGCGAAAATCGGTGTCGGCCACCCACATGGGCAGCACGTCCTGAGTCTTGTACTTGTCCCATTTCAGGCTCATGGTATGGCGGCGATCTATCTCCCGATCAAAATCAAACATGTGAAATCCTTGTGCTGGCCAGAGGGTTTACCAATGTACGGACTTGGACGTGGCCTCGCAAGCCTTGAGGTGGCTCTTGATAGTGACATAAAATGAGCGCCGTCATTTTATACAGCTGCCGGTTCCTGGCTCCTTTTTCTCTCCCTTATCGATGGTATCTCTATGAGTTTATTGACCGCAGCCCGCAAGAGGCCGGATCCCGTTTCCCTCTCTTTCCTGGCCGTGACCTTCATGACCGGGGTGGCGGTGGCGCTGCAGGTGCCGACCCTGAGCCTGTTCCTGGCCGAGGAGGTGCAGGTGCGCCCCTTCCTGGTGGGCCTGTTCTACACCGTCAATGCGGTGATAGGCATCCTCATCAGCCAGTGGCTCGGCCACCGCTCCGACAGCAAGGGGGATCGCAAACAGCTGATCCTGCGCTGCTGCTTCGCTGGCATAGTGCTCTCCCTGCTGTTTGCCTGGAACCGGCAGTACTGGTTGCTGGTGAGCCTGGGGGTGGTGCTGGCGAGCCTGACCGCTACCGCCAGCCCTCAGCTGTTCGCCCTGGCGCGGGAATATGCCGACAGCCGCAACAAGCGCGCCGACATGTTCAGCTCTGTGCTGCGGGCCCAGTTCTCCCTGGCCTGGGTGATAGGGCCGCCGGCCGCCTTCGCGCTCGCCATCGGCTACGGCTTCGAGGTGATGTACCTCGCCTCGGCCTTCGCCTACCTCATCTGCGCCTTCGTGGTCTGGCGCTGGCTGCCCTCCCTGCCGCTGCCCAAGTCCAATGGCGAGACGGAGCGGGTCAGCAGCTGGCGGGACCCTTCGGTGCGGGCGCTGTTCATCGCCTCCACCCTGATGTGGACCTGCAACAGCATGTACCTCATCAACATGCCGCTCTACATCACCCGTGAGCTGGGGCTGGAGGAGAAGCTCGCCGGGATCCTGATGGGCACGGCGGCGGCCCTCGAGATCCCCTTCATGCTGCTGGCGGGCTACTACACCCGTCGCTTCGGCAAGCGACCCATGATGCTGCTGGCGGTGCTGGCCGGCTTCGGCTTCTACGTGGGGCTGGTGACCCTGTCGAGCCAGACGGCGCTGATTGGCTTGCAACTGCTCAACGCCATCTTCATCGGCATAGTCGCCGGGATCGGCATGTCCTACTTCCAGGATCTGATGCCGGGCCGGGCCGGGGTGGCGACCACTCTGTTTGCCAACAGCATCCGCACCGGCTCCATCATGGCGGGCGCGATCGCGGGGACTGTGGCCGAGATCTGGAGTTTCCACGGGGTCTTCATGGTGGCCACCGGATTGGCGCTGGCGGCGCTGGCGGCCTGCTGGCGGGTGCCCAATGTGTGAGGGTGTGAGGGTGTGAGGGTGTGAGGGTGTGAGGCTGGAAGGGCTGGCGCCGAGATCCGATAGGCAGGGGTAAGCAGGGGGCAAACAGGGAGTAATCTGGCTGAGGGTCCGGTCGGCCCCGTGCCCCGCCTAAAGGCGTGCGCAGGGGCTGACAGCCGGGTTTACTTGACGCTCTCGGCCTGGTATTCGTTGCGCAGGCAGCGCAGCAGCAACTCGGCCGCCGGCCCCAGCGCATCGGTCGAGGGGGTGAGCAGGTAGGTGTAGAGGTAGCGCTCGCTGCCCCCTTCCAGATTGAGTTGCACCAGGCTGCCACTGGTGAGCTCCTCCTGCACCAGGTGGCGCGGCAACCAGGCGTAGCCGAGGCCGAGCCGCAACATGGCGAGTACCTCGTGATAGTGGGTTGCCTTCCAGCCGGTGTCGTCCGCATCGTTCCAGTCCACCGAGCGATGGATGGGCGGGTGCAGGCTTATCTGGTTATGGGCGCCGAGATGCTCGGCCTTGACGGGATCGGTCAGGCTGGCGAGGGGATGCTCGGCCGCGCACAGCGGCAGCAGGCAGACCTCATCCAGCGGCAGGCCGGTGCGATCGTGTGGCAGGTGCTCGGAGAGCATCAGATCCCCCACCTGCAGCGCATTGAAGTGGCAGTGGATCCGCTCGTGCAGGTTGATGCGGCAGCCCCGGCTGCGGGGATAGAAGTGGGCCAGCGCCCGATAGAGCCGCTCCCTTGGCTGCAGCACCGAGACATACAGGTTGATCTGCGGCTCCCACTGCCGCTCCAGGTTGTTGGCCAGGTTCTCCAGCTCCTCCACCTGCTGGCTGAGCTGGCGGGCCCGCTTGAGGAAGATCTCCCCCGCCGGCGTCAGCACCGCCTTGCGTCCCCGCACCTCCAGCAGGGCCAGCCCCAGACTCTGTTGCAGCTTGGCCACCGCATGATTGAGGGACGACTGGCTCTTGTTCAGCGCCTCGGCCGCCTGGGCGTAACCACCACAGTCGACCACGGCCTGAAAGATCCTCCATTGCTCAAACGTGCTCTTGGGACGAAACATAGCTCAACCTGTCAGGGGCGGATGGGATTCAACAGGGCGCTACTGGCACCCCCTCTTCAATTTAACCCTATCTGGTTATTTTGTTGACTTATTTGGGTTGGGCCGCTTTCGGTTGGGCAACAAAGGTCTGGCCGGTCTTGCCACGGCTGTCGGCCCCCATCAGATAGAGGTAGAGCGGCATCAGGTCGGCCGGGGTCTTCAGCAGCTGCGGATCTTCCGCCGGGAAGGCGCTGGCCCGCATCTTGGTGCGGGTGCCGCCCGGGTTGAGGGTGTTGACCCGCACCGCGGTGTTTTCCAGCTCGTCGGCCAGCACCTCCATCATCCCCTCGATGGCGAACTTGGAGATGGCATAGGTGCCCCAGTAGGCGCGCCCCTTGCGACCGACGCTGGAGGAGGTGTAGACGATGGAGGCATCGCCGTGCGCCTTGGCGGTCTGGCGAATGAGTGGCAGCAGCGCCTGGGTCAGCAGGAACTCGGACTTGACGTTGACCTGCATCACCTCGTCCCATTCCTGCTCCTGGATGTGTTCGAACGGCGACAGGGTGCCGAGCAGGCCGGCGTTGAACAGCACGCCGTCGAGGCGGCCGAACTGCTGGGTGAAGGTCTCGGCCATGCCGCGATAGTGGCTGGCGGTGGCGCCTTTCAGATCCACCGGCACTATGGCGGGCAGAGGGTGGCCGGCGGCCTCGATCTGGTCGTAGACCGCCTCGAGCTTGCTGCTGGTGCGACCGAGCAGTATCACGGTGGCGCCGTGGGCGGCGTAGTTGAGCGCCGCCTCGCGACCTATGCCGTCACCGGCGCCCGTCACCAGAATGACCTTGTCCTTGAGCAGATCCCGGGGGGCCTGATAGTCGAGCATGTTGACTCCTGTATAACCAGTTCGTGGCAGATGGGCGCGGCAATGAGGGGCAAGTGTACTGATCCGGGACTGCCCTTGACCAGTATGAGACGGCAAAAATGTGAAGAAAACAGCGGGGTAGGGTGGGCCGCCGGCGTTATGCGGGGGTCAGTGGCAGAGTTTTTGCACCATCTCACCAAACTCCTTACTATGTGAAAAAACCGACTCATCGTGGAGCATCAAGTGGCATTTTTGACCGAATACGGCCTGTTTTTGGCCAAGACCCTCACCTTACTGCTGGCCATAGGCGCCATCATACTGATGCTGGTCAGCAGCCGTCAGCCCAAGGCGCGCAAGGGGGAGCTGGTGGTGACCGATCTCTCCAGCGAGCTGGAGCAAGGGCAGCATAAGCTGCAGCTGGCCCTGGCCGGCAAGGCGCAGCGCAAGCAGCTGGAGAAGCAGCACAAGGAGCTGCACAAGCAGCGTGCCAAGGCGACCGATGAGCGCAGCCACCTGTTCGTCATCGACTTTCACGGCAGCATGGATGCGAAGGAAGTTGCCTCCCTGCGGGAAGAGGTGAGCGCGGTGATCGGGGTCGCCCAGCCCGGCGATGAGGTGCTGCTGCGCCTGGAATCCGGCGGCGGCGTGGTGCACGGCTATGGCCTCGCGGCCTCCCAGCTGCAGCGCCTGCGCGACAGAGACATTAAGCTCACCGTGGCCATCGACAAGGTGGCGGCCAGCGGCGGCTACATGATGGCCTGCGTGGCGGATCAGATCCTGGCAGCCCCCTTCGCCATCGTCGGCTCCATCGGGGTGATAGCCCAGTTGCCAAACTTCAACAAGCTGCTCAAGAAGCACGATATCGAATTCGAGATGCACACCGCAGGCCAGTACAAGCGCACCATTACCATGTTCGGCGAGAACGACGATCTGGGGCGGGAGAAGTTCCGTGAGGAGCTGGGTGCCATCCACGATCGCTTCAAGGCGTTCGTGGCCGAGCACAGGCCGAACCTCGACATCGACCGGGTCACCACGGGTGAACACTGGCTGGCGAGCCAAGCCAAAGGCCTGGGGCTGGTGGACACCCTCTGCACCAGCGATGACTACCTGTTGGCACAGTCCAGCCACCACAAGGTGGTGGGCATCAGCTACCGCAAGCCCAGGAGCCTGACCCAGAGGCTGGGCCAGCAGGGCGCCCAGGCGCTGGAGGCGGGTCTGGGCCGGCTGTGGCAGCAGAGCCCCTGGCGCTAAGAACCTGTTTACGCTCTTACTGCGAGGCCGTGATCAAGGCTCATGTGCTGCTCGCTTGTTTGTAACCAAGAGTTCTCACGTATATCTATACGCTCCGGTTCCTGCGCGGCTCTTCACCTTACTGACGACCTCTCGCGACAGATCGTGAACAGGTTCTAAGGCGTCGCTCAATGGATTGAAACAAAAAAGCCGGGCATTTGCCCGGCTTTTTCTATCCAGTGCTTAGCGCTCAGCGCTGGAAGGGATAGACGGAGCCGAGCTTGAGGATCTGGGTCAGCTCGTCCAGCGCGGTGCGGGTCTCCAGCACCAGGGATGGGTCGCGCAGGTCATCGAGCGCCAGGCTGTCGCGGTAGTGGCGATCCACCCACTGATCCAGGCGGGCAAACTGGCCGTCGTTGATGAGGCAGGCCGGGTTGACCGCGGCCAGCTCCGCATCGTTCATGGCGACCCGCAGCCGCAGGCAGGCGGGGCCACCGCCGTTGCGCATACTCTGCTTCACGTCCATGAAGTGCACGCCCGTGATCGGCGTGCCGAGCGTGAGCAGCTTGTTCAGATAGGCGGATACGGCTGGGTTGCCCTGGCACTCGGTGGGGGCGATGATCGCCATCTTGCCGGACGGCAGGGTCAGGATCTGGGTGTTGAACAGGTAGGACTTCACCGCATCCTGCACCGACACCTCGGCGGTCGGCACCTCGATGAAGTGCAGCTCGCCGTCACCGAACTTGGCGCGCACCTCGGCCAGGGCCCCGGCGGTATTGAGAAACGCTTGCTGGTGGAAGAACAGCACATTCTGGTTGCCCACCGCGATCACGTCGTTGTGGAACACCCCCTGATCGATCACCTCCGGGTTCTGCTGAATGAACACCGCGCTCTCTTCCCCCAGGCCGTGCAGGCGGGCGATGGCCTGGCTGGCCTCCAGGGTCTGGCGGGCCGGGTAGCGCTTGGGGGCGGGCTGGGAGACGTCGAAGGCGCTGCGGCCATAGACGAACAGTTCGATCCCGGCCTCGCCGTAGGCGCGGCACAGCCGGGTGTGGTTGGCGGCGCCCTCGTCACCGAAGTGATCGTTTTCCGGCAGATGCTGGTGGTGGCTGAAGTGGCGATCGTTGTTGAATACGGCGCGCAGGATGCGACCGGTCACCTCCGGCTCGAGGGAGCGGTGGAACTTGTTGGTCAGGTTGGCGGGGGTGAAGTGAATGCGGCCATCCTGGGTGTCGGCGCTCGGCGAGACGGTGGCGGCGTTGGCGGTCCACATGCTGGAGGCTGAATAGCAGGCGGCCAGCACGGCGGGGGCCTGTTTCGCAGCCTGGGCCAGCACGCTGGCATCCGAGCCGCTGAAGCCGAGGCGGCGCAGGGTGGCGAGATCGGGTCGCTCCTGGGGCGCCAGCACCCCCTGGGTCATGCCGAGCTCGGTCAGCGCCTTCATCTTGCGCAGCCCCTGCTTGGCCGCCTCCTTCGGGTTGGAAGCCTCCTTGGCGTTGCTCTGGGAAGCCACGTTGCCATAGGACAAGCCGGCGTAGTTGTGGGTGGGGCCGACCAGACCGTCGAAGTTGACCTCGAAGTGCTTCATGACTACATCCTTTCGATTTTTATATGGGGAGCGGTTCCTTCCGCGCACAAAGCTGCGGCGTATGGCCATTATAAAGAGATTTTGTCTTTTGTAACAAGCTGATAACCAAGGTGGTTTTTTATGTTTCAGGAGCGGTTGGATATGTCGTTTCAAATATAAAAAGGGGGGAGATATAGCATAAAAACAAAAAAGCGGTTGCTTCCCGCGCGCAGGCTTCGCATTAATAAATAAAGAGACAAGGCGGTGTGGGCTGGTCAAGCAAATTTGTCTCCAAGATTGCTTTTTCGCGTCAAATCTCTTATACAGCCCCACAAAACCGCACACCAACCCCGACGGGTGCAATGAGGATAATAGTTACAGCATGGGCAAATCACTGGTCATAGTGGAGTCTCCGGCCAAGGCCAAGACCATCAACAAATATTTGGGCAAGGACTACGTGGTGAAATCCAGCGTCGGTCATGTGCGCGATCTGCCGACCAGCGGCAGCGCCAGCAATGAGCCCAAAAAACCTGTCATTCGCGGCATCAAGCTGAGCGAATCAGAGAAGGCTGCCAAGGATCGCAATGCCCTGTTCTCCAGGATGGGGATCAATCCGACCGCAGGCTGGCAGGCCAACTACCAGATTTTGCCCGGCAAGGAAAAAGTGGTTAACGAGTTGCAGAGTCTGGCCGCCAAGGCCGACACCATCTATCTCGCAACCGACTTGGACAGAGAGGGAGAGGCGATCGCCTGGCATCTGCGCGAGATCATCGGCGGTGACGACAGCCGCTACAAGCGGGTGGTGTTCAACGAGATCACCAAGACCGCGATCCAGGAGGCGTTTGCCCAGCCGTCCGAGCTGAACATCCATCGCGTCAACGCCCAGCAGGCCCGTCGTTTCCTCGATCGGGTGGTGGGCTACATGGTCTCCCCGCTGCTGTGGAAGAAGCTGGCTCGCGGGCTGTCCGCCGGTCGGGTGCAGTCCGTCGCGGTGCGGCTCATCGTCGACAAGGAGCGCGAGATCAAGGCGTTCGTGCCGGTGGAGTTCTGGGATCTCAACGCCGATCTGCTGACCGCCGAGCAGTCCGCCCTGCGCATGGAAGTGGTCAGCCGCAACGGCGTCGACTTCAAGCCGGTCACCCAGGCCGAGACCTTCGCCGCCGTCGCCGCCCTGGAAGGGGTCGACTACAAGGTGGTGAACCGGGAAGACAAGCCGACCGGCTCCAAGCCGTCCGCCCCCTTCATCACCTCCACCCTGCAGCAGGCGGCCTCTACCCGTCTGAGCTTCGGGGTGAAGAAGACCATGATGATGGCCCAGCGCCTGTATGAGGCGGGTTACATCACCTATATGCGTACCGACTCCACCAACCTCAGCAAAGAGGCGGTCGAGGCGCTGCGCGAGTACATCGGCGAGCAGTATGGCGCGGCCTATCTGCCCGCAGAGCCGAATCTCTACGGCTCCAAGGCCGGTGCCCAGGAGGCGCACGAGGCGATCCGTCCCTCCAGCGTGCTGGTCACCGCCGAGATGCTGGAAGGGATGGAGCCGGATGCGATGCGGCTCTATGACCTCATCTGGCGTCAGTTCGTCGCCTGTCAGATGACCCCGGCTCAGTACGACTCCTCCACCCTGACCGTCAAGGCCGGTGAGTTCGAGCTCAAGGCCCGTGGCCGTATCCTGCGCTTCGCCGGTTGGACCAAGGCCTTGCCCCCCATGGGTCGCAAGGGCGAAGACAACCAGCTGCCGGCGGTGACCGTGGGCGAGATCCTGAAGCTGGTCAAGCTGGATCCCCGTCAGCACTTCACCAAGCCGCCCGCCCGCTTCACCGAAGCGGCGCTGGTGCGCGAGCTGGAGAAGCGCGGCATCGGCCGTCCTTCCACCTACGCCTCCATCATCTCCACCATCGTCGATCGTGGTTATGTACGGGTCGAGAGCCGCCGCTTCTTCGCCGAGAAGATGGGTGAGATCGTCACCGATCGCCTGGTGGAGAACTTCGTCGAGCTGATGAACTACGAGTTCACCGCCAAGATGGAAGACAAGCTCGATGGCATCGCCGAAGGCAGCCTGGAGTGGAAGAAGGTGCTCGACGCCTTCTACGCCGAGTTTACCCAGGAGCTGGCGCAGGCCGACAAGCCGGCGGAAGAGGGCGGCATGCGCGCCAACCAGATGGTGCTGACCGACATCGACTGCCCGGATTGCGGCCGCAAGATGGGCATTCGCACCGCCACCACCGGCGTCTTCCTCGGCTGCTCAGGCTATGCCCTGCCGCCGAAGGAGCGTTGCAAGAAGACCATCAACCTGGTCAGTGCCGACGAGTTCGTCTCCGCCACCGACGGTGACGAGGCCGAGACCGAGGCGCTGCGTGCCAAGCACCGCTGCACCGTCTGTGGCACCGCCATGGATGCCTACATCATCGACGACAGCCGCAAGCTGCACGTCTGTGGTCGCAACCCGGACTGCGACGGCTACGAGATCGAGCAGGGCCAGTTCAAGCTCAAGGGCTATGAAGGGCCGAGCATCGATTGCGACCGTTGTGGATCCGAGATGCAGCTCAAGAACGGCCGCTTCGGCAAGTACATGGGTTGCACCAACGAGACCTGCAAGAATACCCGCAAGATCCTGAAAAATGGCGACATCGCGCCGCCGAAGGAAGATCCGGTGCCGTTGCCCGAGCTCAAGTGCACCCAGTCCGATGCCCACTTCGTGCTGCGTGACGGTGCGGCCGGTCTGTTCCTCGCCGCCAGCAACTTCCCGAAATCACGTGAGACTCGTGCGCCTCTGGTTGAAGAGCTCAAGCGTTTCCGGGACCGGCTCTCGCCCAAGCATCAGTACCTGGCCGATGCACCGGCGTCAGATCCTGACGGTAACGCATCCGTGGTGCGCTTCAGTCGCAAGACCAAGGAGCAGTACGTGATGACCGAGGTCAACGGCAAGGCGACGGGCTGGACGGCGCACTACGACAACGGAAAATGGCAGGAGAGCCTGGCCAAGGCGAAGAAATCCTGATCGGTCGTTGTTCACACAATGATGAAAGAGGCCCCGTACAGGGGCCTTTTTATTGGGAGATGACGGTATACTGAAGAGGCTGCATGGATGGCAGTGCAAGACACGGAGGTTGTGATGGAGATTAACGAGATCCGGCCGGGCATGACCTGTCTGACCAGAGAAGGAACGGCCTACGTGCTGGAAGTGGACAAGCAGAGTCTGCTGGTACTGCTGCAGCGGGAAGATGAAACCATCCCGGTGCAGGTGCGCAGCGACGAGATCCTGGGTCCGCTTCTCACCAATGACTAGAACGGGATCAGAAACAGCAGCTCGGCCAGGTCGGGCTGCCACTGCCACTCCCGCATCCTGACCCGCCCTCCGACCACCGGCACCCCCTCTTCCTGCAATCTTCCCGTCTGTTCATCGAAACCTGCCGAGCCCTTGGGCAAGGAGATCTTTCCGCCGGCGCCCAGCACGCGATGCCAGGGCAGCGTCTTGTCGGTCTCTCGTAGCACTTTACCCACCAAGCGTGCCCGCCCGGGCAGGCCCGCCAGATCGGCGACCTGACCATAGCTCACCACGCGACCGGCGGGGATCAGGGCCAGGATCGCCTCGATGCGCGCCGCCTTGCTCAGGGTGGCCGGGGAGGGGTCCATCATCATCAAGCCGTCTCCTTAAGACAGAAGCGCCATTGTGGCGCTTCTGTGGTCTCGGCGGCAAGGCTCAGCCTCTTGCTGCAGCATTCCGTCAGCCAAAGGTCTGGCTCAGTCCCCTGAGCTCGTGGGTGCGCTTGAGCAGCTCCTGGCTGGAGTCGTCCACCGCCTGCATCTTCTGGCTGTTGGCGCGGGAGTACTGGGAGATCTGGTGAATGTTGCGGCTGATCTCCTCCACCACCGCCTGCTGCTGCTCGGCGGCGGCGGCGATCTGGGTGGAGAACTCGGTGACCTGCTCTATCTCCTCCAGCACCAGGTGCAGGTTGCCGGAGCCCTGGCGCGTCATCTGGGCGCACTCGCGGGTCTGGGCCAGGTTCTCCTGCATCATCCCCTGCCAGCGTCCCAGGGTCTGCTGGATCTGATGGATGCTGCCCTGGATCTGCTCGGTCGCCTTGTGGGTGCGGGTCGACAGGGTGCGCACCTCGTCCGCCACCACCGCGAAGCCACGGCCCTGCTCCCCGGCCCGGGCCGCCTCGATGGCGGCATTGAGCGCCAGCAGGTTGGTCTGCGCCGCTATGCCCTGGATCTCGCCCATCAGGCTGCCGATCCGCTCCGACTCGCTGGCCAGCTCCACCGCGGAGTGGAAGGCCTGCTCCGCCTGTCTGGCCAGCTGCTCCATCTGCTGCTCGGTCTTATCCAGCTGCTGCACCGTGTGCTGGCAGCTGCTGCGCGCCTCCGTCACCTGGCCGTTGGTGTCCTGGATGTTGCGCGCTATCTCGTGGGCCGTGCTGGCCATCTGGGTCATGGCGGCGGCCATCTGCTGGGTCTGGGCATCCTGTTCGTTGATGTCGAGGAAGGCCTGATGGGAGGAGTCCTTCAGATCGGTCGCCAGGCTCTGCAGGGGATGGGTGGCGTCGTTGACCCGGCCCAGCACGGTGCGAATGCGGGCCTGCAGCATCTTGAGATGAAAGTCGGCGATGGCGCCAGGCGCATCCCCCGAGTAGACCAGCCGGGTCAGGCTGTCATATTCCTGGCCGAGCCGCTTGAGGTAGCGGGGCAGGGAGATGAGCTCGCGCCAGCAGGCGCCGGTGACCAGCAGCAGGGGCAGCAGCATCAGCAGCACCGTCATGGCGCCGTGGGCCAGCAGCGCCCAGCCGAACAGCCCCAGCATCAGCAGGCCGAGCAGCACCGGCTTGGCGCGGCGCAGGGAGGGCAGTCGGCTTTTGCCGCCCCGTTCGACCCCGAGCAGGGCCTGATAAGCCTGGCTCGCCACCTGTTTGAGCCTGGGCTCGGGCTTGCAGCGCACCGACTGATAGCCGCTGATCTTGCCCTGCTCGTAGATGGGGGTCACATAGGCATCGACCCAGTAGTAGCGGCCATCCTTGCAGCGGTTCTTCACTATGCCGCGCCAGGGGTTGCCCTCCTTGAGGCGATCCCAGAGATCGGCGAAGGCGGCCTTGGGCATGTCGGGGTGGCGCACCAGGTTGTGATTCTGGCCGACCAGTTCATCGGTATGGTAGCCGGCGATCTGGCAGAAGGCGGGGTTGGCGTAGGTGATGACGCCCCGCAGGTCGGTGGTCGAGACCAGCTGTACGTCGGCAGGGAACTCCACTTCGCGGTCCAGGGTCTGGACATCTCTGCGGGTCATAGGGATAAGCTCCGATGTTCTTATAGGTTGTTATTGTGGTGGCAGCGGATGGAGGGCCGGGGCCGCACTTGGCGCGGTTTGAGCAGCTTCATCGGGGCCTTATTTTGCCAATAAAGGCGGATTAAAAGTAGGGGCTAGGTTGGATTTTTGTTGTTTGGTGGTAAAAAAATGGCGACCAAAAGGTCGCCAAAAAGAGAAAGATAACGCTACCTCTGTGGTGCCCGGTAACACACTTGCAACTGATCGAGGATCTGCAACTGGCCCGGCAGACGGGCGGCGAAGTGCGCCCAATCCTTGCGAGCGGGCGCACTCCAGGCCACCTCGGCCGTGGCCAGCATACGCGGGAACAACATATAGTCGAGACGGTCACGAGAGGTCACCAGTTCCGACCATAAGGGGCTGAGCACCCCCAGGATGTTATCGTTGGCATGGAAATCGGCGGGCGCCGGATCGCAGGCGTAGACCTGCTCCAGGCTGAGGGGCCCGGCCCAGTAGAGGCCTGGCTCTTGCGGATCCTGGTTATAGGCCTGATCCAGATAGAGCTGCTGGGCCGGCGCCATCACCACGGGGTAGCCCTGGCTGGCGGCATCCAGCCCGGCCTGGAAGTGGGTCCAGGCGAAGATGGTGGCATCCCGGCTCACCTTGTCGCCGTGCAGTATCTCCTCCCAGCCCAGCATCTGCTTGCCCTTGGCGGCCAGGTAGCGCTGGCAGTGGCGCAGCAGATGGCCCTGCAGCTCGCGGCAATCCTGATAGCCTTCCTGCTGCATCAGCTGCCGGCAGGCGGGGCTGTCGGTCCAGACGCCGACGGGCACCTCGTCGCCGCCCATGTGCACCTGCTCACCGGGGAACAGCTGGCACACCTCGTCGATCACCTGCTCCAGGAACTGGTAGGTGCCGGGCAGGGCCGGGTTGAGCACGTTGTCATCGAAATGCTGCACCGACAGGTAGCGGGAGTGATCCGCCTCTTCCAGCAGCAGCGCCGGCAGCGCCTTGATGGCCGCATGGCAGTGACCCGGGATGTCGATCTCCGGGATGACGGTGATGCCGAGCCCGGCGGCGTAGGCCACCAGTTCGTGCACCTCGCTCTGGGTGTAGTAGCCGCCGTAAGGATCGGCGCCGCCGCTGAGCTGGGGCCCGACCGCCAGACCATGACCGCGCCAGGCGGCCACCTCGGTCAGCTGCGGGAAGGTCTTGATCTCCAGGCGCCAGCCCTCGTCATCGGTCAGGTGCCAGTGGAAGCGGTTGAACTTGTAGAGGCTCATCTGCTTGAGCAGGCGCTTGATGGTGGCGATGGGCTGGAAGTGGCGGGCGCAGTCCAGGAAGATGCCGCGAAAGCCGAACCGCGGCGAATCCGTCAGCTCGAGGCAGGGCAGGCTCTCCCCGTGTTGCAGCGCCCACTGGGCCAGACTCACCAGCCCGTGGCGCCAGCCCGCCTCGCCTGCCGCCTGGATGCGGATCTCCAGCGGCGTGATGGAGAGGCGATAGGCCTCGGGGGCGAGGGGAGCCTCGACCAAGTGGATCTCGGCGTCGTGATCCTGGCTGAGCGCCAGCCCCGTCAGCTCGTTGAAGTGGGCAAGCAGGCCGGCCAGCGAGCCCGGGCCGCGGACATGGGCCCGCTCCGCCAGCCGGAAGTTGCCTTCCGGCAACAGCAGATGGGCCGGTTGGGGCACTATGCCGTTGGCCGGCTCCAGCTCGGGCAGCTCGGGGGCCTGATGGGCCAGGGGCGGCAGGCCGAGCTCCTGGCCGGCCAGGGTCACCGGCAGCAGACGGGGGCCCGTGCTGCCGGTCTCAGTCAGGCTCAGGAAGAAGCCCTGCGGCAGGTCGGAGACGCGCTTGATGGGGGTGTTGCGACAGCAGAAACGCAGCTCGCTGGCGCCAGCCTGGGGGCTCAGCACCTTGTAGCTGCCGCTCTGGCGCAGGAGTTCACCTCCTTCCAGCGAGCTCGGGTCTATGTGGCGGGCCAGGCAGAAGTGCAGCTTCCAGGGAGTGGCTGGCAGTTGGCTCAGGCTGAAACGGAACCAGACATCATCACCGTCACGCCGGTCGACTTGGGTATGGATCAGGGGTGCAGACATGGGTATTCCTCTGATTGAGCAAATAATATCGCTCCCTCCAGCGCATCGGCCTTAGGGTGGGCAAGATTGAGGTGGGTCAGGCGAGGGGCGAGGCGCATGCCGACCCCGCCCAGCAGGGCAATCTGGTCGGCTCCCAGCCGCCGCATCCCCGCCAGCAGGGTCTGCAGCTGGGCACAGGTCTCGTCCAGCAGCTGGCAGGCGAGCGCATCCCCGTCCCCGGCGGCGTCAAACACCCAGGGGGCGAAGCGGCCGTAGTCGGCGGGAATGGCCCGGCTGGCCCAGCGCACCACCTCGGCCTGATCCCGCTTGAAGTGATCGAGCAAGCGAATAGCCAGCGTGCTGGGGGGCAGGATGCCGTCGTGGCAGAGCAGCGCCTGCTGGATGGCGCGCAGCCCCAGCCAGGCGCCGCTGCCGAGATCCGAGATGGGGAAGCCGCGGCCGGAGCAGGCACGTAGCTGGCCGTCCCGGTAGATGAGCCCGGCCGAGCCGGTGCCGGCGATGAGGATGGCCCCCTCCCGGCCGCCAAAGGCGCCGAGACAGGCACCGAAGGCATCCGAGGTGAGCTTCACGCTCGCGAAGGGGAAGGGCATGGCCAGCATGGCCTGGTAGCAATCGGCCAGTTCGGCGGAGGCGAGCGCCAGCCCGACCCCCATCTGCTGCTCGCACTCCCTGGGCAAGCCAGCCGCGATGCGGGCCAGCTCGATGGCGGCCAGCACGTTGCCGTGGGCCAGCGCGATGCCGAGCTCCAGATTGGATCCCGCTGCCCGACCTTCCCCCAGCAGTTTCCCGGCCCGATCGCGGATGCGGGCCCGGCTGTGGGTGCCGCCGCCGTCCACGCCGACCCAGAACTCAATCATGCTTGCCTCCCAGGGTGCTCTGCCAGCAGATGGCCAGGGCAAACCAGGCGGACTGCATGGAGGATCCACTGCTCTCCCCAGTGCCAGTTATGATCGAGCCGATCCTTGTACGTCTCAATCATGGGAGCCTCCGGGGGCGCTCTGCCAGCAGATGGCCAGCGCAAACCAGGCTGCGTGGGGGATCCACTGCTCGCCCCAGCGCCAGTTCTGATCCAGCCGATCCTTATACTGCTCCGGGATGAAGGCGATATCCGCCTCATCCTCGAAGCCGGCGGTGATGCCGTTGCAGATCCCGCCGAGGGCATTGGGGTAGCCGGCGGTGTAGCTCGGGTTGTTGATGCCATGCCCCGCCAGCATGCAGGCGTTGAAGGGGTTCTGCCCCAGGATCCAGTCGAGCTGGCGCTGGCCGAACGAGATCAAGGGCTGATGCTGCAGCGGCGAGGGCAAGGACCGGGCGGCGGCGAAGGCCATGGCGGCGAGGGACGCCAGCCGGGCGTTCTCCCCCTGCCACCAGTAACCCGACTCGTTGTGATGGGGTATGAAGAAACTCACCCTGGGCGTCTCGTCCACCCCTTTCACGTATTGGCGGGCGAGGGCGAAGGGGTTGCCGGCCTGGGCGGCGAGGGCCAGCTCGGCGGCGAGGGCCTGCTGCACCACGGCACACACCCTGGCCTGGCGCTCCGGATCCGGCTCGACGGCCAGGTACTCCAGCAGCGCCAGCACCGGCAACCCGGCCTCGGCGGCGTGGTAGTAGGGGCGTGAGCCGTCGTCGTTGGCACTCCAGTAGTGGCCGAGCTCGGGGTGGGGGCGCTGGCGGGCGCAGAGCCGGCCGGCCCTGTCTCTCACCTCGGCTAGCCACTCCGCTCCCAGCGTCTTGGTCAGCTCGACGGCGGCGAGCAGGGCGCAGTAGTCGTCGATGATGTTCTCGCGGCCGTCGTCCAGATAGGCGAGGTTGTGCTCGCGCAGGTGCAGGTAGCCGCGCCTGGCCGTCTCGGCATAGCGGCTGGCATCGAAGTCGCCGGCCATGGATTCACGGGCGGCGCGGGCCAGCGCGGCGATGGCTATGCCACCCCCTTGCCGGAAACCGGCCTGCCAGTCGCTGGACTTGCGTCCCTGTTGGGTGGCATAGGCGCACAGCTCGCGCTGCTCGGGATCCTTGCTCCACTGATCGAACAGGGTCATGTAGAAGAAGCCGCTCTCATCCTGCATCCGGCAGAGGAAGTCGGCGCCGTGCAGCGCCTCGTCGTTGAGCCGCTTGCACAGGTTCAGGCTGTCGATGTCGGTGCGGGTAGAGAGCAGCTCCCGGCACTTGAGCAGGGACCACACCACCATGGGGGTCTGCTGGGGGTTGAGGTAGTTGGCGTAGGAGAGGTGGCTCAGGTACTTGCTCATGTCGCCGCTGGCATCGAACCAGCCGCCGTGCACATCCCGTCGCTGCTCGCTGCCAAACAGCCGGGCTGCGCGATCGGCCCGCTCGAAGGCGCCGCTGGCGCGCTGGCCCTTGAAGTAGTGGATCACGTCGGAGAGGCAGCTGCGGCTCAGCAGCTGGGGGCCGATGGCGAAGCGGGGGGAGCGGGTCAGGCGCGGGCTGGCGGTGGCGTCGCCCCGCTCGGTCGTGACGGCCTCCAGCCGGTAGTGGCCCGCGCGGGTGAAGGCGCTGAAGTCGGCCCGCCAGAAGGCGCGGCCCTGCCAGCCCGGCACCCGGCCGGCGGCCTGCAGCTGGGCCTCGAACAGGATCTGGCCGTCATCCTCGCGCAGCAGCCGCACCCGACCGCTGAGGTCGGCATCGGCGGCGGTCTGCAACAGGGCAATCTTGTGGCCGTCACAATCGTAACCCACCTGATTGATCAAGAGTTCCATCAAGCTCTTACTCCCTCGGTCTGCCGGCATGGGCGAGACGGTTGGCGGGCCTAACGCTAAGGCCCGCATGGATGTGCGTGGGCGGCGGATGCCGCCCGGCTCACTCGTGCAGGTAGCAGCGCACGAAGTGGTTGTCGGCGAGCCTGGTCACCGGGGGCAGGTTCTCCTTGCAGCGCGGCATGGCCTGGTTGCAGCGTCCGGCGAAGGGACAGCCGTAGGATTGGGGCGTCCACAGCGGGATCTCCCCCTTGCGGCCCCCCTCCAGCTCGGCGTGGATGCTCTTCTCCGGATCCGGCACCGCCGAGATGAGCAGCTGGGTGTAGGGGTGCTGCGGGTGGTGCAGGATCTCGTCCACCTCGCCCCACTCCACCATGTGGCCCACGTACATCACCGCCAGATCCTCCGCCACATAGCGGGCGGTGGCGATGTCGTGGGTGATGTAGAGCATGGAGACGCCGAGCTCGTTCTTCATCTGCTCCATCAGGTTGAGGATGCCGATGCGAATGGAGACGTCGAGCATGGAGGTGGGCTCGTCCGCCAGCACCACTTCCGCCTCCACCGCCAGGTTGCGGGCGATATTGACCCGCTGGCGCTGGCCGCCGGAGAGCTGGTGCGGATACTTGGCGGCGGTGGCCTTGGCCGGGGTCAGCCCCACCTTCTCCAGCAGGGCATGGACCATGTCCGGCAGATCTTTCTTGTCGATCACCTTGCTGTGCAGCAGCAGGGGGCGGGCGATGTGGTGGTAGATGGTGTGGGTCGGGTTGAGCGAACCGAAGGGATCCTGCCACACCATCTGCACGCTCTGGCGATAGTCGAGCAGGGCGGTGCCCTTGTTGAACTCCTCCAGATCCCGGCCGCGGTAGAGGATGCGGCCGCTGGAGAGCTTGTACATCTTGGCGATGATCTTGGCGATGGTGCTCTTGCCGGAGCCAGACTCCCCCACCACCGCCAGGGCGCGGCCCCGGTGCAGGTTGAAGGTGATGTCGGAGAGCGCCCGCATCTTGCCGCTCTTGATGGCGTTGGAGTTGACGGAGAAGTCCTTGTAGAGATGCTGGACCTCGATGATGGGCGCGTCGGTTGGGGCGATTTGCATGACAGACATCCTTAACAGCCAGCGGCCTTGTCCAGGTAGATCGGAAGATCCTGTTGTTCCTCTGCCATGCCATAGAGGTGGCAGGCGGTCTGTTGTCCCGGCCGGATCTCGGCGAGGGCGGTGTACTCCTGGCGGCAGCGCTCATGGACCTTGCCGCAGCGGGCCTGGAAGCGGCAACCTACCGGCACCTCCAGCAGGTTGAGCGGGGTGCCGGGGATCCCCTCCAGCACGGTTTTCGGGCCGTGCAGGGGCGGGAAGGAGTTGCCGAGCCCCCTGGTGTAGGGGTGCAGCGGCGCGGTCAGGATCGCCTTGGCCGGTGCCACCTCCACCAGCTCACCGGCATACATGATGCCGATGCGATCGCAGAACTCGACCATCAGCGAGAGATCGTGGGTGATGAACAGGATGGAGAAGTTGTACTTCGCCTTCAGGGCATAGACTTTCTGCAGGATCTCCCGCTGCACCACCACGTCCAGCGCCGTGGTGGGCTCATCCATGATCAGCAGCTCGGGGTTGAGCGCCATGGCGATGGCGATCACCAGCCGCTGGCGCATGCCGCCGGAGAACTGGTGCGGGTAGTCCCGCAGCCGGCTCGGGTGAATGTCGACTATCTCCAGCAACTCCTGGGCGCGCTTGATGGCCTCGTAGCGGGTCAGCCCGGGATTGTGGGCGATCAGCACGTCGCAGAACTGCTCCTCCATGCGCAGCACCGGGTTCAAGGCATTCATGGCGGACTGGAACACCACGCTCGCCTGGCGCCAGCGGTAGCTGCGCAGCCGCGCGTCGTCGAAGCCGAGGATATTCTCCCCCTTGAACAGGATCTCGCCGCCGCTGATGTAGGCGGGCGGTTTGTGCAGCCGGGCCACCGAGAAGGCGACCGTGGACTTGCCACAGCCGGACTCGCCGGCGAGGCCGAATACCTCCCCCGGCATGATGTCAAAGCTGACCGAGTTGACGGCGCGCACGTCGCCGCTCTCGGTGATGTAGTCGACGCAGAGCTTGCGTACCGACAGCAGGGGTTGTTGCGGGCTCATGCTGTCTTCTCCTGAGCGGCGGTGACGGGAACGGGGGCGGCCAGTTTCTTCCAGCGACGGAGGCCCTTGTGGGAACGCAGCTGCGGGTTGGCTATCTCGTCGATGGCGAAGTTGAGCATGGCGAGGCCGGCGCCCAGGATGGCGATGGCGAAGCAGGGGGCCAGGATCTCCCACCAGGCGCCCACCAGGATGGCGCTCGAGGTCTGGGCGTTGTAGAGCATGATGCCCCAGCTGACCACGGTCGGATCGCCGAGCCCCAGGAACTCCAGGGTCGCCTCGGTGACGATGGCGTAGATGATGGAGCCGATGAAGCTCACCCCTATGATGGAGATGAGGTTAGGCAGTATCTCCACCAGGATGATGCGCCAGGCCGGCTCCCCCAGTACCTCGGCGGCGATGACGAACTCTTTTTCCCGCAGCGCCAGGGTCTGGGCGCGGATGACGCGGGCGCCATAGGCCCAGGAGGTGAGCCCTATGATGAGGGCTATCACCATGGGGGAGGCCTCCCCGATGAAGCTCGCCAGTACCAGCAGTAGCGGTAGCCCCGGGATCACCAGCATGACGTTCATCAGGAAGGTGAGGCACTCGTCGATCACGCCGCCGAAGTAACCGGCGGTGATGCCGATGCTGATGGCCAGGGCACAGACCAGCAGGCCGGCCCCGAAGCCCACCAGCAGCGAGATGCGGGCGCCATGGGTGAACTGGGACCAGAGATCGTGGCCCATGCGGTTGGAGCCCATCACCAGCTCCATGCTGGGGGGCTGGTGGGGGCGGGCGACCCGCTTGGTCGGCTCGTTGCTGGCGAGCAGCGGGGCAAACAGCGCCATCAGCACGAAGGTGACCACGATGGCGAGACCGAAGGCGGCTTTCTTGTTGCCCAGCAGGATCTTGAGGATGGTCGGCATGCGCATCTTATTTGCCTCCTGTACGCAGACGGGGATCCAGGAAGACGTAGAGCATGTCGGCCAGGAAGTTAAAACTGAGCATGGTGATGGTCATGATGAGCAGCTGCCCCTGGATCAGCGGGTAGTCGCGCGCCAGTATGCCCTGATAGAGCGTCAGCCCCAGACCCGGGTAGTTGAAGATGACCTCGGTGATGAGGGAGCCGCCGATGACGAAGCCGAGCGCCATGGAGAGCGCGGTGACGCTGGGCAGCACGGCGTTGCGGGCGCCGTAGTTGAAGATGACCCTGTTGTTGGAGAGTCCCTTGGCCTTGGCCATGGTGATGTAGTCCTCCCCCAGCAGGTTGATCATGTTGTTGCG
This sequence comes from Aeromonas encheleia, assembly GCF_900637545.1. Taxonomy (NCBI): domain Bacteria; kingdom Pseudomonadati; phylum Pseudomonadota; class Gammaproteobacteria; order Aeromonadales; family Aeromonadaceae; genus Aeromonas; species Aeromonas encheleia. Next base: position 1,269,242 of record NZ_LR134376.1, read on the forward strand.
CATGGTGATGAGGAAGCCGCCGATCTGCACCAGGGCCAGGGTGCCGACCGGCATGATGGCGTGCAGCATGATGCTCTTGATGTGCTCCCAGCCGAAGTCGGCCTTGATCTCCGGGCTGTAGGCGTAGCCGATGGGTAACCAGCCGAGGCTGACCCCGAACAGGAACAGGGCGAGCAGGGAGACCACCACCGGCGGTATGGCCTGCATCACCAGAGTGAGCGGCGAGAGGATGCTGTCCATGCGTCCCCCCCGATACCAGGCGGCGAAGATGCCGACGATGGAACCGATGGAGAAGCTGATGATGGTGGAGGTGCCCACCAGGAACAGGGTCCAGCCGATGGCGCGACCGAGCACGTCGGCGACCGGTTGTGGGTAATAACGCACCGAGGTGCCGAGATCCCAGGTGAAGACGCTCTTCACATAGGCGAGAAACTGGGTGCTGATAGGGCCGTCAACGAACCCGAAGGTGGCTTTGAGGGCTTCCAGGGCGGCGGGTTCCATCATGGCGCCGGCCCGAGCAAACATGACGGAGACGGGATCCCCTGGCATGGCTCTGGGTAGCAGGAAGTTGATGGTGGCGGCCACCAGGAAGGCGACCAGATAGAAGGAGAAACGTCTCAGTATAAATCCCATGGTGATACCTTTTACTGCAAGCCTGCCCCGCGCCGGGCAAAGCTCCCCCAACCCCGAGCGATACGGGGGATGGAAGACATGGCGGGGAAGAGGGCCCCCCGCAGGGGGCCGAGGTGGTTAGCTGTTTGGCTTGAGTGACAACACGTGCAGCAGACGCTCCGGGGTATCCGGGTGGAGCTGCGGCTTGGCGACCGGGTTGTCGGCACTGAACCAGCCATTGAAGCGCTTGGTGCTGTATTCGTACCAGGTCGGGTTGTTGAACACCGGGATGATGGTCTGGTTGGCGCCGACCCGCTCCTGGATGGCGAACATGATCTCCTTCTGCTTGGCCGCATCGGCGGTCTGGGTGAAGTCATCGATCAGCTTGTCGAGGGCCGGATCCTTGTAGCGTGGCGCCGCGAAGCGGTTGCCGCGCTCACCCATGTTGCGGGAGTGGAAGGCGGTCTCGAAGTACTTGTGCGGGTTGGCACCGGCAAAGTAACCCTGCAGGGCGACGTCGAAGTCACCGGTGATCAGGTTCTCGGTCCAGACGGTGGCTTCCGGGGTGGAGGTCTTGGCGTTCAGGCCGAGCGCCTGCAGGCCTTCGACCCCGATCTGGACTGTGTTGACCCAGTCGGTCCAGCCGTTTGGTACCAGCACCTTGAACTCGATCTTCTTGCAGCTCGGGGTGTCGAGGAACTTGTCGCCGTCACAGTCCTTGTAGCCGGCCTGTTTCAGCAGTGCCTTGGCACCTTCCAGGTCGAACTTGTTGAACTGGCCGTATTTCTTCTCGACATCCGGGTTGTCCCAGGAGGCGAACGCCTTGCCCAGACCAGACGGGTATTCGTTGACGGTCGGGTAGCCGTAGCCCGCGATGTCCACCATGGACTGGCGGTCCATCGCCATGGAGAAGGCGCGGCGGAAGTTGATGTCGTTGAAGGCTTCGTGGTTGCCCGGGTTCTTGCTCTGGAAGTTGACGTTGAACGCCACTGTGCCGGAGGCGGGGAACCAGTACTTGTTGTTCTTCGGATCGTTGCCGACGTAGAGGCGCTCGATGTCCGGCACGAAGGAACCGAACCAGTCCACGTCACCCTTCATCACCGCGGCCAGTACCTGGTCGTTGGTGGCCATCTGCGGCATGCGGATGCAGTCGATGGCGAGGTTGGCGTTGTCCCAGTAGTGCGGGTTGCGGCACTGGGTGTAGAGCTGGGCGGAGAAGTTGTCCACCTCGGTGAAGGGGCCTGTACCGACCGGCTTGTCGTTGGTGAAGGCCACCGGATCCTTGACGGACTTCCACTGGTGCTCGGGCACTATGGGCACCAGCACGATGTCGTTCACCACGTTGGTGTTGACCTCGGTCAGGTCGAACTTGATCTTGTGTTCACCCAGCTTCTCGATGCTCTTGATCTGAGTCCAGATGGAGCGCTCATCCAGCGCCTTGTTGGCCTTGACCAGGTTGAAGGAGAAGATGACGTCGTCGGCGGTGAAGGCTTCACCATCGGACCATTTGACCCCGTCGCGCAGATCGAAGGTGACCGACTTCAAGTCATCGCTGAAGGCGTAGTTGGTGGCCAGACGATAGACGGGTTTGCCACCCTGCATATCGTTGAAGATCACCAGCGGCTCATAGATGAAGTGACGGGTGGTGTGCAGCAGACCGGCCTGCAGGAAGGGGTTGAAGTTTTTAACCCATGCGGTTTCCTGTTGCGCGACCAGGGTCAGCACCGTCTTGTTCTCGGCGGCCATGGCGGTGCCGGCGGCACCGGCGAGCATCAGGGTCCCCAGCATGACTGAGGTAGCGATTTTGGATACTTTGGCAAGCATATTTTGTCCTTTCTTATTGGTCTTCCATGTTTGGAATGGAGCGCCGAGATCGCATGCTTGGATATCGGCCCTCTATGTTGGTCAGGTTTTGCACCCTTGTAGTTGTGTCATCCAACGCCCTTAGAAAAGCAGAATTAACAGGAAAACAACAACTCTTCATTTCGTCGATATCGTAAAAACTCGAGCCGCCTCGTCATTATCGTCAATTTATATTTTTAAACCTTTAAAATTATATAGTTACATTAATTCTCAGGAAACACCAAGTCACCCTTTATGACAGTTCGAAGACGATACTGTGAACTGGATCGTGCTCGATTTTTATCCTGGCGGCTGGCTTTTTTTTGTACTTGAAACAAGAGGCGGGTATTCGGTCGAGGACGTGATCGGGCTCACCGAGGCGAAGCTTGTGCCGGCAGGGGAGGAAAAGAGCGCAGCCGCCGCTGGCTTGGCTCCGGATCCTGCCGGCGCCATGCTCCTGTTTCTTGGTTATGGCGCCAGAAATAACAGGCATAAAAAAAGCCAGTCGGCGTGCGCCGACTGGCTTCTCGTGGGCACCGGCATGGCCGGCATCCTGGCTGTGGCAGGGCTTAGCCTACCAGGCTGGCCCACAGATCGTATTCGTCCGCCTCATCGATGCGGACCTTGACCAGGTCGCCGGGCTTGAGGCCGGTCTCGCCGTTCAGATAGACCAGGCCGTCGATCTCGGGGGCATCGGCGAAGGAGCGGCCGGTGGCACCCTCTTCGTCCACCTCGTCGATCAGCACCAGCATCTCCTGGCCGACCTTGCGGGCCAGCTTGCGGATGGAGACCCGCTGTTGCAGCTCCATGAAGCGCTGGAAACGCTCTTCCTGAACGTCTTCCGCTACCGGATCCGGCAGCTCGTTGGCCTTGGCGCCTTCCACCGGGCTGTATTTGAAGCAGCCGACCCGGTCCAGCTCCGCCTTGTCGATGAAGTCCAGCAGCATCTGGAACTCTTCTTCGGTCTCGCCGGGGAAGCCGACGATGAAGGTGGAACGCAGGGTGATCTCGGGGCAGATCTCGCGCCACTTCTGGATGCGCTCCAGGGTGCGCTCGACGGTGCCGGGGCGCTTCATCAGCTTCAGGATGCGCGGGCTGGCATGCTGCAGCGGGATGTCGAGGTAGGGCAGCACCTTGCCATCGCGCATCAGCGGGATGACGTCATCCACGTGCGGGTACGGATAGACGTAGTGCAGGCGTACCCAGATGTCGAGCTTGGCCAGCTCCTCGCACAGGGCCACCATGCTGGTCTTGACCGGCATGCCGTCGTAGAAACCGGTGCGGTGCTTGACGTCCACACCGTAGGCGGAGGTGTCCTGGGAGATCACCAGGATCTCCTTCACGCCGGCTTCTTTCAGGCGCTTGGCCTCGGCCAGCACCTCGCCGATGGGGCGGCTCACCAGATCCCCGCGCATGGAGGGGATGATGCAGAAGGTGCAGCGGTGGTTGCAGCCTTCGGAGATCTTGAGGTAGGCGTAGTGACGGGGGGTCAGCTTGACGCCGTGGGCCGGCACCAGGCTGGTGAAGGGGTTGTGATCCGGCTTGGCCACGTATTTGTGGACGTGACCCAGCACCTCTTCGTAGGCGTGGGGGCCGGTGATCTCGAGCACCTTGGGGTGGATCTCGCGGATCTGGTTCTCTTTGGCGCCGAGGCAACCGGTGACTATCACCTTGCCGTTCTCGGCGAGGGCCTCGCCGATGGCTTCCAGAGACTCCTGTACCGCGCTGTCGATGAAACCGCAGGTGTTGACCACTACCAGTTCCGCATCGTCATAGCTGGGCACCACGTCGTACCCTTCGGTACGCAGCTGGGTCAGGATGCGCTCGGAATCGACCAGGTTTTTGGGGCAACCCAAGGAGACGAATCCTACTTTGGGGGCCTGTTTTATGTTGGACATCGCTCAATCACTCTTAGGTGGCTCTCTTATAAGGGCGCGGATTTTACCGGAATGGCTAACCAAAAACTATACAGCTGGTGAAACGGAGCGGAACAATCTTTGTGGTGGTCGGCGTACTGGCGTTCGAGTGAGAGGATCCGGCCACTCATCGGGGGCGGGAATATGAAGGGGCCGCTTTTGCCTGCCGGGCACGCTGGACGGCGGGCAAGGGCCTCAGGGCTGATGGCTGCGACAGGCACAGGGGCTGGCATGGCCACGGGGTGCACTGCGATCCGATGAGGCGTTCCATGGCGACGCCAGACTGGCATCAGCCAACCCGGGAGAGCAGGGCTGGGTATATCCACCGGCAGAAAGCGGGGCCATAGGCCCCGCTTGTTCAGGAATGGCACGTCTCAGAAGGGGAGTAACCACTGAGTGAGGCATCCCATCAGTATGGCCATGCTCAGGATCATGGTCAGAAATGCCAGGATCATAGGGGTTCGGAATATCGACTTGAGCAGGATCACCTCGGTCAGGCTGGCGCCCGCACTGCCAATGATGAGGGACATGACGGCGCCCATGGCCATGCCTTTGTCCAGTAATACCGACGCAAGAGGGATCACCGCCTCGGCCCGGATATAGAGCGGAATGCCCACGACCGCACTGAACGGAATGGCCAGGGGATTGTCGGCCCCGGCATGGGCGGCTATCCACTCGGCAGGGATAAAGCCGTAGATAAATGACCCTATCAGCACTCCCAGCAGCAGGTAGGGCAGGACCTCTTTGAATTGCAGCCAGGCATCGGAGCGCGCCTTGGCGAATGCCGTGGGGATCACCGGCGCCTGAGTCAGGGCCGCAGTGCCGTCGGCGCCGCAGGAGATGCTCGCGGCTGCCTCTGGTTGCGGGGCGCAGCAGTATGGTGTCGTGTTGACCGGTTTGAGTGACTTGATGGAGCTGCTCGCACCGCAAGCGGCGGCCTTCATACCGGCTGACTCAGGGGTTGAGGCGCCGCCATTCGTGGCACAGCCCCCTTGCTTGGCATATTTGGGGTCTATGACGTGGCGTTCGAACCCCAGGTTGTCCAGCAGCATGCTCGCGAGCACTGAGACACCGGCTGCGATGACGGCATACAGCAGCGTCACCTGCCAACCGAAGGTGGCCCACATCAGACCGACGATGATCGGATTGAGCAGCGGCGAGACAAACAAGAAGGTCAGGGTTGGCCCAAAACCGGCTTTGGCTGACAAGAGTCCGCGCAACATGGGGATGGTCGAGCAACTGCAGAAAGGGGTCAGCGCCCCCAGCGCCGCCGAAATCAGATAGCCCCTGCCTCTTCGTGCCCCCAGCATGGCCTGGATCTTCTCGTCGGGGAGCCTCTGGCGTATCAGGCTGACACCAGCACTGATCACCAGAAACAGCGCCGACAGCTCGACGGCCAGCAACAGAAACATCCAGGCGGACTGCGTCAGCATGGCAAACCAATCGTTCATCGCAATTTTCCTCTTCTCGTCATTAAAACTATATTTCTAAAATATTCGAAATATAGAAGTGATCAAGATATTTCTGGTATTGTCGAAATATCTGTCGAGCCGGAGTGATGCGTGATGCAGTTGGAAGAGGTTGCCAAGGCGTTGAAGGAGCTGGGTCATCCCACCCGCCTGTTTATCTTCAAGCACCTGGTCAAGGCGGGTGAGCAGGGATTACCGGTGGGCGAGTTGCAAAAGCAGCTTGGGATCCCGGCCTCGACCCTGAGCCACCATGTCGCGGCGCTGGTGTCGGTGGGGTTGGTGGTGCAGATGCGGGAGAGCCGTACCCTCTACTGCGTCTCGCAATACGGGGTGCTGGAGGGGATCATCCAGTTCCTGCAGGAAGAGTGCTGCGTCAATGGTGCTCATCCGGCGACGCCGCACGCCTGATCGCGGACAGCGGCTCCTGCGGAGGAGTGGTCTTGATCATTTCAATAGTTCTTGTATAGTTGAAATTATGAGTGTTGCAAGGGGATGAACATGAACGGCATGAACAAAGAGACAGCCACCAGGGTCTTCGAATCGCTCTCTTCCGGCATTCGGCTGGATGTGTGGCGGCTGCTGGTGAAGGCGGGGCTGGAGGGGCGGGTGGCAGGGGAGCTGTCAAGCGAGCTCGACATCGCCCCCAATACCCTGTCGTTTCACCTCAAGGCCATGCTCAATGCCGGCCTGCTGTCGGTGGCGCAGGAGGGGCGTTTTCTGCGCTACCGCGCCAACATTCCCCTGATGCTGGACCTGATCGGTTATCTCACCGAGGAGTGCTGCGCCGGCCACCCCGAGGCGTGCGGCATGATGCGCGCCGAGTCCGCCTGCTCTCCCCATGTTCTGCCCGCGCAGCCCTGCTGCAACAAGGAGTAATGCCATGTCAGCCATTCAGATTTTTGATCCCGCTCTCTGCTGCTCCAGCGGTGTCTGCGGTACCCAGGTCGAGCAGGCGCTGGTCACCTTTGCCGCCGATGTGGCCTGGGCCAAGGAGCAGGGGGTTGTCATCGAGCGCTTCAATCTGGCGCAGCAGCCGATGCAGTTTGCCGAGACGCCGGCCGTCAGCGTCTTTCTGACCCACGCCGGGGAGGAGGGGCTGCCGCTGGTGCTGGTGGAAGGGCAGGTAGTGCTGACCGGCCGCTATCCGAGCCGCAGCGAGCTGGCCCGCTATGCGGGTCTGCCCGCGCCGCAGGCGGCCATCAAGGGGATCGTCAAGGGTGATTGCTACTCCGGCAGCGGTTGCTGCTGATCCCCTGCGTCAACCCAGATAGCCCTGCCGGGCTCGCCACTCTGTCGACAGGAGTTCGTCATGTTTCAGTTTCTGACCGATCCGCCCCCCTTTCTCTTCTTCACCGGCAAGGGCGGGGTGGGCAAGACCTCGCTGGCCTGCGCCAGTGCCGTGGCACTGTGCGATGCCGGCAAGCGGGTGCTGCTGGTGAGCACGGATCCCGCCTCCAACGTGGGGCAGGTGTTTGCCACCACCATCGGCAATCGCGTTACCGCCATCGCGGCTGTGCCGGGATTGTCGGCGCTGGAGATAGATCCCCCCGCGGCGGCCAGGGCCTATCGGGAGCGGATCGTCGGGCCTGTGCGCGGCAAGTTGCCCGAGAGCGTGGTGCGCAGCATAGAGGAGCAGCTCTCCGGCGCCTGCACCACAGAGATTGCCGCCTTTGACGAGTTCACCGCCCTGCTGACCGATCCGGCGCTGCTGGCCGAGTATGACCATATAGTGTTCGATACAGCGCCCACCGGCCACACCATACGCCTGCTGCAACTGCCGGGGGCCTGGAGCGAATTTCTGGAGCAGGGCAAGGGGGATGCCTCCTGCCTTGGCCCGCTGGCGGGGCTGGAAAAACAGCGCAGCCAGTATGCCGAGGCGGTCGCCGCGCTGGCCGATGCTGCCCACACCCGGCTGGTGCTGGTTGCCCGCGCGCAGCACTCGACCCTGCGCGAAGTAGCCCGCACCCACGAGGAGCTGGCCGCCATCGGGCTCATGAATCAGCAGCTTGTCATCAATGGCCTCTTCCCCGAGTCTGCCATCGCCGGTGACGCTCTGGCCCAGGCCCTCTGGCAGCGCGAGCAGCAGGCCCTCTCTACCATGCCGCTGGCCCTCAGGGCCCTGGCGCAGGATCCGATCCCGCTGCTTGCCACCAATCTGGTGGGCGTTGAGAGCCTGCGTCAGTTGCTGCAACCCTGTGCATCCGCAGGGAGCCAGGCATCCGTTGCCCAGCCCCATGACAGTGTGACCCAACCCGATCTGGGGACGCTGGTGGACGAGCTGGCCGCCGATGGCCACGGCCTCATCATGCTGATGGGCAAGGGCGGAGTGGGCAAGACCACCTTGGCGGCCGCCGTGGCGGTGGAGCTGGCGAGTCGCGGCCTGCCGGTGCATCTCACCACCTCGGATCCCGCCGCTCACCTGGGCGAGACGCTGGCAGGTAGCCTGCCTCATCTCGAGGTGAGCCGCATCGACCCCCACGCCGAGACCGAACGTTACCGCGCCCAGGTGCTGGCCACCAAGGGGGCGGCGCTGGATGAGCAGGGGCGGGCGTTGCTGGAGGAGGATCTGCGCTCCCCCTGTACCGAGGAGATCGCCGTGTTTCAGGCCTTCTCGCGCATCATCCGCGAGGCGGGCAAGCGCTTCGTGGTGATGGATACCGCCCCCACCGGCCACACCCTGCTGCTGCTCGATGCCACCGGCGCCTACCACAGAGAGATTGCCCGCCAGATGGGCAGCAAGGGGCTGCACTTCACCACCCCCATGATGCAGTTGCAGGACCCAAAACAGACCAAGGTGCTGATCGTCACCCTGCCCGAGCCCACGCCGGTGCAGGAGGCGGCCAACCTGCAGGCCGACTTGCGCCGCGCCGGTATCGAGCCCTGGGGCTGGCTCATCAACCACAGTTTGCAGCAAGCCGCGGTCAGCTCGCCGCTGCTGCAACTGCGGGCCGAGCGCCAACGGCCCCATATCGAGGCGGTCGAACAGTTGCACGCCAGCCGCCATGCCGTGGTGCCGCTGCTCGCCGAGGAGCCGGTGGGGCCGGACGCCCTGCGCCGCCTCTGTCAGCACCATTGAGTCGCCGCCCCGGTGCGTTGCCGGGGCGGCTTGAATATGCCGTCAACTTGTTATGAACCCTTGTTTTTAACCTTTTGTTGAACAAATAGGAGATGCGGGATTACGCCGCATCGGGAGCTTTTATGTCTGCAACCTGTGATGCCAAGGCAGTCCCTGCCATCGGCTTTTTTGAACGTTATCTCACCGCCTGGGTCGCCCTCTGCATTCTGGTGGGCATTGGACTGGGCCAGGGCTTGCCGGATCTGTTCAAGGCGATCGGTGCCATGGAGGTGGCCAAGGTCAACCTGCCGGTGGGGCTGCTCATCTGGGTGATGATCATCCCCATGCTGCTCAAGATCGACTTTGGCGCCCTGCATCAGGTGAAGGGTCACCTCAAGGGGATTGGGGTCACCCTCTTCATCAACTGGCTGGTCAAGCCCTTCTCCATGGCCTTCCTCGGCTGGCTGTTTATCCGCGTGCTGTTTGCCGACTGGCTGCCGGCGGATCAGCTGGACAGCTATGTGGCGGGGCTGATCCTGCTGGCAGCCGCCCCCTGCACCGCCATGGTGTTTGTCTGGAGTCGCCTCACCAACGGCGATCCCTACTTCACCCTGTCGCAGGTGGCGGTGAACGACCTCATCATGGTGTTCGCCTTCGCCCCGCTGGTGGCGCTGCTGCTCGGGGTCTCCAGCATTATCGTGCCCTGGGATACCCTGCTCACCTCTGTGGGGCTCTATATCGTCATCCCGGTCGTGATTGCCCAGCTGCTACGCAAGGTCTTGCTGCAAAAGGGGCAGGCCAGTTTCGATGGTGTCATGGCCCGCATCCAGCCCTGGTCGGTGGCCGCTCTCCTGCTCACTCTGGTGCTGCTGTTTGCCTTTCAGGGCAACGCCATCATCGAGCAGCCGCTGGTGATTGCCCTGCTGGCGGTGCCTATCCTGATCCAGGTACTGTTCAACTCGGGGCTCGCCTACTGGCTCAACCGCAAGGTGGGGGAGAAGCACTCGGTGGCCGGTCCCTCCGCGCTGATCGGGGCATCGAATTTCTTCGAACTGGCGGTGGCCGCCGCCATCAGCCTGTTCGGCTTTCACTCAGGTGCGGCGCTCGCCACCGTGGTCGGGGTGCTGATCGAGGTGCCGGTCATGCTGCTGGTGGTGCGCGTGGTCAACGCCAGCAAACCCTGGTACGAGGCGGGACTGCGCCACTAAGGTTTGCTATCCACTTTTTTATTCACTTAAGCCATGAGAGACACGCAAAATGAGTGCAATCACCATCTATCACAACCCGGAATGTGGTACCTCCCGCAACACCCTCGAGCTTATTCGCAACAGCGGCGTCGAGCCCTCCGTGATCCACTATCTGGAGACCCCCCCCTCCCGCGACCAACTGGTGGTGCTGATCGCCGCCATGGGGATGCCGGTGCGCGATCTGCTGCGCAAGAACGTGCCCCCCTACGAGGCGCTCGCTCTGGCGGAAGATCGCTTCAGCGATGATGAACTGATCGATGCCATGCTGGCCCACCCTATCCTGATCAACCGCCCCATAGTCGTGACACCGCTTGGCACCAAACTGTGCCGCCCGTCGGAACTGGTGCTCGATATTTTGCCCGATCAGCAAAAAGGGGCCTTCGCCAAGGAGGATGGTGAGCAAGTGGTGGATGCGAGCGGCAAGCGTCTGCGCTGATGGCGGTGGACTACCCTTGCACCTCGGTGGTGAGGAGCTGTATGAGCGCGAACTATCTGCTAAGGTGGCCCTCAGCCGATGAGAGATGATAAGGAACATATTATGAAGACCCAATCCTGGATAGTTGTCGCCACCCTGGTGCTGGCCTCTACCCCAAGCCATGCCGACTGGGCGAAGCTGAAGGAAGCCGCCTCCGATCTGGGGACCGCGGTGAGCGAGACCGGCAAGGAGGCGTGGGCGGGCATTACCGACTTCTCCAAGGCGACCTGGGAGTCGGTCTCCACCTGGGGGGCCGATGCCTACAACAAGACGGGGGCCTGGACGAAGGAGAGCGCGGCCACCGGCAAGGAGTGGCTGACCGCGGCAGACAAGAAGCTCGATACCATGCTGGAGCCCAAGACGCCGACCGAGGCGCGCACCGCGCTGGATACCATGGCCGACACCGCGCTGGTACGGCTGTTCAACGAGCAACCCTCGGCCAAGCTGTTGTTTGACAAGGCCTATGGCTATGCGGTGTTCGACTCGCGCAAGTTCTCCCTGATGATACACACCAACCAGGGATCCGGGGTGGCGGTCAACCGCGCGAGCGGCAAGCACACTTACATGAAGATGTTCGGGGCGGGCATGGCGGCCGGCTTCGGCGGCAAGTTCTATCAGCAGGTGATGTTGTTCGAGACCAAGCAGACCTTTGACAACTTCGTGAACAAGGGCTGGGAGGCGACCTCGGAGGCGGGCGTCGTGGCAGGCAAGGAGAGCGCATCGCTCGATGGCGGCTACAACGGCGGCATGGCCATCTACCAGCTTGGCGAGCAGGGTCTGATGTACGGCGTCAGCATCACCGGATCCAAATACTGGATCGACGAGGATCTGACCCAGTAAGCGTCAGGATCTGTTGTTATCGTGGCCCGCTCGATGCGGGCCATTTTTTATGCCGCATCCGGGTGCCATCGTTACCGGCTGCCGGGGGCTAGGCCCGAAAAGGCGACCCGATGCGCACCGTTCCCTTCCTTTTTCACCGCGCCAGCCCCGGCCCCTCAGCGGGCTGGTTTCGTCTGAATGATGACCAGTCGCCATCGCTGGTCGCAGGATCCGTCTTCATTGGCACCCTAATTGCTTACAGCCTGTCAGCGTCAATGATTTGTCTGGGGATGAAGATGGAAATAAGTGCAAGCAGCCTGATGCAAGAGATGCAGGCGCTCAAGGTCGAAGCCGGCGCCACGCCGCTGAGCCAGCCCGGTCGTCAGGTCAATTCGGATTTTGGCCAGATGCTGCAACAGGCCCTCAACAACGTCAACGAGCTGCAGGGTGGCGCCAACGATCTGCGCACCCGCTTCGACATGGGTGACAAGTCGGTGGACCTGTCCGAGGTGATGATCGCCGGGCAGAAATCCTCCATCGCCTTCGAGGCGACGGTGCAGGTGCGTAACAAGATGGTCGATGCCTACAAGACCATCATGAACATGCCGGTATAAGAAACCCATGGCGACTGAGCATCATGAACATGTCAGCAATAAGGACATAAACCGTGGCTACTGATCAAAACGGCGATCTGCTGATCAACAACGACGGGGCGGCAGCCCTCGATGAGCACGAGCAGAAGAGCTCGGCGCTGGGCTTCCTGTCCAACACCGACGTGCTGCGGCAGATCACCCTGATCCTGGGGCTGACCATCTGTCTGGCCATCGCCGTCTTCATCCTGTTGTGGGGCAAGGAGCCGGAGATGCGTCCGCTCGGCACCTTCAGCACCCAGGAGCTGGTCTCCACCCTCGACTATCTGGATCAACAGAAGATCCCCTATCAGGTCGAGGGCAAGAGCGTGTTGGTCAGCGCCGAGAAATATGCGGACATCCGGCTGGGCCTGACCCGTGCCGGTCTGGCCGGCAACAATGATGTCAGCAACGATGGCGAGTCCATCCTGCTCAAGGACTCCAGCTTCGGCGTCAGCCAGCGCATGGAGAACGAGCGCCTCAAGCTCAGCCGCGAGCGCCAGCTGGCCAGCGCCATCGAACAGTTCCAGAACGTGGCCAAGGCCCAGGTGCTGCTGGCCATTCCCAAGGACAACGTGTTCGCCCGCAACGAGCGCAAACCCAGCGCCACCGTGGTGCTGAGCCTGAGAGGCAGCGCCCTCGGTCAGGGGGAAGTGGACTCCATCGTCGACATGGTGGCCTCCGCCGTGCACGGTCTGGAGCCGACCCGCGTCACCGTCACCGATCAGAACGGGCGCCTGCTCAACTCCGGCTCCCAGGATCCGCTCTCGGCCCAGACCCGCAAAGAGTTTGCGATGCAGCAGAAGCAGGAGCTGGAGTACAAACAAAAAATTGACGCCATCCTGATCCCGGTATTGGGGGCCGACAACTACACGGCGGAGGTGGATCTCTCCCTCGACTTCTCCCAGCAGGAGCAGACCCGCAAGACCTACAACCCGGACTTGCCGGCCGTGCGCTCCGAGATGACCGTCGAGGAGAACAGCGCCAACGGCGGCAATGGCGGTGTGCCTGGCGCGCTCTCCAACCAGCCACCGGCCGCCTCCAGCATTCCCCAGCAGGCGACCGGCGCCGATGCCGACGCGAGCGCGGCGAGTGGCCGCTCCCGCAAGGAGGCGACCCGCAACTTCGAACTGGACACCACTGTCAGTCACATCCGGCGCCAGCAGGGCGGCATTCGCCGCATGACGGTGTCGGTGGCGGTGGATTACAAGGCCATCCCCGGCGCCGACGGAGCCGTCACCCGGGAGGCCCGCAGCCAGGCCGAGATCGACACCCTGCGCCGGCTGCTCAGCGGTGGCCTCGGCTTCGACGTGACCCGGGGGGACACCCTGGAGGTGGTCGCCATCCCGTTCAACCGCCCCGAGCTGGAAGCCGTGGCCGACATGCCGCTCTACGAGCAGCCCTGGTTCTGGCGCGCGGTGCGCATCGCCGCCTCCGTGCTGGTCATCATAGTGCTGATCGTCACCGTGGTGCGGCCCATGCTCAAGCGCCTGCTCTACCCGGATGCGAGACCGGAAGGGGAGCTGGACTTCGACAACCACACAGTGCTGGGTGGGGATGACGAACTCAGTCTGCTGGCGGCGCAAGCCGAGGCCGAACCCGTGTTCGGGGTGCGCGACGGTCACCTGAAGCTGCCGGATCTGCACCGGGATGAAGACTTGCTCAAGGCGGTGCGTGCGCTGGTGGCGAATGAACCGGATCTGGCCGCTCAGGTCATTAAAGAATGGGTAACGAACAGAGATGCCTGAAGACAAGAAGAATCAAGTCACCGGTAACGACATTACCGACGTGCAGCGCCAGATCCTGGACCAGATGGCCGGGATGGAGATGGCGGCCGTGTTGATGCTGAGCCTCAACGAAGAGGATGCCGCCCAGATCTTCCGCCATCTGGAGCCCAAGCAGGTGCAGCGGCTCGGCATGTCGATGGCCTCCATGTCGGACTTCAGTCACGATCGGGTGGCGGCGGTGCATCGTCAATTTATCGACGACATCCAGAAATACACCAACATCGGCATCGGCAGCGAAGACTTCGTGCGCAAGGCCCTGGTGGCGGCGCTCGGCGAAGACAAGGCCAGCAACTTGGTGGATCAGATCATCCTGGGATCGGGGGCCCGCGGCCTCGACTCCCTCAAGTGGATGGATGCGCGCCAGGTGGCCAGCATCATCCAGAACGAACACCCGCAGATCCAGACTATAGTCCTCTCCTATCTGGAGCCGGAGCAGTCCGCCGAGATCCTGAGCCAGTTCCCGGAGCAGGTGCGGCTGGATCTGGTGATGCGCATCGCCAACCTGGAAGAGGTGCAACCTGCGGCGCTGCAGGAACTGAACGACATCATGGAGAAGCAGTTCGCCGGTGCGGCCGGGGCTCAGGCCGCCAAGATGGGTGGCCTCAAGGCCGCCGCCAACATCATGAACTACCTGGATACCAACATCGAAGGCCAGCTGATGGACTCCATCCGCGAGTCGGACGAGGAGATGAGCCAGCAGATCCAGGACTTGATGTTCGTGTTCGAGAACCTCATCGATGTGGACGATCGCGGCATCCAGACCCTGCTGCGGGAAGTGCCGGGGGATCTGCTGCAACGGGCCCTCAAGGGCTCGGACGATCAGATGCGCGAGAAGGTATTCAAGAACATGTCCAAGCGGGCCGCCGAGATGCTGGCGGACGATCTGGAGGCCATGGGGCCAATCCGAGTCTCCGAGGTCGAAGCCGCCCAGAAGGAGATCCTCTCCACCGCCCGCCGTCTGGCGGATGCGGGCGAGATCATGCTGGGTGCCGGCGGTGGCGAGGAGTTCCTCTAAGCCATGGATCAGCAACAGCGTGATGATGTCAGCCTTGGCCAGGAGCGCCTCTAGAGCATGAATAACAACAAGCAACGGGGTTACGTCAGACCCGAGACGGACGAGAGCCAGGTGCAGACCTGGGGCTGGCCCGAGATGGAGGTGATCTCCGAGGTCGAGCGCAATGCCCTGGGGCTCAGCCCGGATTGGTACCGGCAGGAGCAGGAGGCCGAGGCCCCCGCCCCCGAGCCGGAGGAGGAGCCAACCCCCAGCATCACGGCGGAAGAGCTGGAGGCGATCCGCCAGGCTGCCTGGGAAGAGGGCATGGCCGATGGCCGGGAGGCCGGTTTTGCCAAGGGGCTGGAGGAGGGCAAGCTGGAAGGCTTGCAGCAAGGCCATCAGGCTGGCCTGGAGCAGGGCAGGGAGGAGGGGCTGGCCATGGGGCGCGAGCAGGTGGAGCAGCAGATTGCCCACTGGCAGACGCTGGCCGATCGCCTCGCCAACCCGCTTAGCGAGCAGGATCAGGCGGTGGAGCAACAGCTCATCGCCCTGGTGCAGCAGCTGGCCCGCGCCCTCATCCGCCACGAGGCCGAGACCTCCCCCCGGCTGCTGCTGGAGGCGCTCAAGCAGGGGCTGGCCCTGCTGCCCGCCGCCGAGCAGGGCGTCACCCTGCTGCTGCACCCGGACGATGTGGCCAGGGTCGAGCAGGCGTTCGGGGTGGAGGAGTGCGCCAAGCGCGGCTGGCGGTTGCAGAGCGACCCCACCCTCTCCCCCGGCGATCTGCAACTGGCTACCAGTCTCTCCAGCATCGATCTGGCCTTGTCGGGGCGCATCGATCAGCTGCTGCGCAATTTCCTGCGCGACAATGCCGACTAATCCCCTGTCTCGGCTCGTCATGGTGGCATCGCATTGCTGCGCACTGTCTCCCGGCGGCGTGGTAATGCCGACTGACCCCCTGTCCCGGCCTCTTTTCCCTTTACCTTTGGAGGCGCGATGACAGCGTCCTTGCTCAAACGGCTGCAAGGCTACCGGGTGCGTGATCTGGCCCCCATACCCCCGGTGGCGGGCAAGCTGACCCGGGTGGTGGGGCTGACGCTGGAGGCCATCGGCTGCCGCGCCGCCATCGGTGCCCTCTGCCGCATCGACACCCAGGATGGCGTGCTGGAGGCCGAGGTGGTGGGCTTCTCCGGCGATCGGCTGTTCCTGATGCCGAGCGAGCAGCTCAAGGGGGTCATCCCCGGCGCCCGGGTGGTGCCCATCACCGAGGACCACGGCATCCCGGTGGGCATGAACCTGCTCGGCCGGGTCATCGACGGCATAGGCCAGCCCCTTGACGGGCTCGGCCCCATCATCGCCTCCCAGACGGTGCAGTTTGCCCAGCATCGCATCAACCCGCTCTCCCGCCGCCCTATCCATAAGCCGATGGACGTCGGGGTGCGCGCCATCAACGCCGTGCTCACCGTGGGCCAGGGCCAGCGCATGGGGCTGTTCGCCGGCTCCGGCGTGGGCAAGTCAGTGCTGCTCGGCATGATGACCCGCGGCTCGGTGGCGGACGTGGTGGTGGTCGGCCTCATCGGCGAGCGGGGCCGGGAGGTGAAGGAGTTCATCGAGGAGATCCTGGGGGCCGAGGGGCGCGAGCGCGCCGTGGTGGTGGCCGCCCCGGCCGATGCCTCGCCGCTGATGCGCCTCAAGGGCTGCGAGACGGCGCTGGCCATCGCCGAGTATTTCCGCGATCAGGGGCTCAACGTGCTGCTGCTGATGGATTCGCTCACCCGCTACGCCCAGGCCCAGCGCGAGATCGCCCTGGCGGTGGGGGAGCCGCCGGCCACCAAGGGCTACCCGCCCTCGGTGTTTGCCAAATTGCCGGCGCTGGTGGAGCGGGCCGGCAACGGCAGCGACGGCCAGGGCTCCATCACCGCCTTCTTCACCGTGCTGACGGAGGGGGACGATCTGCAGGATCCCATCGCCGATGCGGCGCGGGCCATCCTCGACGGCCACATAGTGCTGGCGCGGGAGCTGGCGGATGCGGGCCACTATCCGGCCATCGACATCGAGAAGTCCATCAGCCGGGTCATGCCCATGGTGACCTCCCCCGAGCACATGGAGCTGGCGCGCACCTTCAAGCAGTTTTACTCCCTCTATCAGCAGAACCGGGATCTCATCACCATAGGCGCCTACAGCCAGGGCTCGGATCCCCGCATCGACAGGGCCATCATCCAGAAACCCTATCTGGATCAGTTCTTGCAGCAGAAAATGCGCGAGGTGGTTCCCTACGACGAAGGCCTGCAATCCCTGCACATGGTGGCCATGCCACTGATGCGCTGATGCTATGAATCTGGAGTGCGACTATGAGTAAAGGATTGGAGTTGCTGGCCGGACGGCTGGTGGAGGCCGAGCAGCAGGCCGCCCTGGCGTTGGCCAAGGCCCAGCAGGATCTGAAGCTCTTCATGGATCAGCAGAACGCGCTCAACCAGTACCGCCAGATCTATCACCAGCAGTGGACCGACCGTGGCCTGCAGGGGATCACCCCCCAGCAGAACAGCCAGTATCACGCCTTCATCAACAAGCTGGAGAATGCGGCGACCCAGCAGTACCAAGGGGTGCTGCAGGTGCGCGAGGCACTGGCCCAGTGCCGCACCGACTGGCTGGAGGCCCAGCAGCGGCGCAAGGCCGTCGAGCTGCTGCTCGACAAACAGGCGGGGCGCGCGCGCCAGAAGGCCCAGCGTCAGGAGCAGAAGATGCTGGATGATTACGCCATCTTGCGGCGTTATCACCATTCTGGCCTGTAATTTGCTTTCTTCTGGCGAACGCCGCCGCATAGCCTGAATACCTCCCGCTCGGGGTGGGTAACAGCACAGGATTCTCGGGACCCAGCATGATACAGACCCAGTTGATCAAGGCCACCGCCACTCAGACCACGCCAGCCGACGCTCGTCTGCCCCTCGGCACGGGCGAAGGCGCAGGGTTGCCCTCGCTGGACGAGGCCAAGGCAGCCTTTGCCGACGCCATGGCCAAGGCGCAGCGCACCGAGATCAGCCCCTCTGCCAGTCAAGGGGGTGACGGGGAGAGCCTGCTGCCGGAGGTGGATGCCAAATCTTTGGCGAGCTCGCTGGACGAGTCCCAGGCCGGCCATGACAAGCCCGTCAAGGGCGAGGCCGCCGAGGCCGAGCTCCCCCCCGCCGATTTCTTGCAGCAGTTGCAGGCCTCCCTCAGGCAGGATGCCGGCCTGTCCACGCCCCCCGTCGTGGCCTCTGGCCAGACCGAACCCTCGGTCGAGCCGTCTGTGCAAGGCAGTCTCTCGGTCGAGGCGTCGGCGCAAAGCAATCTTCCGGTCGCTCCTTCGGTCGAGGCGTCGGCACAAGGCACTCTCCCGGTCGCCCCTTCGGCCCAGACCTCTCTCCCCGTCGTCGCCTCGGCGCCTGCCGTGCCAGCTCCCACGGACGGCAACAGTTTGCCGCCCGAGTCGCAGTCAGCCAGCCGGCTCGAGGCTGGCAAGCCCGCTGGGGTGAATGCCCTGCCAGCGACCGCGCAGCCGAGCGAGGTCCTGATAGGGGGAACTCTGAACGCTGAGGCAGGGGAGGGCGCCGATGCCATCTCCGACGTTATCTCCACCGCAGGCACCGCCCGGGTCGCCGGTTTGCCAGAGGAAGATACGCCGGCCACAGACCCCCAGCACACGGACAAGGGCGACAAGCCGGCGCTGGAAGAGGTGGCGGAGCAACCGCCACTGTCCGCAAGGGAGCGGGCCGCACTGCTGGCCAAGGTCTTGCCGCAGGCGCCCCAGGTGGCGACCGAGCCGGTGCCTGAGGGTGGCGAGCCGACCCCGGTGGGCAAGGCCGAGCAGCCGGCCTCTCCTGAGCCGGCCGCGAAGGTGGCTCACACAGCACAAACCGCCCACAGCGGGCCATCGGCGCAAGGGAGTGCGGCCAGGGCCTTCGGTGAGGGGCAGATCAGAATGGATATTGCCACGGGGACCGAGCCCACAGCTTCCGCCGAGGATGGCGCCAAGCCCGCTCCGGGGGCCGAGGCACAGGAGCTAAAACCGGCCCAGGCGGCCAAGGCCGATGCGGGCGCCGCCGTGGCGAGCAACGCCGCACCCCAGCTCGCCACCCCGGCCACCGAGCCGGTGCTGACGGCGCCACAACAGATACTGGCGAGCCACGAGCCGCAGGGACCGCAAGCCTCGCTGGCGTCCCTGTCGGCCGGCATTCAGCAGATGGAGGCCGAGCCCGCGGTGGCGGTCAAGGTGGCCGCCGAGCTGAAGCAACCCGATATGAAGCAAAAGCCGGGGGAACTCGGCAAGCATGGCGGGCTGGAGGTCGGTGCGACCGAGCAGAGCGAGGCGAGCCCGTCCGCGCAATCAGCTCAGCAGGCCAGCCAGATCGCCGAGCACAGGCCCGCGGCCGAGGTGGCCGCCAGACGGGACGCTCAGAGCCTGCCGCACCTGCGGCTGGCCACCCCGGAGGCGCCGGCCCAGTTGCACCAGAAGGTGAACCTGATGCTGGCGGACAAGCTGCAGCAGGCGGAGATCCAGCTCGATCCCCTCGGCCTCGGCAAGATGAAGATCCAGATCCAGATTGACGCCTCCAACCAGGCCAACGTCCACTTCGTGGTGCAGCATGGCCAGACCCGGGAGATGCTGGAGCAGGCCATGCCCAGGCTGCGCGACATGCTGGCGGGGCAGGGGATCCAGCTCGGCCAGACCTTAGTTCAACAACAGCCGCAGCAACAGCAGTCCCAGGGGCAATCCCCCTTCAGCGGTCAGGGCCAGCAGGGCCAATCCGGGGGCGGCACCTTGGGTGGCCGTGAGCCCGCCGAAGGGGAGGTCACCACCAGAACCATGAGTCTGCTGGTGGAATCGGCAAACGAAGCCGGAATTGATTTCTATGCTTGATGCCTGCCTGAGTAAGTTTATGATACCGAACAAGTTTGAGACTAGGGTGGACAAGGGATGGCAGACGATAACGAACTGACGCTGAAGGACCCGGCGGCAGCCAAGAAAAAGAAGCTGATCATGGTAGTCGCCCTGGCCGTCATCGTGCTGGGGGCTGGCGGGGCCGGCACCTGGTTCATGCTGGCCGGCGGTGACAAACCGGCGGCCGACGCGGCCGAGATCGCCAAGGCCGAGGCCAGCGCGCCGCAGCCTTCGCTCTACGTGGGCATGCCGCGCCCCTTCGTGTTCAACGTGGCGGGCGGCCAGCGGGATCGGCTGGTACAGATCAAGATCCAGCTGATGGTGCGGGGTGCCGCCGACGAGACCCTGGCCAAACAGAATATTCCCCTGATCGAAGGGACACTGCTGCGCGTCTTCAGCGCGGCCACCGCCGAGCAGCTGATGACCTTCGAGGGCAAGGAGAAGCTGCGCCAGGATTCACTGGAAGAGTGTCGCCGGGTGCTCAATGACCTGGTCTCTTCCCCCGTAATAGAACAAGTGCTGTTTACCGGCTTTGTCATGCAATGAATGAAAGGTGAAGCGTGAGCGATCTGTTAAGTCAGGACGAAATTGATGCCCTGTTGCACGGTGTCGATGATGTCGAAGAGGAAGAGCTAGGCGCGGCCGGGGATCCCGGCATTGCCCAGTTCGATTTTTCCTCCCAGGACCGCATCGTCCGTGGCCGCATGCCGACCCTGGAGCTGGTGAACGAACGATTCGCCCGCCACATGCGCATCAGCCTGTTCAACATGATGCGGCGCACCGCCGAGGTCTCCATCAACGGCGTGCAGATGCTGAAGTTCGGCGAATACGTGCACACCCTGTTCGTGCCGACCAGCCTGAACATGGTGCGCTTCCGTCCGCTCAAGGGGACGGCGCTGATCACCATGGAGGCCCGCCTGGTGTTCATCCTGGTGGAGAACTTCTTCGGTGGCGACGGCCGCTACCACGCCAAGATCGAGGGGCGCGAGTTCACCCCCACCGAGCGGCGCATCATCCAGATGCTGCTCAAGCTGGTGTTCGAGGATTACAAGGACGCCTGGGCGCCGGTGATGGACGTCGGCTTCGAGTACCTCGACTCCGAGGTCAACCCGGCCATGGCGAACATCGTCAGCCCGACCGAGGTGATAGTGGTCAGCTCCTTCCACATCGAGCTGGATGGCGGCGGCGGTGACTTCCACGTAGCCATGCCCTACTCCATGCTGGAGCCCATCCGCGAGCTGCTCGATGCCGGGGTGCAGAGCGACAAGGGCGACACCGACGTGCGCTGGAGCAAGGCGCTGCGCGACGAGATCATGGACGTCAAGGTGGAGCTCAAGGCCAAGCTGCTGGAGACCGAGCTGACCCTGCGCGATCTGATGGAGCTGAAACCCGGCGACATCATCCCGGTGGAGATGCCGGAGAACCTGCTGGTCTACGTGGAGGATCTGCCGACCTTCCACGCCAAGATGGGGCGCACCAAGGAGAATGTGGCGCTCAAGATAGTCGACAAACTCAAGCGCCCTGACGGGGTCAAGACAGAGATGCATCTGGTGACCCGGGGCGGCGTACGCATCGATGGTGAGGCCGAGCTGGAAGAGCTCGAGCGCAGCATCGAAGACAAACACTCCTAACAGACCCGTCGTGTCAGACGCGGGTCACGAAGCAGCATGAGGAAGCAAGATGAGCGGAACCGATGACGAGCAGGATTTGATGGCGGATGCCTGGGCGGCCGCGCTGGAGGAGCAGGTCACGGCGGAGGCCAAGCCGGCCCCGCTGGAGGAGCTGAGGGACGATGCCCCCATCAGCGCCGAGGAGCGCCGCAAGCTGGACACCATTCTGGACATTCCGGTGACCATCGCCATGGAGGTGGGTCGCAGCCAGATCAGCATCCGCAACCTGCTGCAGCTGAACCAGGGCTCGGTAGTCGAGCTGGACAGGGTCGCCGGTGAGCCGCTGGATGTGCTGGTCAACGGCACCCTGATCGCCCACGGCGAGGTGGTGGTGGTGAACGACAAGTTCGGCATCCGCCTGACCGATGTCATCAGCCAGATAGAACGGATCAAGAAGCTCAAATGACCAGAACCATTGCGCTGACCGATGTCATCATCAGTCAGGCCGAAAGGATCAAAAAACTCAAATGATCCGCGTCCTTGCTTTAATGCTGTTCGCCGCCCCCGCACTGGCCGAGGGGGCCAACCCGCCCAGCATCACCTCCTGGCTGCTCTCCAGCCTGATGGTGATCGGCCTCATCCTGGTGCTGGGCTTCCTGCTCAAGAAGAGCAAGCTCACTCAGGTCATGGGGGGCGGCCAGATGAAGGTCATCGCCAGCCTGCCGGTGGGCTACAAGGAGAAGCTGATGGTGGTCAAGGTGGGCGAGCAACAGCTGCTCATCGGGGTGACGCCGCAGCAGGTCAACTTCCTCTACCGCCTGGAGCAGCCGCTGGACGAGAGCCAGCCCCAGGCGTTCTCCCAGCAGCTGGGCAAATTGATGGGCAAGCATGAAAAGAGCTAACTGGATAGGGCTGCTGGCGCTGGTGTCGCTGCTGCTCTCGCCCCTGGCGCTGGCCCAGGATGGCATGTCGGCGCTGACCGTCAAGACCATGGCGGATGGCAGTCAGGAGTACAGCCTGACCCTGCAGGTGCTGGCGCTGATGACCGCGCTCTCCTTCCTGCCGGCCATGGTCATCATGATGACCTCCTTCACCCGGATCATCGTAGTGCTCGGGATCCTCAGACAGGCCATAGGCCTGCAGCAGAGTCCGTCCAACCAGGTGTTGATCGGCATCGCCCTGTTCATGTCCTTCTTCATCATGTCGCCGGTGCTGGATCGCATCAACGAGGAGGCGCTGCAGCCCTATCTGGCGGAGACCATAGGGCCCAAGGAGGCGCTGGAGAAGGCCGAACAGCCCATCCACCAGTTCATGCTGGCCCAGACCCGGGTCAAGGATCTCAACACCTTCATGGAGATCGCCAACGTGCAGGTGGAGAAGCCGACCGAGGTGCCGCTGCGGGTGCTGATCCCGGCCTTCGTCACCAGCGAGCTCAAGACCGCGTTCCAGATAGGCTTCATGCTGTTTCTGCCGTTCCTGGTGATCGATCTGGTGGTGGCCAGCATACTGATGGCCATGGGGATGATGATGCTGTCGCCCATGCTGGTCTCCCTGCCCTTCAAGCTGATGCTGTTCGTCATGGTCGATGGTTGGAACCTGATCCTGGGCTCGCTCGCGAACAGCTTCGGGCTGGGCGCCGGCTAAGCACAAGGAGCCGATTACATGAGTCCGGAAACCTTTGTCGACGTGTTTCGTGAGGCACTCTGGCTGGTGACCATCATGGTGTGCGCCGTGATCCTGCCCAGCCTGATGGTGGGGCTGATCGTCGCCATCTTCCAGGCCGCGACCTCCATCAACGAGCAGACCCTGAGCTTCCTGCCCCGTCTCATCGTGACCCTGTTCGCCCTGGGCGCCGGGGCCCACTGGGGCCTGCAGAGCCTGATGGACTTCTTCATGCTGATGGTGAGCCAGATACCCGAGGTGGTGGGATGATCCATACCATGTTGGCGCAAGCATCATCGTCTGACGTCCTGCTGATGGCGGTATATCAGGGCTCCCCCGAGGTGATGGATTGATCATTCGGGTGGCGGCATGACCTATACCACCGCGCTCATCATGGAGTGGCTGGCGTCCATCCTCTGGCCGCTGGCACGGGTGAGCAGCCTGCTGATGGTGATGGCGGTGTTTGGCAGCCGGCTGGCGCCGGCGCACATCCGCATCGGCCTGGCGCTGGCCATCACCCTCATCATCGCCCCCCTGTTGCCACCCATGCCCAAGATAGAGCTGTTCTCCGTCGGCAGCTTTCTGGTGCTGGGGCAGCAGATGCTCATCGGCATCGCACTGGGTCTCATGACCCAGTTCCTGCTGGAGAGCTTCGTGATGGCGGGCCAGATCATCGCCATGCAGACCAGCCTGGGCTTTGCCACCCTGGTGGATCCCATGAATGGCCAGTCTGCCCCCGTGGTGGGGCAGTTCTACCTGATGCTGGCGACCCTGGTGTTTCTGGCGGTGGATGGCCATCTGCTGATGCTGCGGATGGTGGTGCTGAGCTTCGAGACCCTGCCGGTCTCGGACAGCGGCCTGACCCTGCCCGCCATCCGCAGCCTGGTCAGCTTCCTCGGCGTCATGTATCAGGCCTCGCTGGTGATGGCGTTGTCGGCCATCATCGCCCTGCTGCTCATCAACTTCGCGTTCGGGGTCATGACCCGGGCCGCGCCCCAGCTCAACATCTTCAGCATCGGCTTCGCGGTCAGCATGATGTCGGGTCTGTTCATCCTCTGGCTCACCATTGGCGGCTTCATGGGCCACTTCGACGCCATCTGGGAGCGGGTGCAGGAGACCAGCTGCGAACTGATCAACACCCAGTGTTTCGGTGGCCAGAATGGCTGATACCGATCAGGAACGTACCGAACAACCCACGGGCAAACGACTGCAACAGGCCCGGGAAAAAGGGCAGATTGCACGTTCCAAGGAGCTGGGAACCGCCAGCGTGCTGCTGGCGACCGTGTTTGGCTTGCTGATGCTCAAGGAGAGCCTGGCCGGTGCCATGGTCAAGGTGCTCACCATGGGCTTTACCCTGGAGCGGGATCAGGCCTTCGATCCCAACGCCATGGGGGCCATGGTGCCCACCCTGCTGGCCGAGCTTATCCAGCCCCTCGGCCTGCTGTTCCTGCTGGTGACCATCGCCGCCTTCGTCGGCAACACCCTGCTGGGAGGAATGAATTTTTCCTCCGAGGCCATGCTGCCCAAATGGAGCAAGCTGAGCCCCTTGAGTGGTTTGAAGAGGATGTTCGGGGTGCAGTCGCTGGTGGAGCTCATCAAGTCCATCGCCAAGGTGGTGTTCATCAGCCTGTTCGCCTGGTGGATGCTGTCGAGTCAGTTCAACCACCTGCTCAACCTCTCCCTCGAGGGCTTTCCCGGTGGCATCATAGACGCGCTGGACCTGCTGCTGTGGATGCTGATCATCCTCTGCTGCTCCCTCATTCCCATCGTCGCCATCGATGTGCCCTTCCAGACCTGGAACCACAATCGTCAGCTCAAGATGACCAAGCAGGAGATCAAGGACGAGTTCAAGGACAGCGAGGGCAAGCCCGAGGTCAAGGGGCGGATCCGCCGCCTGCAGATGGAGATGGCGATGCGTCGCATGATGGGGGATGTGCCCAAGGCGGACGTGATCATCACCAACCCGAGCCACTACTCGGTGGCGCTGAAATACGACACGGGCAAACCCGGGGCCGCCCCCAAGGTGCTGGCCAAGGGGGTCGACGAGGTGGCGATGAAGATCCGGGAGATAGCGCGGGAATACGAGATCCCCATCATGCCGTCCCCGGCGCTCACCCGTGCCATCTATCACTCCACCGAGATCGGTCACGAGATCCCGGAGGGGCTGTTCGCCGCCGTGGCCCAGGTGCTGGCCTATGTCTATCAACTCAAGAAGTTCCGCCGTGGCCGTGGCCGGCGTCCGACCCCGGTCGCCAAGGATCTGCCCATCCCGCCTGAGTACCGCAAATAACGCCCCCGGCACCTTGGGCGCATCGGCTTGTCGATATTGATTGACCCTGTTTCAAACTGGCTTTGCCGCCCTGGTTCAAACACTGGCCTATGTCTATCGGCTCAAGAAGTTCCGCCGTGGCCGTGGTCGGATTCCAACCCCGGTCGCCAAGGATCTGCCCATTC
Source organism: Aeromonas encheleia (assembly GCF_900637545.1). Lineage (NCBI taxonomy): Bacteria > Pseudomonadati > Pseudomonadota > Gammaproteobacteria > Aeromonadales > Aeromonadaceae > Aeromonas > Aeromonas encheleia. The sequence goes on from NZ_LR134376.1 coordinate 1,294,728, forward strand.
CGCCTGAGTACCGCAAATAACGCCCCGGCTCCTCGGGCGCATCGGCTTGTCGATAGCGGCTGAATCTGTCTCAAGCTGGCTTTGCCGCCCTGGTTCAAACACTGGCCTATGTCTATCGGCTCAAGAAGTTCCGCCGTGGCCGTGGTCGGCGTCCAACCCCGGTCGCCAAGGATCTGCCCATTCCGCCTGAGTACCGCAAATAACGCCCCGGCTCCCTCGGGCGCATCGGCTTGTCGATAGCGGCTGAACCTGTCTCAAGCTGGCTTTGCCTGCCTGGTTCAAGCGCGGGTCCATCTCGATCGACCCGGAACCTGTTGCCGTGGTTGACCCCGTTCTCTTCAATCCCGACCAGGGTTGTCTGAATACCCTCCGCCGGACTTCTGACAGCTTAAAAATAAAAACCTTATGTATCAATGCATTGAATTGTTGGCTTGATGTTTGCTTTAGCTAGGCACTGGCAGTTGATAGTTGAGCATAACGATGGAATTCAAGGCAGCATTGGGCCGTTTAACAGAGTACAGGTGGTTGCTCAGCAAGGGGGTCGGGACCCCGCTGCTGGTGCTCGCCTCCCTCGGCATGGTGGTGCTGCCCATCCCGCCGCTGATGCTGGATATCCTGTTCTCCTTCAACATCGCCCTCTCCATCGTAGTGCTGCTGGTGGCCGTCTATACCCGCCGGCCGCTGGAGTTTGCGGCCTTCCCGACCGTGCTGCTGATCGCCACCCTGCTGCGCCTCGCGCTGAACGTCGCCTCGACCCGGGTCGTGCTGCTGGAAGGCCATAACGGCAGCGCGGCGGCCGGCCATGTGATCGAGGCCTTCGGCAACGTGGTGATCGGTGGCAACTATGCGGTCGGTATCATCGTCTTCATGATCCTGGTGATCATCAACTTCGTGGTGGTCACCAAGGGGGCGGGCCGGATCTCCGAGGTGAGCGCCCGCTTCACCCTGGACGCCATGCCCGGCAAGCAGATGGCCATCGATGCGGACCTGAACGCCGGTCTCATCAATCAGGAAGAGGCCAAGAAGCGGCGCCAGGACGTGACCCAGGAAGCCGACTTCTACGGCTCCATGGACGGTGCCTCCAAATTCGTCAAGGGGGATGCCATCGCCGGCATCATGATCCTCTTCATCAACATCATTGGTGGCTTCATCATCGGCATGATGCAGCACCAGCTCAGCTTCGGTGAGGCGGCCCAGATCTACACCCTGCTCGCCATCGGTGATGGCCTGGTGGCCCAGATCCCCTCCCTGCTGCTCTCCATCGCCGCCGCCATCATAGTGACCCGCCAGAATACCGATCAGGACATGGGCACGGCGGTGCTCGGCCAGCTGTTCGAGAATCCCAAGGCGCTGGTGATCTCCGCCGGCATCCTGCTGATGATGGGCAGCGTGCCCGGCATGCCGCACCTGGCGTTCCTGAGCCTGGGGGCCATCGCGGCGGTCGGAGCCTGGTGGCTGCTGCGCCGTGAGAAACAGCGCGCCGCCAAGGTGGCCAAGGGCGAGCTGATGCCCCAGAGCTCGGATCAGCCTCACGAACAGAAAGATCTCAGCTGGGACGATGTGATGCCGGTGGACATCATAGGGCTGGAGGTGGGTTATCAGCTCATCCCGCTGGTGGACAAGAGCCAGGGCGGCGAGCTGCTCAATCGGATCAAGGGGGTGCGCAAGAAGCTCTCCCAGGAGCTCGGCTTCCTGGTGCCGGCCGTGCACATTCGCGACAACCTGGATCTCGCGCCTAACCAGTACCGCATCACTCTCATGGGGGTCAGCACCGGCGAGGCCACCGTCTACCACGACAAGGAGATGGCCATCAATCCGGGCCAGGTGTTCGGCCAGGTCCAGGGCATCGCGACCCAGGATCCCGCATTCGGGCTGGAGGCGGTGTGGGTCGCCAAGGATCAGGTCTCCCACGCCCAGACCCTGGGTTACACCGTGGTGGATGCCGCCACCGTGGTGGCCACCCACCTGAGCCAGATCCTCTCCAACCATGCCGCCCTGCTGCTCGGTCACGACGAGGTGCAGCAGCTGCTGGACATGATAGGGAAGCATCAGAGCAAGCTGGTGGAGGGGCTGGTACCCGAGGTGATCAGCATGGGCAACCTGGTCAAGGTATTGCAAAATCTGCTCAATGAGGGCGTGCCAATTCGCGATATGCGCACTATTCTGCAGACCCTCGTGGAATATGCGCCGCGCAGTCCGGATCCGGAAGTGCTGACGGCCGCCTGCCGCATCGCCCTGCGCCGCTTGATAGTGCAGGAGATCGCGGGTCCCGATCCCGAGCTGCCGGTGATCACCCTGGCGCCAGAATTGGAACGTATATTGCATCAATCCTTGCAAGCAGGTGGGGGAGATGGCGCCGGTATCGAACCGGGACTGGCGGAGCGGATGCAGCGCTCGCTGGTGGAAGCCACTCAACGACAAGAACTGGAAGGCCAGCCGGCCGTGCTTCTGACATCGGGGATATTGCGCAATACCCTGGCGAAATTTGTCAAGAATGCCATTCCTGGATTACGCGTTCTGTCTTATCAGGAAGTGCCTGATGACAAGCAAATCCGCATCGTCAGTGCGGTAGGACAGGGCTAGTTAGCGGAGATGACGGGTGAAGATTAAGCGGTTTTTTGCCAAAGACATGCGCACGGCCCTGGCCGAGGTCAAGGAGACACTCGGGCCGGATGCTGTCATCATGTCCAACAAGAAGGTCACCGGTGGGGTGGAGATAGTCGCCGCTGTCGATTATCAGTCCCAGGTGCCCGGACCCAAAGATGCGCCGGTTCGCCGTCAGTTGAACGATGAGAGCGTCAATATCTCGTCTGCGGGCAAGCAGATGACACGCCCTGCGCCGCCCAAGGAGCAGAACGAATACTATGCCGACACCCTGGCGGCCCTGCTGGCACGCCAGCAGAAACTCAACCCCGCCAATCCGGCGGCGAGTGGCAATCAGTCCGCCGGTCTGGTGTCGGCCAATACGGCCCCCAGAACCCTGGCCGAACAGGGCCAGTGGGGCGCCGCCCCCGAACCCGTCAAGCCCAAGGCTCGTCCTGCGCCCGGCCCGCGTCCTGCCCAACCCGCCCAGCGGGATCAGGAGATGGAAGGGATGCGCAAGGAGATGGCCAGTATTCGCAAGCTGCTCGAGCACCAGATCTCCGGCCTGATGTGGCAGGAGGTGGAGCGCCGCGAGCCGATGCGGGCGCTGCTCATCAAGGAACTCAAGAAGATGGGCTTCGATGATGCCTTCGCCGACCAGCTCGCCGGGCTGATCCCGGAGGAGATGCCCATTCATCAGGCCATGGCCCAGCTGGCCGAGGTACTGACGGCCCAGCTCAAGATCAGCGAAGACGACATCCTGCGCCAGGGCGGTGCCGTGGCGCTGCTCGGCCCGACCGGGGTGGGCAAGACCACCACCATCGCCAAGCTGGCGGCCCGCTTCGCCATGAAATACGGCGCCGAGCAGGTGGCCCTCATCACCACCGACAACTACCGGATCGGGGCCCACGAGCAGTTGCAGACCTATGGTCGCATCATGGGCTGCCCGGTGCGCCAGGTGAGGGACGCCGAGGAGCTGGCCAATGCGCTCTATCAGTTCCGCAACCGCCGGCTGGTGCTCATCGATACCGCCGGGGTGGGTCAGCGGGACATCCGCCTGACCGAGCAGCTCGACACCCTGGTCAAGAACGCCAAGGTGCGCATTCGCAGTTATCTGGTCATGTCGGCGACGTCCCAGCGCCGGGTGATGCAGGAGGCGGTGGATCACTTCCGGCGCATCCCGCTCTCCGGCTGCATCCTGACCAAGCTGGACGAGAGCCTGAACCTGGGTGAAGTGATCAACGTATGCATCCAGAACGCGCTGCCCATCAGCTACATCACCGATGGACAGCGGGTGCCGGAAGATATTCAAGTTGCCAACGCGGCGCTGCTGGTCGGTGCCGCCATGGGTTCGCTGGAGCGGGAAACAGAAGATCCCTACTTCTGGGGTTCAGGTTTTGGCGAGGCCGAAGATTCGGAGTTTTATGAGTAACATCTATATGGATCAGGCGAGTGGTCTGCGCAAAATGCGTCAAAACAATCGAGTTAAAGTGATCGCCGTGTCCGGAGGCAAGGGGGGCGTGGGCAAGACCAACGTCACCCTGAACGTGGCGGGAGCCATGGCCGCCCAGGGCAAACGGGTGTTGGTGCTGGATGCCGACCTTGGCCTGGCCAACGTCGACGTCATGCTGGGGCTGCGGGTGCATCGCAACCTGTCCCATGTGCTGGCCGGGGAGTGCACCATAGACGACATCATCGTCGAGGGGCCCTACGGCATGATGATAGTGCCGGCCACCTCGGGGACCCAGTCCATGGTCGAGCTCTCGCCGGTGCAGCATGCCGAGCTCATCCGTGCCTTCAGCGAGATGAAGACCCAGGTCGACGTGCTGCTGGTGGACACGGCGGCGGGGATCTCCGACATGGTGCTGAGCTTCACCCGTGCGGCCCAGGACATCATGGTGGTGGTGTGCGATGAGCCCACCTCCATCACCGATGCCTACGCCCTCATCAAGATCCTCTCCAAGGATCACGGCGTGTTCCGTTTCAAGGTGGTGGCCAACATGGTGCGCTCCTTGCGCGAGGGGCAGGAGCTCTTCGCCAAGCTGACCCGGGTCACCGACCGTTTCCTGGATACCTCGCTGGAGCTGGTGGCTTGTGTGCCCTACGACACCAACCTGCGCGCCGCCGTGCGCAAGCAGAAGCTGATCGTCGAGGCCTTCCCCAAGTCACCGGCCGCCCTGGCGTTTCGCGCCCTGGCCAACAAGGCGGCGAGCTGGCCCATCCCGCATCAGCCAGGGGGGCATCTCGAATTTTTCCTGGAAAATTTATTGCAAAAGCCGGTCATAGCACAGGAAGACTCCCGTGAATAAAACCCAAGCATACTTGCGTCATCAGGATTCCTATGTGCTGGTCGAGCGTCATGCTCCGCTGGTTAAACGGATCGCCCAGCATTTATTGGCTCGCCTGCCAAGCAGTGTCTTGCTGGATGACCTGATCCAGGCAGGTATGATTGGGCTGCTCGAAGCCTCCCGCAATTTTGACGGCAGCAAGGGCGCCAGCTTTGAAACCTATGCCGGCATCCGCATCCGCGGTGCCATGCTCGACGAGATCCGCCGTGGCGACTGGGTGCCGCGCTCGGTCCACCGCAACAGCCGCGCCATCGCCGAGGCCATCGAGAACGTGGAGCAGGTGCACGGTCGCGATGCCAGAGACACCGAGGTGGCGGCCCAGATGGGCGTCTCCCTCGGTGAATACCACGCCATGCTGCAGGATGTCTCCTGCGGCAAGATCATCGGCATCGAGGATCTCGGGGTCAGCGAGGATGTGATAGGGCATCCCGATGACGCCAGCGGTCATGGCGGCTTCGACGATCTGGCGGCCGAGCGTTTCCAGGGCGCCCTGGCCGAGCATATCTCCCGCCTGCCCGAGCGCGAGGCGCTGGTGCTCTCCCTCTATTACGACGAAGAGCTGAACCTGCGCGAGATCGGCGAGGTGTTGAGCGTGAGTGAGTCTCGGGTGAGCCAGATACACAGTCAGGCCATGCACAGATTGCGTGCCCGCCTGCGAGATTGGAATTTATAAGTGGTTGTACTGGCTACACTGGAACGCAACTCTAAGGCATAATTCGCAGCATAAAACCTGCATTCTGCATCATGTAAGTGAGCCGTTTTTGCGGCTATTTAGGAGGGAATTTTGGACAAGAACATGAAAATCCTCATCGTGGATGATTTTTCAACGATGCGCCGGATTATCAAGAACTTGCTGCGTGACCTGGGATATAACAATACCCATGAAGCAGACGATGGCAACACGGCGCTGCCGATGTTGAAAAATGGCGACTTCCAGTTTGTGGTCACCGACTGGAACATGCCTGGCATGCAGGGCATCGACCTGCTCAAGGCGATCCGTCTCGATGACAAACTCAAGCACCTGCCGGTGTTGATGGTGACTGCCGAAGCCAAGCGCGAGCAGATCATCGAAGCCGCTCAGGCCGGGGTCAATGGCTACATCGTCAAGCCGTTCACCGCCGCCACTCTCAAAGAGAAGCTCGACAAAATCTTTGAACGCATCGGCTAAGGAGTGGCAGGGATGACGGCCAAAACGAGTGCCATGATCTCGCTCGAGCAGGCAAGGATGCTGGTTGCCCACCTCGAGCAAGGTGAATTTGAACAGGCCGATACCATCCTCGCCGATGTGTGTGCCCCCAATGCCGCCGCCCTGTTTGACAGGGTCGGCCAGCTTACCCGCCAACTGCACGACTCTTTACAGGACTTTCGGCTGGATCCCAGGATCCCCGACCTGGCCACCCACGAGATCCCCGATGCCCGGGAGCGTCTGAGCTATGTCATCGACATGACGGACAAGGCCGCCAATCGCACCATGGATGCGGTCGAGGCCAGTCTCCCCATTGCCGATCGGCTCAATGACAACATCCAGCTGGTGATGCCCAATTGGAATGCCTTGATGAGCCGGGATCTTGAGCTGGGCCAGTTCAAGGCACTCTGCCATCAACTGAATGATTTTATTAAGGCTTCGGAGACGGATGCCGATAAGTTACGACAACTGCTGACGGAAATCCTGATGGCACAGGACTTTCAGGATTTAACCGGCCAGATGATCCGCAAGGTCATCAAGCTGGTGCAGGAAGTTGAAACGAAGTTGATAGAGATGCTGACCATGTTTGGTGAGGCAGCCATCGAGCATTCGGTGCGCAGCTTGCCGGCAAGCGGCATCGAGGCAGAAGGTCCCATCATGAACCCTGAGACAAGGTCTGATGTGGTCAATGGCCAGGATGATGTGGACGATCTGCTGTCTAGTCTGGGATTCTAATGGAGTGACGCATGGCCTTCGAAGTTGATGAAGACATACTGCAAGACTTTTTGGTCGAAGCATCAGAAATATTGGAACAGTTGTCTGAACAACTGGTCGACTTGGAAAAGCGACCCGATGACAAGAATCTGTTGAATGCCATCTTCCGCGGCTTCCACACCGTCAAGGGTGGAGCCGGTTTCCTCTCCCTGACCGAACTGGTGGATGTCTGCCACGGCGCCGAGAACCTGTTCGACCTGCTGCGCAACGGCAAGCGGACCCTGAGCGCCGAGCTGATGGATGTCATTTTACAGGCGCTGGATGCCATCAACGTCATGTTTGCCCAGGTACAGAACCGGGAGCCGACCAGCCCAGCCTCTGCCGATCTCCTGCACGACCTGCACGAGCTGTGCAAACCCGAGGGGCAGGAGCAGCTGCGCACCGTCGCCGCTGCGGCCATAGTCCCGCCGCCTGCCCCCGAGCCGGTGAGCATACCCGCCGCCGTGAATGGCGGTGGCTCCATCGATGAAATTTCCGCCGATGAATTCGAGCGCCTGCTGGACGAACTGCACGGTGCTGGCAAGGCGCCGACGGTCTCCGCCGCGCCGGTGTTGAGTGGCTCCGGCGACATCACGGACGACGAGTTCGAGGCGCTGCTCGACCAGCTGCACGGCCAGGGTCAGCACGGTGGTGCGCCGGATCTCGGCCCGCTGCAGTCGGTCCAGCAAGAGGTGGACGCGCTCATCGACGATGACGAGTTTGAACGCCTGCTCGATGAGCTGCACGGCCGTGGCCAGGCGCCCCAACACAGCATGGCGTCCCCGATGACGCTCCCGGCCGCCCCGGCACCGACTCCGGTCCAGCTCAGTGCGCCGGTCGCGGCCAGCTCAGCGCCCGCCAAGCCAGCCCCAACACCGGCCAAACCGGCCCCGGCACCCGCTCCTGCCAAGCAGGCGGCTCCCGCCGAGAGCGGCAATGCGATGCAGAACGACACCACGGTGCGGGTGGATACCAAGACCCTGGACGTCATCATGAACATGGTGGGTGAGCTGGTGCTGGTGCGCAACCGCCTGGTGAGCCTCGGCATCGCCAGCAACGACGAGGAGATGTCCAAGGCGGTGGCCAACCTGGACGTGGTGACGGCGGATCTGCAGGGGGCGGTCATGAAGACCCGCATGCAGCCCATCAAGAAGGTATTCGGTCGCTTCCCCCGGGTGGTGCGCGATCTGGCCAGGACCCTCAAGAAAGACATCGAATTGATCATGGTCGGGGAGGAGACGGATCTCGACAAGAACCTGGTCGAGGCCCTGGCCGATCCCCTGGTGCACTTGGTGCGCAACTCCTGTGATCACGGCGTCGAGATGCCGGATGTGCGGGAGAAGGCGGGCAAGCCCCGCCAGGGCACCATCACCCTGAGCGCCTCCCAGCAGGGGGATCACATCCTGCTCTGCATCGAGGATGACGGCGCCGGCATGGATCCGGAGAAGCTGAAATCCATCGCCATCAGCCGCGGCGTGCTCGATGCCGACAGCGCGGCGCGCATGAGCGACAACGATGCCTACAACCTGATCTTCGCCCCCGGTTTCTCCACCAAGTCGGAGATCTCCGACATCTCGGGCCGTGGCGTCGGCATGGACGTGGTGAAGACCAGCATCGTCAGCCTCAATGGCTCGGTGCACATAGATTCGACCTGGGGCAAGGGCACTCGCCTCGAGATCAAGGTCCCGCTCACCCTGGCCATACTGCCGACCCTGATGGTGGAAGTGGGGGCTCAGACCTTCGCCCTGCCGCTCGGCTGCGTGAACGAAATTTTCCATCTGGACCTGAAGAAGGCCAACGTGGTGGATGGCCAGCTCACCATCATAGTGCGTGACAAGGCGATCCCGCTGTTCTACCTGCACAAGTGGCTGGTACGCGGCGCCGGCAAGACGGCGCGCCAGGACACCGGCCACGTGGTCATAGTTCAAATTGGCACCCAGCAGGTGGGCTTCGTCGTGGACAACCTCATCGGTCAGGAAGAGGTGGTGATCAAGCCCTTGGACAACCTGCTGCAGGGCACCCCCGGCATGGCCGGCGCCACCATCACCAGCGACGGCGGCATCGCCCTCATTCTGGATGTACCCAGCCTGCTCAAGGCCTATGCGCGCCGGCACTGATCGTTCCGACCCGAGGAGTTAGAAGAATAACAATGGCAGTCAAGGTATTAGTGGTCGACGATTCGAGCTTCTTCCGCCGCAGGGTCAGCGAAATCATCAATCAGGATCCCCTGATGACGGTGATCGACACGGCCCAGAATGGACGGGAGGCGGTGGACAAGGCGCTGCAGTTGCGGCCCGACGTCATCACCATGGACATAGAGATGCCGGTACTCGACGGCATCAGCGCCGTGCGCGAGATCATGGCCAAGTGTCCCACCCCCATACTGATGTTCTCCTCGCTGACCCACGATGGCGCCAAGGCGACCTTGGATGCGCTGGACGCCGGTGCCCTCGACTTTCTCCCCAAGAAGTTCGAAGACATCGCCCGCGACAAGGACGAAGCGGTCAGGCTGTTGCAGCAGCGGGTCAGGGAGATCGCCCGCAAGCGCTTCCTGATGGCGGCCAAGCCCAGGGTGGCGGAGCCCGTGGTACGGCCCGTCCCGGGTAGCACCACGGCTCGCCCCGGCGAGCGAGCGCCCGAGCCGGTACGCGCGCCGAGCGCCCCCGCGAGCTTCAAGCGCAGCGGCAAGAGCTATCAGCTGGTGGCCATCGGCACCTCCACCGGCGGACCAGTGGCGTTGCAAAACGTGCTGACCAAGCTGCCGGGGGATTTCCCTCACCCCATCTTGCTGATCCAGCACATGCCGGCGACCTTTACCGCGGCCTTCGCCGCCCGTCTCAACGGCCTGTGCCTGATCGGGGTCAAGGAGGCGGAGGACGGTGACGTGGTGAAACCGGGTCAGGCCTACCTTGCACCGGGCGGCAAGCAGATGCTGCTGGAAGGGCGCGGGCCAGGGGCACGCATCCGTATCATAGAGGGCAATGACAAGGTCAACTACAAGCCCTGCGTCGACATCACCTTCGCCTCGGCGGCCAAGATCTATGGCGACAAGGTGCTCGCCATAGTGCTGACCGGCATGGGCGCCGACGGCCGGGATGGCGCTCGTCTGCTCAAGGAGCAGGGGTCCACCATCTGGGCGCAGGATGAAGCCTCCTGTGTCGTCTACGGCATGCCGCAGGCGGTCGCCAAGGCCGGCATCGCGAGCGAGTCGCTGCCGCTGGATCGGGTGGCGCAGCGCATCCTGGTCGAGTTGGGCCGCTAACCGTGGGCATCCTCGGTCTGTTGCTGGCGTTGGGGGCCGTGGCCGTTGCCCAGTGGTGGCACGGCGGTACCCTGCTGACCCTGCTGGACGGCCCGGCCTTCGTCATAGTGGTGGGCGGCACCTGGGGCGCGGTGATCCTGCAGACGCCCCGCAAATACCTGCTGGCGGCGCTCAGGCAAGCCGGCTGGATGCTGTTCCCCCCGCACTGGGATCTGCGTCAGCAGGCGGAGCGGCTGCAGACCTGGGCCGTCTTCGCTCGCCAGCAAGGCTTGCTGGCGCTGGAAGACCAGGCCGACGCCGAGGCCGATCCCTTCACCCGTCAGGGCCTCAGCATGATAGTGGACGGGGTCTCCATCGAAGACATCCGCATGCTGCTGGAGGCGGACATCGACATCGAACAGGAGCGCAACGAGCACGCCGCCAGGGTGTTCGAGGCCATGGGGGGCTACAGCCCGACCATCGGCATCATAGGCGCCGTGATCGGCCTCATCCAGGCCATGTTTCACCTGGATGAACCGAACACGCTCGGTGCCGGCATCGCCATCGCCTTCGTCGCGACCATCTACGGGGTGGGCTTCGCCAACCTGCTCTATCTACCGGTGGCCAACCGCCTGCGGGCGTTCCATTACCAGTACGGTCTCTATCAGGAGATGACCCTGGAGGGGCTGCTGGCCATCGCCCATGGCGAGAATGGTCTGCAGGTTGAACGGCGGTTGAAGGCCTATCTGAAAGGGGAATAGCCATGCGCAAGCGTTACCGTTTGCATCTGCAAGGGCGAGAGCATCTCGACCGCTGGCTGGTTTCCTATGCCGATTACATGACGCTCATCTTTGCGCTCTTCGTGGTGCTCTACTCCGTGGCCATCGTCAACAAGGAGAAGTATCGCGCCGTCATCGACGGCATGACCCAGGCGTTCAACCAGCAGGTGGTGCCGCGCAGCGACGGCTTGCTGGACGGGCAGGGCAAGTCCCTGCTGAATCAGCCGGTGTCGGCCGCCCCCTCGCTGCTGGAGAGCACGGCGTCCCCGTCGCCTTCCCTTGCCCCCATCTCCGGCGTGCCGATCCAGCAGGACGGCACGGCCCTCGCCACCATTGATCTGCAACTGCAGCAGTCCATGGGCGCGCTGGTCGAGGCCGGGGTGGTCAAGCTGGCGCAGGATGACAACTGGCTGACGGTGGAGCTGAGCTCTGGGCTGCTGTTCAACAGCGGCAGCGCCTTCCTGGGGGCCAATGCCGCCCCGGTGCTCGATACGCTTTCAGGTATTCTGAAACCGGTCGATAACTACATCAGGGTGCGGGGTTATACGGATAACCAGCAGATAAACAATGAAATTTTTCGCTCCAATTGGGCACTGTCTGCCGCGCGGGCCGAGGCCGTGCTCGGCGCCCTGGTCGCCAAGGGGATAGCGCCCCAGCGACTCGCCTACGAGGCCTATGGGGAATTTTCGCCCTTCGCCGATAACGGCAGTGAACAGGGGCGGTTACAGAATCGCAAGGTCGTGGTCGCCATCTCAAGGTTCGCCTGGGTGTCGCCACCTGCTCCCGTCAGACCCGTGACGGAACCATCTGTCCCGGCCGCGCAACAGGCGGCGGAGGCGGAGGACGTCAGGGTAGTGACGCTGCCCGGTGGTGGCATACGAATAACAACAAGACAGGATTGATACATTGATTGTTTGGACGGTTGCCAATCAGAAAGGTGGAGTCGGTAAAACCACCACAGTGGTCTCCCTCGCGGGCATCCTGGCCCAGCGTGGCCAGCGCGTGCTGCTGATCGACACCGACCCTCACGCCTCCCTGACCTCCTATTTCGATTTCGATTCGGACCGGCTGGACGGCACCCTGTACGAGCTGTTCCAGGCGGCCAAGCCGAGCAGCGATCTGGTCAACCGGATGACGCTCAAGACCCGGTTCGAGAATATTCATCTGCTGCCCGCCTCCATCACCCTGGCGACCCTGGATCGGGTGATGGGCAACCGGGAGGGCATGGGGCTGGTGCTCAAGCGTGCCCTGCTGCGGGTGCAGGATCAGTACGACTATGTGCTGATCGATTGCCCGCCGGTGCTGGGGGTGATGATGGTCAACGCCCTGGCGGCCTGCGATCGGATCCTGGTGCCGGTGCAGACCGAATTTTTGGCCCTCAAGGGGCTGGAGCGGATGATGAAGACCTTCGAGATCATGCAGCGATCCAAGCGGGACAAGTTCCGCTATACCGTCATCCCGACCATGTTTGACAAGCGCACCCGTGCCTCCCTGATGACCCTGCAGTCCATCAAGGAGCAGTATGGCGAGGCGGTCTGGAATGCCGTCATCCCCATCGACACCAAGTTCAGGGATGCCAGCCTGCTGCACGTTCCGCCCTCCATCTATGCACCGGGCAGCCGTGGCACCTATGCCTACGAGACCCTGCTCAACCATCTCGATGCCCAGGAGCGTCAACGGCGCCAGGAGGTGAAGCCATGAGAGACAGCACCCAGGTTAGGGCTATGGATGATTACTTCCACTCTCTGCTGCTGGACGACGTCCTGCTGCGGGAGAGCCTGGATGAGGAGGCGCCGGCGGCGGACCTGCCCCTGCTGCGCCAGGCTCAGCCCATCGTGCAGCCCGAGGTGATCGTGGCGCCCTATCTCGAGGCCGACCCGCGGCTCGAGCAGCTGAGCGAGCTGCTGGCCCAGGTGAGCCAGGTACAGGACGAGATGGATGTCCTCAGTCATGAGGAAGTCCAGGTCGAGCCCCTGCAGATCGAGGTCGAGGCGAGTGAGCCCGAGCTGAACGACTGGGTGGTGCCAGAGATGGTGCCCGAGCCCGCCGAACCGGCGACCCTGCTGCTCACCGAGCCGGCGCTGGCCTTGGCCGTCGAGGCGGAGCCCGAGCCCTCAACTTGGGAGAACCTGGACACCGGCAACGAGTTTCAGGCGCTCTTCTTCGACGTGGCCGGGGTAACCTTCGCGGTGCCCCTGACCGAGCTCGGTGGCATTCACCAGTTGGGGGAGGTCACCTCCCTGTTTGGTCAGCCGGCCTGGTATCGCGGCATCATGACCTCCCGGGAGCAGAAGATGAACGTGGTGGACACGGCGCTCTGGGTGATGCCGGACAAGACGCTGGACGTCACCGATTACAAGTACCTGATCATGCTGGGAGAGTCCCCCTGGGGGCTGGCCTGCCATCAGCTGAAGGGCACCGAGCTGCTGCGCCGGGATCAGGTGAAATGGCGCCATCAGGAGGGCAAGCGCCCCTGGCTGGCGGGTATGGTCAAGGAGAAGATGTGTGCCCTGCTGCACGTCAGGGAGCTGCTGGTGCTGCTGGGGCGTGGCGTGAACATAGAAGGTCGCTGATTACATCGGCACTGCCGTGATTTTATTGCTAATTTTACCCGTTGACGGGTTCATAAAAGGATTAAGAAGATGACAGAAAAGCGCAATATCGCACAGAATCTGGCCGAAGACGAAGTGCTGCAGTGGGTGACCTTCCAGCTGGAAAACGAGACCTATGGCATCAACGTGATGCAGGTGCAGGAGGTGTTGCGCTACACCGAGATAGCCCCGGTCCCGGGCGCGCCCGACTATGTGCTGGGCATCATCAACCTGCGCGGCAACGTGGTCACCGTCATCGACACCCGTTCCCGTTTCGGTCTGCCGGCGGGGGACGTGAGCGAGAATTCACGCATCGTCATCATAGAGGCGGAGAAGCAGGTGATCGGCATCATGGTCGACAGCGTGGCCGAGGTGGTCTATCTGCGCTCCTCCGAGATCGATGCCGCCCCGGCGGTGGGCACAGAAGAGAGTGCCAAGTTCATCCAGGGGGTGAGCAACCGCGACGGCCAGCTGCTGATCCTGGTTGACCTCAACAAGCTGCTCTCGGACGAAGAGTGGGACGACATCGGTTCCCTGTAACGGCGCGTCAAAAAGTGATACAACAGCGGTCCCGGATATGCCCCGCGGCGATATGATGCCGAGCGGGACCCTGTGATGAGGAAGGTGACAGTTTGATGATTGAATTCGCAGCCTTGGGGTTGTCCTTGTTGGCGCTGGTGCTGGCCCTGGTCGGGCTGTTGGGCAACCGCCGGAGCCGACGAGAGTCCGAGGCCAGGGTAGAGACGCTGCAGGAGCAGCTCGAGAGTCTGCGCAGGCAGATGATGGAGCTGCACACCGGGGCCATCGGCATGGGCCAGCGCCTGCAGTCGGCGGAAGGGGCCATGCAGCAGATCCACGATCGCCAGCAGGAGCTGACCCTGCAGGATCCGGAGCGCCGCCTCTACAGCCGCGCCGCCAAGATGGTGGAGCTCGGCGCCGGTCTCGATGAGCTCATGAGCGAGTGCGAGTTGCCGCAGGCCGAGGCCGAGCTGCTGATCTCCCTGCGCAAGGGACGCTCCTGACGCCTGGTTCATGACGGAGGGGGAGGCGTCTACTCCCCTGTTTTCCCTGCCATATCTTCCCCCGCCAGGGCGCGATCTTCCCCACAAATCCTGCCGATTATTGGCATCTTTGAAAAGACGGTCCCGGATCCTGTGTTAATATGCAGGCCGCCTCATTCGACTGATTAAATCCTCATGCTGCTTCAAGCCAACAATCTGAGCTGCGTGCGTGAAGATCGCACCCTGTTTGAACACCTCTCCTTCGTGGTGGCGCCTGGCGATCTGGTGCAGATTGAAGGCCCCAACGGGGTCGGCAAGACCAGCCTGTTGCGCCTGCTGACCGGGCTGTCCCAGCCCTTTGCCGGCGAGGTGTGCTGGAACGGGGAAGATATCCGGCGTTGTCGCGATGACTATCATGCCAGGCTGCTCTATCTGGGCCATCAGCCCGGCGTCAAGGCGACCCTGACCCCCCTCGAAAACCTCGACTTCTACCAGAAATTGCATGGTACGGCCGCTGCGGCCGTGGATCTGTGGCAGGTGCTGGCCCAGGTCGGCCTCGCCGGTTTTGAGGACTATCCCGCCGGCCAGCTCTCGGCCGGTCAGCAGCGCCGGGTGGCGCTGGCCCGGCTCTGGCTGTCGGACAGGCCGGCCCTGTGGATCCTGGACGAGCCCTTCACCGCCATCGACAAGCAGGGGGTCAAGGTGCTGGAGCGCCTGTTCCTGGCCCACGCGGATCGGGGTGGCATGGTGATCCTCACCACCCATCAGGACTTGACCCTGATGCAGGGGCGCCTGAAGACGCTCTCCCTCACCCCCTTGCGCCAGGAGTAACCCGATGCCGAGCACCGAATGGCCTCCGATGCCGCGCCCCCTGATCCAGCCGATGGCGGTAGGTGGCCCATGCTGAGCGCCGTGCTGACCCTGATCCAGCGCGAGCTGCTGATGGCGCTGCGCCAGCGTGCCGACATCTTCAACCCGCTCTGGTTCTTCCTCATCGTCATCACCCTGTTCCCGCTTGGGATAGGCCCGGAGCCCCAGCTGTTGGCCCGCATTGCCCCCGGCATCATCTGGGTGGCGGCCCTGCTGGCGGCCATGCTCTCCCTTGAGCGGCTGTTTCGCGATGACTTCAGTGACGGCGCCCTGGAGCAGATGATGCTGATGCCCCATCCGCTCGGGCTGCTGGCGCTGGCGAAAGTGGTCGCTCACTGGCTGCTGACCGGCCTGCCGCTGCTGCTGGTCTCCCCCCTGCTCGCCATCTTGCTGTCGCTGGACCTGAAGACCTATCTGGCGGTGGTGGCCACCCTGGCGCTCGGCACCCCTGTGTTGAGCCTGCTCGGGGCGGTCGGGGTCGCGCTGACGGCGGGCCTGCGCAAGGGGGGGGTATTGCTCAGCCTGCTGCTGCTGCCGCTCTATATCCCGGTGCTGATCTTCGCCACCTCCGCCATCGAGGCGGCCAGCATGGGGTTGCCCTATGCCGGCCAGCTGGCGATTCTGGGGGCCATGCTGGTGGGGGCGCTGACCCTGACGCCCCTGGCGATCTCGGCGGCACTGCGGGTCAGCGTCAACTGATTAATTATCATAAAGAGCCTCCTTTGAGGCTTTTTATGGAAAATATAATTGAGATAGATCAAGGGGATGGCCGCTTATTGCTTTGGGGGGATATGATGTTTCCCGGCAGTGGGTATGGTAGGCCTCGCCACTATAAAATTAATAACTGAAAGGTCTGTGAGCTATGTGGAAATGGTTGCACCCTTATGCCAAACCCGAGCGCGCCTATCGGCTAGCGGGATCCCTGCTGCCCTGGTTCGCGGTGATCAGCCTGCTCGCCTTCATCATAGGCACCGTCTGGGGACTGGCGTTCGCCCCCGCGGATTACCAGCAGGGGGACTCCTTCAGGATCATCTATATCCATGTGCCCGCCGCCATCCTCTCCATGGGGGCCTACTCCACCATGGCGGTCGCGGCCTTCATCGGCCTGGTGTGGCAACTGCGCATGGCCGACATGACGGTGGCCGCCGTCGCCCCTGTGGGCGCCGTGTTCACCTTCATCGCCCTCTTTACCGGTGCCGCCTGGGGCAAGCCCATGTGGGGCACCTGGTGGGTCTGGGATGCCCGTCTCACCTCTGAGCTGATCCTGCTGTTCCTCTACCTCGGCGTCATCGCGCTCTACAACGCCTTCAGCGACAAGGTGGTGGCGGGACGCGCCGCCGGCATACTGGCGCTGGTGGGGGTGATCAACCTGCCCATCATTCACTACTCGGTGGAGTGGTGGAACACCCTGCACCAGGGCGCCTCCATCACCAAGTTTGACAAGCCCTCCATCTCGGCCGAGATGCTGTGGCCGCTGCTCATCATGATACTGGCGTTTGCCACCTTCCTCGGTGCCCTGACCCTGATGCGGTTCCGCAATGAGCTGCTGATGCGGGAGTGGCAGCGCCCCTGGGTCGCCGACATCGCCAGACAGGAGAAGTAAGCATGCACTTTGCCTCATTCAGTGACTTCATGGCGATGGGCGGTTACGCCTTCTATGTCTGGCTCTCCTTCGGTCTGACCGGGTTCTGCCTGGTCGGCATCGTCATTTCCACCCGGTTGAAAACCCGCAGCCTGCTCGACGAGATGCGTAACAAGCAGGTGCGCGAGGCCCGTCGCAAGGCGGCCCAGCAGATGGAGAACACCCTATGACCCCGAGACGCAAGAAACGCCTCACCATCATATTGGCGATAAGCCTCGGCCTCGCCGCCGTGATCGGCCTGGTGCTCTATGCCCTCAGCCAGAACATCGACCTCTTCTACACCCCGAGCGAGCTGGTGGAAGGCAAGGGGCCGGACAAGATTAAGCCGGAAGAGGGGCAGCGGCTGCGCATCGGCGGGCTGGTGGTGCCGGGGTCGGTGCAACGGGATCCCCAGAGCCTCAAGGTGGCCTTCAAGCTGATAGACAACGGTGGTCACCTGGTGACGGTGGAATTCGATGGCATACTGCCGGACCTGTTCCGCGAGGGGCAGGGCATAGTGGCCCAGGGCACCCTCAAGGACGCCACTACCGTGGCCGCCTTCGAGGTGCTGGCCAAGCACGATGAGAACTACATGCCGCCGGAAGTGGCCGACGCCACCAATGGCATGCATTTCAAACCTGAATATACCGAGGCGCAGTTGAAGGGAGCCCAGCAATGATCCCGATAGTGCTCGCACCATCTTCCCCGCAGCCTGCCCTTGCTGCGCCGGCGCCATCGAAAGGAGATCGTTCATGACTCCTGCTGTATTGGCGCAATTTTCACCGTCTCATGCCTGTGCACCGGTTCTGGTCGCGGCGCAATTGAAAGGAAGTCAGCCATGATCCCTGAACTGGGGCAATTCGCACTGATCCTGGCGTTTGCCACCGCCCTGCTGCTGGGGAGCTACCCGCTGCTCGGCGCCAAGCTGGGTCGCCTCGGCATGATGTCGGCGGCCCGCCCGCTGGCCTATACCCAGTTCCTGCTGCTGCTGCTGTCGTTCCTCTGCCTGACCTGGGCCTTCGTCGACAACGACTTCACCGTGCAGTATGTGGCCACCAACTCCAACAGCCTGCTGCCGCTCGCCTATCGCATCTCGGCGGTGTGGGGCGCCCACGAGGGCTCCCTGCTGCTGTGGGTGCTGACCCTGGGAGGCTGGACCGCAGCCGTGGCCCTGTTCAGCCGTAGCCTGCCGCTCGATGCGGTGGCGCGGGTGCTCGGCGTGCTGGGGCTGATCTCGGTCGGCTTCACCGCCTTCGTGCTGTTCACCTCGGATCCCTTCACCCGCACCCTGCCGTACTTCCCGGTGGATGGCCGCGATCTCAACCCGCTGCTGCAGGATCCTGGGCTCATCTTCCATCCCCCCATGCTCTACATGGGCTATGTGGGCTTCTCGGTGGCCTTCGCCTTCGCCATCGCCTCCCTGATGACGGGACGGCTGGACGCCACCTGGGCGCGCTGGTCTCGTCCCTGGACCATGGCGGCCTGGGTCTTCCTGACCTTGGGCATAGTGCTGGGCTCCTGGTGGGCCTATTACGAGCTTGGCTGGGGCGGCTGGTGGTTCTGGGATCCGGTGGAAAACGCCTCCTTCATGCCCTGGCTGGCGGGCACGGCCCTGCTGCACTCGCTGGCGGTGAGCGAGAAGCGCGCCACCTTCAAGGCCTGGACAGTGCTGCTGGCGCTGTCCGCCTTCTCCCTGAGCCTGCTCGGCACCTTCCTGGTGCGCTCCGGCGTGCTGGTGTCGGTGCATGCCTTCGCCTCGGATCCGACCCGCGGCCTGTTCATCCTGGGCTTCCTGCTGGCGGTGATCGGCAGCTCCTTGCTGCTGTTCGCCTTCAAGGGTTCCCAGGTGAAGAGCCATGGCAAGCATGAGCTGTGGAGCCGCGAGACCCTGCTGCTTTGCAACAACATACTGCTGGTGGCCGGACTGTTGACCGTACTGCTCGGCACCCTGCTGCCGCTGGTGCACAAGGAGCTTGGGCTCGGCAGCATCTCCATCGGCACCCCCTTCTTCAACCACATCTACAGCTGGCTGATCATCCCGTTCGCCCTGCTGCTGGGGGTTGGTCCGCTGTTCCGCTGGCGCCGCCAGGAGCTCGGTGAGCTCAAGGGCAAGGTGGTGCTGGCGCTGGGACTGAGCCTGGTCGCCGCCTTCGGGCTGCCGCAGCTGTTTGCCGGGGAGTTCAAGCCCTGGGCCGCGCTCGGCATAGGGCTCGGCAGCTGGATCATCATCACCAGCGTGCAGGAGACCTGGGTGCGCGCCACCCACAAGCACAGCTTCAGCACCGGGGTGCGCCGGCTCGGCAACAGCCACTGGGCCATGATCCTGGGCCACGTGGGGCTGGCGGTCAGCATCATCGGCATCGCCTGCACCCAGAACTACAGCATCGAGAAGGACCTGCGCATGCAGGCCGGTGATCGGGTGCAATTTGCCGATTACGAATTCGTGTTCACCGGGATCAGCGAGAAGAACGGCCCCAACTACGACGGCTTCAAGGGCGTGCTGGAGGTGCACAAGGATGGCAAGCAAGTCGCCCTGCTCAAGCCCGAGAAGCGGATGTACAAGGTGAGCCGCATGCCGATGACCGAGGCGGCCATCGACGCCGGCCTTACCCGGGATCTCTACGCGGCGCTCGGCGAGCAGCTCGACAACGGCGCCTGGGCGGTGCGGATCTACTACAAGCCGTTCGTGCGCTGGATCTGGTTCGGCGGCGTCTTCATGGCCATCGGCGGCGTGCTGGCGATGCTGGACAAGCGCTACCGTTTCGGCCGTCGTGAAGAGGAGGCCAAGCCATGAGCAAGAAGACCTGGTTGTTTCTGCTGCCCTTCATCATCTTCCTGCTGGGGGCCGTGTTCCTGTTCAAGGGACTCTATTCCGACCCCACCAAGCTCGAATCCGTGATGGTGGACAAGGAGGTGCCGGTGTTCACCCTGCAGGACATCTATGACCTCAACAAGCAGCATGACAGGAGCATCCTCAAGGGGCGCCCCATGCTGCTCAACGTCTGGGCCACCTGGTGCCCGACCTGCTATGGGGAGCACACCTACCTCAAGCAGCTGGCGGGGCAGGGCATCTATATCGTCGGCATGAATTACAAGGACGAGCGCGACAAGGCCATCAAGTGGTTAGGGGAGCTCGGCAACCCCTATCAGATCAACCTCTATGATCCCGATGGCATGCTGGGGCTGGATCTGGGGGTCTACGGCGCGCCCGAGACCTTCTTCATCGACAGCCAGGGCATCATCCGCTATCGCCATGTGGGGGATATCAACCCCGATGTCTGGGCCTCGACCCTCAAACCCATCTTTGATGCCATGAAGTGAGGGCGCCCCTGATGAAAACGCTTATTGCGTCTCTGTTGCTGCTGGCGGGCCTGTTCGGTGCCGGTCAGGCCCGGGCCGCCATCGACGTCTATAGCTTCGACAGCGATGCCCAGGAGCAGACCTTCCGCGAGCTGACCAAGGAGCTGCGTTGCCCCAAGTGTCAGAACCAGGACATCGCCGACTCCAATGCGGGGCTGGCCAAGGATCTGCGCGACAAGACCTACCAGATGGTGCGCGAGGGCAAGGACAAGCAGGAGGTGGTGGATTACATGGTGGCCCGCTACGGCAACTTCATCCTGTATGACCCGCCCATGATGGCCTCGACCCTGATCCTCTGGCTAGGCCCGCTGCTGGTCATCGTCATCGGCGCCACCACTGTGGTGGTGCGCAGTCGCCGCCGTCCCCTTGCCGCCAAACAGACCGAGGGCGCCCTGAGCGCACAGGAGCAGGCCCGGCTGGCCGCCCTGCTCAAAGAGGAAGAGAAACAATGACCGCATTTTGGATACTGATCGCGGCCCTGCTGGTGCTGGTGAGCCTGGCCCTGATCCTGCCGCTGTGGCGCGGCGAGGGCAGCCAGAGCATCAGCCGCTCGGCGCTCAACAAGCAACTCTATCGCCAGCGCCTGCTGGAGCTCGGCGAGGAGCGTGAGCAGGGCATACTGGCCGAGGAGTCCGAGTCGGTGGTGGAGCTGCAGCGCAGCCTGCTTGACGACATCCCCGACGTGGAGCAGAGTGCCCGCGGTGGCAAGAGTCTGGTCTGGATCCCGGGGGTGCTGGTGCTGGTGGTGGTGAGCCTTGGCCTCTACTACCAGCTCGGCGCCTGGCAAGAGGTGCAGCGCTGGCAGGATGCCAGCAGCCGACTGGGGGAGCTGAGCAACCGCATCCTGGTGGAGCGCGATGCCGAGGTGACCGAGCAGGATCTGCTGGACTTCACCTTAGGCCTGCGCACCCGCCTCAAAGATGAACCGAACGACTATCGTGGCTGGCTGCTGCTGGGTCGCCTGACCCTGGATGGCAACGACCCCGAGATGGCGCGCGAGGCGCTGGAGCGGGCCTATGAGCTGGCGCCGCAGAAGGCCATGGTGGCGGTGCCCTATGCCCAGGCACTGATGATGACGGGGGAGGAGGCGCAGGCGGATCAGCTGCTGCAGGCGGCCATCGCCCAGGATCCCGCCAACATAGAGGCGCGCTCCGTCTACGCCTTCATGGCTCTGCAGAAAGAGGACTTCCAGACCGCACTGAGCCGCTGGCAGGCGATGTTGCCGCTGCTGGAGCAAGGCTCGACTCGCCGTACCATGGTGGAGCGCTCCATCGAGTATGCCGAGCAGCAGCTGCGTCAGCGTGGCATCGCGGTGATGGCCGCGCCGGCCGCTCAGGGCGAGCAGGGCAATGCTCAGACGCAGGCCCAGGTCCTGGCGGTGAAGGAGGGGGAATTCCCGCTGCACATCACCCTGGCTCCCGGCATTCAGTTGCCGGAGGATGCCCATCTGTTTGTGTTTGCGGTGATCCCCAACGGCCCGCCCATGCCGATCGCGGTCAAGCGTATTCCCGGCCCCGGTTTCCCGCTGACCCTGTCGCTGGGTGACGGCGATGCCATGCTGGAAGGCAGCAAACTGGCCAGCTATCCCGAGCTGCAGTTCAAGGCCCGCCTCTCCCGTGGCGGCAACGTCATGAACAAGGAAGGCGCCTTCGAAGGGGTCTCAGTAACAGTCCCCACCAGCTCAATTCCTACGGCGCCGATTGACATCCGCATCGATCACGCCCTCTAATACTCCCTTGGCCCGCCCCTGGAGGGGCGGGCCGCCTATAATTCAGACTGATTCAAAATAAAAAGCTTAGGACTTTCATATGTATCTGCGTTCAGGAGCATTGGCAGTGGCACTGCTATTGGGGGGCTGTGCGGGTGGCCCTCCCAAGCCGGGCCCAGAGAGCCTGGATCTCGAAGAAACCCCGAACCGTCCCGAGGCGACCAGCACGGCCAGCGATCCTCGCGATCCTTTCCAGGGCGCCAACCGAGCCATGTGGGCGGTCAACTATGACGTGCTGGAGCCCTATGTGGCGCGCCCAGTGGTGCATGGCTATGCCCGCTATGTGCCGCAGGGGATGAAGGATGGCATCGACAACCTGGTGGAGAACTTCGACGAGCCGAGCAGCATGGTCAACCACCTGATCACCGGTGATCTCAAGGGGGCGGGGACCAACCTGGGCCGCTTCACCCTCAACACCACTATAGGCCTGCTCGGGATCTTCGACGTGGCCAAGCACGCCGGCCTCGAGCGCAACATGCTGGAGATGGACACCGTGCTCGGCAAGGCCGACATCGGGGATGGGGCCTACATCATGGTGCCGATCTACGGCCCGACCACCACCCGGGAGCTGGTGGGAGACACCATCGATACCATCTACTTCCCCTATGCCCTGCTGACCTTCCCGTTGCGGGTGGTGCACTGGGCGCTGGATGGGCTGGGTACCCGTGCCAAGCTGATCGATCAGGAGCGGATCATCGACAACGCGCTCGATCCTTACGCGCTCACCAAGGACTTCTACCTGCAGTACAACGATGGCAAGGTGACAGGTCGCCAGCCTGAGCTGAAGCAGCAGAAGAAGCAGGAAGACGACAGCAACCTGGATGAGTATCTGGACGAGATCGACCAGTAATCACTCGCTGTGAACATCAAAAGGCGCCTGCGGGCGCCTTTTGATTATGTTACGGCCATAAAAAACGCCCCGCGATGCGGGGCGTTTTGGCAAGAAGGGGCTGATTAGGCAGCCAGGTTCTTGGCCACGAATTCCCAGTTGACCAGGGTCCAGAAGGTTTCCATGTACTTCGGACGCAGGTTGCGGAAATCGATGTAGTAGGCGTGCTCCCACAGGTCGACGGTCAGCAGCGGGGTGGTCCCGGCTTCGGTCAGCGGGCAGCCGGCGTTGGAGGTGTTGACGATGGCCAGGGAGCCGTCGGCTTTCTTCACCAACCAAGTCCAGCTGGAACCGAAGTTGCCGATGGCAGACTTGGTGAACGCATCCTTGAACTCGGCGAAGGAGCCGAACGTCTTGTTGATGGCATCGGCCAGGGCGCCAGTGGGCTCGCCACCGCCGTTCGGGGAGAGGCTGTGCCAGTAGAAGGTGTGGTTCCAGATCTGGGCGGCGTTGTTGAAGATGCCACCAGTGGAGGTCTTGATGATCTCTTCCAGAGACTTGCCTTCAAACTCGGTACCCGGCACCAGGTTGTTCAGGTTGACCACGTAGGTGTTGTGGTGCTTGCCATGGTGGTATTCCAGGGTTTCCTGGGAGATGTGCGGTTCCAGAGCATTGATTGCATAGGGCAGAGCGGGAAGTTCGAATGCCATTTTCTACTCTCCATTGGCTGGACCGTGCGACAGCGACGGTTGCAAGACATTGCGTACTCTTTTCTATTTTGAAAAGAATTGTTCTTGAAATGATAAGGCCTGTGGCCCAAAGCCCGTCGATTGTAGCAGTATCAAAGATGGGCTAACAACTCTTGATTCTCGCCATGACTTGGATCAAGCTGCCGCCTGTTGACCCGCCCTATCTTGCACTTCCCATGGTTTGCCAGTTTGTGGTCTGCCTGGATTGCAGTAGAATGGCCGCCGAAATCGCTCTAGTGAGGCATCTATGGAAACTATTGAAAAGATCAAACAGCAGCTGGCTGACAATCCCATCATCCTTTACATGAAGGGTTCCCCCAAGCTACCCAGCTGCGGTTTCTCTGCCCAGGCTTCCCAGGCCATGATGTCCTGCGGCGAGCCGTTTGCTTACGTCGACATCCTGCAAAACCCGGACATCCGCGCCGAGTTGCCGAAGTTTGCCAACTGGCCCACCTTCCCCCAGCTGTGGGTGGAAGGGGAGCTGGTCGGCGGCTGCGACATCATGATCGAGATGTTCCAGGCCGGCGAGCTGCAGACCCTGATCAAGGAAGTGGCCGCCAAGCACAAGCAGGATGACGCCGTCGCCGAATAAGGTCGCAGCAGCATCATGCAAAAGGGGGAGCCAATGGCTCCCCCTTTTTTATTCAGGCCGATGGATCAGCCGATGCGCTCGATGCGCGCCATGTAGAAGCCGTCGAAGCCGGTCTCGGACGGGCTGACGGTGTGATCGTCACGCAGCCGGTAGTTGTCGTTGGCGGCCAGGAACTTGTCCACCTGCTGGCGGTTCTCCTGGGGCAGGATGGAGCAGGTTGCATAGACCAGCAGACCACCGACCTTCACCATCTGGCTGTAGCGCTGCAGGATCTCCTCTTGCAGGGCGACCAACACCGGCAACCGCTCGGCGGTGTCGCGCCACTTGGCATCCGGATTGCGCTTGAGCACGCCGAGGCCGGAGCAGGGCACGTCCAGCAACACCCGATCGGCGGTGCCTTTCAGGCGCTTGACGGTCTTGCTGCTCTCGATGACACGGGTCTCCACGTTGTGGGCACCGGCACGGCGCGCACGCTGCTTGAGGCTCTCCAGCTTCCACTCTTCTATGTCCATGGCCAGCAGGCGGCCCTTGCCGCTCATCAGGGCGGCGATGTGCAGCGTCTTGCCACCGGCACCGGCGCAGGCATCGATGACGCGCATGCCGGGGCTGACCTCGAGGGCGGCGGCGACCAGCTGGGAGCCCGCATCCTGCTGCTCGAACCAGCCATCGGCAAAGGCCTTGGTGCGGAACAGGGCGGCGTCAGTGGTAACCTGCAACGCGGTGGCGACCCCCTCGACCGGAATGGTGGAGACGTGCTCCTTGGCCAGCACGGCCTGCAACTCTTCCCGGGTGCCCTTGAGGGTGTTGACCCTCAGGTAGCGCTTGGGCATCCAGGCCAGGGCGGCCCGCTCGGCAGGCCAGGCCTCGCCCAGCTGCTCGCTGCCCAGCTGCTCCAGCCAGCTCGGGCAACCATCCATCAGCACCGGATTCTTCTTGGCCTCGGTGAGACGACGGCGGAAGGCCTCTTCATTGAAGCGATCCAGGCTGGGATGGTTAGACTGGGTTATCTTGTGGAAGGCGTGCCAGCTGTGCAGCAGCGGCCAGACGTTCTTGGCGGCCTGACGCACCTGAATGCCGGTGAGGAAGCAGTAGAGGCTGAGGCGGCGCAGCAGATCGCCGGTGACCAGGGCAATCCTTGCCTGTTCTTGCGGTTTGAGTTCGATGCCGGAGAAGTGACGGGCATAGGCTCTGTCCAGGGTGAGACCCTGAGCCAATACATCGTCAACGATGGCAACGACCAGATCCCCGGAACGGGGCAACAGTGGGGACTTGAGCATGAGATTAACCTTGGCCAAATAAAGATGAACCGACGCCGGATCGGCTGGGGTTCTGAAACTGACAAATCCGCGCAATGATAGGGGCTAGACCGAGTTGGCGCAACCGTCCCCATACGGGGAATGTACAGCGGATGGTGCTGGACTTATCGCCACAGCAGGAAAATGATGCCGGGGCAGTTCGGGCGAACGCATTCAAAAAAGGAATTAAAAAAGATGCAGGTGATGAAATTTTCCCCGCTGGCCCTGATGGTGGCCGGTCTGATGGCCTCCGGCGGCCTCGCCGCCAAGGAGTGGGACACCGTGCTGGCCCGCGGTGGTGCGGCGGATGGCTATGAGGTGCGTGCAACCCAATACCGCGTCGCCAGGGTTCCCGCCGACTACTTCGCCGGCCTGCAGGTCGGTGAACGCCGGCTGACTCTGCCCCTGCCGGACGGCGATGAGGTGAGCTTCACCTTGCGCCCTTATGATCTGCTGCCGGCGGACTTGGCCGCCAAGTATCCCGGCATCTTGACCTTCAAGGGCCACAACCTGGCCGCGCCGGCGGAGACGGGGCGCTTCGATCTGGGACCCCAGGGCTTCCACGCCATGTTCAGCCACCAGGGCAAGACGGTGTTCGTCGATCCCCTGCGCAACGGTGAAGGCTACGCCATCTATTACCAGCAGGACGCCCACGGCCGGCTGGATGAGGAGGCGGACAGGGTCATCGGCAGCGAGGCCAGGAAGCTGGCCCGTCAGGTGTTGGTGGCGGGCAACGAGCGCAAGCGCTACGTCATCGCCGTCTCGGCCGCGGGGGAGTACACCCAGTATCACGGTGGCACCGTCGAGGGCGGGCTGGCGGCCATCACCACCCTGCTCAACCGGGTGAACGAGGTGTATCAGCGCGACGTCGCCGCCGAGTTCCAGCTCGCCAGCGGCAACGACACCATCATCTTCACCGATCCCGTCACCGATCCCTTCTTCAATGGTGAGGACCCGTCTGGTTCAGGCCTGACCGATACCGACGTCAACATGAAGGTGCAGGCCGACGCGCTGGCCAAAGGGCTGGGCCCCTTCGATATCGGCCACGTGGTCAACACCGGCGGCGGTGGTCTGGCGGGGTTGGGGGTGCTCTGCACGGCGGAGAAATCGGCCGGCATGACGGGCTCGGCCACGCCGGAGGGGGATGCCTTCTTCATCGACTACGTGGCCCACGAGATCGGCCACCAGTTCGGCGCCGATCACACCTTCAACGGCACCAGCGGCAGCTGCGGCGGCGGCAACCGGGAGGCCAGCCAGGCCTGGGAGCCGGGCAGCGGCAGCTCCATCATGGCCTATGCCGGCATCTGCGGGGAAGAGAACCTGCAGGCCAACAGCCTGCCCTATTTCCACAGCAAGTCCATCGAGCAGATGCGGGCACACATGGGGACAGTGGCCAGCTGCGGCACCCGGCTTAGCCTCACCAACAACGCGCCCCAGGTCGCCGCCGGCGCTGACTACGTCATCCCGGCCAACACCCCCTTCGTGCTCAAGGGGGCCGGGGCCGATCTGGATGGCGATCCCCTGACCTACAACTGGGAGCAGATCGATCTGGGCACCGAGTCCTTCAACGCCGCCAGCATGATAGACGACGGCACCCGCCCGCTGTTCCGCTTCGTGGCACCGACCGCGCTGCCGGAGCGCACCCTGCCAAGCTTTGCCTCCCTGCTGACCAACACCCTGGCGAAGGGGGAAACCTGGCCCGCCACCAACCGGGATCTCAACTTCCGGCTCACGGCGCGGGATGGCAAGGGCGGCGTGACCAGCGACGAGATGAAGGTCCAGGTGATCGATACCGGCAGCGCCTTCCGCCTCACCAGCCCGCTGGTGACCCCGCTGGCGGCCGGCCAGAACCAGACCATCGGCTGGGATGTCGCGGGCACCAGAGAGGCCCCCATCAACTGCAGCCGGGTCGACCTCTCCATGACCCGGGACGAGGGGGTGAACTGGACCCTGCTGGCCAGCGGCCAGCCCAACTCGGGCTCGGCGAACGTGGCCATCCCCGCCGGTGAGGACGGCACCGCCCGCCTGAAGGTCGCCTGCAGTGACAACCTCTTCTTCGCCATCAGCCCGCTCAAGCTGTCGGTGACCCAGCGCGCGGCAGAGGGCGGCGGTGGTGGCGGTGGCTCCCTCGGGTTCGGGACCCTGGCATTGGCCCTGCTGGGCTGGGTGCGGAGGCGGGCATGAGGCTAGGTTACGCCCTGTCGCTGGTGCTGCTCGCGGGTTGTCAGGCCGATGCCGGCACCCTGGAGCAGGCGCTCGATGACAGCCTCGCCAGGCAGGATTATCGGCTGATCGTGCGGGCGGGGCGCGGCGAGGTGGCCCCCGGCATACCGCAGGAGGCGCAGCTGGAGGCCAAGGCGCGCTGTGGGGTGCGCTACCTCGAGGGGCTGGGGGATGTCATCAAGCCGGACCAGCAAGAGGCGTATGCCAAACTCAGCGCCTATGCCGCCGAGTACAACCGGCGCATGCTGGCGCACTGCCCGCCGGCCGCGGCGCCCGCGAACCGAGGTGGCAGCCAGCCATGACGCAACCAAGGGAGGCCCAGGCCTCCCTTCGCTTTTTGGGGCTCCCATTTGCGCGCCGCCGGACTTGTACCCATGGCCCGCTCGTCGCACAATGCCTTCATAGCCGCCTTGGCGGGAAAGAGAGAAGGAAAATCAAGATGATGGATGTTGCCGATCTGCGCCGCGAATACACAAGGGGCGGATTGCACCGGGCCGATCTGCCGGCCCTGCCGCTGGAGTTGTTCGAGAAGTGGCTGGCTCAGGCGTGCGAGGCCAAGCTGACCGACCCGACCGCCATGGTGGTGGCGACCGTGGATGCCGAGGGGCAACCCTGGCAGCGCACCGTGCTGCTCAAGCACTACGATGCCCAGGGCATGGTGTTCTACACCAACATGGGCAGCCGCAAGGCGGCGCAGCTGGAAGGCAACCCCCGCATCAGCCTGCACTTCCCCTGGCACACCCTGGACCGCCAGGTGCACGTCACCGGCCGGGTGGAGAAGCTCGGCACCCTAGAGGTGATGAAGTATTTCCACAGCCGTCCCAAGGACAGCCAGATAGCGGCCTGGGTCTCGCAGCAGTCATCACGGATCTCCGCCCGCGGCGTGCTGGAGGCGAAGTTTCTCGAGTTGAAGCAGAAGTTTGCCAAGGGTGAGGTGCCGCTGCCGAGCTTCTGGGGCGGCTACCGGGTGGTCATCGATACGGTGGAATTCTGGCAGGGTGGTGCGCACCGGCTGCACGATCGCTTCTACTACAGCCGGGAAGGCGCTGGCTGGCATATAGAGCGGCTGGCGCCCTGATGAACATAGCCCGGCTCAAGAACTTCACCGAGATAGTGAAGAACAACTTCAACATCTCGGCGACGGCGGAGAAGCTCTACACCTCCCAGCCGACCCTCAGCAAGCAGATGAAGATGCTGGAAGACGAGCTGGGGCTGGCGCTCTTCACCCGCAAGGGCAAGAACCTGATAGGCCTGACCCGGATGGGGGAGCAGGTGATGGAGCTGGCCAAGGGGGTGGTGGCCCAGGTCGATCAGATAGGCCAGCTGTCGGTGCGGGAGCAGCTGGCCACCAGCGGCGTGCTGCGCATCGCCACCACCCACACCATGGCGCGTTACAAGCTGCCGGCGGTGATCACCGAGTTCTCCCGCCGCTACCCCGAGGTCAGCATCCATCTGCATCAGGGAGCCCCGGCCCAGCTGGCGCAGATGGTGCAGAACGGGGACGTGGAGATGGCCATTGCCACCGAGTCCATGCACCTGTTCGACGAGCTGGCCACCGTGCCCTGCTATCGCTGGGGCCGCAGCGTGGTGGTGCCGCACGGTCACCCGCTTATCGAGTGCCAGCCGCTCGCCATGGCGGACTTGGCTCGCTATCCCCTCATCACCTATGTGTTCGGCTTCACCGGCAACTCCAAGATGGACAAGGCGTTCGGTCGTCATGGCCTCAGCCCCCGCATCGTGCTGACGGCCACCGACACCGACATCATCAAGCACTATGTGCGGCTCGGCATGGGGGTGGGGGTGATCGCCACCTCGGCTTTCGACGAAGCGGACAGGGAGAGCCTGGTCAGCCTCAACATCGATCACCTGATCGCCTCCAGCACGGCCCACATCTGCCTGCGCAGACATGCCCACCTGCGCGACTACATGTACGACTTCATCCACCTCTACGCCCCCCACGTGAGCCGCGAGACGGTGCAGCTGTCGCTCATCAATCAGCCGCCGGCGGGCAACATGGCGACCCTGCCCTGGTTGTGACAGCCGGGGTTGACCCATAAAAAAAGAGAGGCCATTGGCCTCTCTTTTTGCATCAGTCGGGTGACTCAGGCCAGCTGGGTTACCAGATGACTCAGGCTACCTTGGTGGCCAGATTGACAAAAATCTGGGCCCCGATCAGCAGGCAATCATCGTCCAGGTAGTAGGGGGATTGGCATGCAGGTAGTTGCAGATCCCCCTGGCCTGGCCAGACGCGTGCTGTCGATGGTCAGGCGTTTCGGGTCGCCAGATTGATAAAGATCTGGGCCCCGATCAGCAGGCAGTCATCGTCCAGGTAGTAGGGGGATTGGCATGCAGGTAGTTGCAGATCCCCCTGGCCTGGCCAGACACGTGCTGTCGATGGTCAGGTGTTTCGGGTCGCCAGATTGACAAAGATCTGGGCCCCGATCAGCAGGCAGTCATCGTCCAGGTAGTAAGGATTGGCGTGCAGATAGTTGCAGATCCCCTTGGCCTGGCAGCCGCTGCCGAGGAAGAACATGGCCCCCTTGCGATCCGGCGTGGCGTTGATCATGTAGCTGAAGTCCTCGCTGCCGGTCATGGGCTGGCCCTGACCGTTGATGCCCTCGGCGGGCAGCACGCTGGCGGCGGCCTGTTGCAGGCGCTGGCAGGCCAGGGCATGG
The DNA here is from genome assembly GCF_900637545.1 of Aeromonas encheleia. NCBI lineage: Bacteria > Pseudomonadati > Pseudomonadota > Gammaproteobacteria > Aeromonadales > Aeromonadaceae > Aeromonas > Aeromonas encheleia. The sequence continues at coordinate 1,325,192 of NZ_LR134376.1, forward strand.
TTCTCGACCGCCGGATAGCCGGCATAGACCATGCTGGTCTTGAAGCCGCGCAGCTCGCTCTGGGCGACGATGTCCTTGAAGCTGTTTTTCAGGATCTGGTCGGTCTCCGCATCCATGGCGCGGATGGTGCCACGGGCCTGCACGTGATCGGCGACCGCATTGGGGATGGTGCCGCCGTTGATCATGCCGCAGCCAAACACCGCCGGGCTGAACGGGCTGGTGCGCTTGGCGACTATGTAGTCCATGTCTTCTATGATGCGCACCGCCTCGCGGATGGCGTCCAGCCCCTTGTGGGGGGTCGAGCCGTGGGCGGAGATGCCGTGCACCTCCAGGGTCCAGGCCGAGCCCCAGGAGGACATGACCCCCTGGTTGAACTTGATGGTACCAGTCTCCATGGCACCATCGTTGTGCAGCGCGTAGATCTCGTCCACCCCCTTCATGCAGCCGAGCTCCACCATCTTCTCGGCGCCTGGCACCCGCATGTCCTCCTCGGCCATCTGGAAGATGATGCGCACGTTGTATTGCAGCCGCTCCCTGTGCTGGGCCAGGAATTTCGCCGTGGTCAGCGCGATCGCCATATGGGAGTCGTGGCCGCAGTTGTGGGCCATCCCCTCGTGAGTGGACTTGAACGCCACCTCACTCATGTCGTGCATCTCCAGGCCGTCCATGTCGGCGCGAAAGGCGATGGTGGGCAGGCTGGGGTCGACGGCGAGATCGCCGTGGAAACCGGTGAAGCCTGGGTAGTCGGTGATCCGGTAGCCGAGTTCGCTCATCAGCTCGCGGCAGTAGGCCGAGGTCTTGAACTCGGCGCCCGAGTACTCCGGGATACGGTGCAGGTGGTGGCGCACTTCGCGGCTGAAGTCACGCAGGGCAAGCAGCTCAGGTTCGATGTGGTAGTGGTGCATCAGATGATCCCTTGAATGGAGAAGCCGAGTTGGGCAACCAGCGAGGCGCCGAAGAAACAGCAGGTGGAGACGATCATGAAGATGAGGATCACCTTCCACGACATCTTCTTGAGCTCTTCGAGCTGACCGCCCACGGAGAGGCCGGCGAAGGCCAAGAGCGGCACGCAGCAGGAGAGGAAGGAGATCTTCGCCACCGCGTCGATGAACAGGCCGCGCACCGGGGTTTCCGGCAGGCAGATGAGAATGCCGATGATGGTGGCATAGGCAAAGGCCGGCAGGGAGGAGGGCAGGTAGCGCTTGGCCACCAGGGAGACGAACACCACCAGCGCCATGGCGACGAAGCTGTCACCCATCTCGTACAGGGGCAGGCCAGTGGTCAGGGTCTGGGTAAACATGGCCAGCAGGATCGCCAGGAAGACGAAGCGCATATCCATCACGATGCTTTTCATTGGGCTTCTCCTTTGGAGGACATGGCGAAGATCTTCTCGGCAAGCGGCAGCCCCAGATAGGTGAGGGAGAGGGCGCCGAGGGCGGAGGAGAGCAGGTTGGAGGCGGCGGCTATGCTCAGCACCTGTTGGGCCATCGCCTCGTCGAGGCCGTTGATGAGGGCGCCGGAGGCGGCACTCAGCATGGAGCCGGAGCCGACCCCGGAGCCGGCGGCCAGGGCCAGCGGGTGCAGACCGGTGAGCGGGGCTATGCTGCCGAGCACGCTGAACCAGAGGGTGCCGATGATGGAGCCGCACAGGTAGATGGCGAGCACGCCTATGTACTCCTGGGAGCCGGTGCCGAACTTGCCCTGGATCACCGCGACCGATGGCTCACGGCTGATGGAGGAGCAGGCCCCGATGGCGCGGCGCCCGAAGCCGAACTTCACCGCCAGCGGGATGGCGATGAGGATGGGCAGCAGGTTGCCGATCTCCTGCAGGAAGAGGGGCACCCCGACGCTCAGGATCAGCTTGAGGTTGGGAATGATCATGCCGGCATACTGGGTGCCGAGGATCAGCAGGCTGAAGCCCACCATCTTGCCGCAGAAGCCCTCTTCCCTGGCGGTGAAGAGCTTCCTCCAGCCGGGGATGCGATCCTTGATGGGCTTGGCCGAGATGATCATGCCGATGATGACGGCGAACAGCATGGGCAGAATAGGAATGATGGCGATGCCGATCTTGATCTCTTGTTTCCCTATCAGGTATTGGGCCACGAAGATCAGCAGGGCGGTGGCCAGGGTACTGACCACCACCGTTTTGAGGGGACTGGTTTGCTGCATAGTGTTGTCTCTTGTTATGCGTTGGCTGTCATGACCGGCGCTGGCGGGTGCATGATGGGGGCATGATAGGAAGGGAGGGGGGTCATTAATGTGACGTTCATCAAGCCGGACATATGGCATTTTTTCATGGGGTATGCCGTTTAACCCTGATAAACACATGGATTAACAGTGAATGATCAGTGAGTTGCATCGCATGAGCGAAAAGGGGGCCTGGGCTGGGCATGGCTGCCGGAGATGGGCATACTGCTGGGTTCGGATCAGGCCGGTGCGCCGGGTCGCTCGAGAGAGGATGGGGGCAGGATGGAGTTGTTGATCGAGGGGGAGCTCTGGCAACCCCACTGGCGGGCGCCATTGCAGGAGTGGCAGCGACGGGGAAACCGCTGGCAGCTGCTGCTCGGCAAGCGGGCCGAGCGCCAGCCCTGGAGCCTGGCCGCGCCCTGGGCGGACAGCCCGCCCGATGGCATCCTCACGGCCAGTGCCTTGCTCGCGAGCTGGCTGGAGGGGGACGGGGCGGCCGTCTATGCCGACCCGAGTCGCCAGATCCTGATCAGCGCCTCCTCCGTCCTGCTGACCCTGGCCAAGGAGAGCGGCCTGCTCACCCTGGGGCCCAGCGGCGCGGATCTGCGACTGAGCGCGGATGACGAGCTGGCCGATGTGCTGCAGCGGCTGCTCGCGCGGCGGCTGTGCATCCCAGTGCTGCGCGAGTCAGGGTCGGCCCCTGGCCTGGCGCTGCGGCCACTGCGGGCCGAGGATGAGGCCGACATAGTACGCTACTGCTCGGATGCGGCGCTCGCCCGTTACACCCTCAATATCCCTCATCCCTATCCTGCGGAGAGTGCCCGCGACTGGCTCGCCCTGAGTGACCGCAAGGGGGCGCTCGGCATGGGCTGGACCTGGGCCCTGACGCTGGATCCAGCGGATGAGCCGGCCCCACTGCTCGGGGTGATCTCCCTGCACTGGAACGGTGAGCTGGCCTGGTGGGTGGGCGTGCCCTGGCAAAACCGCGGGCTGGCCACCCGGGCGGCGCGGCTGGTCAGGGACTTTGCCTTCGAGCAGCGGCACCTGCCGGCCCTGACCGCCCGCCACATGCCGGACAACCTGGCCTCGGGCCGGGTGATGGCCAAGCTCGGCATGCACTATTGCGGGCTACGGCCGGGGACTGATCGCTACCCCGGCGAGCTGAGTCACTGGCGGCTGGATCGCGCCCCCCGGTTGCCCGACGACATCCGGGCGAGATTGGCGCCCTGGCTTGCGGACAGGCGCGTGGTTGTGGCCATACTGCACGGTGCCTGGGCCAGGGGGGAAGCGGGCGGCGCGCTGGAGCTGGCCCTCTTCACGAATGACCCGCGCGCGGGCGACGAGCCTCTGTGGCAGGATGGCATTGAGCTGGTGGCCCGCCGTCACCCTCTCTCCTGGCTGGAGGGGGACCAGCTGGCGCCAGGCTCCCATCTGGGTGGGGTGCTGCTCAAGGATCGGGGGGAGCTGGGGCTCGCCTATCTGCATCGGCTGATCCGCGCGCAGATCGGTGGGAACGGGAGCCTCCCCATATGATGCGGGAGCGGCGGTTTTGCACCGTTCGGCCCCCTCGCCAATCGTTTTCCTGAGTCCGTCCTCCCATTTTCAGACAAAGCCATTCAAAGTGGCCGCCGCTTCTGTGAAATAATGGGCGTCCTGCCGTACGAGGAGTAACGCTGTATGCTGAGAACCGAGCGCCCCGGTGATATGTTGCCGGTCTATGAGCTGGTGAGCGCCGCCTTTGGCCGTAGCGACGAGGCCGAACTGGTCAATCGCCTGCGCGAGTGTGGCGCGGCCGTGGTGACCATGGTCGAAGAGGAAGAGTATGAGTTCATGGGGCACCTGATGTTGAGCCCGATCACCATTAACGGTCAGGAAGGTCCCTGGCTCGGGCTGGCGCCGGTTGCCGTGCACCCGGACTGGCAGGGACAGGGCATAGGTTCGGATCTGGTGCGAGAGGGGCTCGATACGGCGCTCGAGATGGACTGGAAGGCGGTGGTGGTGCTCGGCGATCCGACCTATTACGGCCGTTTCGGTTTCCGGCCGGCCAGCGACTTCGGCCTGCGCTGCATCTACGAGGTGCCCGCCGACTGCTTCATGGCGATGGAGCTGCAGCCAGGCGGCCTCGCCGGCATGGAGGGCGAGGTGCTCTATCACCCCCTGTTCGATGAGGAGCCGGTGGAGTAGCCTGTGTATTCGACCTGAAAAAGGACCCGCAGAGGGTCCTTTTTCATATTGATGGAGGGAGCCTGACGCCGGTTCACTGGGCCAGGGATTTCAGCTGCTGCTTGTTGGGCGGGCAGTTCCAGTCGATAGGGCCGTGGGTGAAGCGGTATTGCAGCCTGGGCAGGTTGATCTCCAGCCACTCCTCCCTGAAATAGTCATAGCCCAGATCCCAGTCCGGATCATTGGCCCAGCCGGTCTGCAAAAAATGGAGCCGGGTGCCCTGACCCTCCGGCACGAAGCGCAGGCTGACCAGGGTCTTCTGTTGGCGGATATGGGGAAACTGGGAAGGAAAATTCCAGCTGAAGCTGAGCAGATCATGGGGCATCACCGCCATTACCCGGCAGCCTTCGCTGCCACGCTCGCCCAGGGGCGCATCCGGTCTGAAATAGATCTCGAACGGGCCATTCGGTTCCGGGACCATCAGGCATTCCGGGGCCAGGAAACTGCGCAGGCCACTCTCGGTCGTCCAGGCCCGCCAGACGTCGTCGATGTGAGCCGGCACCAGGATGCTGCCTTCAATCTGCTTGTTATCCATAAGTCGGTAAACCTCAAATCAGTCATGGATGGAACTCAGGCAGTATAGCCCCTCAGGCGATAAAATAGGCAGCCCTGCATCACACCATCTATCTTCGACTGGGTCCACTTCCGCCATTTGACATGGCGACGAGATCCATCGAGAGTGGGCATCAGTGTTCAAGGAAATTAAGGAAGCCTTCATGATCAGAATGATGCGAGACACGGATGCCCCCCTGCTGGCACAGCTGTTCCTCAAGGGGCGGCGCCAGGCCTTTCACTGGGTCGAGCCCTCCCTGTTCCTGCTGAGTGACTTTGCCGAGCAGACCCGGGGTGAGCAGATCTGGGTGGCCGAGCAAGGGGGGGCCCCCTGCGGCTTCATCTCCATCTGGGGCGAAGAGAGCTTCGTGCATCACCTCTACGTGGTGGCCGACTGGCACGGGCAGGGCCTGGGGCGCGCCTTGCTGGCGCAGGGGTTGGCCGGGCATGCCAAGCCGGCGTCCCTCAAAGTGGCCAGCCGCAACACCACGGCGCTGGCGTTTTATCACCGCCTCGGCTGGCAGAATACGGACGAGACGGGCGACTGCGACATCACCGGGCCCTGGCGCCGGCTGGTGTTGTCAGCCGACGATTAGTCGCCACAGCGTCTGCCACGGGTTCGCAGAAAAAAGGCCACTTCGCACGAAGTGGCCTTTTTCATTTATTTACCTTCGATCTGACGGTTTCCACAGCCTGGACTCAAGGCTAGCGGCGCGAGGTGGCATCATGCCAACCATCACCCGGTGGCGAGGTGAACGCACCCGCGCCCACCTCGCTCCGGGGTCTCCCGCCTTACTGCTTCTGCAAGTCGCTGGGTTTCCACGCCTTGTCGAAGAAGGCCTTGGTCGGGCCGTACAGCCGCAGGATCACGAAGAAGCCTTTACCGGGCAGGGTGCGGATCCAGTTCTTGCCCTCACCCGGCGAGTTCGGGCCGAAATACACATCGGTCGAGCCGTCGGCATTGACCTGTGGCTTGTCCATGGCATTCAGGGAGGGGAATGGCTGGCCGTTGTCCAGGCCCGAGGCCGTGATCGAGTCATACGCGGTCACCGACCAGAACAGCGCCGCCGGAATGTCCTTGGGCAGATTGACTCTGTAGCTGTTGCTGCCCGAGAGGAACTCGCCCTTGTCATCGACGAAGGTGGCCGGGTACTTGGCCCCGACATTCTCCATGTTCGCCGCCATGCCGGGACTGGCCGAGTAGGCATTGGTGAAGAAGCCGGTGCGCGGATCTATGTAGTTGAAGGTGTCGGCGGTGAAGGTGGCGTTACCGGGGAACACGTTCAGCCACTTGCGATCCGGGTACCAGGTGCCATTGGTCTCGATGGTTTGCGGGGTGTAGGAAATGGCGTGGCCGATCTTGCTGGCGGTTTTCGCCGCCTTGTCCAGCAGGTCGCGGGTGGCCGTATCCGGTTGGAACGGCTTGCCCTTGACGATGCCGAGCGCGGCGAGCATGCCGCGCATCTCCATGTCCTGCGGGTCGACGTATTCGTGGTCGATGAAGCGCGACAGCATGTCGAACGCGCGGCCATCGGTGGGGTAGAGCATGTTGACCGGGACGTTAGAGGCGTTCGGGAACACCATCGCCTTGGCCGTGGCGGCCTTGCCGAGGGGGTAGATGCGAGTCTGCTCCATGACCTTGACCGGCCCCTCGAGCTGCTTCGGATCCTTGAAGAAGCCGCGCCAGAACACAAACACGCCGTAGGTGCGGGAACGGTACGTCAGGTAGCCTGAGGGCACCTCGCCCTCGTAGTCTGGCGGCAGCACCAGATACTGGGCGCCCTTGCCTCCGTCCGGCCCGGGCAAGCCGACATCGCCGCACCATTGGCGACCCTCAATCATGCCTTCCGAGCAGATCGGGCGCTGGAAGAAGTCATCGAGGATGCCCTGCAATCCAGGCGGCACCTCGATCACCATGGGGCCCTCCTTCTTCAGATCCAGATAGCCCATGGCATAGATCACGTCGGAGTTCGGGGTGGTCACCAGCGTCTTGGCGTTGAGCCTGTCCTTCCAGATAGGCAACACGTTGTAGCCGGCGCCGAACGCGTTCTCCGAGCCTTCCTTCATGGCGTACATGTTCAGTGCCGGCAGGGCCCAGATGTAAGACTGCACGGCGCGCTGGAACAGCAATTCGTGCTTGAGCTGAGCCACGCCTTCCTGGGTGGGATAACCCCCGGCGAACGGCAGGTTGGCCAGCTGTTCATAGCGGGTGGCGGCCTGGGCGGCGACGCTGGCCGAGATGCCAAGGGCCAGCGCGATGAGTGTCTTCCCTACGGTGTTCATGGTTGAGGTCCTTTTCATCAGTTGGCTTTCACCACGGGTGGCGGGGTCCATTGACCGTCGAGCGCCTCGGCCTGGGGCCAGTAGGCACGAATGTAGAGCGAGAAGTCGGCGCCCTTGGGGGCAGGCAACCAGTTGCTCTCCTTGTCCTTGCCCGGCGATGTGCTCTGCACATAGATCGTCAGCGAGCCGTCGGCATTGGCTTTCAGGGATTTGTTCTTGGTGCCGATGGAGTAGCGCTTGAGATCATTGGGCGCGAAGAAATGCTGTGCGTTGTAGAGCGTCAGCGACCAGAAGCCTTGCACCGGGGGCAGCTTGCCCTTGGCGAAGGTCACGCTGTAACCGTGCTGGCCATTGAGACGGGTGCCCGCCTTGTCCAGATCCTGGTAGAAGTACTTGGTCTCTTTCTGCTGGTTGACGAAGATGTTCGAACGCGCCACTGCGGTACGGCTGAAATAATCGGTGCCGAACGCCGCGCCGTTGCTGATGGTGCTCCAGTGATGGGGTAGCTGCAGGCCATAGTTGCGGAACTGCAGCAGGGGGTCTATCACCTCGCTGTCGGCTCTCTTCGCCTCATCGATCATCGCCGCCTTGAGCCTGGGGTCGGCCTTGGCGATGGTTGCCAGGGCGGCCATCTGTGCGTAACGGGCCTCCTCCCCGGGCAAGGGCTTGGCGTCCTTGAGCAGGGCCGGCAGCTCGTCGAAGAACTTCTCCGGCATCACCCACTTGGTTTCGCCGTTGCCTGCGGCGGCCTGGGCCGGGAATTTCGGCAGCTTGGCCCAGTCACGGCTCTTGACCTTGCCGTCGTACTTGGACAGCGGGTACATGTCGATGCCGGCCAGCGCCGGTTGTATGGCCTTGCGATCGGCGTCGGAGTCGTCCTGGAACACCCGGGGGATCACGAAACCTGTGTTGGTGCGCGCGCGGAACACCTTGGTGATGCCGGCCGGCACCTTGCCTTGCCAGTCCGGGCCCACCAGCAGGTAGAAGCCCGGTTTGGTGTCATACATCTTGCCGAGTTCGGCGAAGCTGTCGGAGCGCAGGTCCACCACTTGATACACCCAGAAGCGGCTGCCGAAATCCGGCACTTGCAGCACCACAGGCTCGAGGTCCAGGGCGATGCTGCCGGCGCCGTACACCACATCCTGGTTCGGGCAGGCCACCAGCCGTTCGGCCGGATCTATGTAGTCACTGAGCAGGGATAGCTGATTGATCGGGGCCACTGGGACTATACCGCCCATCAAGCCAGGCTCGGGCAGGTCTTTGAAGGCCTGGCGCCGATTGAAGATATTGGCCATTGGCCAGCCCCAGAAGTACGCCTCGTGGGCCATCATCCGCACGTAGGCCTCGGTCACCTTGGTATCAGCCACGGGCCCGGTCACAGGCCCGGCGGTGGCGGCTTCGGCGGCGTAGCCAGGCGTGGCCCACAAGGCCGTGGTCGTGAGCGTGGTGACCAGGGTCAGAGCAAAGAGGGACTGGCGATGGGGCAATCGATTCATAAAGCATCCTTTCTTGACGGTGGTCACCGATGCAGGGTGGCTACCCTGTTGCCACGGACGGCTGTAATAAAATTGTTAACAATTGAGCCTGACTTGCAACTCTACGACGCATTCCTGGGTTGTGAAAGCATTCAATGTAATCAAACAGGTCTGTATCAGCCTCATCGAGTGTACGCCCTGTACAGCGAGCCGTACGCTCCCGCTTGAGTATCCACAAAGCCTTGGCCGGCCGCGTGGTCACCAGAGGGTCAGCGCCACCCGACTCTCTAACCCATCCTCAGGATCGAGTCTGCTCAGCGGCGTCATGTTATCGGGAGTGAACCCAAACGGGTGTTACAGAACCCAGTGAGAGGGGTCCGAGTGTGGCCGACCAAGTCTTGGTTTTTCTTGATGGTTAGAGTGATCTGAATGACTGCCGTGGTTCTCAAAATCTCAATCTCAACCGCACCGGCTAATAGCCATGCGGCCAATGGCGCCATGTAATGTGCAGCTGGTACGGGGTATGAGGTCATGCCCCTCTTGCATGGGCGAATGCTGCTGAACACGCATCTACAGCTCAAGCTGCATGCCAAGTTCCACCACCCTGTTGGCTGGGATCTGGAAGAAATCGGTTGCCCGGGAGGAGTTGCGATTCATCCAGATAAACAGCCCTTCACGCCAGCGCACCATACCCGGTAAATCGGTGCTGATGAAGTACTCGTAGGAGAGAAAGAAGGAGGTGTTGTTGAGTTTCACTATCAGTTTATGCTCGGCGCAAGCCTGGAATATTTCCGCCATTGACGGGGTCTCCTGGTAACCAAAGTTGGCCACCACCTGCCAGAACCCTGCTCCTATCTGGGTCAACTCCAGTCGTTCCTCCATGGGCAACCAGGGCTCATCCTTTACCCTTACGGTCAGGAAGATCACCCGTTCATGCAACACCTTGTTGTGTTTTAGGTTATGCAAAATGGCATGGGGGGCAACCTTGATCGACTTGGAAAGAAATACCGCAGTACCCGGCACCCGCAGGGGAGGGTGAAGCTGCATATCATCGACGAAAGGCTGCAGTGCCAGCGACTTGTTCTCGAGCTTGTCGAGCACCAGTTCGCGCCCACGCTTCCAGGTGGTCATCACCACTATGGTCAGCAAGGCAAACAACACGGGCAACCAGCCACCAGAGAAGAATTTAGTGGTGTTGGCTGCGAAAAAGGCCAGATCCAGCAGCAGTAGCGGCGTGCCCACCAAACCGATGAGCCAGAGGGGTTGTTTCCAGCGATGGAGCGCCACAACCATCAGCAACAGCGTGGTGATGACCATGGTGCCGGTCACGGCGATGCCATAAGCGGCAGCCAGATTGCTTGAACTCTTGAACCAGAAGATCACCAGCACTATCCCCCCCAACAGCAGCCAGTTGACCAAGGGTAGATAGATCTGGCCCTTCTCGTGCGCAGAGGTGTAGCGGATCTCCTGGCGTGGCAGAAATCCGAGCAAGATAGCCTGCCGTACCACGGAATAGAGACCGGAGATGACCGCCTGAGAGGCAATAACGGTCGCCATGGTGGCCAGTACAATCAGTGGCAAGGTCATCCAGGAAGGGGCCAGCAGATAGAAAGGGTTCTCAATGGCCTCGGGATGACGCAGCAATAACGCACCCTGACCGAAATAGTTGAGCAACAGGGCCGGCATCACCAGGCTACCCCACGCCAGCTGGATCGCCCCGCGCCCAAAGTGCCCCATGTCGGCATAAAGCGCCTCGGCGCCCGTCACGCACAACACGACCGCACCCAGCACAACAAAGGCTGTCCCCGGATTCGTCAGCAGGAAGTCAACCGCATAGAGCGGGTTGATGGCCCTCAGGATGGCGGGGGTCTGCGCTATTTCGAGCAGGCCGAGCAGCGCCAGGGTAGCGAACCAGATCAGCATGATGGGGCCAAACCAACGGCCAATCCCGGCCGTTCCATAATGCTGGACACCAAACAGCACGATCAGCACCACCAGCACGATAGGGAAGACAAAGGGAGCCAGGTTCGGGGCCACTATCTGTAACCCCTCCACGGCGGAGAGCACGGAAATAGCCGGGGTGATCACCGCATCCCCGACGAACAACCCCACCCCGGCCAGTCCCAACAACATCACCACCGCACGGGTGCGTGAAGAGAGGCGACGAGCGGCGAGGGAGGCCAGCGTCAGTATGCCTCCCTCGCCCTTGTTGTCGGCCCGCAGTACCAGCAGCACGTATTTGAGCGAAACGACAATCATGATGGTCCAGAAGAAGAGAGACACTATCGAGTAGATCTCCTCTTTGCCTGGCTGCAACCCCATATGCCCGGCAAAACTCTGCTTCAAGGCGTAGAGCGGACTGGTGCCTATGTCACCGTAAACCACGCCCAACGCGGCCAACGTCGTGGCCATTCGGCCGTGCCGTGTTCCATTGCTCATCATGAAATTCCATTTCAATTCACCATGTTAACGATAGCATGGTGAGGCAGATCGAAAGTGAAATGACGAGAGGAGGCAAGTGCATCATCAAGGGAACAGAGGCCACCGTTGCCATCGGGCCAACTCGCGAAGTTGAGTGCAGCGTGTGTGGCCAACACGAAAGTTCGATGGGGTGAATGGGCTTTGGAATGGGGAGGAGTGACAGCTATTGGTGCGACCAGCAACTTCGGCCTAGGGAGCACCATCCACGCTGGGAGTTGTCTACGAGTCGCTCCTCAAACCGTGGCCGAGATATCATGGCCTCGCGGACAGTGTCGGGGGAACTACGACACTGGCCGGCGTAGGTAATGAGCCACCTGATGAACACCATCGATGACCAGGGAATGGCGCCGCAACCACTTATGAAATCGAGGTTTAACCCCCTGTTTGATGTCTATCAAACTCGGTGGTTCTTGATCCGCCACATTTGATAAATGTGGCCTGAGCTCTGTTTGTCGCTTTACCTAGAAAGGTTAATCCCCCCCTTTTCGCCCTCATCGCCACACACTCTCGGCCGTTTCATACCGCCACGCCAGAGCTGATGCTTTCAGCCTGTGGGGGAATTATGCGAGTGACCTCGTTGCTTGATTTTCCATTCCTCTCCATCACTCGACCTGGGCTAAACAACCTGACAATGCCGCATTTTTGGCAAATAGCGCCGTCAAGGCGCAGGGATATGCCAATACGCTCGGGGGGACTCTCTGCGACATTAGATGTCCCGGACCGGCGCAGGGAGGCGCCAGCGGCGTGACTACACCGGCACGGGCATCTACCCCAACCATGGAGAGTCCTATGCTTGCACTAAAACCCCTGGCGTGTCTGTTGTTGGCTGGCTGGGCCACCGCCCTGGCCGCCGCCGAGGCCCCCGTCTCCCTGCCCTCGCCCGCCATGGTGCCGGCAGATCTGGCCGGCGCCGAGCACGGCCAGTCCATCACTACCCTGCCAGCGCCGCGGCTGCACCGCCTGCTGCCGCCGCCCGCCGCCCTAGAGCTGGCGCAAGATCCCCACGTCCGGCGCGATCGAGAGCCCGACTGGCGCGCCCAGGCCCAGACCCAGGTCCAGGCCCAGAGCCTGATGGCCGAGGGGGGCGATTGTCGCGATCCGGCCGGCTTCCTCGACAAATCCGGTGCGGCGCTGGCCGACTACCTGGAGGGTCTGCCCGAGGTGTCGTGTACCTATGGCCTCTTCTCTCTGACGGCGGACGACGGCGTCCGCATCTATGACACAGCCAACCTGCTGGCGGTGGCCGGACGGTTGCAGGCGCGCGCCGCCGACTATCAGGGCAGCGGCCGTGGCCTCGCCAATCTGGTGCTCTATCTGCGCGCCGGCTATTACAACGCCATCGCCCGCGATCTCTACCCGGAGCCACCGCTCACGGTGCGCGACGCGATCCGGGTCGGCCTCGATCGACTGCTGGACAACCCGGCCCTGTTCATCCCCAATCCGGACGCGGGCAGCACGATCGGGGAGAGCTTCACCCTGATGACCAATCTCCATGATGAGGCCTATTACCTGCCGCGTCTCAAACCCCTCATCGCCCGTGTCACCAATCGAGACGGACAGCCGGATGCCGCCGATGCCCTCAAGCACTGGGAGGTGGGGTCGGGTTACACCGGCCTGCTGACCGTCCTGTTCATGTCCCACTACCGCGCTGAGGGGCGCGCCCTGGCCGAGCGAGACGGCAGCTACGCCGAGGCCCTGTTCGCCTTCGTGCAGGGCAACCAGGCCGCCCTGCTCGGCACCAGCTACGCCTACCAGCTCACCGACAGCCTGAACGAGGCCCTGCGCTACATGCAGTATCCGGCCCACTTCGCCGCATCGCGGGCCAGGATCGAGCAGATCCTGGCAAAGAGCAGTCTGGATGGTCCCGGCGCCGATCTCTGGTTAGCGGCCGCCAGTGCCGTGAAATACTATGACAATGCCCATTGCGCCGAGTACGGCACCTGTGACTTCGAGCAGCGGCTGGCCGACGTCGTGCTGCCGATCCGCCACGAGTGCGGGTCGACACTGCGCATCCGAGCCCAGGATATGACAGAGCAGCAACTGACCGAGAGCTGCACAGCCTTGGCCAACGAGGAGCAATACTTCCACCGCATGCTGAAGACCCAGAACCGGCCACTGCCGGGCGACGTCAACGACGCGCTGGAGGTGGTGGTGTTCGACGACTACGCCAACTACAGCCGCTACGCTGGCCTCATCTACGGCATCGCCACCGACAACGGCGGCATGTATCTGGAAGGTGATCCCGACCAACCCGGCAACCAGGCACGTTTCATCTCCCACGAGGCCTCCTGGCTGCGCCCCCTGTTCTCGGTGTGGAATCTGGAGCACGAGTATGTGCACTATCTGGATGGCCGTTTCAACATGGCCGGCGACTTCGCCCGTGCCATCAGCCAGCCCACCGTCTGGTGGATAGAAGGTCTGGCCGAGTATCTGTCCCTTGGCAACGACAACGCCAAGGCGATCGAGGCGGCCCAGGCCGGCACCTATCCCCTGTCGACCATCTTCGGCAACACCTATGACATGAACGACTATGGGACCCGCGCCTACCGCTGGGGCTATATGGCGGTGCGCTACATGTTCGAACACCACAGGGACAGGGTGGACGATACCGTGACCAGATTTCGCGCCGACGACTATGACGGCTACTGGTCGACCATGCAGGATCTGACCTATGACGACGACTTCGCCGCCTGGGTGCAGACGGCCACCACGGCCGGCCAGCCGCCCGAGCCGGACTGCGGCTATCCCGACGATCAGCTCATCGACGCGACCTGTGCCCGCACCGGTATCGCTGCGGACGACATCCGCTACTTCTACGTCTTCGTGCCCCAGGGGACGACACTGCTGACGGTGCAGACCCGAGGTGGCAGTGGCGATGCCAACCTCTATGTCATGCACCGGGGCTGGCCGAACCGGGACAGCTACGATCAGGGCTCGGCCAATGGCGGCAACGACGAGACAGTCACCATCCAGGCACCCGAGGGCGGCGCCTACTACCACATAGCGGTGGACGCCGGTGCACCCTACCGGGATCTGAGCCTCAGTGTGGGGTTGGCTCAATAGGTGGGTACGACGCGCCGCACCGGCGGCGCGTCAATTCCCCCGGCGCAGCAACTGCCGGTACTGGCGTGGAGACAGGCCTGTCAGGGCACGAAACTGCCGCGACAGGGCGCTCTGATCGCAAAAGCCGCACCGCAATGCGATGTCAGCGATGGCTATATCGCTGCCCTTTAGCCAGTTGATCGCGATGTCGATGCGAGTCTTGGTGATGAACTGGCCGGCGGAGAGCTGGAAGATTCGCTTCATGCGCCGCTCAAACTGGGCGACTGATACTCCGGCCCGTCGTGCCAGCGATTCAATGCGCAAGGGGGCGGGATAATGGGTCAGGATGTGATCGACCGCCTCGACGAAGCGAGCGTCGATGAATCCGGCCCGGCTCGGCTCGTGCAGATCGCGTGACATGCATACCAGGCCTATGATGGCGCCACCGGCGTCGCGCAGCGGCTCCTTGTTGGTCAGGCACCAGCCGGGGCTGCGGTCGTTAAACAGGGTCAGATCGAGATTGTCCACTACGGGCTCACCGGTGTCGAACAGACGCAGGTCCTGGGCCTGGTAGCGCACGGCCATGTGGGGCGGGAAGATCTCGTGGGCCGTCTTGCCGATGGCGTCATGCCGGCTCGCCAGGCCACAGCGCTCAGTACAGGACTCGCTGATGCTCACATAGCGGCCAGCCCTGTCCTTGATGGAGAAGACAATGTCCGGGGCCCGATCGAACAGGGTCTCGAGGCACCGTGCGTCGGGCAGCGCCCGAAAAAACTGCTGCCGCCAGGTATCCAGATCGGCGCGCAGATGCCCCGGGCTGGGTTTTTTGGGGGGCAGCCGTGCCGCGAGGGCGCAGGGAGTCTCTCTCATCGTCCATATCCTTGTTTGTGTGTCCATACGAATCTCTCTAGCCAGTGTAGCAACCTCCGGTATGGGCTGCCCCGCCCTGTGCCATATCCGGATTGCACACTCAGTTGCCACCGTCGTCCGGCATTGTCAGGTTGTTTAGAGCCGCTAACAAAACCGAGTTGATTCGAATGATGCCAACCCCAACATAGGCGGCATGACATGCTGGCGACGCCTTCATGAAGCCTTGCTGACCGAGTTACACCAAGCGGCTCACATCGACTGGAGTAGAGCAAGCATTGATGGAACAAGCGTCAAACAAAGATGAAAGAATGAAAAGAGGTTGAGAGGGTAGACAGTGAGTAGAGAGTAAATAATTACTGTCTACCTCTCTGTATTCCTTATACAGCAAGGCTTTGAGAGCCTTAGGTAGGCAAGGTAGAGAGACTTTTCAAAAAGTCCTACGCATGGGGGAATCAGATAAAAGGGTGCCGCACTGGGTGCCTCTTGGTGTCTGCTGGCTGGTGCTTGGGATTCGCTGGTTTCGTCATGACTCTTGGCTGTCCTACCAAGGGTACTCACAGGCGGAGTACCCATTTCGCCGTTTAGGTGATTGAGTATCGATGTGGTGCCGGCGCTCATGGTGGCCTCGCAGCTCATGGGCTGGGGAGTGATCATCACCGTTCACCACCATGTGCCGCAGCATCAGCAAGGCATAGGCCTGCTCCTGCTGCTCCCCGGCGTTTTCCAGGTGAGCGGCCACGATGTTGTTCTGAATGGCCATCATCAGCGAGTCAGCAGCAAGGGGGATCTGGATCCCAAGGTGGGTAACCAATGGTTTGTAAAGTTCCTTGCCTCCACAAGCCCACAAGAACAGGTGAACATACCCCAAGAATCGGACTATTTGAAAAGTCAGAAGGATACTGCCTAGCGAGCGCAAGCCGTGGGCCACAAGTCGCTCGCCGTAGCCCAGTCGCTTAAGGGCAGCATTCGCGCTCTAGTCGTTGATATGACCGAGCGGATCACGGTATCCGACCGTGCCCTGGCAGTTCGATACCTCCCTGGCCGATGTGGCCATCCCCCGCGCCATCATCACGACGCTGGGCAGTGACTTCCAACCGGGGCAGGCAGCCAACGGGATATGGGTCAGCGGTGGCCATCAGGGCATCAGTGCGCGGGTGCTGCGGCAGGGTACGGCGGGCGAGCGGCAGGCGCCGACCATCACCCACCCGCTGGTGTGCGATGTGTTGGCGGCCCGAGCCCAGGGCGTGGTGGCCCTGGCCAAGACCCTGCCGAGGCGCACCCAGACCATCGAGCTGCCACTGTCGGCAGATACGGGTCTCATCCTGCCGGGGGCACTGCTCGCGGTGGATGGCTGGAAGGGCTATAACCGGGGCGTCAGGGTCTCTGCTGCGCTGCAGAACAGGGCCATGACGGTACGCCAGCAACTGAGCGTGGAGCGTTTTGTATGAACCTGTTTAAGCGATTCATGGAGCTGGTGCCCGGCGCCGACCCACTGCTGGTCGGTACCGTCACGGCGACGACTGGCACTAGCAGCACGTTGGAGGCGTTGGGCGGTGGCGTGGTGGTGCGAGGGGGAGGGGTGGCCATTGGCCAGAAGGCCTTTTACCAGGCGGGGGCGATAGTGGGCTCTGCACCGGACCTGCCCACCTATGAAATCGAGGTTTAACCCCCTGTTAAACGTTTTTCAAACTCGGTGATTCTGAATTCGCCAAGTTTGATAAATGTGGCCTGAGCTCTGTTTATCGTTTTACCCGGAATGGTTTTTCATTTTTCGCGGCGGGCTACACATATTGCCTCTTAGTACCACTGAATTTAGTACCACAGCCCTTGTGGTACTCATAATGGTACTAAATGAGCTGGCTTCTGGCGACTCCCTCGGACTTTTACGGACAACAAAAAACCCGCAAAGCCTTACGCTGTGCGGGTTTCTGTACTTCTTCGTTCCCGGCCGGAACATTGTTTGGTGGGCTGGGGGATGTTGAACTAAGAGTTTATTCGTTTGATTTAATAGAAAAAATTCCAATTCAGAAAAATTTAATATGCCTAAGCGTATGCCTAACATCAGAACATCTGCAGTAACATAGTGTTATCTGGGCTGGAATGACCATATGTGGTTAGCTGGCAGTATAGGAAATTTTAACTCTTACCTTTCTCAAAAGGTAACTGCCTCTTGCGAAAGTCGGCGCTCTCTGTTTTATCAGTTCCTCGATTGGAAAAAAATTCCCCGTCCAAAATTTGCCTATCAGGCGAACCTGCAGGCGGTCGCTACCTCGCCAGCGGCAGGTCCTCCCAGCGGGTGGTGTAACAGGAGCTCAAGTGCTCTTGTCGCATCATCCACTTGGCTGATCCCGTGCTTTGACTGGCAAAGCCTACGCGCCCCAATCTCTTGGCTTTGATCTGGTCCATCACTGCCATCAACGCATCCGCTTGTGCGGGCGACGAGGCAAACAGGTCGGCCTGTTGCTGCCCCTTGGGTGTGAGCTCACTCAACATGCCCCCATCTATCTGATAGCGATGGCCGTCACGCAATACGTTTTGGTTCCGTGTTGGACATTGCTTATGGGATAAAAACTGAGCACATGTGCCGACGTTCACCCTGATGGATATACAGTGTGCGATGCGCCTACTGTGAACCAGTTCAAGCTCCTCTGGTCAGGACTCGCGTACTATGGTCTCACTTGATAACGAAGAAGCTAACGTGAACCACAACATATGCTCCCTATTTATAGGTTCGGCGAGGGGGAGTCGCAGTCGATAAGGTTGCAGCTTACGCAGCCTGGAAGAAGCGCAATTTCTACTTGGCCCTGCACCGAGAGTAAAAAAGGCAATTTACTTGGGGGTTGCCATTGTGTTCAAAAAGACAGTACGCAATCTGCAGGCAAGCTTGAGAGTGAGTAAAACAATGATCCTGACTGACAATGAGACCAAAGTCGATCTGCTGAACAACGAAGCAATAGCAGCAACTATTATCGGGCTGTTGCTCTCTAGGCCAGAGCATCCGGTGACTATCGGAGTACATGGTGACTGGGGGGCTGGTAAATCGAGCGTGCTTGAAATGATCGAGTCGGGTTTTGAGGGACAAGGTGAAGTTTTGTGCCTCAAGTTCAATGGCTGGCGTTTCCAGGGGTTTGAAGACGCGAAGATAGCCCTGATTGAGGGCATAGTGACTGGCTTGATCGAAAAACGTCCGGCACTTGGCAAAGCTGCTGGTGCGGTTAAGGATGTGTTCCGTCGAATTGACTGGCTTAAGGTTGCCAAGCGGGCAGGCGGTTTGGCTGTTACCGCTTTCACCGGGATACCGACGCCAGAGCAGATAGGCACGATTCTAGGCTCACTCGAAAACGTGTTGGCGGACCCGACCAAGCTTGCCACCAAGGAAAATCTAACTTCGGTCGTTGATGAAATGAAAGCAGCGCTGAAATCTGGGGAGACCAAGAATGTACCTGAGGAAGTGGAGGCATTTCGTAAAGCATTTGATCATCTTCTGAAAGAGGCAGGGGTCAAGCAACTGGTAGTGTTGATCGATGATCTCGATCGCTGTTTACCTGATACCGCCATAGAGACGCTTGAAGCGATTCGGCTGTTCGTGTTCACAGCTCAGACTGCATTCGTTGTTGCCGCCGATGAAGGCATGATTGAATACGCTGTCCGCAAGCACTTTCCTGATTTGCCGGAGAGTACTGGTGGGCGGGACTATGCACGCAGCTATTTGGAAAAACTAATCCAGGTTCCATTCCGTATACCTGCTTTGGGGGAGACGGAAACACGGATCTACGTCACGTTACTCCTCGTCGGTGTTGAACTTGGCGATAGCGATGACAATTATGCGAATCTTATTTCAGTTGCTCGTGAGAGGCTGAAGCGTCCTTGGATGAGTGAAGGCCTCGATGCTGTGACGGTAAAAACCGCACTGGGAAAACAGGCTGAGAAGGCAAACAACGCGCTCGCACTAAGCGATCAGATAGGTCCGCTCCTTGCCAGCGGAACAAATGGAAATCCACGCCAGATTAAACGGTTCCTGAACACTTTACTATTACGTGAACGCACTGCCATTGCTCGTGGTTTTGGAGATGATATTAAGCTGCCTGTGTTGGCAAAGCTCATGTTGGCAGAGCGCTTTATTCCACGGTTGTTCGAGCAAATTGCGTTTGCTGCAGCGGTGCATCCAAATGGTCTATGTGAAGACCTTGAATTATTCACACAGTGGATGGCAGATAAGGATGTGAAGGGAGTGCCTGTTAGCCCAGTTAAAGAGCAAAAAATAACGGAACTGGTTGGTTCACCTGATAGTGCGGTCTTGGCTGAATGGAAAGTGTCGGAAGATATTTGTAAATGGGGGCGTTTAAACCCTCAACTTCTAGGTGCAGATCTGCGGCCTTACCTGTTCGTTACAAAAGATAAGAAGGACTATTTTGGCCCAGTGTCAGTTTTGGGACATCTGGCTGGAGTGGTAGAAAGACTATTTGGTAGCAAGATGTCAGTCCAAGGTCTTGAAGGGGAGCTGAAGCAGCTTGTTCAACCCGAAGCAGATAAGGTTTTTGAGGCTTTGCGCGCAAAAATCATGAGCTCGGGGTCTTTTGATGTTAAGCCAGATGGTATAGATGGCCTTGTTGTTCTTGTGAAGGCACAACCTGGATTGCAGGGCCAGTTGCTGGATTTTCTCGAAGCACTTCCGCATAGCAAGTGTGGACCCTGGGTAGTCAGTGGCTGGCAGGGAACTGTCAAGGATGCTAATAGCAGCGCGCGATTGACGAAGTTATTGGGAGTTTGGAGTAAAACCCCTGGTAATCTTTTCCTCAACGCTACCGCTGAAGCTGCGCTCAAAGACCTGAAAGGGAGGCGCTAATGGGAACATCGACAGCTTATAGTGGCCCAAACGGTGGTACACCTTTGATTCCATCCTGGCTTGGGGATGCTCCCACGCCTACACCATCTGGTGGTGGTGCGCCTGATAGTTTGCCATCTCCAGATGAAGGTAAGCCACCTGAATCACCGAATCGGCCACCCATTCCCAAAATGGCTGATCCCCAACGTTTCTCTGGGGCACGCAGCAACTTCACGCGATTTGCTGGCTCTGGTGGTAGTGACCGTGCCAGTCTCGGACGAGCAATATCCAGCTATGTATCAAAGTCAACAGGGGGATCACGTCAAGCAGCGCAGCGCATGGGGTCGTCTCGTGCTGCTGGCTCACGACTTCTCGGTTTCCTTGCTGACGCGCAGGCCAGAGGTGTGCGCGAAGCCTTGCGGGAGCTCAATCTTGAGTCTCTGGCTGGGCGTCCAATCTCCGAAATTTTTATTGGCCTTGCAGATCACATATGCCCTGGTACGGGAACCGTGGATGAGGGTATCGCCCGTGATGCTTACATCGAAACCGTCGTCGAATTGGCCAGCGAAGGTCTGACCGACCTGAGTACGTTCACGCCAGAACAGATGCAAATGGTCTTTGAGCTTTACGCAACCCATGCAATTGAAGCTCGAATTTTGAATGACATTGGCACCAAGGCGGTAATGATGCCTGCAAGTGCGCAAGTAGCACACCGGGTTGAGCAGCAGCTTCGTGATTTTATCCGTGGTGGTGTGAGTGATGCTTTGGTGCGAGAGCGAGAAAAATCCCCAACTCTCAGTTCTGAAAGGGTCCATGCATTCGTGGATGCTGTGTACGAGTCAGCATTCTCAATTTTACAAGCGTTGGGTGAAGCAGAGGCCGATAAATGATGAAGCGACAACTCTTAGTAGGCCGTTTCGGCCCTGATGATTTGGCAGATATCTCAGTTGGTGTTGACGAGCAGAGAACTGACCTTCAATTGATTGTCGGCGATAAATCACTAAATCATGGTATTGGGGGGGCGCTCACCAGCTTGAAGCAGCATGGTGTCTTTCCCACGGAGATCGGTATAGATTTGCTTGTGCTCGCGGCGCATGTACATGCGGCAGATACGCGCATTTCTCGTATCGAACAGTCACAGGATTCTTGGACGCGGGAGATTCGCCTTGTGATTCCGGTAAGTAATCCAGTCACGTGGCGAGCGGCAGCCTCTACCTTGAAAAAGATGCTCGATTTTTTGACAGGAGACCGATGGGAAATAGAATTCCGAGTTCGACCGTCTAAGTTCTCATCTATAGCACAAACCCCTCCGCTTAATTTGATTAACCCTCCTTTCGATTCCTTAAGTTTGTTTTCAGGTGGATTGGACAGCTTGATCGGTGCGATCAATCTTCTAGAGGACGGTTTTACCCCATTGTTAATCAGCCATTTTGGGGAGGGGGCGACCAGTGATGCGCAGGGTAAGTTACTCTCCGGTTTGAAAAATCAGTACAAGAAATCGCCTTTCGAGCGGCTTCGTGTTGGCATGACTTTCGAGGATGGCCTGATTGCAGGCGTCGGTTCGGAGAACAGCACACGGGGGCGATCGTTCCTGTTCTTTGCCCTCGGGGTGTTTGCGGGGACAGGGTTAAGGCACAGGTTTACACTGCGTGTGCCCGAGAATGGTTTGATTGCTCTGAATGTACCACTCGACCCACTGCGTCTAGGTTCCAACAGTACTCGCACGACACACCCGTACTACATGGCTCGCTGGAATGAACTGCTGGATGTCCTCGGTATAAATGGCGAAGTCCAAAATCCATGTTGGAGCCAGACAAAGGGAGAGATGGCTGCAAGTTGCCGGAACCCAGATTTACTGAGGAAGTTGGTGCCAGATTCTTTATCTTGCTCATCACCGACGAAAGGGCGCTGGAAGGGATTAAGTATTGAACACTGCGGCTACTGCCTACCCTGCCTGATTCGCCGTGCTGCATTAGATAACGCATGGGGGGCTGGTAATGATGGCACAATATACACAGTGTCGGATTTACATGCACAGCCGCTGGATACCCGTGAGGCAACGGGTAAGCAGGTTAGATCATTCCAATATGCAATTGAGAGATTAAAAAACAAGCCACAGCTTGCGAGCCTCCTTATTCATAAACCAGGCCCACTTGATGATGAGTCTGGACACTTGGAGGAATGGGCGAATGTTTACCTGCGGGGGTTAACTGAAGTGGCAAGCTTGATAAATGGCGTCAAGACACGTCCGAGTTGATAAGGGACTACATGACTACACAAGGTTTGGTGGATTTTCATTGCCATCTTGACCTCTATCCCGATCATGCAGCGGCAGTTCAGATGGCGGAGGATGCTGGTATTTTTACACTGGCCGTCACGACGACGCCGCGCGCTTGGCCGCGTAACAATGAATTGACACAACATACTCGGTATGTGCGTGCCGCATTAGGGTTGCATCCTCAATTAGTCGCTGAACGAGAGCACGAAATTAAACTATGGGATCAATACTTGTCGGAAACACGCTATGTGGGAGAGGTTGGGCTAGATGCCGGTCCCCGGTTCTACAAATCACTTGACGCGCAAAAAAGGGTTTTTCGGCATGTACTCGAACGATGTGCGGAGGCTGGTGACAAGATCATTACCGTTCACAGTGTGAGATCCGTGAAGGCTGTTTTGGAACACTTGGAGGCTTACTTGCCATCAGGGAGAGGCAAGGTTGTGCTCCACTGGTTCACTGGAACAAAGAGCGAAGCCAAGCGGGCAATTGAATTAGGATGTTACTTTTCAATCAATGCAGCCATGCTTTCTAATGAACGCCATTTGCCAATGGTTAATGTTATCCCCCAAGATAGACTGCTGACGGAAACGGATGGGCCATTCACGCAAGTTGGAGACCGCTTCTCTATACCATCCGATGTCGCTTTAGTTGTTAAGGTATTAGGGGGGATTAATAATGTGCCCGTTGATAAAATGACTGAGATTATTCGAAACAACCTTCGAGCACTGCTAATCAAATAAGCTTGGCACGAGTTGGTGGGCTTCAGCTAAAGCCAGCTCGCGCTATATGCCTTGTTTCACGGCTTCAATATTGAACGTTTGGATATCCTCGACACCCTGAGCGTCTCCGACAGGGTGGTTGCTGTTCTGACTCATTGGAATGCTGCGTCGCAATGACAGCTGTTCCCGCCCTACCTATCACACTTCAGGCCAAATTACGTCCATATTCGGCCAACTACTGACTCCACCGAGTTGATGTGACTCAAAACATGGTCGCAAAGGCTACGAGTGGGTAAACTAGCCCGCAATAGTGCGCCTTTGGCGCCCCCTTAATCGTCGCCTCACATTCCGGATATTTCATGGCCATCAAGAAGAACGAACTTTACTCCTCCCTCTGGGCAAGCTGCGATGAGCTGCGTGGCGGGATGGATGCCTCCCAGTACAAGGACTACGTGCTGACCCTGCTGTTTGTGAAATACGTTTCCGATAAGGCCAAGGGCAATCCCTACGCCATGATCGAGGTGCCGGGTGGGGCGAGCTTCGATGACATGGTGGCCCTCAAGGGCAGCAAGGAGATTGGCGAGGGGATCAACCGCATCATCAGTGCGCTGGCCGTTGCCAACGATCTGCAAGGGATTATCACCATTGCCGACTTCAACGACGAGGACAAGCTCGGCAAGGGCAAGGAGATGACCGACCGTCTCTCTAAGCTGGTGGCCATCTTCGAGGGGCTCGATCTCTCGGCCAACCGCACCGAAGGGGACGATCTGCTAGGGGATGCCTATGAATACCTGATGCGCCACTTCGCCACCGAGTCGGGCAAGTCCAAGGGGCAGTTCTATACCCCGGCCGAGGTGTCGCGTATTCTGGCCAAGGTGATCGGCATTAGCCGCCAGACTCCGCAAGATGCCACCGTCTACGATCCCACCTGCGGCTCGGGCTCCCTGCTGCTCAAGGCCAGTGATGAGGCCAGTCCCAAGGGGCTCTCCATCTACGGGCAGGAGATGGACAACGCCACTCAAGCGCTGGCGCGGATGAACATGATCCTGCACGACAACCCCACCGCCAAGGTGTGGAAAGGCAACACCCTGGCCGATCCGCAATGGAAAGAGGCGAACGGTGCCCTCAAGACCTTCGACTTCGCGGTGGCCAATCCGCCGTTTTCAAACAAGAACTGGACCAGCGGGCTCGATGCCGAGCACGATCCATTCGATCGCTTCAACTGGGGCGTACCGCCCGAGAAAAACGGCGACTACGCCTTCCTGCTGCACATCATCAAGAGCCTGAAAAGCACCGGCAAGGGCGCGGTGATCCTGCCCCACGGCGTGCTGTTTCGTGGCAATGCCGAGGCGCGCATTCGCGAGAACCTGCTGAAACAAGGCTACATCAAGGGGATCATCGGCCTGCCCGCCAACCTCTTCTACGGCACCGGCATCCCCGCCTGCATCATCGTGATCGACAAGGAGCACGCCCAGGCACGAGCCTTCAATCCCACGAGGGCAACCAGCGAGCAGCAGCGGATCTTGATGGTCGATGCCAGCCGCGGCTTTATCAAAGACGGCAACAAGAATCGGCTGCGCGAGCAGGATATCCACCGGATTGTCGACACCTTCACCCGTGGTCTGACGCTGGATGGCTACAGCCGCTGGGTGCCGCTCGCTGAAATCGCCGCCAACGATTACAACCTCAATATCCCGCGTTATATCGACGGCAGCGAGGGGGAAGATCTGCACGATCTGGCCGCTCACTTGCAAGGGGGCATCCCCGAGCGCGATATCGCGGCGCTCGGCCCCTACTGGCAGATCTTCCCGACCCTGAAAACCACCCTGTTTGCGCCGCTGCGCCACGGCTACAGCCAGGCGAAAGTGCCCGCCGCCAAGGTCAAGGGCACCATTCTGGCCCATGACGAATTTACCCGCTTCAAGCAGGCGGCGCTGGCGCCGTTCAGCAACTGGTATGCGGCCTGCCAGTTGTCGGAGTTTGCCAAGGGCGACTCCCCCAAGGCGCTGATCGAGGAGATAAGCGAGGCACTGCTGGAGGCGTACCGCAGCGCGGGCCTTGGCGAGTTGCTCGACCCCTACGCCATCTATCAGCTGTTGATGGACTACTGGCAGAGCCAGCTGCAAGACGATCTCTATGTGCTGTCGCAAGATGGCTGGGAGGCGGGCCGGGTGCTGCGCGAGTTGAAGGTGGAGAAGGGCGAGAAGCAGAAAGAGAGCGCCGATCTCGTTATCGGCAAGGCCAAATACAAGGCTGAGCTTATCCCGCCCGCCTTGCTGGTGGCCCGCTTCTTTAGCGAGCAGCAGCAGGCGCTGGAAAAGTTGCAAGCCGCGCTGGATGAGGCCACTCAGGCGCTCGAATCCTTTATCGAGGAGCAGAGTGGTGAAGAGGGGAGCCTCGCCGAGGCCCTGAACGACAAGGAGAAAGTCACTGCCGCCAGCGTCAAGGCGCGCCTGAAGCTGGCCACCGACAGAGAAGAAAAGGCGGTGCTTAAGCAGGCACAAACGCTATTCGATACCGAAGCCAGTGCCAAAAAAGCCCATAAAGAGGCGAACGACGCGCTGGATAAGGCCGTGTTTGCCCACTACCCCAAACTTGACGATACCGAGATCAAAACCCTGCTGGTGGAAGACAAGTGGCAAGCGAGCCTCTGCGGCGCACTGGAAGCCGAGATTGAGCGGGTCACCCAGCAACTGGCAACTCGGGTCAAGGAGCTGGAGGAGCGCTATAGCAGCTCCCTGCCACAGCTCACCAAGAGCGTCAGCGAGCTGGAAGCCAAGGTTGCGACCCATCTGAAAGCCATGGGGCTGGAGTGGGCATAATGGCGGAGAAAATGATGCAGGCTAAAGCGGGTGAATTGGTGGCCAAGCAGACCATCCCGGCAGGTTATAAGCAGACCGAGATGGGGGTTATTCCGGAGGACTGGGAAGTCTACTTTCTTCATGAGCTGGCTAACTTTGGTGGTGGAACTACACCGTTAAGAGCTAAATATGAAAGATATTATCAATGTGGTATTCACCCATGGGTAAAAACGCTCGATCTTAATAATTCAGTAATCTCTATCACTGATGAATGTGTCACAGAAAAGGCACTGCAAGAAACAAGCTTAAAACTGCATGACATTGGTTCTGTGCTAGTCGCTATGTATGGTGGATTTAACCAGATAGGAAGAACTGGTTTACTAAATGTTAATGCAGCCATAAATCAAGCGTTGGTTGCCATTATTCCCAAAAAGGGAAGTCTAGACTCTAAATACCTGCTGCATAATTTAAATTTTAATGTTGATTATTGGAAGGGCATTGCTAGTAGTAGCCGAAAAGACCCTAATATTACGAGCAATGATGTTAAAGCGTTCAAGCTCCCTATACCGACAATCGAAGAACAGAAAGCTATTGCAACTGCAGTCTCTAATTCTGATGCCTTGATTGTTAGCTTGGAGCAGTTGATAGCCAAGAAACAGGCCATCAAAACAGCCACCATGCAGCAACTGCTGACCGGCCGTACCCGCTTGCCACAGTTCGCCCTGCACCCGGATGGCACTCCCAAAGGCTATAAATCCAGCGAACTGGGACAAATCCCGGAGGATTGGAAGATTTTATCCATTGGTCAGGATGCTGCACTGAAAGCTCGTATCGGTTGGCAGGCATTGACAACGAAGGAGTATCAAGACTCAGGTGAGGTTTTTCTAGTGACGGGAACTGATTTCGATGCTGGATTAGTGATGTGGGACAGATGTTGTTATGTGAGTGAATGGCGTTATAAACAAGACCCTAACATTCAACTCAGAGAACATGATGTTCTGATTACCAAAGATGGAACTATTGGTAAAGTTGGGTACGTTTCAGCACTAGATAAACCGGCCACACTTAACAGTGGGGTTTTTGTTATTCGCTCTAAGAAAAATAGTTTTGTACCACGCTATCTGTTCTATGTACTTACATCTCAACTCTTTAATGAGTTCATGAATCAAATCACGGCTGGTTCAACGATTACTCACCTTTATCAAAAGGATTTTGTACACTTCGAGTTCCCAGCTCCGAATATAGAAGAACAGACTGCCATTGCCACTATTCTCTCCGATATGGATAGCGAGTTAAGTGCGCTAGAGCAAAAACTGACCAAGGCTCGCGATTTGAAGCAGGGAATGATGCAGCAGTTGCTGACCGGCCGTATCCGCTTGCCGCTGCCCCAGGAGGCGTGAAGATGGTAGAAAGTAGATGCGACGATGGTGCAGGCAACCAAGGTAAATCCGATAAGGAGACGATGTTGATACGCAATCTGACCGTGCACGGCTTTAAGTCGATTATGCAGGAGCAGCCTATTGAGCTGGGGCGGGTGAACTGCTTTATCGGCGCCAATGGCGTTGGTAAGAGCAACCTGCTTGAAGCGCTAGGTGTGCTGGGGGCGGCGGCTAACGGGGTGGTCGATGACGAGAGTCTGCTGCGCCGTGGGGTGCGGGCAGGTGTACCCCGGCTCTACAAGAGTTCGTTTGCCAGCGTGCGTACCCCGGTCCATATCGGTATCAACGTGTCGGGAGAACGAGGCGAGTGTTATCGGGTCTCCCTGCTCAATCCGCTGGAATCACCCGAGCCCGCTTGGGCATACAAGACCGAATATCTGTCCGATGGCAGCGACGAGATCATCGCCGATGGGGTGCGAAACAAAAAAAATCTCAATCCGCTGGCGGGGCTGGCGGCCCTCAAGATGGTCGAGCTAGCAGAGGATAACCCTGCGGCTCTATTGATGCGCGCCTTGCAGGAATACGCGATCTATTGCCCCAATACGCCGACCTTGCGCGGGATCACGCCTGATCTTCAGTCACGCCGTCCGATGGGCCTCAGTGGCGGGCAATTGGCGGAGGCGTTCGAGATGCTGCGTACTCATCTGGGCGGTCAGGGGGAGGCTGGGGAGGAGATCCTGGATGAGGTACTGGCGCTGATCGACTGGGTGGCCGATGTGGCCATCACCTCTCAGGCGGGCACCCTGCTCTCGCCCAAGGTGCCCAGAAGCAAGCATCTGCTCAAGTTTACCGACCGCTTTATGCAAAAGAGTCGTAATGAACTGACGGCCTACGATGCCAGCGAGGGGGCACTCTATGTGCTGTTTACGGCGGCGCTATGCCTGTTGCCGCAATCGCCCAAAATCTTTGCGATCGATAACCTCGATCAAGCGCTCA
Source organism: Aeromonas encheleia (assembly GCF_900637545.1). Classification (NCBI taxonomy): domain Bacteria; kingdom Pseudomonadati; phylum Pseudomonadota; class Gammaproteobacteria; order Aeromonadales; family Aeromonadaceae; genus Aeromonas; species Aeromonas encheleia. The sequence goes on from NZ_LR134376.1 coordinate 1,353,303, forward strand.
ATCCCCGGCTGGTGACCAGTCTGACCAAGCAGTTGGCTGGTTGGCTAAAATATCAGGACCCCGAGCGCCAATTGCTGTTCACCGCCCACAACCCGGCCGTATTGGATGGGCTGGACCTGACGGACCCCGAAGTCAGGTTGTTTGCGGTTGAGCGTAATAGCAATGGCCTGACTTGCTATCGGCGAGTTGAACTGACCCCGGCACTGCGGGCGATGAATCAGCAATATCCACTGTCACGTCTGTGGCTGATGGGGCACTTGGGAGCAGTGCCCAATGTCTGAGCTGCGCATCGCCTTGGTGGCGGAAGGACCGACGGATTTCGTGATCATTGAGGCGGCGTTAAAAGCGATTCTGCCAGGAGCTTTTATTCTGACCCAGTTGCAACCAGAGGCGAGCTTGCCCGAGATGGGCAATGGCTGGGGCGGGGTGCTTAAGTGGTGTCATGCGGCCAGCCAGCGCCATGCTGGCCCCGTCGATCAGGATCCGACGCTGGCCGGTTTCGATCTGATCATCATCCATCTGGATGTGGATGTGTCGACCATGGATTACGGCAATCTAGGACAAGAGGTTACGGCTTTGGTGCAGCCATCAGGTTGGGGAGTGTTGCCTTGTGCCCATGCCTGCCCGCCGGTGACTGATACCGTCAATGCGCTGAGCACCGTGTTGCAAAGCTGGTTGGGGCAGGCGACGGTGGGGCAACATACGGTGTTGTGCCTGCCTGCACAGTCCTCTGGAACTTGGCTAGCGGCTTCGCTCTTGCCAGCCAATCACGCATTACTGGCCAATGCCGAGTGTGATCCCCGTGTGGAGAATGGTCTGGCGCAATTGCCGAAGGCGATGAGGGTCAAAAAGACCCGGCGCGATTATCAATTGAAGGCGGCGGCGCTAACGCAGAACTGGGATGCGGTGAAGAGTCTCTGTGGTCAGGCATTGGTGTTTGAAACTGAGGTCCAGACAGCGTGCTCTTGACGGGGCTTTGTCTGGCAGATCATTGAGTAAGGAGTTGGAATGGCATCGGCGGCGGCAGTAGGGCAACGGGAGCGGATCACTCAGAAGCGGGTGACCCGCTTTTTTGTTGAGGAGCTGAAGTATCAGTATCTCGGTGATTGGCACGCCCGACCCAACAATCGGAATATCGAGCCCGCGCTGCTGACGGCTTGGCTGGACAGGCGCGGGGTGGCAGCGGAGCTGATCCCTCGGGTATTGCGTCAGTTGGAACAGGCGGCAAGTCTGGGAGGCGGGCGTCACCTCTACGATGCCAACAAGGAGATCTACGGCCTGCTGCGCTACGGCGTGAAGGAGAAAGAGGGGGCGGGCGAGCAGAACCAGACCGTCTGGCTGGTGGACTGGCAAGAGCCCGAGGCCAACGATTTCGCCATCGCCGAAGAGGTGACGGTGGCAGGGGAAAACAAGAAACGTCCCGATCTGGTGCTCTATATCAACGGGATCGCGCTCGGGGTGATCGAGCTCAAGCGTTCCACCGTTTCGGTGGCAGAGGGGATCCGCCAGAACCTTGATAATCAGCAACAGGACTTTATCCGCAATTTCTTCGCCACGATGCAGCTGGTGATGGCCGGTAACGACACCCAGGGGGTGCGCTACGGCACCATCGAGACCCCCGAGAAATACTATCTGGAGTGGAAGGAAACAGGCTCGCCATTAGCCATCGATCCGACCAACAAGTTGGATCTGCATCTGAGCCAGTTGTGCAACAAGGCGCGCTTTCTTGAGATCATCCACGACTTTATCGTGTTCGATGCCGGGGTGAAGAAGACCTGCCGCCATAACCAGTATTTCGGCATTCAGGCCGCCAAGGCATATATCCAGCGCCGTGAGGGGGGGATCATCTGGCATACCCAGGGCAGCGGCAAGAGCCTGACCATGGTGTGGCTGGCCAAGTGGATCCGCGAGAATGTGCAAGACAGTCGGGTGCTGATCATCACCGACCGCACCGAGCTGGACGAGCAGATTGAGAAGGTGTTTGCCGGGGTAGAGGAGACGATCCTGCGTACCAAGAACGGGGCCGACTTGGTGACCGTCCTGAATCAGGCCGCCCCTTGGCTGATCTGCTCCTTGATACACAAATTTGGCCGTCATATCGAAGGGAAAGAGGGGGCGAGGACGGGTGATGACTTTATCGCCGAGATGAGGCAGAGCCTGCCCAGCGATTTTTACCCTAAGGGCAAGCTGTTTGTCTTTGTCGATGAGTGCCACCGTACCCAGTCTGACAAGTTGCATGGCGCCATGAAGAGCATTTTGCCCGAGGCGCTATTTATCGGTTTTACCGGCACGCCGCTGATGAAACGGGACAAGAAGAAGTCGGTGGAGGTGTTTGGCCCCTACATCCACACCTACAAGTTTGATGAGGCCGTCTCGGATGGCGTGGTGTTGGATCTGCGCTATGAGGCGCGTGACATCGATCAGAAGGTCAAATCCCAGAAGAAGGTGGACGAGTGGTTTGAGACCAAAACCAAGGCGCTGTCGCGCCTCGCTCGCCAGCAACTCAAGGAGAAGTGGGCCTCGATGCAGAAGCTGCTGTCGAGTCGCTCGCGGCTGGAGCAGATCGTGGGGGATATTCTGCTCGATTTCGATCAAAAACCCCGGCTGGCCGATGGCCGTGGCAATGCCATGCTGGTCTGCGCGAGTGTCTATCAGGCTTGCAAATGCTACGAGATGTTCAGCTCCCATGGCTTTGGTGGCAAGTGCGCCATCGTGACCAGCTATCAAGCGAATGCCAGCGTGATCAAGGGGGAAGAGACCGGCGCGGGACAGACCGAGGCGCTCGCCAAGTACAAGGTCTATCGCAAGATGCTGGCGGAGTATTTCGATAAAAGCGAAAAGGACGCGGCCACGCTGGTCGAGAAGTTTGAGAAGGAGGTCAAGCAGCGCTTTATCAAGGAGCCGGGCCAGATGCGGTTGCTGATTGTGGTGGACAAACTGCTGACCGGTTTTGATGCGCCTTCTGCCACCTACCTCTACATCGACAAAAAGATGGCCGATCACAACCTGTTCCAGGCCATCTGCCGGGTGAACCGGCTCGATGGGGAGGACAAGGAGTATGGCTACATCGTCGATTACAAGGACCTGTTCCGCTCGCTGGAGAAGACGGTCAAAGACTACACGGCGGAGGCGTTCGACGGTTATGACAAGGAGGACGTAGCCGGGCTGCTCAAGGATCGCCTGACACAGGGCCGGGAGGATCTCGACAACGCGCTGGAGGCGGTGCGGGCGCTGTGTGAACCGGTCAAGGCGCCCAGGGCCGAGACGGATTACCAGCACTATTTCTGCTGCGAGGTGGGGGCCGATGAGGGAGAACTGATCGAGAAGGAGGCGCTGCGCCTGACACTTTACCAGTGTGTCGCCAAGTTGATCCGGGCCTTTACCAGTCTGGCGAGTGAGCTGGAGGAAGCGGGGTACAGCGCCAGTCAGGCTAATGGCATCCGCTCGGAGGTTGATCACTACGTCAAGGTTCGGGACCTCATCAAGATCGCCAGCGGCGATCTGGTGGAAATGAAACAGTTCGAGCCTGCGATGCGTCAGATGCTGGATCTCTATGTGGACGCCGATCCCAGCGAGACCCTGATGGACTTTGAGGAGCTGGGGCTGCTGGAGTTGATTATCGAACGGGGGGCGGAGGCGCTCGACGGCGCTCCAGAGGGGCTGCGTAAAGATAAGGGCGCGATGGCCGAAGCGATTGAAAATAACGTGCGGCGCACCATCGTTGATGAGAATCCGGTCAACCCCAAGTACTACGAGAAGATGTCGGTGTTGCTCGACGAGTTGATAGCGCTGCGTCGTCAGCAGGCCATCTCCTATCAGGATTATCTCGAACAGGTGCGCGAACTGGCTATCAAGGTGAAGCATCCGGCCAGTGCTGCTGGCAGTGCCTATCCGGCGAGTGTCGATACACTGGCCAAGCGCTCGCTCTATGACAATCTGGGGCAGGATGAGGTGCTGGTGGCCAAGATAGATGCTGCCGTGCGTCACACCAAGAAGGCAGACTGGTATGGCGATCGCCTCAAGGAGAAGGAAATTGCCTACGCCATCGCAGAGGAGACCAAAGGGTACGATGTGACAGTGGGCGATGTGATGGAGCTGGTGAAAGCCCAGCAGGAATACCACTGATGCCGTTTATCACTATTGGCGAGCTGACCCTGGAGTTGCAGCACAAGGGGATCAAGAACCTGCACATCAACGTATTGCCGCCCGATGGTCGGGTGCGCGTCTCAGCCCCTGCATCGCTTTCGGATACCGCCATCAGAGTGGCTGTGGTCAGGCGGTTGCCTTGGATCCGCCAGCAGCAAGCCCATTTTCAAGCGCAGCCACGCCAGAGCGAGCGGCAGATGTGCAGTGGCGAGACGCACTATCTGTGGGGACGGGGCTATCGGTTGGAGGTCATCCACTGCGAAGAGGCGCCCAGCGTCAAGTTACAGGGGGGCTGGATCCGGATGCGAGTGCCTGCCCACTATGACGCGGCAAAGCGTGAGGAGTTGCTGCTGGGCTGGTATCGCCAGTTACTTCGCCAGCGGTTGCCAGTTTTGCTGGAAAAGTGGCAATCCGCCCTCAAGGTGACTCCAGGCTTTGTCGGCATTAAGCGGATGAAGACCAAGTGGGGCAGTTGCAACACCTTGGCTGGTCGCATCTGGCTCAACCTCGAATTGGTCAAGAAGCCGCCGGAGTGTCTGGAGTTCATCGTGGTGCATGAACTGATACACCTGTTAGAGCGCAGGCACAACGAGCGCTTTATGACTCTGATAGACCTCCATCTGCCTAACTGGCGAGAGCACCGCGAGAAGCTCAACAAGATGCCGCTGGCGTTTAATCGGTGGGGGTATTAAGGGGAAATGGTTACCATGGATGGTTTAGATGGAACGATTCAAAGATTGGCTGATTTTCCTGATGTTGGAGCCTTGGGTATTAAAGGGAATTGGCAGCGTGCTGATGACGCTGTCCTCATTCGCTCTGTTGCTTGGCTTTAGATACATCAAGTTTGAACACCGCATTGACCGGCTATTCAGTAGGTTACAAGCTCTGAGCGACGGGCAGACGACATTACCTACCCCACCGGGTTTGTTTAATCAGTGGCCCATCATCCAGGCCATGGTCCCAGAAACCATCTTTGGATTCGTCACTTGGACCAGCCTTTTGGTGGCAGGATGGATGTTGGTGAGTTTTGGCAAAAAAATCGAACGGCTGTACTGAAATGAAGTAGCGGTAATTACTTTACAACGGCAACTCTCCACAGTAAAACCGCGATTGGGACAGATGCACAAGCAAAGCCGAGTGGTTTGCTATTCCAGTTTGGGGTTCAATAATCACAAAAAAAGTTTTTGGTAGAGGGTGAGCCATATGCTCACCCTCTATGTCAGTTTACGCCGCTGTTTGCCGGTAAACATCGAGATAGAGATAGCCATAACTGGCCCTTGGATTGGCGAGGCAAATCCATTCTCCTTGCCTCAATGTCACCAATTTGTCCTGATCGCTCAGCAGTTCTCCTTGCCGAAAGAGTTTACCAAGCCGCTCAATAAACCCCGGTAAAACGGTGTCGATGTCGGTGAGCCACTGCTCGTCAGTCTCGCCATAGACGCCGCTGCGATCCCATAGCAGGGAGACCCCGCTGCGCTCGAAAATGGCCCGTGCGCCAAAACGTGGTTGAACCTGGGTATGTAATCCCCAACAGCCGATTGTGCTCATGCTTGTTTACTCCAAATAATGGTTAGTGGGTGCAGCGGTTGCTGCTGAGCCTGCTTTACGATTCCCCAAACGGGGAGATATCGGAGTTGATGACCTCTCGGGGGTGACCGTCACAAATCCCCCCGCTCTGCGAGTGACACCACACCCTCAGTACCGACCACCAGGTGATCCAGGGTGCGGATATCCACTAACGCCAGGGCATCGCGTAGCCGCTGGGTGAGCTCGATATCAGCCCTGCTCGGTTCTGGGTGACCGGACGGGTGGTTATGCACCAGCATCAGGGCGGCGGCATTGTGCTGCAGGGCGCTTTTGACCACTTCCCGTGGGTGCACGGTCGCGGCACTCAGGGTGCCGAGAAACAGCTCCTCATAGGCCAATATCCGGTGTTGGTTATCCAGAAATAGTGCGGCAAACACTTCGCGATCCCGTGTTTGCAGCAGTCCTTGCAGGGCTTGATGAGCCAAGTGTTTGTCTGTGATGGCAACCCCCTTGGCAAGTTTCTGGCGGGCAATCGTCTGAGCGATGGTGAGCAGGTCGTCGTCGGTGACGAAATCGGTCACGAGGTAGGTGCCGGGTTGCTCCCCGGCGATGAGTTTCTGATGCAGCATGGTTTATCCTCCCAAGGCGTTCGCCCCACTGGCCTTTGGCCGGTGGGGTGTACTTTTTGCGATAAAGGGGGTGGTGATTGCGGCGAGTTGGTCAGGGGGCCTTGGCCAGCCCTTGCGGTGTCAGGTCGTACAACGGGAGGTGGTAACTGGTGGAGGTTAGCTTGGCGTTGGTGGTGATCAGACCCAACCACTGGCGTGAGTAGTGGGAGAGCGCTAATTCATGGATCATCGTGACCTCCTAATCCCCAGTTACCGAGACGGTGAAACACTCCAACCGGCAGTAGGCGATGAAGTTGCGCTGCCACAGCGCGAACAGCTCCCGCGCCTCCGCCAGCCGTAGCGGCCCCCAGCCCTGCATGCTGTGCTCACTGTCGAGGAAGTTGAAATCAAGCTCCTTACACAACTCGGCATCCTGTCCCAGCCCCTGATAACTGAAGTCGGTGACGTAATCGAATAGCCAGTCATCGAGACCTCGTACCAGGCGTATCTCAACCGGGTGAACGCCACCTTGCTCGGCACTGTAACCGGAGTTACGGAAGTTGAAGGTCAACTGGGTGCAGCGTCCCAGGTCCAAGTCGGTACGTTCGGCTTCTTGGCTCAGTAGGGTCAGCAGTGCCTGACAAACGGGTAAGCTGATGTTTCCCCGGTGGAAGGGAATGGTCATGGTGGTCTCCTAAAGTGGGTTGAGTTCAGATGTCGCCGAGTAATTCGGCCAGTTTGCGGGCGACGAGTTGACGTATCTGCTCGTCAATAAAGGCGCTGACTGTGGCGAGTGTGGCGCTTAGCACCGCGATGTCATCGGCAAATCCCAGGGGCAGCAAATCCGGTACAGCATCGATGGGGGAGATAAAGTAGACCAGCGCGCTGTAGATGAGCAGTTTGGCCCAGAGTGGTAAATCTTCTTTCTGGCTGGTGTAGTAGAGCAGCAAGCTGGCTTCAATAAGCGGTCGCTCAGCCCGTTTGGTAAAGGCCCAGAGTTTTTGCCAAAAGCCTTGGTGGTCAAATGGTTCATGTGCGGGGGGAATGCAGGGTGGCATAAAGCGCCTCTTGGTCTGATGGTCTAAAGGGGGATATAAAAAGAGGAGGCAAGTGCCGATCAGTTAATCATTATCTTGACTTAATATGCATTAATTTGAATATTTTGGAATATTCAAAGGTTATAGGGTCAATTTGACTGAAACCCTTGCCCTGACTGGCATTCAATAGAAAGAAGGAGGCATCATGCCTCCCTCGTTTTTTAGCCCTTATGCCACGCGGGGTGGGACTCAAATTCTCTTAACTGACTTGCATTAGGCAAGTGTCTCCTCTTGGGGTGGATATCCGTGTTGATGCTTCTTCAACACCGAATAATCCCTATTATTTGCTGTTTACAATCGTGGCAGTGGCTGCGAAAGGGTTGGGCTTTGGCCACCGTGGCGGGTGTTATTAGCTATTTCTTGTAGAGCACGCTGATGGAGTTATCGACCATGTGCTTGACGATTTCATAGTCCGGGTTGTAAGTGGCGAGATTGTGGGCTGCAATGCCTATTGCGGAGAACAGGCCAGCAACACCGGTTGCTCCGCCAACGAAAGTGGCCCCGGTGGCGGCAATACGTCCTCGGGTGTAAATCCGGCATTTCAATCCCGCTGATTCAATGGTTTTTTCCAGTATGCGCACGGTACTGCCCATCTTTCCTGATACACCGACAAGCTCAAAGGAGCTGCGGGTATCGATGAGAGTGGCCAGCTTGTCTGTACGAAACTCGTCATATTGCAGTATTTCCATTCGATTGTGATCCCTCTAGTGGTGACGAAAGCCCCTGCTAGCTGAACCGGTCAGGGGCATGTCTGTTACTGTTTGATGAAGGTCAGTGGATAGCGCTGAGTCGGTGCATCCCGATAGATGTTGGCGCCCTCGGCGAAGTCCAGTAGGTCAGCCTGGAAGCTGGTGCCGTTATAGGGTTCAGTGATGCGCAGTAGATACTGCTCCATCACCCAATCACCGCTCGTCTCGTGACAGGTGATATTCAGCACCATGTCGCCACCAATGGGTGCAAACAGCAGGTGCTGTTGCACACTGGTGCCGCTCTGCCCCAACTCACACTGACGTTGTGCGCTGGTATCACGGTTGGCGGCGAAGGCAAATGGCGCCTGCCCAAAGAGCAGTTTGACCAAGGCTTGAACGTCCGGGTTTGTGGCGGGATGAGTGATGGCCCAGCGCAGCGGTGAACTAAAGATCCCTTGGGCAAAGGTGGGTGTGCTCACGGCCTTGTCACCATCCACGCTGGTGATTTGTGTCGCACTCGGCAAGCCGTTTGATTGTTGCAGTTGGATTGAGGCCTCTAGCTCCATCGGCTCACCCTCGATCAAGTTACGTGGCCAAGGCAGCACAAACACAATCTCATCGGCCACCGACTGGTAATGGTGCTTCACTGTCAGTGTTTGGTTGGTGTTATCAAACTGCCAATCCTGGGTCGTGAACGGCGCGGCACTACCCGCGAACTTCAGATTCAGGGGATAGTCGATCCCTTCCGGTTGCCGCTCATCCTGCTGGAAGAAGCGGCTTTGGAGGGTAAAACCGTCCTCTGTCTGTTGGTAGTCCTGCTCAAGGTAGGCATCGCTATAACGTCCCCAGCGGGTTGGATTGTAGTTTTGCAGCTCTGCCTGCTCGAAGCTGGCAATGCTGTTGCCGAGTTTGTTGCCGGAGCCCCACAGCGGTTGGCTCAGCTTGATGGTTTCATCGCCGTTGTGTTGTCGCAGCTCATCGCGGCTGACGTTAAACGGTGACTGACCCAGAGTGGGGGCATTCAAGGTGAGTGCATGCCAATCGTACTGGGTGATCCGCTGCACATCTCCCTGTGCCGTGACACGCTGGCTGCGGGGCTCATGGTAATTGGGCGAGAGCTGGTCATTCACCTGCCAACTGTTAACGTCTCTGGGTTTCTGCCATTCGGTCATGGTGTCGCTGTTGACCCAGGTCCCCTGGGCGTTCAGGCTCTCTACCGTATCGCGCTTTTCCACGAAGCCCACGCAGTGATCAACGGCGATGTTGCTTGGGTCGACAGCCCAGCGGGTCAATTCCGCCTGAATATCAAACCCGTCGCAATAGGTCCGCTCAGGCCGTGAGCCTGCGTTTTCAGACGCAGGGTCCCCTTCGTTGTAGAACTCCATCGTGTGGTAGCTGTAGAGGCCATCGGCGTCCTGACTAAAGGTGCCCTGACTTGCCTTCTCCCCCTTGAAGCTGGCGTTTCCGTCCTGGTCGTAATCCAATGCCCAGGTCGCAAACTCACGGTAGCGCTTTTGCTCCCAATCTTTACTGACGTCGCTGGTATAGCGTTGCAGTGCCAGCGATGGGTTATGTTCCCCTTGTTCCTCGAGCAGCCACTGTGTGCCTTGGGTCAGCATGGTTTCAATGTCGCCAACCCGCTTGCTGTAGACGATTTCTTGCTGGCGGATGTGCTGTAGGGTTTGCAGGTGGAAGCTGTGCGACCACAGGTTGCGGATGTTGACGTGTACCGATGTCCAGCCCTGTGGATTGCTCATGGTCAGCGACGCCGCCAGCTCAGCTTGCAGGGCTCTCGCCTCAATGAGTTGCTGCTCCTTGATAGCGGCCTCTTCGGCCAGGGCTATGCTGTGTGCATCACCCGACGCCAGGTAATCGCCAAACAGCCGCTGTGCGCTAGCTTCTTGACTCGTTAACCCCAGTTCGCTGGCGATCTGCTGTTTCTCCTTGGTGGCGATACTGGATTGGTACTGAGTCTTGCGCTGCATGGGGTCAACGCTGGTCACCAACTGGTGGGTATAGGGGCTGATGGCAAACCCGGAGCCGTCAAAATAGCCGAGCAGGGTTGAGGTAGGCGCCGCCTTGGCTAGGCGAGCAGTGAGCTGTGGTTTGGCTGCGGGTGTAGCCACGATGGCCCACGCCTGAGTAGCATCGGCTTTTTGTGCTTCGGGGAGGGTGAAGGTGAAACGTCCCTGACTGTCGGTGGTGGTTTGAGGCTCGCCGCTGTCGCACTGCTGGTTGGCGTTGAGGTCCAGGCAGACGGCTTGTCCTGCCAGATAGTCGCCGGAGAGAGCACGACCGGATAAGGTGATATCGGCGGGGGCGCCATTGTCACCATTATTACTGTTGTTGTCGCTGCCACCGCCACAGGCACTAAGGACCAGAACGGCGATTAACGAGAGATGATGATGTTTTTTCATTATTTTTCTTCCTTGGTGTTGGATATAAATCTGATGCGCCGGGAGATACCCCGGCATTACTTTTCTGTTGCCCTAAGGATGCGTTGCACACTGGAGAGGCTGATCCCCGTTAGCCTTGCAATCTCGGCTCTGGGTAACCCTTGCTCAACCAGTGCCAGCACCTCGTCTCCTTTCGCCATGGCTGTGGGCTTGCGGCCCTTGTAGACCCCGCGCCGCTTGGCAAGCTCAATCCCCTCAGCTTGGCGCTCCAGCATCAGTTCCCGCTCGAAGGTGGCGATGGCGCCAATCATGGTCAGCATCAACTTGCCGGTCGGGGTTGAGGTGTCGATCCCCTGATTCAAAATTCTCAAGGCAACCTGTCTGTGTTGCAGATAGTCCGAAATCTCCAATAGGTGGCGGGTGTTGCGTGCCAAGCGATCCAGCTTGGTCACCATCACCACATCCCCCTCATTCACATACTCCAGCAGCAGGGTGAGCTGGGGCCGGTCATCGCAGGCACCGCTCACCTTCTCCTGGAAAATCTTGTTGCACTCGGCCAACGCCTGAAGTTGGGTATCCAGGCTCTGGCCCACCGTGCTCACGCGTGCATAACCTACCAGTGCCATCGTCTCCTCCCGGTCAATAGGGCAAGGTACAATGACCCCCTAGGTCAAAAGTCTCAAAGAGACCTTCTTGACCTGAAAAGGGCGGGAAATAGCTGAAATGAGTGCCTATTTCGTGAGTGTCACTAGGGCTTGATCTATTGACCCCAAACCAGTGATGGGAATACGCGACGGGCCGTTTTGTGACAGACGTCCCGTCGTGAGGTCGTAGTCGAACGCATCGCTACGAATTGATTTGAATGGATTTATCGCCATACCGACGCAGCGCATCGGCCATACCGGGATCAAGCACGGGATGATGAAGGGTCAGCACCGTTGCCGAGCTTGTTGGTCAGGGGAGAGGGACGAGTGCGAGGGCGGGCTGGCGTAGTTACCGCCACTGTTGTCATAGGCGGTGAGGTTGATGGGGTCTCTGCCATCTCTGCTTCGGGATAGAACTCCTCCAGCAGAGACGGCACCTCTTCATCCATCTCTTCGAACTGGCCGTTGCGCAGCAGCGCCCGTGCCACGGTTTCCATCTCGGCAATGGTCACTCCCGCCTCCTCGTCCCGCATCGCTGCTTGTCGCGCCTGCTCGACCGCTTCGGTCAGGGTCAGCTCGTCGCGTAGGGTCAAGTCCACGTAGTAGACCGGGGTGCGATAGGACTGAGTGGTGCTCTTGGCCCGCAGCCGCAAGGTGAGCGGTAGATAGCGGGTCAGGCCGCCACTGACCGCCTCCAGGTACTTGAGCCGTGCTGCCAGGGTACGCACCGAGTTGTAGCCGGTGGTGCGAAAGATAAAGCTGCCGAGTTCATCGCCTTGTCCCTCCACAAACAGGTTGAGCCGCCCATACAGCTTGCAGCCCTGTTGCTTGCCATAAGGACAGCGTTCCGGGCCGGGGCAGCTGACCTCTTCCATTCCCTGTGCGCCTACCCGTCTCGCCATTTCTCCGGTGCCGACACAGAGCGGTCGTCCGGTCTGGCGGTCGAAGGCGCTGTATTCCGCCCGCAGGTTCAGATCGCTGTCGTTGAACAGTACCTGTACCGGAATGGCACGGATCTTGGCGTTATCGGTGCCCTGAATGAATTGCTGGTGAAGGGGGTGGAGCAACCAGCCCCCTTTCTGTTGAACCTGGGTGGTAAGGGTGAAGCTGTCGTCCTTCTCCGGCACCCATTTATCGTTTTTCTGCACCTGCTTGCCGATGCATATCCGCCCGATCACGGGCGGAGTGATAGCAAGTCCTTTGATCATGGTGTTTAACTCCTGCCAGTATGAGTGGCCTGAATGGTGAAGCGGCGAGAGCCGGGCACCGGTTTGACGTAATGGCTGAGCAGGTCGGGGTGATCCTGCCCGAGCTTATCCAGGTCCGGCGCCAGCCGGTCTTTACTGCGCTTCCAGGTGATCTTGCCATCAGCAAAAAGCCCAGCAGTGGCGTCGCCCAAGGTGGCTTGCAGCCGCTGCTTGAGTTGTGACTCCTGTAGCTCGACCGCTTCCTTTTGCTGACGCAATCGCAGTAGCTCGCCAAACAGCTGGTTGAACTCGGGGGAATCGGAGAGATCCACCGTCTGGCCATCATCACGGGGGAAGAGCCAGCTCAGGGCATTGGCGGCATCACTTGAGCCGTCAGTTTCGGGCTGCTGGTCTTGTTGCACCATGTGCCAGAACTGCGCTTCCCGCTCAGTGAGATCCTGGATCTTCTCCTCATCGCGCTCGATGCGGTAAATCCGAAAATCCTGGCCGCCGATCAGCACTGCCACTTCTGCCCAGGCATGGCCGGTAACAGCCAGTTGATGCAGTACCTGGCACTGGTAAGCCACCGGCACGCCTTCCTCCCACTGGGGGGCGCTGTGATAGCTGGCGGTCTTGATCTCCAGAATGCCCGGCCCATCGGGATGGCCGACCACCTCTCGGTCGAGGTTGGCGAGCATGAAGGGTTGCTCGGGGTGTTGCAGTACCGCATTGACCCGGCGCACCTTGTAGCCGGTTCGTTTGGCGTAGACCTGCGCCAACACCGGCTCCAGCTCAATGCCCCACAGCACAGCCTCCTTGTGGGAGATATCCTCTGGCTCTTTGCGTCCGGTTTTCTCCAGCCACAGGCTGAGCGGGCATTTGTAAGGGGAGAGCCCCACTGCCACGGCGGCATCGGAGGAGCCAATGCCGCGTTTGCGGATAGCGAGCCACTGCTCGCGGGTTAATTGGTTCGTGGAGGCCAGCCGCAGGGCTTGGCCATATTTGGCTTTTGCTTTCATGACGATTCCTTGTTGACGGCATAAATGGCTACGCCCGGATTGGCTTGTGCCAGTCCGGGTGAGGTCGTTATGCGGTTTGAATGGGGAAGAGGAATTACTGCAGCAGGGTGAGTGCCTGATTTAGGGCTTGGGATTTGAGTTGGGCGCCCTGACCAAACCAGGCAGAATCGAGCCGGTGATCCTGGCTGCGGGCTCGGCGATGGTGATCAACAAATTCCGTCACCGCGTTAACCAGCCCCCAGGCAGTATTGCGGGAGCTTGCAAGTTCTGAGCCCATGCCCGCACCCATATACAGCTCGTGCAGCTTCTGGGCCGGACGGCTGAGAATAATATTATCATCATCGCCAGCCGGATCATTGAGTAGCTCACCGAAGAAATTAAAGGCTTCCACGGGTGATATCGGACGATTGCTCAACGCTGTCATCTCTTGTTGGAAACTATCCCAATTTGCTATACCAAGGCCCAATGCCTCTTTGACGGCAGCAGCATTAAATTGAGTGGAGTGGGGAACCTTGATCGCCCCAGTATTATCCCGTAGTGCTATTTGCAAGGTGTTATTACAGACAACTCGTAGCGAGGTAAATTGTGCTGTGGTGCACAGCGTACCATCACAACTGGTGGCGAGCAGCAAGTATGATTTCACTCTGTCGCCACCTTTTAGTTTCATTTCTTGCCCCGTTTTAGCCAGTGCCCATAATTTTCGACCGCCCTTGAGAGAACCAGCCGTTTCTAATTCAAAGCCACCGGCTTGTACCAAGTCTTGATAGAAGTGCAGCACATCGTGAGGCTGTACCACATTATATCGGCGAGAGACGACGGATAGAGGCTCCAGATTATCAGAGCGGTACAAAACCTTATTCTCTGAATAAGGGCGAATATGGAGTGCATCGGCGGCGACGTTAAACATCACGTCACTCTGCTCGATGGTCCAATCCATCCCTGCAGCTTTAAGCCAGACATCCAAAGATTGTTGAGGGGGTAAAATATTGCCAAGGCCATGCCAAGGCGTATGACCGGTGTAGGCCATGGTGTCGATCAGGTGGGCCATATTTATTTCCTATATTGGGAACGGATTCAACAAGGCAATATAGGTATGAAAATAATTGGGAATGGAACATGAACTTGAAAATTGACTGCCACAGTCGCTACATAGAGTCAACCTGCGTGACATGGATTATTTTACGCTACTCTTGCTACGAGTAGCGCAATAGCAGAGAACTATGCCTGTATATGTGCTGTGTCTTTTTCATACTGCGCTGGGTCGATCGCCATCAGCAACATTTTTCTGTACGCAATGTCTTCAAGGAGTTGCAGGGTATGCGGGTGATGTTCTATCGAAATGGGGAGGTAGGAGAGCAGGTTATCCAACTCTCTTACGCAACGATACAAGGTTGAATTGGGAAGGTAGGTGATGAACACGTTTTCTTTATCCGCTTTTGTTAACAGTGACGTTATCACACTCACCTTATCATTTAACGAGACGCCAATTAATTTGGTAGGGATTTTCTCTAACTGATTTTCCACGCTATTCCATGTGTCAATAATAGATAAATGAGTACGATTTTTGGGAGTGCTTAGGCTCGTTGATATAAGTCGATTGTACTCTTTTATGCTACGCAGGATGGCATGGGTATCTGTGTCGGAAGTGAGAGATTCAAATTCCATGTTTAATCGGTCTGCAGAATCGAGACGGATATCATCATACAACGCTTGTGTATTAATGATTATCTGAATCAATGGGTTGAAGTTGCCGTTTTTTAGCTTGGTGGGGTTGGTCTTGATGGTTAACCCCAAGAATAAAATAGCTGCGTAATAGGGAAGTGAGCCTGCCACACCATCTAATAAATATGCCTCGTTACTTTCCAATAAAGCTAGCGCTTCTTGTGGTTTCTCATTTTTTATATGGTATAACACCTGTAACATCAGGGCGTAAGGCTTCAAATAGTGCATATCTGCTTGGGTTGCGACACGCTGGAAAAATTTATCAGACTTTTTGTAGTCGGTTATCCTTTCTATCGAAAATGCAGCGTTGCCTAGTAAGTAAAGGATTGTATTAACGTTTTGCTTGATGTACGGACTCGTTATCTGTGGAATGCTTTTAACGGCCGCTTTCCATAAATTATCGAGGTGCGCTTTGGCTTCTTGGGGGAGTGGGCTGCCGATATATTGTTGGGTAGCAATAAATTTTATTATGCTACTACTTAATGAATTAACACGAATGTCAGAAAAATCTGCCCTGTTCATTGATGTAATTTGATACAGTTTTGCGAGATGACAACCCAACCCGGTCTTGATATCAAAATAGATGGCAGCCATACATGCGCTATAGGCGTCTTGAAAGTGTACAAGTGGTTGCACACATTTGTGCCGTTCGTCCAGATTTTCGATGCCACTGCAAGTGGTCTTGGCTAAGCGGATTTTTTGCTCAATGGTCGCGCGTCGCTGCGTCCTGTCTGGCCGGATATCCCGGATAAACACCGTCAGCTCTTCGCGATAATGGCTACATTCCGGGGCTGCCAAGATAGATAGCAGCATCTTGCGAGCGGCGTGGGCAACCCCCTGTTCGTTGGTCGATGAAAGCAGGGCATCCAGATGCCGTATGATAGGCGCTTCATCATGAAACTCGCTGAAGATGTCCATATAGGCGACCAGCAGTGGGCATAGGATGTGCTTGGCGTAGCGCTGATAAAGTTGCTCTTTACTTAAGGGGGTGACAACAGATTTTGAGAGCACATATGAGGCTGCCACTTCGCTAAAGTCCAATAAGCCATTGACCAGTACGGTGACATCGCGATGTTGAGTGCAAAGAGCCTGCATGAGCTTCTCATGGAGTTCATCAACGTAAGCATCTTGCTTGCTGCTGTAGCTTCGCTTCTCCTTCAACCGAGCGTTTCTATTGCTGCCGTACAAATCGAATGCCCACAGTAAGTGGTCCACAAAAAAATCATAACCAATTGTTTTTACTTCCTTTAAAGACATCGTGCTCTTGCCTCTGCAAAACTGCCGTCATTATTTTGATTACGATTTTATACATTGCGCAGCTCAACCCAAACGACCGGAGTCACAGATGCGTAATGAAATGCAAGAACCGCCAACCGTAGTCCATCACTGCAGTGTAGACAGAGTGATCAGGCTGAAAGAGCTGAGCCAGCTGGTGGGGCTTAGCCGGTCCACTATCTACGACCGCATGAACCCCCAATCCAAGCGTTTTGACCCGACCTTTCCCAGACCTATCAGTCTCGGACTTGCGTCAGTCGGTTGGAGTCTGAGCGAGGTCATGGACTGGATTGCCAGCCGCCCGCAAGCCCACCCCATCTCAGCACACAAGGAGTGATTATCATGAACCCACTTTCATTCCTGCCACCTTTGCAGGGGCAAGCCCAACCTCTGATATCTGTACCGACCGAGCTTCCGGTGTATGCGTTGCCTCACAAGTTGCAAGAGGTCGTTCGTTATGTCCAGCAGGAAACACAAGCATCGTCGGGTTTGATTGCTTCCTCACTGCTCGGTGTGATGGCGCTGTCCTGCCAGGACTTGTTTGACATCTCACCCAAGGTACAGTTGCGCTTTCCTACGTCGCTGTATCAGGTTGTGTTGGCAGAATCCGGGGAACGCAAGTCAACGGTAGATAAGCTGCTCATGAAACCTGTCCGTGACCTCGAAGGAGAGCTGGAGGCTCGGTATCAAGAGGAAAAGAGGCTGTACGATGTGGCGGTGCGTCGCTGGCAGATTGAACAGAAAGCGTTGGAGAAAGCTTTCGAACGGGCGGTGACCCAAGGGGAGTCCTCGGAAGTGAGTGCACAGCGGCTGGAGGAGTGCCTGGCCCGTAAACCGGTTGTGCAGTTGCGTAAGCGTCTGTTGGTGAACGATGTAACCCGAGCTGCAATTAAACAGGCACTGGGTAAAGGCTGGCCTTCCTTGGTATTGCTCTCAGATGAGGCGGGTAGCATCCTCAGCGGTGAACTGCTCCATGATACCCCGTTGTTGAACTCACTGTGGGGCGCTCAGCCTATTGAAGTGGACCGCGCAACCGGCGACACGTTTCGGGTTGAAGATGCACGCTTTGGCGTGATGCTGATGGTGCAACCCGAATTGTTTCATGAGTATGTTCGTCGTCATGGGAAACGTGCACGGGCATCAGGTTTTTCTGCGAGAACCTTGCTGTGTTGGCCGAGCTCAACAATCGGTACGCGGTTCGATCATCCATCAATGCTCAAAACTGCAACTGGCGACGTGTTGGACTGGTTCCATGCGCGAGTAATGGAGCTGCTGAAGCGCTCTTTTCAACGTCAAGAGGAAAAGGCTGAGCGTATTTGTCTGTTGCTTTCCCCGGAGGCCGCCCACAGATGGACAGTGGAGTACAACCGAATTGAGCGGATGTGCGGTTCAGGTGGCGCTCTTCGAGACTATCAGGACTATGCCTCCAAGCAGCTCGAACATGTGGCAAGGATTGCGGGAGTATTGGAGGCGTTTGTAACGGGCAATAATATCGTGTCGGATGACACCATGTACGCCGCTATCCAATTGGCAACTTACTATCTGGACTCCTTCATCCATTTAATGGCGGATGATGCGCTGCCCGAAGAGATGGAAGATGCGTTGTTGCTGGAAAGCTGGCTGCAAGCCAACGTTTTTTGTGAGGTGCCTAAAAACCATCTGCTCAAGTATGGACCTAATCGCTTGAGGTGCCGAGAGCGACTGAACCGAGCCTTGAATAATTTGCAGCTCAAAGGCAAGGTCTATTGGTACAAACGTGGCCGAACAACCTATATCAATTGCACCAATATTGGCTCGGGCCGACTCTGAGATTGAATATAACATCAGAGTAATTTGTTTACTCATGGTTTCTTATTTTCATAGTAACATTGGTTTCGTTTTACTTGTTTTAAATGCGGCGCGGCATTTATTTCATTCGGTAATAGTATTACTGAAGCAGATAGTGCTACTACTGAAGCAGATAGTGCTACTGAGTGGCTATTACTGAGTAGCTACTACTGAAATCATCGCCATATTGAAATGACAATTGCATTGAAATGAACACTATAAACATCACAGGAAAGATAGCTATAAGCTGTACTGAAATGTCTCATAAGGAGGGTGATGAAACATCATCCTCCATAGCGATTAGTATCAAGCTATCGATGATGATTCGATATGGGTAATATCAACCATTTATCCACTTGACATACCTGGCAGGGCATAGCACTCCCTATGCCCATTTAAGGATTTGATATGATTCAAGACGGTGGTTTTATACTTAATAAAAATGAATTTAAACAGTTGCTTCTTGAAGAAGGAAAGCAAGGGGAAATTTCACCACGTTACCTTAAAAGAAGCTTAGAGCGGGTTTATGCCGCTCTTACTAAATTTAGAAGAGTCTTTGCTGTGCGGGTCGACCTACGCTTTGCACAGCCCAGATTGAATGATTCTCCTGATATGCCCATGTTTTTTCAGGATACGGACTCGAAAGCGATCACTCGCTTTATCGAGTCACTCAAGAGCCAACTTCGAGAAGCACACAAGCGCAAGGGGAAACGGGGAGAACCATCACTGTTTGAATATATCTGGGTGCGTGAGCAAAAGACCAGTGAGCATCCTCATTACCATCTTGTTATTCTATTTAACAAAGACGAATATTTTACCTTGGGAGACTACAACAAGCATGATGCAGATAATCTAGCCACCAGAATTACAAAGGCTTGGTGTGGTGCATTAAAACTTGACTACCCAATGTTCGCCAAGCTCGTTCATTTTCCATTTGATGGGAATTTTGTATTCGATACGGTATCTGCGACCACTCACTCAGACAGATATCGTAAATTTTTATTGAGATTGGTTTATTTGTGTAAGTTTTACACTAAAGACATCGGTGATGGATATCGTAACTTTGGTTGCAGTCAGGCGTAGAGGTGATTGGTTGTACGACAATCGCATGAATGTTTTTAAGCAAGACATGATAGTAAAATAAACACGCATCGCTCAATAAATAATATAAATGGCCTGAGCATGAACCCATGCGCGCTCGCTTTGTAGAATTAGTGAGCGCTCATGTGGATGCCCTGTGATTAGTGCAAATTAAGTATTTTTATCTCAAGTTAATTTTATTCTCACTTACTGAGTCCCAAGTTGTTATCTATCGAATGGGATGTTTTCACCGGGATGCAGAGAATGTACTAATAATACTCCTCAAAGGCTCCTTGAGTGTATCTGAGGACAGTCTCTCTGCTTGTTATTTTATTCGATGCAGTGCACATTACTGGTGAATTAAGCCATCGCTACCCATCCTCAGCAACTGACAGCGGTTGCATTGGTGGTGTACCATCGGGTAGCATTCCATCTTGTCGCTGTTGCTCGTGTTATCCTTATTGCAGTTTTTAGTTCAATCCTATTTGGATTCAAAAAACGACAGCTTCTGTCCTGCGATCCACTCGGCATGGGTGCCCTTATTGAGATAGCTTAATCATGAATGAATTTTTGAAGGTATTGCTGAATATCCGTAGCCTGCGTGCTGCATTGCGTGAACTCTCCTTTGAGCAGCTGGAAGAAGTAAACGAGAAGTTCTCCTCGATTTATAACGAGCGGGCTGCCGAAATCGAAAAGACCCGTGCAGCTGATGCAGAGCGTTTGGCCAAGCTGGCAGAATTCCAAGCCATGTTGGCTGATGCTGGGATTGACCCCAGTGAGCTCGTGCTGGGAACTCCAGCTGGTAAAGTCACTCGTGAAGGCACCAAACGTGCACCACGTCCACCCAAATACAAGTATATGGAAGATGGCCAGGAAAAAACCTGGACCGGTCAGGGACGCACTCCTAAAGCGTTGGCCGCCATGCTGGAGCAAGGCAGGCAGTTGGAAGAATTCCTGATTTGATGTCAAAAGGACTGGCTAACCAGTCCTTTTTCTATTGCGTTGTTGAGTTATTGAAACTTAGCTCAGCTGACATTTGACGATGGCAACCACGTCAGTGCTGAACCGACTCTGGATGCTGCATCAATATGTTCTGACCACCAGACCATCATTTCTCGGCGACGTTCCAGATAATCCGTGCGGTTGTATGCGCTACGGACTTCATCTTTGTCAGAGTGCGCCAAGGCGGCTTCTATAACGTCTCGATCAAATCCTCTCTCGTTCAGGGTGGTGCTGCCCAAGGCTCGCAGGCCGTGAGCGACCAAGGTCCCTTCATATCCCATTCTTTTCAAGGCCGCATTGGCTGTTTGCTCGTTGGTGTGCGTTTTAGGATTACGGATACCAGGGAAGATAAATTCACGATGGCCGCTGATCGGTCGCATGAGGTCCAGGTAGGCAAGTGTTTGTGGCGTCAAGGGCACGTCATGACCTCTGCGCTTCTTCATTCTCTCTGGTGGGATCCGCCAGAGTTTCTTTTCCATATCGATCTCTGCCCACCTTGCTCCGGCCGCCTCGCTGGGGCGAGCCAAGGTATGCAGGCTCCATTCGATGAGGCAGCGGGTCTGCAAATTGATGCTGGCCTTCGATAGCCTGTTCATCAGTTCTGGTAACTGGTTGGGGTTAATGCTGGGCATGTGCTGTTTGGCTGGCCGCTGAAACACCTTGCTGATTCCCGAGCAAGGGTTGGCGTCGATCAGACCAGAGTTAACAGCAAAGGTCATGATCTCGTTCACCCGTTGCGTGAGGCGACGCACGGTTTCGAGTTTTCCAGCAGCAGCGATGGGCTCGATGATCTTGATGGCTCGCTGTGCCTTTATTTCCATAACGGGCACTGTGCCTATCTCGGGGAACAGGTACATTTCGAGCGAACGCCAGAGATCTTCGGCATAGGCTGGGGTGACGGAAGGGCGTTTGACATCAAACCAGCGCTTGGCGACAGCCTCAAAAGTATGCTCGCTCAGCGATAACGCGGCGGAGACCTGCTCATCACGATGGTGTTGGGGATCGATGTTTTGTTGTAGCAATGTTTTAGCTTCGGAGCGCTTCTCTCTCGCGTCAGCCAACGACATCTCCGGCCAAGAGCCGAAGCTGATCATATTTCGTTGCTTAGTGAGAGGGCGGTAGTAGCGCAGGCGCCACAACTTGGAACCATTGGGCTTGATGACGAGCTCCAGGCCAGCTCCGTCGCAGAGGGTGTATTCCTTCTCCTTGGGCTTGGCTGCTTTGATCTCGGTTGGGGACAAGGGGCGGGTGATACGAGGCATAGGCATACGCTCCGGAAGGCATACAAAACGATATGCCTAACGATATGCCTAAAAGGGCTGGATGGCAACGCACCCCATTGGACAGCATAAGACAACAAAAAACCCGCAAAGCCTTATGCTATGCGGGTTTCTTGGACTTCGTTGGTCACTGTTGGACCGGTATTTGGTGGAGCTGGGGGGATTTGAACCCCCGTCCAAAATTACTACATCCTCGGTACTACATGCTTAGTCACTCTTTACATTCGCCAACACGCTGCGGAGAGACACGCCACGCATTGACTAGCTCGATTGGTTTTAATGCTTCCGCCCCGAGCAGGACTTCCACACGATCCTGTGAAGGATGACCTTCCGATTCCCTAGGACACAGGCAAGCTAGGGTAGAAGGGCTCAGCGCAGGTTATTAAGCTGCGAGTGCGTAGTTTTCGTCGTTTGCGACTATTTTTTTGCGGTTTGTTAACGAGGCCTACCGCACCTCGGCATGCACCTTGGGTTTCGTGAATCTTGTCGAATCCAGAATCAGCCCCAAGTTGTCAAAAGCGATTGTACGCAAAAATCCTGTCATGGCAAGGCGTTGATGGCAATCGACCGGCCAGGGCCGGTCGATTGCTGGTTTATTGGGCGCCGCGCGGGCACCCGCGACTCGCCATCAGCCGCGGTTCTTGTTCTTCATGATGCGGGCTTTTTCTCTATCCCATTCGCGGGCCTTGGTGTCTTCCCGCTTGTCGTGTTCTTTCTTGCCCTTCACCAGGCCGATCTCGACCTTGACCCAGCACTCTTTCCAATACAGCGCCAGCGGCACTATGGTGTAGCCCTGGCGGGCGGTCAGGCTCTCCAGCTTGTCGAGTTCACGACGGCTCAGCAGCAGTTTGCGGGTGCGGGTCGGGTCACACACCACGTGGCTGGAGGCGGCATTCAGCGGCAGGAAGGTGGAGCCGAACAGGAAGGCCTCGCCCTGCAGGAAGATGACATAGGCTTCGCTGATGTTGGCCTTGCCCGCCCGCAGGGACTTGACTTCCCACCCTTGCAGGGACAGACCGGCTTCCACACGCTCTTCGATGAAGTACTCGTGGCGGGCGCCTCTGTTGAGTGCAATGGTGCTGGACCCGGCTTTGTTTTTACTGTTCTTTTTGCTCATGACGGGGGCCTTCGGCAATGTTGATGAAGGCGCATTATACGTGGGTGGCGGCGGCTGTAAAACGCGCAACCGCTCGAGTGGTGGCTTTGTGAGCAGTTATGGAACGATTTTGGCTGGCAGGGTGATGGGAAACCGGGTGACCGTGGCTGCAAAGTGCACTATGGCTCAGGCGACGGCGTCCTGAGCCGCTTCGAAATAATGTGGGCTGGCGGGGTGATCTGAAGGTGGGGGGAGCGGTTGCACAACACACAAATTGCGCGAGTGACGGCTTTGTGAACGGTTTCGGCGGTGATTTTGGCTGACAAGGTGATAAAATCGGTCCGATTGGATGAGGAAAGCCCATGCCCCGTATTACTCGCAGTGCCCTGGTGATGTTCAGTGCCGAACAAATGTTCCGGCTGGTCAACGATGTTCACGCTTACCCCGAGTTCCTGCCCGGCTGTGTCGGCAGCCGTGTCCACGAGACCGGCGAGGACTACATGACGGCCTCGGTCGATGTGGCCAAGGCGGGCATTGCCAAGACCTTTACCACCCGCAATCTGCTCGATACCAACCGTCGGATCAAGATGGAGCTGGTGGAGGGGCCCTTCAAGACGCTGGCGGGCTGGTGGACCTTCACCCCGTTGGATGTGGATGCCTGCAAGGTGGAGTTCGATCTCGACTTCGAATTCACCTCCAAGCTGATCGAGCTGGCCTTTGGTCAGATCTTCCGCGATCTGGTGGGCTCCATGGTGCTCGCCTTCTCCAACCGCGCCAAGGTGGTCTACGGTGTCTGATCTGCTCAATATCGAAGTCGCCTACGCCCTGCCCGAGCGGCAAACCGTGTTGCGCATCCGGGTTGCCCCCGGCACCAGCGTGCTGGCCGCCATCGAGCAGTCCGGCATAGTGCAGAAGCACCCGGAGATCGATCTCGCGGTCAACAAGTTCGGCATCTACAGCCGTCCGGTCAAGGGCACCGAGCCGGTGCAGGATGGCGATCGCGTCGAGATCTACCGCCCGCTCATCGCCGATCCGAAAGAGATGCGCAAGAAGCGGGCCGAGAAGGCCAAGGAAGAGGGGCGTGCCGATGTGGTCACCGGCGGGCGGCCCGACGTTCACCGCAAGCGGGACGATGGCGAATCGACCTGATGCGGGGAAGACCGAGCAATGAAAAGAGGCGCCATGGCGCCTCTTTGCTATTGGATGTTTTACCACAGGGGCTGCACTGGCCTGGGCCTTACAGGGTTAGCAGTCGCTCGTTCTGCACTATCTCTACCCCCTGCGCCTGATAGGCCAGCACTGTCATGGCGTGGGCCACCTGACTCGCCTCTATGGCCCGCCAGCGTCTGAGGGGTCCCCGCAGCAGTGGCCTGAGCAGCGGATAGATGGCCTGAATGACTTGCTCGGACTTGCGCGGCGGTTGGCGATGGCCGAGCAGCATGGCGGGGCGCACTATAGCGAGCCGTTGCCACTCTTGTGCCAGCAAGGCCTGCTCCATCTGCCCCTTGGTGCGGGGATAGAGGGCGGGGGAGCGGGCATTGGCCCCCAGGCTGGAGACGACCAGCAGGCGGCGGCAACCGTGGCGACGGGCGAGGGCGGCGAAGGCCAGCACATAGTCGTGGTCGACCCGGCGAAACGCCTCGTCGGAGCCGGCCTCCTTGCGGGTGGTACCGAGGCAGCAGAAGGCGAGATCGATGGGGGTGGGCAGCTCGAGCCTGTCCAGCAGCTCGAAGTCCACCGGCAGCCAGTGGCGGCCGGGGGCCGCTTCTCCCGCCTTGCGACAGAGCAGGGTCAGCTGATGCTCTGGGCCGAGCTGGCGGACCAACGCCTGCCCAATCAGGCCGGTTGCCCCCGCGATCAGGATCTGGCTCATGCTTGCCTCCTCATGACGCAGATAGAACAAAACCGGCCTTGGCCGGTTTTGTGGGATATCAGAGCGGGGTGGTGAAGGCTGCGGGCAGCGGGAAGTCTCCCGTGGCGGTTGCCAGCCTGTCCCCCACGAAGTTCAGGGTCAGCTCCTTGCGTTCCTTGTCACCACGCCCCGGTTGGAACTCATAGAGATAGTACCAGGTGTTGGGGTCAAAGCCGTCGCGCAGCATGGGAGAACCCAGCACGAACTCGACCTGCTCGCGGGTCATGCCCTGGCGCAGTTTATCGACCTGTTTTTGTTCCACGTAGTTGCCCTGGGGAATATCGATGCGATAGACCAGGCTGCAACCGGACAGGGTGAGGGCGGTCAGGGCCGCGGCAATCAGGTGTTTCATCCGCATATCGGGTTCAGATCATCCATACAGTCTTTTTAGCTTGGCAAATCATACCCACTCCCTCCACGGAAGTAAAAAGCCATTGATCCATCAGCCAATAAAAAGGCTATGTCCCAATTACGTGTTGCATGGGGCGCCCCAGCGCCTCATGCAAGCAATGTGGAACATCCACTTCCTGCCCATAACGTTCCAGCATCCTACGCCAGCCCAGATAATTCCTCAGATAGTGGGTCGCTACCCCATGGAACAGTTCCATCCACTCCTTCAACCGCCGGTGGTAACCATTCACATGCTGGATGTGATACGCCCCCACCACTCGCCCTCCCGCACGGTTGTGCACCACTTGGTGGGTCATGCCCTGCGACTTGCTGAAACTGGCATACACCCCAGCACCATCGCTGCAGAGCACCGCATCCGGCGCGACTAGCGGCTGCAGCACCGTCCTGACGGTCCTGGCATCCAGCCGCTCCAGCTGGAAGTCGGCCAGATGGCCAGCTCTGTCCTGCACCACCATCACTGGGATGTAATCCGGCCCTGTGCCACGAGTGCGGCCTTTGCCACCACGGCGGCGGGCCGGACGGGGTAATCCACGTTGCCCCTTGAACGATTCCAGGAAGAAGGTTTCATCGACCTCGACGATACCCTCTTCCCGTGCCGCCTGATGGGTTGCCATGGCTTTCAGGAAACGGTGACGCCACAAGAAGGCGGTGTTTTTGCAGACCCCGCAGCGGAGGGCGGCTTGTCGGACGGTAAGCCCGTCGATGAGTGCCTGGGCGTAGTCCTCCCAGCATTGGGCCTTGCGCAGTCTGGTCATGGGCGTCTTGGTCAGGACGGAACTGGTGCGCTGACACTGCTTGCAGCGATAACGGCGCAGTCCTCGGCTCCAACCCCAGGGGGCCAATTGCGCGGCCTCGGCCTGACAGTGGGGGCAACATCGGCAAGCAGGGAGTTGAGCGGCAAGCGAGGTGATGAGATGGGGGATTGTGAGTTCCTGCTCTGCGAGACGGCGCTGGCGCAAAGTGAGCTGTGGGAAGAGAGACAGCAGGTGTTGAAAGGCTTGGGTATCCATGACGACGGCCCTCAGGGTGATGACCTACTTCAAGGTTAGCCTTTCAACATGTAATTGGGACAGCGCCAATAAAAAGGGCCGCACGGCAGCCCTTGGCAGAGATGGCGCGGGTTTACATGGCGGCGCGGAAGATGGCGACTATCTCGTCGTGGCTCGCCTGCTGCGGGTTGGTGAAGCCGCAGGCATCCTTCAGGGCGTTGCTGGCCAGCAGGTCGAAGTCGTCGGCCTTCACCCCGAGCTGCTCCAGGCCGGCCGGGATCTTCACGTCGCGGGCCAGCTGCTGGATGGCGTTGATCGCGGCGGCGGCACCCTGCTCGTCGTTCATGGTGCTCACATCCACCCCCATGTGGCGGGCGACGTCCTTGAGGCGAGCGGCGCTCACCTGGGCGTTGTAGCGCTGCACGTGGGGCAGCAGCACGGCATTGCAGACGCCGTGGGGCAGGTCATAGAAGCCGCCGAGCTGGTGCGCCATGGCGTGCACGTAGCCGAGGCTGGCGTTGTTGAACGCCATGCCGGCCAGGAATTGGGCATAGGCCATCTGCTCGCGGGCAGGCAGATCGTCGCCCTGATTGACGGCGGTGCGCAGGTGGCGGGCGATGAGCTGGATCGCCATGATGGCGCTGGCATCGGTGACCGGGGTGGCGGCGGTGGAGACATAGGCCTCGATGGCGTGGGTCAGCGCATCCATGCCGGTGGCGGCGGTGAGCCCGGCCGGCTTGGCCAGCATCAGCTCGGGATCGTTGACCGACATCAGCGGGGTGACGTGCTTGTCGACGATGGCCATCTTCACGTGGCGGCTCTCGTCGGTGATGATGCAAAAACGCGTCATCTCGGAGGCGGTGCCGGCGGTGGTGTTGATGGCGATGAGCGGCAGCTGCGGCTTGGCTGAGCGATCCACTCCTTCATAGTCCCGAATGCTGCCGCCGTTGGCGGCCACCAGGGCGATGCCTTTGGCACAGTCGTGGGGCGAGCCGCCCCCTAAGGAGATGACGCAGTCGCAGCCATTGGCCTTGAGCATGGCGAGGCCTGCCTCCACGTTGGCCATGGTGGGGTTGGGTCGGGTTTCATCGAAAACCACGCTTTCAATGCCATGTTCTGCCAAGAGGGTGGTGAGCCTGGCGACCACGCCGATCTGGCCCAGGATCTTGTCGGTGACGATCAGCGCCTTGCGATAGCCATAACCCTTGATATCGGCTGCCGCTTCTTGCAGGCAGCCAGCTCCCATCAGGTTGACCGCGGGAATGTAGAATTTGAATGTCGCCATGATGGACTCCGTATTATTAGCCATTAAGTGGTATTCGGGTGCCAAAATAGCAGCGTCGGGGGAGATGAACAGGGGTCAATAGTATCTGTTTTATAACTTTGTGGACTCGCTCGCGCTCTGGCCGAATCGTGGCGGCGAGGGCTTGACAAGGGGCGGCAGCGGGCGGAGAGCAGAAAAACGTTTTTCAGGAAATTCATCAAGTTAGCAAACGTTTTACGCTGATTTTGTCACTGTCAATGCATGGAAGTGTGAGTTGCTTCAAGGAATTGGAAAGCGCTTTCGACCATAGTTGGCGCCTTCCCCAATGGAGGGAAACAGGCTCGAAAGTACCATAAAGAATCATCTTAACTGCACTCTGCCACCCGCTGGTGGGGCGCAACCAGGGAGTCCACTATGTCTGATGTTTTCCACTTGGGTTTGAAGAAAGCTGATCTGCAAGGCGCCACCCTGGCGATCGTTCCCGGTGACCCCGAGCGCGTCAAGCGCATCGCAGAACTGTTGGACAACCCGGTGCACCTGGCCAGCCATCGTGAATTCACCACCTGGCGCGGCGAGATGGACGGCAAGGCCGTGATCATCTGTTCCACCGGTATCGGTGGCCCGTCCACCTCCATCGCGGTGGAAGAGCTGGCCCAGCTGGGTATCCGCACCTTCCTGCGCATCGGCACCACGGGCGCCATCCAGCCGCACCTGAACGTGGGCGACGTGATCGTCACCACCGGTTCAGTGCGCCTCGACGGTGCCAGCCTGCACTTCGCACCCATGGAATTCCCGGCCGTGGCCGACTTCGACTGCACCACGGCGCTGGTCAACACCGCCAAGGAGCTGGGCTCCACGCTGCACATCGGGGTGACTGCCTCTTCCGATACCTTCTACCCGGGTCAGGAGCGTTACGATACCGTATCCGGTCGCGTAGTGAGCCGTTTCCAGGGTTCCATGAAGGAGTGGCAAGCCATGGGCGTGCTGAACTACGAGATGGAGTCCGCTACCCTGCTGACCATGTGCTCCAGCCAGGGCCTGCGCGCCGGCATGGTGGCCGGTGTCATCGTGAACCGTACCCAGCAGGAAATCCCGAACGCCGAAACCATGGCAAGAACCGAATCTGATGCCATCAAGATCGTGCTGGGCGCCGCCCGCAAGCTGATCTGATAGCACCACCACGAGTGGGGGGTGGGGGCCGTTGCGAAAGCGCGGCCCCTATCTTTATCCGTCGTTTGCCGACCGGAGCCCCTTTCCTTCCTGCTTCTCTCTGCCCTCACGCCGCCATCAGAACGGGCTGGCACAGCTCGCCGCCATCGGCTCACCGCTCACCGGATGCACGAAGTCCAGCGCACTCGCATGCAGCATCAGCCGCGGCGTTTTTTCCGTGCCCGCCAACAGCAGGCCGCCGTAGAGATCGCAACCCAGTATGGGGTGGCCCAGCAGCTGACAGTGGATACGCAGCTGATGGGTGCGGCCGGTCTCGGGGGTCAGCACGACCCGGGTCAGCGGCAGGGGGGCGCCATCTTCGCTCTGGCGGACCAGACGCTCCACCACCCGGTAGCGGGAGCGGGCCGGCTTGCCCTGGGCGGCGCAGATCTTCATCCGCGGGAACAGCGCCGGATCCTTGGCGATGGGGGCGTCGATCAGCCCCTCGTCATCGGCCAGGTGGCCGCACAGCAGGGCGCCGTAGCTCTTGGTCACGGCGCGCTGGCTGAACTGATGGGCGATCGCGGCGTTGATGGCCTTGTCCCTGGCCACCACCATCAGCCCCGAGGTGCCAAAGTCGAGGCGATGCACCAGGGTGCAACCGGGGAAATCCTGCACCAGCCGATAGTGCACCGAGTCGAGGTTCTGTGGATTCTTGCCGGAGAGGCTGAGCAGGCCGCTCGGCTTGTCGATCAGCAGCAGATGGGCATCCTGATGGAGGATGTTGATCTCGGCCGCACAGGGCGGGGCGATAAAGGTATCGACGATGACAGACATAGGGGCACGGCAGGCTGGAAACGGGGAGCGATCATACCCGAACCGGCGGTGGGCGGCGAATCCCCGTGCGCCGGCGGTGCCCATCCCGCGAAGTTCGGTGGCAAGTGCTTGATAACGTAGGCATAGGCCGTTTTGTGACTCCCTCCAGAGTTAATCTGGTGGTGGCTTGCTAAGGTGTGGATCTTTTTTTGTCGTAGGAGTCCGTCATGTCACTGCCCGTCATTCTCGATTGCGATCCCGGCCACGATGATGCCATCGCCCTCATCCTGGCGCTGGCCAGCCCCGAGCTGAGGGTGCTGGCGGTGACCACCAGTGCGGGCAACCAGACGCCGGACAAGACCCTCAACAATACCCTGCGCATCCTCACCCTGCTCGGGCGCCACGACATTCCGGTGGCGGCGGGGGCGCCGCGGCCCCTGGCTCGCGAGCTCATCATCGCCGACAACGTGCACGGGGAGTCGGGTCTCGACGGCCCCAAACTGCCGGAGCCGGGCTTTGACCCCCAACCCATGACGGCGCTTGAGCTGATGGCGCAGACGCTGCGCCACAGCCCGGAGCCAGTCACCCTGGTGCCGACCGGCCCGCTCACCAACATCGCCCTGCTGCTGGCGGCGCATCCAGAGCTGCACCACAAGATAGGCCGCATCGTGCTGATGGGGGGCTCGGCCGGAGCGGGCAACTGGACCCCGGCGGCGGAGTTCAACATCTATGTGGATCCCGAGGCGGCCGACATGGTGTTCAAGTCCGGGATCCCTCTCACCCTGTGCGGGCTGGACGTGACCCACGAGGCGCAGGTGATGGACGCGGACATAGAGCGGGTGCGCGCCATCCCCAACCCGGTGGCCCGCTGTGTGGCGGAGCTGCTCGATTTCTTCATGATCTATCATCGGGATCCCAAGTGGGGATTTCGCGGGGCACCGCTGCATGATCCCTGTACCATCGCCTGGTTGCTGGCGCCCGAGCTGTTCCATGGGATAGATTGCTGGGTCGGCATCGAGACTCAGGGAGTGCATACTGTGGGAATGACGGTGGTGGATCGCCATGGCCTGACCGGCCATGCCGCCAACACCCATGTCTTGCTGGGGCTGGATCGGGTCGGCTTCATCGACCTGCTGGTGCAGCGTCTGCAGGCATTTCATTGAGATCAGGGCGAATGGATAAGGGGCAGGGGATGTGGAAGACGACGCTGGCACTGCTGGTCGGTGCACAACTGACGGCCTGTGCCACGCCATTTGAGACGATGTGGCAGGGGCTGGCGACCTGCGATCTGGACAACCTCTCTTTCGACGCCGAACGGGGGGAGGGATCTTCGCCGCAGCTCAATGCCTTCAAGCCTTACAAGACGACCGATGGCTTCGCCTGGTACAAGACCCACCAGGAGCTGCATGGCCTGCCGATCCACGGCTTCCTCATCCCGACCTCGACCTTCGAGGTGCACGCCCTGTTTGTTGACACCCCCATCGCCAACGCCAGGCGGCTTACCCATAACGCCTATGGCAGCGAGTTTGCCGATGAGCGCAAGCACGATCTGGGGGAGGCTCCCCTGCTGCTGCGGGATCCGAACAATCCCAAGCGCTCCATCATCGACTGCACCCAGGGGGAGTCGGAGGAGCCGCTGCCGGAGGAGCCTTTCCCGGAATAGGGACAGGCGGCATGATGCCGATGAGGACACCACTGCAGAGAGGGGAGCCATGGCTCCCCTCTCTTGTTATGCGTTGCTGGTGCTGGCAGCCACCATCAGGGGTAGCCCAGGGTCTGCTTGATGGTATCGAGCTGCGCCGCTATCCAGGCCGGGTTGATGGGGCCCCAGTCGCCGATCCGATAGTGGCCCTGCAGGTGGCGTGCCCCCTCGGTCTGCTCGAAGGCGCAGTGGATGTCCAGCTCCGCCAGGGCCGCCAGGGTATCCTGGGCGGTGCGTCGCGGCATGCCGGTGGCCGCCATGATGGCGGGGATGCTGTCGGTGCCTTGGCTTATCAGGTGGGCAACGTAGAGCCGTCGATAGAAGCTGGTCCGGGTCTTGCTCGGCTCTGTCATTGTCTCTCCCCGAGATTTGTCTGGCTGACCGGACAAGCCGCCATATGCCATCGCTGCAGGCCGCTGGCGCCGTTTTTGCCTGAGTCGATCATATTTCGTCCTCGAGACGGTCGAAGTAACGCCAGGTGGCGATGGCGGCCTTGCCCATCACCAGGGCCCAGACGCCGAACCAGAACCAGCGGAAGAAGCTCCAGGTGGAGGCGTCAGGCTGGGTGCTCTCGATCTTGGTAACGTTGGGGAATAGGGAGAACATGTTCACGCGCCAGCCGTAGGAGGTGATGATGGCCAGGCGCTTCTCGAATTCCATGGATTTGGCCTTGGCCTGCACGTCGGCGGCATCGAACTTGAAGTAGAAGGGCCAGCCCCAGAGGGTATCCTCGTTGCGGAACACCCGGATCTTCTCGCCGGGGCGCTCGGTATAGATGTAGTAGACATCTACTGTGGGGCCGTCTGCCGGGTTCTTCTGGCTGATGGGGCCATCCTTGTCGGTGCGCTTCACCTCGACCCCGGTGATGGTGGCGATGGTGTGTTCCGGCAGATAGAAGTCGAGCCAGAGAGCGGAGAGCAGGGCGACGAGGCCCAGCGCGATAAAAGCGGGTTTCTTGAACTTCAGGCTCATGGGATTCTCTACGTGAGGGGGAATGACGTGCCTCTACCATACCCACATTTGCGGATGCAGCCCAGTCCCTAATGACCCCATTCATTCAAAATGTCGTTTAAAACTGACAGCTTCCAGGCCCCCCGAGGAGGCGCCCCGCGGGCCCAGTGGGCGCGGGCTCAGCCCATCGAGGGTCGGCGGCGGCACCGACGCGGGCCTCTTTGCGCTGAGTCATGTGACAGCATCTGGCTGGCAGTCTGGTGTTGGTCGCCGTGCTACCCCCTTAGTAGTGAGTGGGCGGGGATGATGGCCGCCTCGGTCCGCAACCTGGGGTGGCTCCGCGCCCTCGATGGCCGAAATCGGCCGGCTGACGGGTTTTTGCTTGTGTGCAAGGGGGGCGGTAGGCAAGATTGAAGCCTTGTTACCATGGAGGTGTAGTGTGTCCCACTGGATTGATCCCGCTATTCTGGCGCTGTTTATTCCCACGTTCTTCTTTGTCTCTGTGACCCCCGGCATGTGTATGACCCTGGCGATGACCCTCGGCATGAGCCTGGGGGTGCGCCGCACCCTGCACATGATGTGGGGGGAGCTCATCGGGGTCGGGTTGGTCTCGGTGCTGTCGGTTATCGGGGTGGCCGCTGTCATGCTCAACTACCCGGCGCTGTTCTCGGCGTTAAAGTACGTGGGCGGGGCCTATCTGGTCTGGCTCGGCATCCAGATGTGGCAGGCGAAGGGCAAGATGGCCATCCCGGCGGACTTGTCGGCCGGGCAGGAGACTAAGCCGCTTGGACTGGCGCTGCAGGGCTTCGTCACCGCCATCGCCAACCCCAAGGGCTGGGCCTTCATGGTCTCCCTGCTGCCACCCTTCATCAATGCGGCCAAGCCGATGGCGCCGCAGATCAGCGCCCTGGTGATGCTGATCCTGATCATCGAGTTCTCCTGTCTGCTGCTCTATGCCAGCGGGGGCCGCACCCTGCGCCACTTCCTCGCCAAGAGCGGTAACGTCACCCTGATGAACCGCATCGCGGGCTCCCTGATGCTGGGGGTCGGGGTCTGGCTGGCGCTGGGCTGAGTGTAGCGCAATGAAAAATGCCACCCGTCTCTGACCAAGAGGGGTGGCATTTTTTATGGGCGTCTGGCGGCGCCTCAGTCGGTCAGGCAGTCCGGATCGAACACGTATTCCCCCGCCAGCCAGCGCAGTATCTCGTCGACGCAGCCCTGATCCTGGAACGGCAGGTAGCGGGCCTGGAGATAGTCGTGCTGCGCCGGGGTGAGCTGGGCCAGCCCTATGTCCTGGAACAGCGACAGATCGGCCTGGATCATGGCGGAGATCTGCGGGCCGCAGGTGGCATTGAGGGAGGCGTGCAGCGCCTTGTCCGGATCGTACTGCTTGCCGAGCCGGTAGCTCATGGGCAGGGTGGCGAGCGGCAGCACCGAGAGCGCCGCCTGTTTCATGGGATTGACCGCGTGGCCCGCCACCAGATCGGCCAGCTCCGCCGGGCGGTTCTCGAAGGCGCGCAGGTGCAGGAAGCTGCTGGCCTTGCTGCCATCGTTGACCGGGTAGTTGTCCCACAGGAAGGGCTTGCGGTGCAGCCAGTCGGCGGCCTGCTTGAGGTGGGGCGCAGGGTAGTCGCTGGAGCAGACCTTGGGGCCGGTCCAGAAGATGTCAAAACGCTTGTCCAGCCCCTGGCCCAGATCGGTCAGATAATGGGGCGGCATGGCGCCGAACACCTTCTCCAGCACCGGATCCGTCGAGTAGTAGCTGGGGCAGAACAGCAGGCGGCTGGCTTTACTGTGGGCCGCGATGTCGTGGGCTATGGTGAGCTGCCAGTGGGCGAGATCCGGGGTGTCCCCCTTCATGTCGTCGAACAGCACCGCCAGTATGTCGGGCTGCAGCGCCTCGTCGATGAGGCGGACCTTCTCCAGCAGCGCCGCACGCTTGCGCGGGTAGTCGTGATGGGCGCCCATGGGGCTCAGGCCCACCCCGAAGGCGAGGCCGTTGTCACGGCACTGCTGGGCCAGGCGGCGCAGATCCTCGAGCTGGTGCGCAGGCCAGGGCTGGGCCCAGTGCTTGCGCAGATGGCCATCTTCTTTCGGCGCATAGATGTAGAAGCCATAGCCGTGGCGAGGCAGCCACTGAGCATAGCGGGCGCGGGCTTCCCAACTCCAGCCCTTGCCGAAGAAGCCCTCGATCAGCCCCAGTCGGGGCGAGGGGGGATAGAGACCAGACAACAGGCTTTGATAAGGCATAGTGAACTCCCTTCGCGCTGAGCACTTTTTGCTAACAATGGTTAGACTGCTGTCTTAAACCGGATCTTCTTCCAAAAAGCGTACCCCTATCTTGCGAGGCTCACCCTCTTCCATCTCCGCCACCGTCCAGAGCAGACCCTGCCAAGCGAAATGGTCACCTACTACCAGATTATCGCCCAACTGCCCGGCGATAAAATCGCCGAGTGTCTGATCCGCCACCTCGCTCACATCCAGCCCGTAGAGCGGGGCGAGATCCACCAGTCTGGCGGCCGCCTCCAGCAGGAAGTCGCCGAAGAAGCGCGGGCCCAGATCCTGCTCGGGGGCCTGGCTGAACAGCTGGCCGAGGGCGGGCAGATCCCGCTCGTGACCGATGACGCAGAGGATATCATCCGGTTGCAGGCGGGTACTGCCCGAGGGGTGCAACAGCTCCTGGCCCCGGAACAGGGCGCAGATGCGGGTCCCCTGGGGCATGCGCAGCTCGCGTAGCGGCGAGCCGATGCACCACTTCTCGGCGCTGAGGCGATAGATGAAGGTCTCCCACTGGCTGTCGAGATCGATCTCCAGCCCGGAGCGGTTGATGGGGGAGGGCGGTGCCGGCACCTCGACCCGTGCCAGCCTGGAGGCCAGCGGCAGCGAGCTGCCCTGCAGGATGAGGGAGACCAGCACCACGAAGAAGGCGACATTGAAGTAGAGCTGGGCGTTGGGCAGCCCCGCCATCATGGGGAAGACCGCCAGTATGATGGGCACGGCGCCACGCAGCCCCACCCAGGAGATGAACCAGCGCTCGCGGGGGGCGAAGTTCTTGAACGGCAGCAGGCCAATCCAGACCGACACCGGGCGGGCGAACAGGATCATCCAGCCGGCCAGCAGCAGCGCCGGCAGGGCGATGGGCAGCAGGTTGCTCGGATTGACGAGCAGACCCAGCACCAGGAACATGCCGATCTGGCTGAGCCAGGTCAGCCCATCCAGCACCGACAGTGTGGTGCTGCGGCTGCGCAGGGAGAGGTTGCCGAGCAGCAGGCCGGTGAGGTAGATGGAGAGGATGCCGCTGCCCCCCACGGCCGTGGTGATGGCGAAGATGAGCAGGCCACCGCTGACGGTGAGCAGGGGATAGAGGCCGGGAGCCAGCCTGGCGCTGTTGATGAGGCGCCACAGCAGCCAGCCGCCGCCGAGGCCGATGCCGGCTCCGAGCCCGAACTGCTTGACCAGCTGCAGCAGCAGGAAGGCCCAGTCCAGCCCCTGCTGCTGGGTGGCGAGGATCTCGATCAGGGTGACGGTGAGAAACACCGCCATGGGATCGTTGC
The DNA here is from genome assembly GCF_900637545.1 of Aeromonas encheleia. Classification (NCBI taxonomy): domain Bacteria; kingdom Pseudomonadati; phylum Pseudomonadota; class Gammaproteobacteria; order Aeromonadales; family Aeromonadaceae; genus Aeromonas; species Aeromonas encheleia. The sequence continues at coordinate 1,388,646 of NZ_LR134376.1, forward strand.
TGCCTGACTCTATCTCAAGGGTGGCGCTGACCCGCTCGTTCAGGCTGCGCCCGCCGAGCAGGGAGAACACCGCCGCCGCATCGGTGGAGCCGACGATGGCGCCGATCAGCATGCCCTGCATCAGGTTGAGATCGAACAGCCAGGCGGCGGCGAGACCGGTCAGGCCCGTGGTGATGGCCACCCCGACGGTGGCGAGCGACAGGGCGGGCCAGAGCGCGACCCGAAAGGAGGAGACCCGGGTGCGCATGCCGCCGTCGAGCAGGATGATGGCGAGCGCCAGGTTGCCCACCAGGTAGGCAACCGAGTAGTCGGCGAAATGGATGCCGCCGGGGCCATCCTCACCGGCCAGCATGCCGACGGCGAGGAAGATGACCAGGATGGGAATGCCGACACGAGAGGAGAGCGCGCTTAACAGGACACTGCATCCCACCAACAAGGCACCGATAAGAAAGAAACTGTTGATGGTGGTGGCATCCAATGGCGAACTCCTTTTATAGCAGAATGCAAAACAGGCACATTATATGCAGTTTGGGTCGCCTTGTGTGGCTTAATTGTGCATCGATTTGCAGTTTCTTACATTTAAAGTGCTGTTTTTCAGCGCCTAGGGATGCCGGCCTCCCGGCCAGGAATGGGGGATAAAGTGTGACGACTGGCTCCAGAGGGCGGGTCGGTGGCGTGAGACGGGGATGGTCGTGCGGGGCGGTTTGTGACCCTCCCCGAGGGGGAGGGCAAGGCAGAGACCGGGGCACCAGCGGGGTCCCGGTGCGGGATTCAGTCGTCCTCGTCGTCTTTGACTTCCCGGATCTTGTCCCTGTATTTGGGCAGTTGTTTCTCGAGCTGCTTCATGTCCTTGATGGCGTTGAGAAACAGGCCAAGCAGGAACAGCAGCGGCAGGCCTATCCATAACCACAGACTCATGATGTTCTCCTTTCGTCGCGGCAGGGGGTGACGTCATAACTGACAAGGAGCTCGTCGAGCCGGGTCAGCATGGTCAATTTGCCTTCTATATGCCCCGTCTTCATGAGCGATTTCTCGCGTCGAGACAGGGGGTGACGTAACGGACCAGGATCTCATCGAGATGGGCCAGTACGGTCGCCTTGCCTTCAATATCCGCCTGCTGCAGGCAAAGCGCCAGCGCCGCCTGATCCAATCGCTGTTCCCCGGACTCCAGCGCGAAGCTGAGGTGCCAGGGCTCGTAGGCGACGCCGCCCTGGGCCCCCGCCGGTTTGGCGAAGGGCAGGAAGAAGCCGAAGTCGTTCATGTGCTCCCCCAGCCAGTCGCTCAGGTCGCTAAACCAGCCACCCTCCTCGTATTCCCAGGGCTCCAGCGCCAGCCTGGTGTCGGCGGGCAGGCAGTCAGGATCGTAGATGTCCAGATCCGTGCCCCAGTGATGGCGGCTGGTACCGGGCAGGGCGCTCCAGCGCAGGATGGCGTGCAGCCGTTCGGTCTCACTCAGCTGCAGCGCGTCCAGCGGCTGGCCCGTGGCGTCCAGCAGCGGGCGTTCGCCGCGCCACTTGCCGTTCCAGATGGCGAGCTGGCGCTCGAAGCCGCGCCAGCTGGAGGCCGGCTGCAGGTTGTGACCGGCATAGGCGGCGGCGACCTGCATGTCGTTGAAGGCCGCCGCGGTGGCGGCGGTCAGACGGTGGGGGCCGCGCCCCACCAGGATGAGGTGGCTCTCGTCGAGCCCCAGCAGTTGATCCTGGGTCATCACAGCCTCCGGGTCGTTTCCCATGGGATGAAGGTCATGCCAGCAACCGTGCCAGTACCCCTTGGTACATGTCGGCCAGCAGATCGAGATCGCTCGCCTTCACGCACTCGTTCACCTTGTGGATGGTGGCGTTGACCGGGCCCAGTTCAATGACTTCGGCCCCGGTGGGGGCGATGAAGCGGCCATCCGAGGTGCCGCCCGTGGTGAGCAGGGCCGGCTGCTGGCCATTGACACTCTCGATGGCCCCGACGGCCGCCTCCAGCAGGGCGCCGGTATCGGTCAGGAACGGCTGGCCGGAGAGAGTCCACTTCAGCTCGTAGTCGAGACCGTGGCGGTCCAGCAACGCCTCGACCTGGCGGCGGATCTCCCCGTCGGTCAGTTCGGTGCTGAAGCGGAAGTTGAACTGGACCTGCAGCTCACCCGGGATCACGTTGGAGGCGCCGGTGCCGGCCTGGAGATTCGCTATCTGGAAGCTGGTGGGCGGGAAGTAGGCATTGCCCTGATCCCAGACCCTGCTGGCGAGCTCCGCCAGGGCCGGGGCCGCACGGTGAATGGGGTTGTCCGCCAGATGGGGATAGGCCACATGACCCTGCACCCCGCGTACCAGCAGATCGCCGGTGATGGAGCCGCGGCGACCGTTCTTCACCACATCCCCCACCTCGCTGGTGGAAGAGGGCTCGCCGACGATGCACCAGCGGATCTTCTCGTTGCGCGCCTCCAGGGTGTCGATCACCCGGGTGGTGCCGTTGATGAAGGGGCCCTCTTCATCGGAGGTAATGAGGAAGGCGATCGAGCCACTGTGATCCGGGTGGGCGGCGACGAAGCGTTCGGTGGCCACCACCATGGCGGCGAGCGACCCCTTCATGTCGGCGGCGCCGCGGCCGTACAGCATGCCATCCTTGATGGTCGGCTCGAACGGCGGGGTGTGCCACTTGTCCAGCGGGCCGGCGGGCACCACGTCGGTGTGACCGGCGAAGCAGAACAGCGGGCCCTGGGTGCCGCGGCGGGCCCACAGGTTGGTGGTGTCTTCAAACACCATGGGTTCGATGACGAAGCCGAGGCGAGCGAGGCGCTCCGCCATCAGGGTCTGGCACCCCTCATCCAGGGGGGTAACTGAGGGGCGGCGGATCAGATCCTTGGCCAGTGCGATGACATCCGACATCGGCGTTCCTTAACAGAAAAGTTTAACGAGAGAAGAGGGATTGGTAGTGGTCGGCCTTGAAGCCCAGGTGCAGCTCGCCACTCAGATCCAGCAGCGGGCGCTTGATCATGGCGGGCTGGGCCAGCAGCAAGGCGCGGGCCCTGGTCTGGTCGAGCCCCAGTTTCGCCTCGTCCGGCAGGGCGCGGAAGGTGGTGCCGCGGGTGTTGAGCAGGGCTTCCCAGCCGAGCTGGCCTAGCCACAGGTCCAACTGGGCAGGGTCCAGCCCGTCGACCCTGTGGTCGTGAAAACGGTAGTCGATACCGGCCTCATCCAGCCACTTGCGGGCCTTCTTGATGGTGTCGCAGTTCTTGATGCCATAGAGGGTGGTGGCCATGGGAGGTCCTTTAGCTGCGGGCAGGGCCCTGGATCAACGAAGGCCCGATTCTGGCATTGTGATCCCCTCATGGCAACGCTGGCGCCCCGCCGGGGCGCTTTTTCTGCGGGCGGGCCGCGCCGACCCCCGGCCCGAGCGCCAGAAACACAAAACGCGCCCTTGGGCGCGTCGTTGCAAAAACTCTTCGATAGGACGACTTATGGCGAGAGGGGCCACTGGTAATCGAACACCCTGGCACGCTCCCAAGGGGCGTTGGGCAGACTGGAGGAGAGGCCGCCGTACTTGCCCACGTCGTCCACCACTATGGTGGAGAGGATCGGCAGCTGATGCTCGGTGCAATACATGCGAATGCGTTGCAGCAGGGTACGCAGCTCATCCTGGCTGCTCTCCAGCCCGGCCTGTTTGGCCAGCTTGGAGTAACGAATGGTGGTGCGCTCCCTTGCAGACTCGATGAGGATGTCCCACAGCTTGTAGTCGCAGTTGCTGCTCTCTGCGGTGGCCAGGTTTGTCATAACTCTCTCCGGTGCGAAATGGTCGCTCTGTGTCGATGGGCATCTTGGCCAGTTCAACCACCACGGGCGTTGATCCAAAGCAAAAAAAGTGGAGGTTGTTGGCCTGGGGGCCCTGCAATGGGATTCTAATGGTTTTTATTTGGATTTAAAGGCTGCTTTTTGTGATTTATATGGAGTTTCGTGCTGTGAATGAGCGTTCAAATCATCTTTATTGATGGGGATCAAGGGGAAGACGGGACATCGCCACTAGATTTCGCACTTCGATAATCCTATCAGGAGCGCATTTTGGAACTCATATTCGTCTTGCTTGTGCTGGCGGCCGTGGTCTACGGCATCGTCAAGGATTACAACCCCCAGGCGGTACTGGCCCTGGCGGGGATGACCCTCTTCACCCTGGCGTACTGGCTGGGGCTGCATCCCATATTGCCCGCGGACAAGAGCACTGGGTTCGCCCTGTTCGACCTGTTCGAGGTGTTCAAGGGGATCTTCTCCTACCGGGCGGCGGGGCTCGGCCTCACAATCATGGCGGTGGCGGGCTTTGCCACCTACATGTCCCACATCGGCGCCTCCCAGGCGCTGGTGCGGGTGGCGGTCAAGCCGGTGGCGGGCATCGGCTCCAGCTACCTGATGCTGGCGATCTGCTATCTGGTGGCGGTCTTCGTGTCGCTGTTCGTCACCTCGGCCACCGGCCTCGGCCTGTTGCTGATGGTCACCATGTACCCCGTGATGCGCAACCTCGGCATCAGCCCGGCCTCCGCCTGCGGGGTGATCGCCACCTCCCAGGCGTTCGAGATAGGCCCGACCCAGACCAACGCCATCTTCTCCGCCGGTCAGTCCGGGCTGGATCCGACCAGCTACTTCGTCGACTACCAGATCTGGCTGGTGGCCCCCATGCTGCTGGTGACCATGGTGCTGCACTTCTTCTGGCAACGGCATTGCGATCGGCAGGATGGCTGGGATCCGGCCCTGCACAGAGGCGATCATGCCGAGCTGGACGAGCAGGGGAAGGATGAGCTGAAGGCGCCGACCTGGTATGCCCTGCTGCCCATCATCCCCTTCGTGCTGATGATGACCTTCTCCAAGCTGCTGGTGGACGACATCAAGATGAGCGTCGAGGTGGCCATGCTGCTGTCGGTGTTCATCGGCATGCTGTGCGAGCTGCTGCGTAGCCGCTCGGCGCGTACCGCCATGGCCGGGCTGTCGAGCTTCCTCGACGGCATGGGCAAGGTGTTCGGCCCGGTGGTGGCGCTGATCGTCTGCGCCGAGCTGTTCGCCGAGTCCCTCAAGGCCATAGGGGCCATCGACACCCTGCTGCACTCCGCCGCCAACGCGGGGATCGGCAGCGGGCTGATGACCCTGGTGATGGTGGCGCTCATCATGGTGGCGGCGGTCATCATGGGCTCCGGCAACGCGGCCTTCCTCAGCTTCTCCACCCTGGCGCCCGCGGTGGCGGCCAAGTTTGGGGTCCCCGCGGTCACCATGCTGCTGCCGATGCAGCTGGCCTCCAGCATAGGTCGTTCGGTGTCACCTATCGCCGCCGTGCTGATCGCCTGTGCCGGCATCGCCAGGGTCTCCCCCTTCGTGGTGGTCAAGCGCACCTGCGTGCCCATGGCCGGCGCCCTGGTGACGGCGCTGGCGCTCAACTACCTGCTGTTTATGTGATGGCGGGGCGGGCGGCCTGGCTGCCCGCTCTCATCCTGTTGCTGACCGGCCTGCACCAAGGGTGGCAAGGCCGGCATGGAGAAGATGATGACTGACCTGAAGACTCCGTTTTCCCTCGAGACCTACCTGGCAGAGCTGGCCCCGCTCATCAACCTGGACTGCGGCACCCGCACCCCGGCCGGGGTGGCGACGGTGGCCGACATCATGACCGAAAAGTATGAAGCCATCGGCTGGCAGGTGGTACGCCACCAGTTTGCCGCCGAGTGCGGTCCCTGCCTCGAGATCACCAATGCGCCGGGCGCCGATCGCTATGATGTGATGCTGATCGGCCACATGGATACCGTGTTCCCGGAGGGGACCGCCGCCAGGCGGCCGCTGAAGGTGGAGGGCAATCAGGCCTTCGGCCCCGGCGTCTCCGACATGAAGAGCGGCCTGCTCTCCCTCTGGTATGCCCTCAAGGGGCTGGATCCGGCGGTGCTGGCCAGGTTGAAGGTACTGGTCTGCTACAACTGCGACGAGGAGATTGGCTCCCCTTGGTCCAAGGAGTGGCTGCTGGAGAAGGCCGCCTCGAGCGCCTGTGTGCTGGTGGCCGAGGCCGCCCGCCCCAACGGGGATCTGATCAGCGCGCGCAAGGGCAATGCCAAGTACCGCATCCGCTTCCACGGCAAGGCCTCCCACGCGGGTTCCGCCCTGGCCGAGGGGATCTCTGCCATCACAGAGCTCGCTAATTGGGTGCTGGCCATCAACGAGCAGGTCAACATGGAGACGGGCACCACCATGAACGTGGGGGTGGTGCAGGGGGGCACCGGCGTCAACGTGGTGCCTGACTTCGCCGAGGCGATCGTCGACTTGCGCTTCTGGAGCAACGAGGAGGCCGCCGCGGTGCACGACAGGCTCGGCTTCATGGCCAACAACCCCTTCCTGGCCGGTTGCCGGGTCGAGGTGGATCGCCAGAGCTTCAAGCCGGCGATGCGCCCCAACGGCGACACCGAGGCCCTGATGGCGCTGGTGGAGGCGGCGGCGCAGGAGGAGGGCATTGCCTTCAACTGGCTGGAAGCGGGGGGCGGCTCGGACGCGAACTTCACCGCCGCGGCCGGGGTACCGTCGCTGGATGGCTTCGGCCCCATGGGGGGCGGCTTCCACTCCGAGGCCGAATTCCTGCTGCTCGACAGCATAGAGCCGCGCATTCGGCTGCTGCAGCGGGTGCTGAGCCGGCTGGCGAACTAGGCGCCCCCAGGGGCGGGATCGGAACGGAACGGGAGGCCAGTGCCTCCCGTTTTTTATGGCCGCTCTGCGGGCAATGGCTCCTCTTCGACCAGATAGGCCAGATGATCCTGGCGCGCCACCCGCCAGCCTGCCAGCCGCAAGGGGGCCGCGAAGCCGGGGCCGTCGGTCACCATGCTGTGATACTCCCCCTGCTCGCCGCAGAGATCGAAGCCCTGGGCGTCGGCCAGCGCCTTCAGCTCGGCCAGGCTGGCTGCGTTCAACGAACGGCCCACCCAGTCGGAGGCCAGGGTGCGGGTATCGACGCAGGAGAGGTGGGCGACTATGCCGCGCGCCAGCATACCGGCCAGCAGCGCCGCGCGGGATTGCTGCCAGAGCGGGGTGTGCACGGTCAACCCGAGCGGGCGGCAGCGTTCGCGGATCCAGTTGTTGGCGCCCCCCACGCTGTCGATGTCACCGGTCACCACCCCATCGAGGGCCCACTCCTGTCGTAGCCGGGCCAGCGCCGTCTCATAGCCCTGCTCGAAGGGCGCCTCTATGGTGACCAGCCGGTGAGGCAGACCGAGAGCCTGCGCCTGACGGCGTGCCAGGGCCAGCGGATGGGCCAGAAAACGGGGCTCGGGTGGAGCAAAGGTCACCAGCGCGACCACCTGATGCCCCTGTTCACGGGCATGACAGAGCGCCAGCATGGCATCTTTGCCGCCACTCCAGAGTGCGATGACGCGAGACATGGGTTTGATTCCAACGGTGAAAGAGGGGACATGCTACCCAGCTGGCGAGCCCTTGGCAAAGCCGCAGCGGCGGGAAATCGCCGCGGGAGAGAGAGAAGGAGGGAGAAAAGAACAGGCCCCCATGCGGGGGCCTGTCAGGCCAGAGCGTGTCGAACGCCGTTGGTATTACAGCAAGATGGTGGTCAGCACATAGCCCAGGGCGCAGGAGCTGCTGACCCCGATCAGCCCCGGAATGATGAAGCTGTGGTTGATGATGAACTTGCCGATGCGGGTGGTGCCGGAGCGGTCGAAACCGATACAGGCCAGATCGCTCGGGTAGGTCGGCAGCACGAAGTAACCGTAGCTGGCCGGCAGGAAGGCGATCAGCAGCTTCGGCTCCACCCCCAGCGCCAGGCCCATGGGGGCGATGGCGGTCAGGGCGGCGGCCTGGCTGTTCACCAGCTTGGAGATGAGGAACAGCACCAGGGCGTAGGTCCAGGGCTGGGCCTGTACCACGTGGGCCAGCGACTCCTTGAGCAGCGGCATGTGAGCCTGGAAGAAGGTCTCACTCATCCAGGCGACCCCGAACACGGAGAAGATGGCGACCATGCCGGCCTTGAACACCGCACCGTTGGAGATGTCACCCGGCTTGACCTTGCAGCGCATCAGTATGATGGCGCCGGCGATCAGCATCATCATCTGGATCACCAGGTTCATGGAGAGCGGGCCAGCCTTGCCCTTGATCTCGAACACGGGTCTCAGCCCTTCGTTGGCCCCCAGCACCACCACGGCGGCGATGGCGGCGAAGAAGATCCAGGTCGACCAGTAGGCTTCTTTCGGGAACTTGGTGTTGAGCAGGGTCTCGCCGCCGCCATAGATGAAGGCGCGTTGCTCAGGATCCTTGATCTTGGCCTGGAACTCCTGATCCTGGTCCAGATCCTTGCCGCGACGCAGGCTCCACAGGGCCGCCATGATCACGCCGGTCAGGGAGGAGGGGATGGCGATCATCAGGATGTCCAGCAGGCCGTAGGCCTGACCTATGCCGTGACCGGCCGCCAGGATGGAGACCATGGAGACCACGGCCACCGAGACCGGGGAGGCGCAGATGGCCATCTGGGAGGCGACGGAGGCGACCGCCATCGGCCGCTCGGGACGGATGTTCTTCTGCAGCGCTATGTCGGCGATGATGGGGAACATGGTGTAGACCACGTGACCGGTACCGCACAGGAAGGTGAGGGTCCAGGTGGTGAGCGGCGCCAGAATGGTGATGTATTGCGGGTGACGGCGCAGCAGGCGCTCGGCAATCTGCATCATCAGGTTGAGGCCGCCGGCGGTCTGCAGGGTGGCGGCGCAGCCGATCACCGCCAGTATGGTCAGCATCACCTGCACCGGTGGCTCACCCGGGGTCAGCCCGAACACGAAGGTCAGCAGGAACAGACCTATGCCGCTGATGAGACCCAGTCCCATGCCCCCAAAGCGGGTACCCAGCAGCAAGCAGCCGAGTACCACAAAAAACTCCATCAAGATCATTCCATTACCTCGTGTGATTAATCCATCTCTGCGTCGGACCCTGGGTCCGCCATTCGCGTTGTTATTTAGCCCTAAGGGGTTAGTGGGTATTCTGCCCTCCCTAAAGAGGTAAAAAATTGAGTTACTTCAATAACTCATTCTTTTTCGATTTAAGTGCATAAAAACCACGAATTGAGGGCAGTGAGGGCGGCGAGAACGGCGGCGAAGAACGCAAATAACGATGGACGGAGGCGGGGAGGCAGGGGGTGACAGGGTCGTGGCGGCATAAGAGAGGAATAAAAAAAGCCGACCCTGGGGTCGGCTTTTTGCGATTCGTGTGCTGTCCGCGATTAGAACTCGGCGGTACGCGGGGTCCGCGGGAAGGGGATGACGTCGCGGACGTTGCCCATGCCGGTCACATAGACCACCAGGCGCTCAAAGCCGAGGCCGAAACCGGAGTGGGGCACTGTGCCGTAGCGACGCAGGTCGCGATACCACCAGTAGTCTTCCTTGTTCAGGCCCATCTCGGCCATGCGCTGATCGAGCACCTCGAGGCGCTCCTCACGCTGGGCACCACCGATGATCTCGCCGATCCCCGGGGCCAGCACGTCCATGGCGGCGACGGTCTTGCCGTCGTCGTTGAGACGCATGTAGAAGGCCTTGATGTCTTTCGGGTAGTTCTTCACGACCACAGGGGACTTGAAGTGCTCCTCGGCCAGGTAGCGCTCGTGCTCTGAGGAGAGATCGATGCCCCAGGAGACCGGGAACTCGAAGGTCTTGCCGCAGTTTTTCAGCACTTCGATGGCGTCGGTGTAGTCGATCTGGGCGAAGTCGGAGGCGACGAAGCGCTCGAGGCGGCCGATGGCGTCCTTGTCGACGTGCTGGGCGAAGAACTCCAGATCGTCGCGGCGCTCGGCCAGGACGGCGTTGAAGACGTACTTCAGCATGGCTTCGGCCAGGGCGGCGTTATCTTCCAGATCGGCGAAGGCTACTTCCGGCTCCACCATCCAGAACTCGGCCAGGTGGCGGCTGGTGTTGGAGTTTTCGGCGCGGAAGGTCGGGCCGAAGGTGTAGACCTTGGACAGGGCGCAGGCATAGGTCTCGACGTTGAGCTGACCGGAGACGGTCAGGAAGGTCTCCTTGCCGAAGAAGTCCTTGTCGTAGTCGACCTTGCCGGCCGGGGTGCGCGGCAGGTTTTCCAGATCCAGGGTGGAGACGCGGAACATCTCGCCGGCGCCTTCGGTGTCGGAGGCGGTGATGAGCGGGGCGGCGATCCACAGGTAGCCTTCTTCGTGGAAGAAGCGGTGAATGGCCTGGGCCAGGCAGTTGCGTACCCGGGTCACGGCGCCGACCACGTTGGTACGGGCGCGCAGGTGAGCCTGCTCACGCAGGAACTCGATGCTGTGACGCTTGGCGGACATGGGGTAGGTGTCCGGATCTTCGACCCAGCCCACTACCTTGACCTCGGAGGCTTGCAGCTCGAAGGCCTGGCCGCTGCCCTGGGAAGCCACCACCACACCGGTCACTTCCACGGAGCAGGCGGTGGTCAGACGCAGCACTTCATCCTCGTAATTGGCCAGGGTATTGGGAACGACGGCCTGTACCGGATGGAAACCGGAACCATCGGATATGGCCAAAAATGAGATCCCCGCCTTGGAATCGCGGCGGGTCCGGATCCACCCTTTGACTGTCTGGGTGGTGCCAACCGCATACTTACCGGTCAGCACATCTACTACGGATGCGTGCGTCATCGAAATATTGTCTCCAGCTTGTTCTTGCAGCGCTATTTGCAACACTAGGGGTCTGGCCCGGGCATGAATGGCCCACCCTGGCAGACTAAGCCGTCAATCTTACCCGCGCGGGTTTGATAAACAAGCAAAAATGTCGGGCGTTTGCGGGCTTTTCGGCAGGGTGAAGGTCGGATGAAGCCATAGGGAAGGGGGCTGAGAGTAGAGGATAGGAGGCAGGGAGCGGATGGGCTGATGCGGGGTTGCAGGGCGGGTGGATCCTCTGCCGGGGCGGCCTCATGGCGCCGCTCCTTATAGATAGCCAAGCTGCCTGGCCGGTGCGCGGACTAGCCGCGCTTCTGCTCGTCCTGCTCCGGATGGGGCGCCGGGCGCTTGCCGAGCTGGCGCTCCACGCTGTCGAGCATCTGGTTGTAGGCCAGCGCGACCCGGCCTATCTCGTCCCCCTCATCCCCTTCCAGCCGATGACCGAACTCATGCAGATCGGTGGCCTCCTCCATGGAGCGGGTCAGCTGGTTGAGCGGGCGCACTATCCAGGTGCGGATGGCCCAGAGGGTCAGCAGCAGGCCCAGCCCGAAGATGACGGTGAGGCTGAGCGCCGAGGTGAGGATGTTCTGCTCGACCCGGGTGAACAGGCTGTCGAGGGAGTAGTCGAATCGCACCGCCCCCAGCACGGTATTCTCCGGCACCTGATGGCAGCTGGTGCAGTCGGTGCCGCGAAAATCTTTCTTCGCCAACAGCGGGCGGGTCACCACCAGCCGGCTGTGCATGTCGTTATGCACCACCTCCAGGCTGCCCTTGCCCGCCAGCGCCAGCGCATCGAACCTGTCCTTGGGTGCCTCGCTCTCGCGGCCCGGCCCGTACTGCTTGTTGACCGGCGCCCCGCGCACTATGCGGGCATCCTCCACGTGGGCGTGCTCCATGAACTTGTGGCGCAGGGTATCGCGGGCGTCCATCTTGCCGGTCAGCATCAGCATGTTGAGGCTGTCGAAATAGGCCTCGGTCTGCTCGTGGCTCTGCTCCTTGATGAGGGAGAGGATGAGGTCACGCTCGCGCACCGCCTGATAGGCGGCGGAGAACACCAGCACCATGGAGAAGATGAACAGCAGGAAGAAATTGATTTTGGCAGCGATGGAGAGGCGCATGGGAACGGTACATCTGTTGGGTAAAACCCGCGCAGTCTACCCTTCTCGTGCGCAGGTTTTTGATGAGTTGCTCACATTCTGATGAAAAAGATTCAAAAGACCCCGTCCGATCGAGCGGGGCCTGTTGTGACTGATCAGAACTCGCCGTCGTGGATGGCCTGCCCGATGGCCCGGGTCAGCACGCTCAACTGCTCCGGGCTGATGACGAAGGGAGGCATCAGGTAGATGAGCTTGCCAAAGGGCCGGATCCAGGCCCCCAGCTCGACAAACTTGCGCTGGATGCGCGCCACGTCCACCCGTTCCTTCATCTCCACCACCCCGATGGCGCCGAGCACCCGCACATCGGCCACTGCTGGGTTGAGGGTGAGCCGTACCAGCTCGGTCCTGAGCTGATGCTCGATAGACTGCACCCGCTCCTGCCAGGGGGAAGCCAGCAGCAGCTCGATGGAGGCATTGGCGACCGCACAGGCCAGCGGATTGGCCATGAAGGTGGGGCCGTGCATGAAGACGCCGGCCTTGCCATCGCAGATGGTGTGGGCCACCCGCTCCGTGGTGAGGGTGGCGGAGAGCGTCATGTAGCCGCCGGTGAGCGCCTTGCCCAGACACATTATGTCGGGGCTGATGCCTGCCCAGTCACAGGCAAACAGCTGGCCGGTGCGGCCGAAACCGGTGGCGATCTCGTCGGCGATGAGCAGTATGCCGAACTCGTCGCACAGGGCGCGCACCCACTGCAGGTAGCGGGGGTGATAGAAGCGCATGCCGCCTGCCCCCTGCACTATGGGCTCGAGCACGATGGCGGCGATCTCTTCGTGGCGATCCGCCACCAGGCTGGCGAGATCCACCACGCAGTTTTCGTCCCACTGGGCGTGGAAGCGGCAATCGGGGGCCGGGGCGAACAACTGCTCCGGCAGGAAGCCCCGGTAGAGCTCGTGCATGCCGCCATCGGGGTCGGTGACGCTCATGGCGCCGAAGGTGTCGCCGTGATAGCCGCCGCGCAGGGAGACAAACTTGGTGCGCGGCTGATCCTTCGCGTGCCAGTACTGCTGGGCCATCTTGAGCGCCACCTCCACCGCCACAGAGCCGGAGTCGGCCAGGAAGACCCGATCCAGCCCGGCCGGGGTGATCTCCACCAGCTTGCGACACAGCTCGACGGCGGGTGCATGGGTCAGGCCGCCGAACATGACGTGGGCCATCTTGCCGAGCTGGGCATGGGCCGCCGCATCCAGTTCCGGCACCTGATAGCCGTGCACGCAGGCCCACCAGGAGCTCATGCCATCCACCAGCTCGCGGCCGTCGCTCAGGGTGAGGGTCACGCCTTTGGCGCTGGCCACCTCGTAGCAGGGCAGGGGCTGGGTGAGGGAGGTATAGGGGTGCCAGATGTGGTGCAGGTCGAATTCTTGATTGGTCATTTTATGTTCTATTGTCAATTAATTTGATCTGGTCGGTGTTGACAGTCTACGCGCGCTCTCTACACTAGCCAACAATTTCAGCCACTTGGCTTGGCCCTCCCGTTGCATTGACGAGGGCGGCCGGTGGCGGGTTTGGCGGTCTGCCCGGCAAGGATGCGGACCGGCGGATCCCCTTCATCACAGGAAGCCATCCCCATGCATGCTCTCTCGACGGGCGCCTCAGCCCTGCGTCACGACTGGACTCACGACGAGGTCCAGGCGCTGTTTGCCCTGCCGTTCAACGATCTGCTGTTCCAGGCCCAGACCGTTCACCGCGCCCATTTCGATCCCAACGAGGTGCAGGTGAGCACCCTGCTCTCCATCAAGACCGGCGCCTGCCCGGAGGATTGCAAGTATTGCCCCCAGAGCGCCCGCTATCATACCGGACTTGAGGCCGAGCGGCTGATGGAAGTGGAAAAGGTGCTGGAGCGGGCCCGCGAGGCCAGGGCCAACGGCTCGTCCCGCTTCTGCATGGGGGCCGCCTGGCGCAACCCCAGGGAGCGGGACATGCCCTACATACTGCAGATGATCGAGGGGGTGCGCGGCCTCGGCATGGAGACCTGCATGACGCTAGGGATGCTGACCGCGGAGCAGGCCTCCCGCCTCGGCGCCGCCGGGCTCGACTACTACAACCACAACCTCGACACTTCCCCCGAGTTCTACGGTGACATCATCACCACCCGCACCTATCAGGACAGGCTCGACACCCTGGAGCACGTGCGTGGCGCCGGCATGAAGGTGTGCTCCGGCGGCATCGTCGGCATGGGGGAGCAGGCGCGAGATAGAGCGGGCTTGCTGATCGCGCTCGCCAACCTGCCGCGCCACCCGGAGAGCGTGCCCATCAACATGCTGGTCAAGGTGAAGGGCACGCCGCTGGAAAACGAAGAGAACCTCGACTCGTTCGAATTTATCCGCACCATAGCCGTGGCGCGGATCATGATGCCGAGTTCCCACGTGCGCCTCTCGGCGGGACGGGAGAAGATGAACGAGCAGATGCAGGCCCTCTGCTTTATGGCGGGGGCGAATTCGATTTTTTATGGCTGCAAGCTGCTGACCACGCCGAACCCGGATGAAAACAGCGACATGCAGCTGTTCAAGCGGCTCGGCATTCGTCCCGCCCAGCGCCCCCAGAAGCCGGATGCGGTGCAGACCGAGGAGCTGGAGGCCGAGTTGCTGGCCCAGGCGAGGCGCGCCCCCGGGGTCGACGATCTGTTCTATGACGCCACCCGCACGGCGCCGTCCCGCGCAACACAATCTGCCGCCGAATCCTCATGAGTGCCGTGCTCACCTCTGCGGCTCAGGGCCCCTTCGCGCTGGGTGAGGCGCTGGCCGCCCGCGAGCGCGAGGCCCTGTGCCGGCGCCGCACCCCGACCGAGGGCGGCAGCGGCGCCCGGCTGCGGGTCGGCGGTCAGGACTATCTCAACTTCTCGGCCAACGACTATCTGGGGTTGGGGGCTAATGCCGCCATCAAGCAGGCGTTCAAGGAGGGGATCGATCGCCATGGGGCCGGGGCCGGCGCCTCGCCGCTGGTGACCGGCTACAGCCGGGCCCATCAGGCGCTGGAGGAGCAGATCGCCGACTGGCTGGGGCTGGAGGCGGTGTTGCTGTTCAACTGCGGCTTCTCGGCCAACCAGGCGGTGCTCAAGGCACTGCTCGGCAAGGAGCACCTGCTGTGGCAGGACAGGCTCAACCACGCCTCCCTGCAGGAGATGGGCAGCCAGCTGCCCTGCAGGATGAAGCGCTTCCCCCACAACGACATGGCCGCGCTGGCGCGCCAACTCGAGTCGGGCAAGGGGCTCATCGTCTCCGAAGGGGTGTTCAGCATGGACGGGGATCAGGGGCCCTGGCGCGAGCTGAGCGAGCTGGCCGCCCGGAGCCGCAACTGGCTGATGATCGACGACGCCCACGGCCTCGGCGTGCTGGGGCCAGAGGGGCGCGGTACCCTGGCGGCCCAAGGGGTGGCGCCTGCCGCCGTACACATCCAGATGGGCACCTTCGGCAAGGCGCTCGGGGTGGCAGGGGCCTTCGTCGGCGGCAGCCGCGAGCTGGTGGAGTACCTGGTCAACTTCGCCCGTCCCTATGTCTACAGCACCCACATGCCCGCCGCCCAGGCTTGCGCCGTAGCCAAGAGCATCGCGCTGGTGCGGGGCGCCGATGAGGCGCGCGCCCA
Organism: Aeromonas encheleia; assembly: GCF_900637545.1. NCBI lineage: Bacteria > Pseudomonadati > Pseudomonadota > Gammaproteobacteria > Aeromonadales > Aeromonadaceae > Aeromonas > Aeromonas encheleia. The sequence goes on from NZ_LR134376.1 coordinate 1,404,014, forward strand.
TCTGCAACATCTGATCCGGCGCTTCCGACAGGGCGCCGGCCAGCTTGGCTGGACGCTCGGGGCGAGCGAGACCCCGATCCAGCCACTGCTGGTGGGAGAGAGCCGGGCGGCCCTGCAACTGGCCGAGCGGCTGCGCGGGGCCGGCCTCTGGGTCGGTGCCATCCGGCCACCGACGGTGCCGGCGGGCACGGCGCGGCTGCGCATCACCCTGAGCGCCGCCCATAGCGAGCAGGAGATCGATCGCCTGCTGGATGGCCTGGGCCAGGCCGGGGCCGAGCCAATGCAAGAGCAAGGGGAGGCCAAGCATGCATGACGCCTTCCAGCGAGTCGACAAGGTGCAGCTGGCGCGCCGTTTCGGCGCCGCGGCCCACCGATACGACGCCCATGCCCAGTTTCAGCAGGAGGTGGGGCAGGCCTTGCTGGCCAGGATGCCGGACGGGGCGAGCGATTCGAGCCTGGCCGGTGCAGGCCTGGCGCACCCAGGGGCGTTGCCCGAGTCGGGGCTGGATCTCGGCTGCGGCACCGGCTTCTTCCTGCCCCAGCTGGCCGGCCGTTGCCGGCGGCTGCACGGGCTGGATCTCGCCCCCGGCATGCTGCAACAGGCGGCCCTGCGCGGCAGCGGGGCCCAGCTGCTGTGTGGCGATGCGGAGCGGCTACCCTTCGCCAGTCAGAGCCTGGACTGGGTCTTCTCCAGCCTGGCACTGCAGTGGTGCGAGCGACCGGCCCAGGCGTTCGCCGAGCTGCACCGGGTGCTCAAGCCCGGTGGCCAACTGCTGTTCTCCACCCTGCTCGCGGATTCGCTCTGGCAATTGCGTGAGGCCTGGCGCACGGTTGACGGCGCTGCCCATGTCAATCGCTTCCTCAGCCTGTCACAATTGCAGCACGCCATCGCCGCCGGGGGTTTCGGCGCCCCCGCGCTGGAGTGCCTGACCTGGTCGCTCGCCTACCCTGAGCTCAACGGCCTGCTGCGGGATCTCAAGGGGATTGGTGCCAGCCAGATCAACGACGGGCGTCGGCCCGGGCTCGGCAACCGCCAGCGCCTGCAGCGCCTGAGCCAGGCCTATGAGCGCCACCGCCAGCCGGACGGCCTGCTGGCCGCCAGCTACCAGGTCTGCCTCGGGCGCGTGATCCGCAGCTAAACCACCCGTCCTCTGGATCCCGCCGGGGACAGATCCGCAGGCGTACCGCCTGCGTCCGAATAGAGAACTTGCGGGTGGACAGGCCAGGACCTGCCACCCCTGTTGAGAGCATGGCTACGCGGGGGCGCCGGTCTGGCGTCACCCGATGTGCGTTGAGGAGTCATCATGGTCAAATCATTTTTCATCACCGGCACCGACACCGACGTGGGCAAGACGCTGGTCGCCCGCACCCTGTTGCGGGAGTTTGCCGCTCAGGGGATTCGCTGCGCCGGTTACAAGCCCGTCTCGGCGGGTTGCGCCCGCACCGCCGAGGGGCTGCGCAACCAGGATGCCCTGCTGCTGCAGCAGGCCGCCAGCCTGGCGCTGCCCTATGAGCGGGTCAACCCCTTCGCCTTCGAACCCCCCATAGCGCCCCATATAGCCGCGCGGGAAGTGGGCGAAACCATCCCCCTGAGCGGCCTGTCGGCGGGCCTGCGAGAGATAGAGCAGGCCGGGGCCGAGCTGGTGATCGTCGAGGGAGCGGGGGGCTGGTTCCTGCCGCTGGACAGAAATCACCTGCTGTCGGACTGGGTCAAGCAGGAGAACCTGCCGGTGATAGTGGTGGTGGGGGCCAAGCTCGGTTGCCTCAACCACGCGCTGCTCACCTTCGCCGCCATTCGCCACATGGACCTGCCGATCGCCGGCTGGGTGATCAACCGGCTGAGCGACGGCATGAGTCATTATCAGGAGAATCTGGAGACCCTGAGGGGCTTGCTGCCGGCGCCGTTTTTGGGTGAAATACCCTTTGTAAACAATCCACTCGAGGCGGATCTGCGAGGGTGCCTGGATATTTCACCCCTGCTCTGAGGCTGACATTCAGCAAACATTCATCGGATCTATCTATTATCTGGAGCTGGTGTGGTATCGGGCCGACAATGGATCGGCCCGGACCGTGCGTCTATATCTCACAAGGAGTCAATATGAAGCGAATTATGCTATTCCTGGTGACCAACCTGGCCGTCATGCTGGTGCTGGGGGTGGTACTCAATATCCTGTTCTCGGTTCTGGGGATCAACAAGTCCAGTATTTCCGGTCTGTTGGTGTTCTGCGCCGTGTTCGGTTTTGGGGGTTCCTTTATCTCCTTGCTGATGTCCAAGTGGATGGCCAAGCGCAGCTATGGTGTCCAGGTCATCGAGCAACCCCGTAACGAGACAGAACACTGGCTGGTGAGCACTGTGGCCCGTCAGGCCCGCGAGGCTGGCATCAAGATGCCGGAAGTGGGGATCTACGACTCCCCCGAGATGAACGCCTTCGCCACCGGTGCCCGCCGCGACGATTCGCTGGTGGCCGTCTCCTCCGGCCTGCTCTACAGCATGAGCCGGGACGAGGCGGAAGCCGTGCTGGCCCACGAGGTGAGCCACGTGGCCAACGGTGACATGGTCACCCTGACCCTGATCCAGGGGGTGGTGAACACCTTCGTGATGTTCTTCGCCCGTATCGTGGCCGGCGTCATCAGCAACTTCTTCAGCTCCAACAACAGCGAAGAGAGCAGCAGCTCCGGTGGCTTCGCCTACATGATCACCGTGTTCGTGCTGGAGATGCTGTTCGGCGTGCTGGCCTCCATGATCGTCATGTGGTTCAGCCGTCAGCGTGAGTTCCGCGCCGACGCCGGTGCCGCCAAGCTGGCCGGTCGCGACAAGATGATTGCCGCGCTGCAGCGCCTCTCTCGTGGTGCCGAGCCGCAGATGGAAGGGGCCATGATGGCCTTTGGCATCAACGGCAAGCGCTCCGTGAGCGAGCTGTTCATGAGCCACCCGCCCATCGAGCAGCGCATCGCCGCCCTGCGTGGCTGATAGCCAAACGCGATAAGAAAACGGCTGCCTCAGGGCAGCCGTTTTCGTTTCTGTGGTCCGGTGGTTCGGGCCGGGCTCCCGCCCCCTGGCTTATCGCGGCACGATCATCAGATTACTTGATCACCAGATCGGTCAGCGGCACGGCGCAGCAGGTGAGGATCTTGCCCTCGGCCCGCTCGGCCGCGGTGATGGCCGGCGCCTCCGGGTGATCCACCTCGCCTTCGAGCAGGGTCTGCTTGCAGCTGCCGCAGATGCCGGCGCGGCAGCTCCAGGGCAGCTCCACTCCCTGCTTGTGGGCCTGATCCAGCACTGTGCCCTGGTTGTTGCCGGCGAAGCTCTTCTCGCCGATCCGCAGCTGTACCACCTGATGGGGACGGGCCACCGAGAGGATGGCGCCGCCGAAGCTCTCCTGCCGGATGCGCTCGGCGGTGACCCCCTGCTCCTGCAGCAGCCTGACCGCCTCGCTCATAAAGCCGTGGGGGCCGCACAGGAAGATCTCCCGTGCCAGCAGATCCCTGACCTGCTCGAGGTGCCCCTTGCCAAGGCGCCCGCTCATGCCCTGCCAGTGACCATCGGGCTGGCTCAGGATCAAGGAGAGTTGCATGCCGGCAAGGCGTAGGGCGTGCAGCTCGGCGGCGGCCGGGATGTCGGCTTCGCTGCGGCACAGGTGCATAAAGTGCACCTCCCCGAGTTCATGTCTCAGATGCAGGGTGCGGGCGATGGCCAGCATGGGGGTGACGCCGGAGCCGGCCGAGAGCAGCAGCAGCTTGCGCTCAGTGCCCAGATGGAAGTCACCGGCCGGGGCCGCGGCCAGCAGGCTGTCCCCCACACGCAGCTGATGGTGCAGCCAGGGGGAGAGGCGGCCATCGCCGAGTCGCTTGACGCTAATGCTGTAGCGATCCGGCTGATCCGGGCTGGAGCTCAGGGTGTAGCGCCGCTGCAGCCGTTCCCCCTTGATGTCGAGGCTGATGGGCAGGTGCTGACCGGGCAGGTAGTCGGGTAGGGGCTCGCCATCGGCCGCCTCGAACCAGAAGGTCTCCAGATCCCGCGCCAGCGGCTCACGGGCGACGCAAATCAGCGCCCGCTTCTGCGGCGCCGCATTGGGGTAAACCGGCGGGCGGGTGCGTTCCAGCACCTCGATCTCGCTGCCGGCCTCAATCCAGCCCTCGTTCAGCGCCACCAGGTTCTGGCCGAAGTAGACCTCCCCATCCTCGCCACGGCGATAGCGGGTGAGGGTGGCGAGCGGCTCTTTGAGGGCGTTGAACCTGTCGCTGCCCGGCTCCACCGTGGTCATGATGCAGCGGCTGCAGGGCTTGGCCACCCGAAACTCCACCTCGCCGATGCGGATCCGCGTCCAGCCATCCTCCTCGAACGGCCGGGTGCCGCTCGCCACCAGGTTGGTGCGAAACTGGCTCATCTGGTGCAGGGCATCGGATCTCAGGTTGAGGTCGTCGAGGGATCCCTGGCCGATGAGCAGCAGGGGATAGCCGTCGGCGAAGCTGACCCTGGTGCCGGTCTTGGTTCTGAAGCGATCGGATTTCTCCCCCAGCCAGAGCAGCCGGACCGGCTCGCCGGCGACCCGGCTCAGCCACGCATCGGCCTGCGCCGTGGTGTGCAGGGCGCTGAAGCTGTCGCTCCAGACGCCGGTGGCCTGCGGGGCCCGGCTGAATGCCTGCTCCAGCAGGCTGAGGGGATCCTGGCCCGGGTAGCGCAGCAGCAGGCCGCCCTCGATGGGGGTGGCCACCACCAGCTGCAGCTGGGGATGGGTGCGGGCGGTGATGAAGCTGCCGTCCGGCTTGACCACCATGTAGCGGCGATCCCCCAGCAGACCCTCTTCGGTCACCAGGGCGCGGTCCAGTGGCATGCCTGCCGTCGATTTGATGGGATAGAGATGAATGCTGTCGAGCCTTGGCATGTCCGGGTCCTTGTAACGTGGCGAGAGGGCGACGGGGCGACTCCCGCCCGGCATGCTCGGGCGACGAGGCCGGCGCGGGTCGGGGAGTGCAGAGAAGGGAGATGTTACTCGGCTTGGCGGCACCAACCAAGCCCTGATAGAGCAGTATTCCCAGGGAACCTGATGGCGGTATGGCGGGCAATAAAAAGCCCGGCATACAAGCCGGGCTGGGGGATAAGTTGCTTATCCGGGTATTCGTCGAGGCGTCAGTGTGGATGTTGTTTGAGGATGTCGTATATCTCCTCTTTCAGTTTAAGTTTCTGTTTTTTCAGATCCTTCACCTCGGAGCTGTAATCGCTGGCATGATGCTTTTCCAGTTTTCTAATCTCCGCATCCAGGTCGTTGTGCAAGTCAAACTTCTGCTGGAAATGGACATCACTGCTCTTCAGTTTCGAGATGAGATCTCTGTACTCAGGGAACATGTAATGAAGCCTCCTTGTTGTCGTTTGATTGTGCCTTGACCTTCAAAGTACCTCTAACCCGGGCGAAGAAATGTGATCCAACTCAAATTCGGGAGCAATGATTCATCGTGCCGGGGAGTCTGCGTTTAACTGCTTGAATCGCAACCTGATAAGGGATTTATGAGTAAACATTCGCGCGTAAAATTGTGATACTCATCACAACTTTATGGTGGCATGACTGCCGCGGGCAGCAAAAAGGGGCACCGGGCCCCTTGTTGCGATGCAGAGGAGGATTACTCCTTTTTCTTTTTCTTCTCGGGCAGCGGTTTGCCGTCACGGGCGATCACCTTGCCCACCTCGAAGCCGATCTGGGCCGCCAGCTCTTCCAGATCCGGCGCCTTGGCCTCGTTGCCGATGGCGTACTGGTAGTTGGCTATGGTGATCTTCTCGGCCACCGGGGTGCCGGGGACTATGGGCTCACGCCAGCCCTGGCCCACATGGGCGACCAGGGTGCCGTCCATGATGAGCTCGCCGACGATCTCCTGGGTCGGGATGCCCTTGCCGTAGGTGAGGGCCTGGGGATGTTTCTTGCCGACCAGGGGGTCGGTGCTGGCGGGCAGCAGCCTGGTGCGGATCAGCCACTTGGGATCCTTGTGCTTGCCCAGCGCCTTGCCGGTCTGGTACTCGTTGATCTTGATGGTCTTGATCATCTGGGCCATGAAATCCTTGGTCAGCGCCTTCTGGGCCTCGCTGCTCTCATCGATGGCGATGGGGGCCACATACCAGGTCTGGGGGGCGGGTGCCTTGGGGGTTTTGGGGGCGGTCTGCGCCATGGCCAGGGGGCTGAGCAGGATGGCCGCCAACAAGAGTCCGATTTTCTTCATCATGATTCCGCTTATGATTCCACGAGGATTTTGTTTTGCCAGCGGCGACTGCGCCAGCGCCAGAACATGGCCAGACCGCGCACCCACTCATCGCAGGCGAGCGCCAACCAGATGCCGACCAGCCCATAGCCTTGCATGATACCAAGGAAATAGGCGAGCGGAACGGCAATGCCCCACATGGAGACGAGCGCCATGTAGAGCGGGAAACGGGCATCCCCGGTGGCGCGCAGGGCGTTGATCACCACCAGGTTGAAGGTGCGGCCGGGTTCGAGGATGAGGCTGATGAGGAACAGCTGCGCCACCTGGGTGATGATGTCGGGGTCGTCAGTGAACAGGCTGATGATGGCGCGCCCGTTCAGGGCCGCGGCGATGGCGATCAGGGTGGTGACGATGAGGCCGAGCTTCAGGCTCTTCATCAGCTGCTTATAGGCTTGCTCGAAGCGGCGGGCCCCCGCCAGATGGCCGATGATGATCTCGTTGCCAAGGCCGATGGAGAGGCCGAACAGCAGGATGAACAGGCAGATCTGGAAGAAGTAGGACTGGGTCGCCAGCGCCTTGTCGCCGAGCAGGCCGACGAAGGCGGTCACCACCATGAACTGCAGCATCCAGGAGAGGTTCTCCCCCGCCGCGGGCAGGCCTATGTGCAGCACCTTGTCCAGCATGACCTTGCTGGGACACAGGATCTCCGGCAGGCGCAGGTGGATGCCGGTCTTGCGTCCCACCAGCCACACCAGCAGCACCACGCCGACGATGCGACCCGCCACCGTGCTGATGGCGACCCCGGCCACCCCGAGCTGGGGCAGGCCGAACCAGCCGTAGAGCAGCAGCAGGTTGCCGACGAAGGTGATGAGGTTGACGGTCAGGGTCACGTACATGGCCTGCCGGGTGTGGCCGTGGGCACGCAGGGTGGCGGCCAGGCAGAGCGCCGCCGCCTCCGGCAGCAGACAGAGGCCGATGATCTGCAGGTAGAGGGTGGCGTCGCCCATCAGGTGGGCCGGCAGGTTCATCAGCGCCAGCATGGTGCTGGCACCGGCCATGACCCCCACCGCGGCCACCAGCCCCACCAGCAGGTTGAAGCCGATGGCGGTGTGGATCACCACCCGCGCCTTCTCCCGATCGCCTGCCCCCAGATACTGGGTGATCACCACGCTGGTGCCAATGCTGACGAAGCTGAACAAGGTGATGGCCAGATCGAACACCTGGTTGCCGACCGCCAGCGCCGCCACCCCCTGATAGGAGACATGGCCCACCATGAAGGTGTTGAGGGCCCCGGTCAGGAAGTGCAGGGCGAGATCGATGAACAGTGGCCAGGTCAGGGCGAAGAGGGTGCCCGGGCCCGCGTGGGATTGAGTCTGCATGGCATATCCAAATAGCAATGATGGCCCTCGTCAGCGCCATCTGGACGGGCATTTAACACCAAGAGTCTGAGCTGTGCAATGGCTGACCCCGTCATCCGGTGGGGAGGGTGGGGCCGCCGATCCGGCTCAGGCCGGGGCCGAGCCTGCCTCCTGCTCGCAGGGCAGGGTCAGTCGCGCCGAGTCCGGCAGCGCCTCATCCCGGGGCCAGCGAGCGAGCTGGCTGTCGGTGGTGCTCTCCACCACCTCATCGTCCTTGAACACCGGCTCGCGGTAGCTGCGGGTCATGCGCAGCGCCTGGTACATGTCGGGATAGAGGGTGATCCCCTCGTCGCCGACCCGGATCCCCGCCTGCTGCAGCCAGTGGGTCATCTGGCCGTGGCGACCGGCCATCACCATGTGGATGCCGCGGCGCTTCAGCTCCTTGTGCAGCTCACCCACCATGCTCATCACGCTGATGTCCTGGTGGGTGAAGCAGGCGACGGCGTCGATCACCAGGCACTTGGGATTCTGGGGATCCTGCACCAGCAGCGCCAGCACCCGCCGCTTGAAGTAGGGGGCGTTGAAGTAGGTGAGCGGCGAGTTGAAGCGATAGACCAGGATGCCGGGAATGGCCTTGGCCTGCTCGTTGTCCCCCAGGGTGCGCACCACCCCCTCGTCATCCATGCCGAGCAACTGATCCGTTGGCCGCATCACGTTGCGCAGGAACTGGAACAGGCCGAGCAGGACGGCGAGGGTGATCCCCGGGATGACCCCCATGGCCAGCACGCTGACGAAGGTGATGAGGGCGAGCCAGAAGGCGGCGCGGTCGGAGTCGCGCAGCCCCCAGAGGCCGCGAAAGTCGGTCAGCGACAGCGAGGCCATCACCAGCACCACGCCGAGGGCGGCGGTGGGGATATATTGCAGCGGCGCCGTCAGGTAGAAGGTGACCAGGGCGATGATGAGGGCGGCGATGATGGAGACCAGCTGGCTCTTGCCGCCGTTGGCATCGTTGACCGCGGTGCGCGAGTCGGCGCCGCTGATGGCGAAACCCTGGGAGAGGGCCGAGGCCAGGTTCGCCATCCCCAGCGCCCGGAACTCCTTGTCCGCATCTATCTCGTAGCCATTTTTGGCGGCGAAGCTGCGGGCGGTCAGCATCATGGAGACGAAGCTCACCATGGCCAGGTTGAGTGCCGGCAACACCAGCTCGCGCATCAGGCCGGGGGGGAACTCAGGCACCTGAAACTCCGGCAGGCCTGAGCCGATGGTGCCCAGGGTGGCGATGCCGAAGCGGCCGAGATCCAGGGCCCACACCAGGGCCGCCGTCACTATCATGGCCACCATGGAGGAGGGCCAGGCGGGCCTGTAGCGCTTGGTCAGCACCAGGGTCAGCAGGGCCGTCAGGCTCATGGCCAGGGTCGGCAGGTGGGTCTGGGTGATGTAGCTGGCGCCGTTGAGGATGCGCTCTATCAGGTAACGCTCGCTGAAGGTGAAGCCGAAGATCTTGGAGAGCTGGCCCACCATGATGGTGATGGCCACCCCGTTGAGCAGCCCCATCAGAATGGGGCGGGAGAGGAAGTCCGCCAGCACCCCCAGCTTGAAGCGGCTGGCGATGAGGCACCAGAAGCCGGTCATGGCGGTCATGGTCATCACCAGCTGCCATTGCAGGGTGGCGTTGCCGGCGGCGAGGGGGGTCACCACGGCGGCGATGACGGCGCAGGTGGCGGCATCCGGGCCGACGATGAGCTGGCGGGAGGTGCCAAACAGTGCATAGACCAGCATGGGCAGTATGCAGGAGTAGAGGCCGACGATGGCACCCACCCCGGCCAGCTCCGCATAGGCGATGGCCACGGGCAGGGCCACGGCGGCCACCGACAGGCCGGCGCGAAGGTCCGGCATCAGCCAGGCCCGCTGATATTGCAGCAGGGCGGCGAGGCCCGGCAGCCAGCGTTCGAGAGAGAAGAAGTCGCGCATTAATTAACCCATTGAGTCATATAGATCTTTTTCTTAGTTTGCCCATGCATGGCGGGGCATTGCAACGGCGTTATGGCCACTCGACCTCAAGGTCCGGCCAGATGGATTGCCAACCCTTGTCCTGCACCCGTTGCACGAATACCTGGCTGTCCTGGCGGCATCTCGGGTTAGCGCTCACTCGCAGCGACCAGTTGGGGCCAAAGCCATAGGGGGCCAGCCACTCGAACTCGCCGTCTGGCAGCAACCTGACCCCGATGCAGGTGGGCACCTCCACCCAGTGACTGAGCGCTTCAAGACTGCTGGCAAAGGGGGGCACCTGCTGGCGGTGATGCATGCGCGCCTGATTGCGCACCTCCCAGCACTGCCCTGGCAGCCTCGCCGCCAGCCAGGCCTCGTGCGCCGCCTCGGCCAGCCCGTCGGGATCCCCCTGATCCAGATAGATGAGGTCGATGTCGTTGAGCTGGGTCGGCACCGTTTTCTGGTGCAGGTGATCCCAGATCAGGTTGCGCACGAAGCCGGCGCCCAGCGCCCAGTCGGGCAGGGCCAGCTCCCGCGCCGCCCGCAGGCAGGCCATGCGCATGGGATCGGCGCGCAGCAGATCTTCAGTGCGTGCCTGGAGGTGCCTCTGTTCAGTCATGGCCGAGGTGGCTGTGGCGGTGGCGTGCATCAGCCCTTCCCGCCATGACGGCGCAACCAGACGTCGACATAGCTGCAGCTGGCCACTATGGTCAGCCCCTGCGCCTGGCACCAGTCATGGAAGCTGCGCGCCAGCCGATCGGCGATCCCCTGTCCCCTCAGCTCGGAGGGCACCTGGGTGCTGCAGGCATCGACCGTGCTCGCATCCAGCCAGCGGTAGCTGAGTCGCGATGTCTTGCCGTCCACCACGCAGATGAACTGCTGCTGGTCGGGTTGATGAAGAATGTCGCTCATGGGGGCTCCTCAAAGGGTGGGGAAGGGGTATCAGAGCATGCTGGCCGGACTTTGCCAACCGTGCTCTTTGCCGGCCGATGATGCTCGCTTACACTGGCCGGCCGGCGAGCGGTTCGCTAGGCAAGGTATAGAACAGTTAGCAGAGGATGGATCCCCTTATGGCCTTCGCCACCCTGGACAGTCTGATCGGCAATACCCCGTTGCTGCGTCTGCAGCGCATCAATCCCCATTCAAGGGTGACGCTGCTGGTGAAGCTGGAGGGCAACAACCCCGCCGGCTCGGTCAAGGACAGGCCGGCCCTGAACCTCATCAAGGCGGCGGAGGCGAGTGGCCGCTTGCTGCCAGGCGCGCGGCTCATTGAGGCCACCTCCGGCAACACCGGCATAGCCCTGGCCATGGTGGCGGCGGCCCGAGGGTACAAGATGCGAGCAACATGAGCCAGGAGCGGCGGGACGCTATGCAGGCCTACGGCGCCGAGCTGGTGCTGGTGGCGGATGGCATGGAGGGGGCGCGGGATCTGGCGCTCAGTATGCAGGCGCGCGGCGAGGGGCTGGTGCTGGATCAGTTCAACAACCCGGCCAACCCGGATGCCCACTATCAGTCGACCGGCCCCGAGATCTGGCACCAGAGCGAGGGGGCAATCACTCACTTCGTCTCGGCCATGGGCACCACGGGCACCATCATGGGGGTCTCCCGCTACCTCAAGGAGCAGAACCCGGCGGTGCAGATAATCGGCCTGCAACCGGCCGAGGGGAGCCAGATCCCGGGTATCCGCCGCTGGCCCGCCGCCTACCAGCCCGCCATCTTCGAGCCAGAGCGGGTAGATCGGGTGCTGGATGTGACCCAGGACGAGGCGCTCACCATGATGCGCCGGCTGGCGCGGGAGGAGGGGATCTGCTGCGGGGTCAGCTCGGGTGGCGCCGTGGCGGGGGCCCTGCGGGTGGCGGCCGAGCTGAGCCAGGGGGTGGTGGTGGCCATCATCTGCGATCGGGGGGATCGCTACCTCTCCACCGGGGTGTTCACGCCGCCGGCCTGACTCCTCATGTCATCAGCTGTGAGCCGATGCCAGGCAGCATACCGGCATCGGCAGTGCTCTCGCCTCGGCCCGCCGATCCTCCTCTATTCCCACACCTGCTCCAGCAGCGCCAGCAGCTGCTCCCGATCTGCATCCTTGCGGTTATAGAGCAGGGCGCCGTCGTTGATGGCGAGATCCCGGATTTCGGCGAGCACGGCTCTGTCGGTCACCCCCGCCTCCGCCAAGGTGCGTGGCAGCCGCACCGCCTGCCACAGGCTGTCGCGCAGGATGCACAAGGCATCCAGGCTGGCCTGGGCTCGCATGGCGGCGGGGGTGGCCGCGAAGCGCTCCGCCCCCACCAGCGGCAGCAGCAGGCGGGCCAGCTCCTCATCGATGCCGGGCCTGTTGTAGTCGAGCACGGCGGGCAGGAACAGGTTCATGCACAGACCGTGGGGCAGATGGCAGCGGGCCCCCAGGCTGTGGCCGAGGGCGTGTACCAGCCCCACCATGGAGTTGGAAAACGCCATGCCCGCCAGGGTGGAGCCCTCCGCCAGTTGCAGCCGCAGCGCCGGATCCTGCGGGCGCACCAGCACCTGCGGCAGGGCGTCGGCTATCTTCTCCACCGCCATCAGGGCCAGGGCGTCGCTGACCGGGTTCTTGGCATTGCCGATGAAGGCCTCGATGGCGTGGGTCATGGCGTCCATGGCGGTGGCGGCGGTGATGGGCAGCGGCAGCCCCTGGCTGAGGCGCGGGTCCAGCACCGCCAGTTGGGGCAGCAGGAAGGGGGAGGTGAAGGGCAGTTTGCGCCCGCTCCCTTCGTCCCGGATCACCGCCACCTGGGTGACCTCGGAGCCGGTGCCGGCGGTGGTCGGCACCGCCGCCAGCGGCCTCAATGGCCGGGTCAGGCAGCCGGCCCCGGCGTGATCCAGCAGCCGCTCTCCCCCCAGGCTGGCGAGGATGTTGACCGCCTTGGCGGTATCTATGACGGAGCCGCCGCCGAGCGCCACCAGGCTGTCACACCCCAGCTCCCGGTAACGGGCGGCGATGCGCTCCACCACGGCGGTGGAGGAGTCGGCCGGGATCTCGTCCCAGCAGGCGGCCACCGGTAGCCCGCCCTCGGCCAGCACCTGGCTCAGCAGGGTGGCGAGCCCGCTGCCGCTGACCCCCTTGTCGGTGAGCAGCAGCGGGCGGGTGGCTCCCAGCGCCATCAGCTCGCCGGCCAGCTGCTCCAGCGCCTGCTCCCCCGCCATCAGCTTGACCGGGCAGAAGAAATCATAATATCGGCTCATCTCGTCACTCCTGGTACTCGGTCAATTCAAAGGATCCTGCAAGGCAATTGTTTCAGTCCGTGGCGGCCCGGTCAGCCGGTCAGCAACCCCAGATAGATGCGGCCGGCGCGGCTCAGCTTGTCGGCGGGATCCGGATAGTGGCGCAGCAGTGGCCGTACCATGAAGGCGGGCAGGATCAGGGACTGCAACTGCTCCAGCCCGCGCACCAGGTGCATGGCGGCCGTGATATCCCCCTCCACCAGCAGCCGGTTCTCGCAGAAGGCCTGGTTGATGCCGAGGCGAAAGCTGAGCACCCGAAAGGCGATGGCGGGGTGCTTGAAGCAGACTCGCAGCGAGTGGGGCGCCGGCGTGGCGGGGGCCCCGCAGCGCCAGCGTCCGGCCACTTTATGGAGGGTCAGCCCATGGCGCAGTCCATGTACCTCCAGCCGGATGCAGAGCCCCTCGGGCAGCGGGGCCAGCTCGCGGCGCACCGCCTCGTCGACCCGGGCGGCACGGCACAGGGTGCGGCCAATGATCCAGAGCAGGGCGGTGATCCAGCCGCGGCGACCGGCGGCGAGCAGGGTATCAGGCGTCATGGCGCCCCCTGGCGATGGCGGACCAGAACAGGGCGAAGGCGCTGGCCTGCCAGTCGGGGTCTCGTCCCAGCTCGGGCTCGTCGACAAACAGCGAGGCGCAGGCCAGGAACTGGCTCTGGCAGACCTCCAGCATCAGGGCCGGGGGGGCTTGCCTCAGCTCGCCACTGGCCAGCCCCTGGCTCAAGAGCTGTGGCAGGAAACCCAGGGTGTCGCGCAGGATCTGGCTGCGCAGCGGCCGCGCCAGCAGGGGGGAGTGGAAGAATCCCAGCACGAACTTGAGCTCGTGGGGGTGGGCCTGCATCCAGTCCATCGCCTGGTGCCAGTAGTGCCGGGCCTGGCTCTCGAGCGGCAGGGCCGGGTCCGCCTCGCGGATGGCGGCGCCGAGGCGCTGCTTGATGTCCTGATAGAGCTGCTGGATCAGCAGCTCCTTGCTGGGAAAGTGGTGAAACAGGGTGCCGTTGGCCACCCCGGCCGCCTTGGCGATGCGGGCGGTGGCGGCACCCTGCAGGCCATCCTCGGCGCACAGGGCGAGGGCGGCATCCAGGATCTGGCGGCGCTTGTCGGTCATGGTGCTCTCCTAGCGCAGGAACAGGGCCATCATCAGCCGCTGGTACCAGCGCCGATAGGGGGGGTGGATCAGGGCGCCGGTGCTGAACCGGCCACGGCGCAACACCGTCTTGGCCTTGGAGAAGGTGAGAAAGCCCTCGTGGCCGTGGTAGTGCCCCATGCCGGAGGCGCCGATGCCGCCGAAGGGGGCATCGTCCGCCGCCACCTGGAACAGGCTCTCGTTGATGGCCATGCCGCCGGCGTGGGTCTCCCGGATGAGCCGCGTCTGCAGCGCCGGGTCCAGGCTCATCAGATAGAGCGCGAGGGGGCGGGGCCGCGCCGCTATGTAGGCGAGCGCCTCGTCGAGGCTGTCGTAGGGCACCAGCGGCAGCAGGGGACCGAAGATCTCCTGCTGCATCAGCTGGCAATGGCCGGGCACCTCGGTCAGCAGGTGGGGCACCAGCCGCCGGGTGGCGTCATCCCGGGCGGGGGAGGCGCAGGCATGGAGCTGGGCACCCGCCTGCTCCGCCTCCGCCAGCCAGGTGGTGAGGCGCTCATACTGGCGGGCATTGATGATGGCGCCGTAATCCGGGCTGCCGAGTCCCTTGGGATAGAGTCGGCTGAAGTGGCGCCGATAGGCCTCAATGAAGGAGTGCTCCTGCCCCCGTGGCAGCAGCACATAGTCGGGGGCCACGCAGATCTGGCCGGCGTTGAGGCTCTTGCCGAAGATCATCCGCTCCACCGCCAGGGCCATCGGCATGTCGGGGGCGATGAGGCAGGGGCTCTTGCCGCCGAGCTCCAGGGTGAGCGGGGTGAGCTGGGGGGCTGCCGCCGCCATCACCTGCCGCCCCACCGCGGTCGAGCCGGTGAACAGCAGATGATCGAAGGGCAGGGCGCTGAAGGCGGCCGCCAGCTGGGCATCCCCCTCGACGACGGTCAGCCGCTGCTCATCGAACACCTCCGCCAGCAGGGTGCGCAACACGGCATTGGTGTGGGGGGTGAACTCGGAGAGCTTGAGCATGGCGCTGTTGCCGGCGGCGATGGCGCTGATGAGGGGGCCCAGGCTCAGCATCACCGGGAAGTTCCAGGGCACCATGATGCCGACCACGCCGAGCGGCTGGTAGTGGACCTCGACCCTGGCGGGGGTCAGCAGCAAGCCGGCGTGACGGCGCTGGGGCTTCATCCAGCGCTTGAGCCGCTTCTGGCTGTAGTTGATCTGCATGACGCAGGGCAGGATGTCGGCAATCAGGGAGTCGTAGTCGCTGCGCCGGCCATAATCCCGGGCCAGGGCGTCGCACAGCCCCTGCTTGTGGGCGAGCAGGCTGCGCTTGAGTTGCAGCAGCAGGGCGCTGCGCTCGCCGTGGCTCGGCATGGGGTGAGCCTGGTACGCCTGCTTGAGACGAATGAGCCGCTCGGCCAGGGCAAACTTGTCGGTAGGGGGGGATTGCAACTGTCTCGCTTCCATGGAGGCTCCGCTCAAGATTTGGCCGACTGATTAGTCGGTCCAAATGTACTGCCTGGTTGCAGCTTTGTAAACAGGGGGCTGGGGTTGCGTTGAGGGGGAGAGGATGAGGTGGCCAGAACTGTGTTCAGCGCCACAGTTTCAGGGGGCCGAGGTTGGCTGACTATCCAATAAGGGATAGTTTTTATTATCCATCCAGAGAGAGAGCCGCACATGACAAGGGAACTGCACAGCCTGTTGACCCGGCTGGACGATGTGATCGAGCGTATGCCTGACTGTTTCAACACCTATGAGTTTGCCCAGAAGCTGGCACTGCAACATCAGCGCGAGTTCTTCGCCGCGGGTCACTCCCTGGCGGAGCAGGAGGGCCGCCTGTTGCAGGTATTGCATCAGAAGATTGCCGAGGCGCTGGCCGGCAGCGACAGGGTGATCGAGGGCGCCCTGCTGCCCTGCGTCACCCCCTGGGGGGAAAAAGCGGTCTCGCCGCGCTGGCACCGCAAGCATTGAGTCGTTGAACGCGAAAACGAAGAAGGCCCATCAGGGCCTTCTTCGTTATGGACGCTTGGCTATTGGGTCAGCCGGCGCGCCTGCCAGTAGCGACTGTTCCAGTACACATTGTCGAGCCGGGAGCGGATCACCCCCTTGCTGGTGGAGGCGTGAATGAACTCCCCCGCGCCTGTGTAGACGCCGACGTGGTACTGCTGCCAGCCGGTCTTGAAGAACACCAGATCGCCATATTGCAGGCGGTAGCGATCCACGGGTCGGCCCAGATTGGCCTGGGACTCCGTGGTTCTGGGCAGCTCGAAGCCCAGCACCTGGCTGTAGGCGAGCTGGGTGAAGGCGGAGCAGTCTAGGCCTGCGCGATTGGTGCCGCCCATGCGATAGGGGACGCCGCGCCACTGCTGGTAGAAGCCGTCGAAGGCACCGCTCTGGCGGGCAGGGGAGGCTGGCTCGGGCGTACTGGAACAGGCGGCCAGCAACAGGACCAGCAGGGGCAGCAGCAACGTGCGAAACATCGGGACTCCTTCGATAGGGCACGCGACTCATGATAGCCAGTGTTTCTGCCTGGAACCTGAACGCCGATAACAAAATGGCCTGGCCGGTGCACAAAATGCGCAACCGGCCAGCGGCGGTTCAGCTCGCCGGCTTGGGTTCAATCAGCGGCGAGAGCAGCTCGGCGATCTTGTAGAAGGTCTGCACCCGGGTGGTGCTGGGGCGCCACACCAGGCCGATCTCGCGATAGGGCTTCTCCCCCGGCAGGGGAATGGCCACCAGATCCGAGTTCTCGAGGATGCCGGCGTCGATGGCCATCTGCGGCAGGAAGGTGGTGCCAAGGCCGGCGCCGACCATCTGCACCAGGGTGTGCAGGCTGGTGGCGGCGAACGGGTTGATCTTGCTCTTGTCCCGCAGCCGGCAGGCGCTCACCGCGTGCTCGGTCAGGCAGTGCTCCCGCTCCAGCAGGAAGATGCTCTGGTTGGGCAGCTCCTTGTAATCGAACGGCATGTGCAGGCCCGCCGCCATGTTGGATGGCATCACCATGTGGAAGGGATCCAGCCCCACCGTCTTGCTGTGAAAGCCGCCGATCTCCACCGGCAGCGCCAGGATGAGCAGGTCGAGCTGACCCTGCTCCAGCTGCTTGAGCAGATTGGTGGTGGTGTCTTCCCGCAGCAGCAGCTCCAGATCTGGATACTCCTTGCCGCACACCTGCAGCAGCTTGCTGAGCAGGAAGGGGGCTATGGTGGGGATGCAGCCGAGCCGGACCGTGCCGTGCATGACACCGCCCTGCTGCTGGCCGAGCTCCATCAGATCGCGGGCGTCGGAGAGCAGGTTGCGCGCCCGGGCGACTATCTCCATGCCGACCGGCGTCATGATGAAGCTCTTGTGGTCACGCTCCACCAGTTGCAGGTTCATCATGTCCTCCAGGGTCTGGATCCCGGTGCTCAGGGTCGACTGGCTGACATGGCAGGCCTTGGCGGCGCGATTGAAGTTCTTGTGCTCGTCGAGAGCGACCAGATATTGCAGCTGTTTCAGGCTGGGCCAACGTTGCATAGGGGGAATCCGATCGTTGCTATCTATTTGATTTAATTAATCTACCATCGGGAGGGCGGTTTGTCGCCGACATTAGGCGCCATCCTGTCCCCTGGCAGAGGCTTGCGTCACTCAGCGCTAAGGCCAGGAGGCAAGGCCCCATGGCGACCTTAAGCGCCACTGCCCCGGAGCTTATCGCCTTCCCGCTCCCCGTTGAAGCGGCGCGGCCATGGGATGTGATGGCGATCGGCCTTCCCGGAACGCCACGTACTGGCCGCGGGTGAACCCGGGCGCCGGCCATAAAAAAACGCGCCAGGGGCGCGTTTTTTGCGAGTCGGGCAGCAGGGCTACTCAGCTCTACTCATCGAAGATGCCGAAGTGATCCTTGGCGAAGTTGACGCGCTGCTCCACGTTCATCTTGACCTGACCCAGCTTCTCTATGGTCTTGAGGTTGGGCACCAGGCCGCGGCCGTTGGCGATCTGGATGGCGAGACCGGGGCGGGCGTTGAGCTCCAGCAGCATGGGGCCGCGGAACTTGTCGAGCACCATGTCGGTGCCGATGTAGCCAAGACCCGACATCTCGTAGCAGGAGGCCGCCAGGGTCAGCAGGGTGTCCCAGTGGGGCACCTTGAGATCGTACAGATCGAGGCCGGTATCCGGGTGGTGGCGCAGCGGATTGCCAAACTGGACCGCCCGCAGCGCGCGGCCGGTACGGATGCACAGGCCGACGCCGACGGCGCCCTGGTGCAGGTTCGCCTTGCCATCGGAGGCCGAGGTGGAGAGCCGCATCATGGCCATCACCGGGAAGCCCTTGAAGATGATCACCCGCGCATCGGGCACCCCTTCGAACGAGTAGCCGTCGAACACATCATCGAAGTTGATGAGGCCTTCCACCAGCGCCACGTCGGGCTTGCCACCCAGCGAGTAGAGCCCCGCCAGGATGTTGGAGACATGACGCTCCAGATCCTGACCGTTGCAGGCGCTGCCGTTGGGCTTGTAGAACAGGCCATCTTCCTGGCGCAGGATCACCAGGATCCCCTTGCCGCCGGAGCCGCGGGCCGGCTTGATGCAGAAGCCCGGCCACTCCTTGACCAGGGTGGTGATCCGGCCCACATCGTGCTGCTCGCGGATGGTGCCGATAAGCTCGGGCACAGTCACGCCCGCGTCCAGCGCGATGCGTTTGGTCTGCAACTTGTCATCCACCAGCGGATAGAGGCTGCGCGGGTTGTAACGGCTGATGTAGGAGTGGTTGCGCTTGTTCATGCCGAGGATGCCTGCCTGGGACAGGCTCCACGGACTGGTGTATTTTTCCCAGAACCACATCTGTTACTTGTCCTTACCCGGGGTGCGACCAGACTTCATCTCGTTCACCAGCGGCTTGAAGCGCTTGAGCTCGCTCAGCTTGTAGCCGGTGTAGTTACCCATCAGCAGCACGGTCGCCATCAGCACCAGCTGCAGGCCGAGGAAGTTGAAGGTCAGGTGACGGATCAGCTCGTTGTCCATGGCCAGGTAGGCGATGACCGCAACCAGCAGGGAGCCGCCGCCCTGGCGAACCACTTCCTTCGGACCCTCTTCCTCCCACAGGATGGACATCCGCTCTATGGTCCAGGAGAGGATGATCATCGGGAAGAAGGTGATCTTCATGCCATCGGTCAGCCCCAGCTTGAAGGCGAAGGCCGAGAAGATGCCGATCATCGAGATCACCATGATGATGATCGCCGATATTCGGGCCACCAGCAGCAGGTTGAGCCGCGACAGGTAGGAACGGATGATGAGACCGGTGCCGACGATCAGCAGGAAGCCCACCAGGCCTGTGATGAGCGAGGTCTGGATGAAGGCGACCGCGATCAGCACCGGCATGAAGGTGCCGGAGGTCTTGATCCCCACCAGGACCCGCAGGAACACCACCATCAGCACGCCGATGGGGATCAGCAGCAGCCCCTTGAACAGGGCCTGCTCTTCCAGCGGCAGGCTGTGGATGGAGAAGTTCATCATCTCGGACTTCTCGAACTTCTGCGCCAGCGCCACGTTCACCGGTTGCTCCTGCTCGATCATCGAGAAGGTCACGCGGGAGTTGTGGCCGCCGGTCACGTCCAGCAGGGCGCCCGAGTTGTACTCCCACAGCAGCAGGTTGGCCGGCTGGCCCTGGCTGCCGTCTTGCGGGTTGAACAGCTTGTAGTCGGTCGGGTTGTTGAACACCTGCAGATAGTCCACCAGCTCCTGGCGACGACGGCCATCTTCCAGGCTGAGGGCGTGTACCACCCGGGCCGGTACGTTGGCGTTGTTGAGCAGCTCGGCGATCAGGTTGGCACGGCTCTTGTGCGACTTCAGCAGCTCGGCGTTCTGCTCCTGCTTCTCGATCTCCTTGATGATCTCGCGGGTCAGGGTGTAGCCGTCGGCGGAGCGCTCCTGCGCCCGCTCCAGGATCTGCTTCATCGCGGTGGCGTAGGGCTCACTCTCGATCTGCTTCTCGATGGCGGGAGGCTGGGGATTGGCGGCCGGTTTGGCATGGGCATCGGCCATCATGTCGACCCGGTAGTAGAGCTCCTGGCGGCCGGAGGCGGTGCGGATGGACCACTCGGCGCGGGCATCACCGTTTTTCTCGACGAAGGAGAGGCCGTAGCCGGGGCTGGCGGCGTTCTCGTTCATCAGGGTGAAACCGGGCTGGGTGCCCGGAATGGCGAGGGAGGCGATGACCGGCTCACCGGTGGCCTCGAATTCCAGCTTGGCTTCGATAGACCAGATCTGACGTTTCTCGCCTGGCGTCAAAGGCACGTCCAGCGCGACATGGTGATAAAACGTCATTCCCAGGCCGACAATGTACAGCAGGGCGACCAGCAGATAGAACGGCTTACGGGAAACCATGGATTATTTTACATCCTTGAGCTTGGGTTTTGGTTGGATATATTCGCGGGCCACATCGACCACGGCGATGTCTTTGAGGAATTCACGGCCCAGCAGCACAGGGAAGGTCATGTCGCTGCGATCCTTGAGGGTAAACTCGGCTTTCTCGGTCATGTCGCCGATGCGCACCGTGAGGCGCACCACCGGACGGCGGTCGAGATCGTCGGCGGAGGCCTGACGCACCCGCACGTGGCGTACCAGCGGGGCCTCGATCTGGATCTTGTCGTCCATCTCCTGATGGCTCAGGAAGAAGCGCACCCAGTTCTTGCCGTTGCGCTCGAAGATGGTGATCTCCTGGGCGCTGATGGAGGAGGTGGTGGCACCGGTATCGACCCGCGCCTGGAAGGCGTCGTTGGCGGCATCGACCCAGATCCACTCCGCTTCACCCACCAGCAGCTTGCCGTCGACGGTGTGACCCTGGCTCGGGGCCTGGCACTTCTCGGTCGGGATGGCCATGGGCTTGGGGGGCTCTGGTGGCAGGGTAGCCAGCTTGCTGTCGACTTTCTTCACGGACTCTTTCATGTTGGTGACATCGGTGTTGAGCTGAACCAGCAGGTGCTGTTGCTGCACATACTGCTTCTGTTGCTGTTCCATGGATGTTTGCAGGCGTTGTTCGCTCAGGGTGATCTCGTTGCGAATCTCGGCCAGCGTCAGGGTCGGGACAGGGGGTGCTTTCTCCATACTGACACACCCGCCGAGACTGAGCAGGGAGAGCAGGGTCATTCCTTTTAATTTGCTTTTCATGTCATTCATTTAACTGTGCTTCCTGGAATTGGGTCAGTGTAACTTCCTGAGCTGCCATCGGCTAGTCTTTGGCCTTCCTGGCGATCAGCACGGCACGTTTGGGTGCCGGGTATCCTTCGACCGTGAGTGCCGGATCGGCGGGATCCAGGTAATCACTCAGGGATTCATTAATCATCCAGTCGGTACGACGCTGTTCGTCGGTGCTGGTCATATTCTCGTCCACTATCCGCACATCGGTGAATCCACAGCGCTCGACCCAGAGTTTGAGGGCCGCGCTGGAGGGAATGAACCAGACGTTGCGCATCTTGCCGTAGCGGTCGGTGGGCACCAGCACCTCGTTGACCCCGCCATCCACCACCAGCGTCTCCAGCACCAGCTCACCATCGTCTTTGAGCTGGTTGCGCAGCTGTTCGATGTGCTCGATGGGGGACTTGCGGTGATAGAGCACCCCCATGGAGAAGACGGTGTCGAAGGCGCGCAGTTCGGGCAGTTCCTGAATGCCGAGCGGCAACAGGTGGGCCCGTTGATCGTTGCCGGCGAAGTGGCGAATGGCCTCGAACTGGCAGAGGAACAGCGGACTGGGATCGATGCCTACCGCGAGCTTGGCCCCTTCCCCGACCATGCGCCAGAGGTGGTAGCCGCTGCCGCAGCCCACGTCCAGCACGTAGCGGCCGGCCAGGGGGCTGATGTGGGGCAGCACCCGATCCCACTTCCAGTCGGAGCGCCACTCGGTGTCGATGTGGATGCCGTG
Source organism: Aeromonas encheleia (assembly GCF_900637545.1). Lineage (NCBI taxonomy): Bacteria > Pseudomonadati > Pseudomonadota > Gammaproteobacteria > Aeromonadales > Aeromonadaceae > Aeromonas > Aeromonas encheleia. Next base: position 1,425,776 of record NZ_LR134376.1, read on the forward strand.
GACATGGAAAGGTCCCTTGCGCCAGGGCATGAACTGGCGCAGCAGGCTCTCGGTCTTCTTGCGCTCGCCCTCGCTGAGGCTGTCATCGCTGCCGATCTCGACCCGGCTGTGCAGTTCGATATGGCCGGGGGCGACCGTGGGCAGCTTGTTGAGCGCCCGGTTCCAGCGCGGCAGATCCCCGTGCAGGTTGTCGTGCTGCCAGGCGTGCAGCTGGGCGGGCAGGCTATGCAGCCAGTGGCTCAGCCGGTTCTTGGCGATCAGTTGATAAAAGTTGGCAAAGTCGATCATGGCTTAGTTGGCGTCGCTGGCTTTGATGGCAATCATGGATCCGAAGTTGAAGCACTGGAACCAGAGATCCTGATGGACGAAACCGGCCGCGCGCAGGCGAGCCTGATGCACCGCCAGCGTGTCGGTGCGCATCACGTTCTCCAGGGCGTTGCGCTTCTGGCTTATCTCCAGTTCGCTGTAGCCGTTGGCCCGCTTGAAATCCAGATGCAGATCGATGAGCAGCTCGTTGACCTGGGCATCCTCGAAGCGGAACTTCTCGCTCAGGATCAGGATGCCGCCCGGGCGCAGGCCGTCGTGGATGCGTTTGATGAGGGCGGCCCGCTGCTCGGGCTCGACGAACTGCAGGGTGAAGTTGAGCACCACCACTGAGGCGTTCTCGATCTCGATGTCGCAGATGTCCGCCTCGACCAGCTCCACCGGCACCTCGGACTTGAAGCCGGAGAGGTGGGCGCGAGCGCGTTCGATCATGGGGTGGGAGAGGTCGACCGCGGTGATGCTACAGCCCGGTTGCGCCACGTGGCGACGCATGGCCAGGGTGGCGGCGCCGAGGGAGCAGCCGAGGTCATAGAGGCGGCTGTCTGGCTGGGCGTAACGGGCGGCCATCATGCCGATGGCGGAGATGATGTTGCTGTAACCCGGCACGGATCGCTGGATCATGTCGGGGAACACGTCAACGACCTGTTCGTCAAAACAAAAATCCCCCAGGCGGGCGATGGGGGCAGCAAAAATCTGATCTTTGGTATGCATGTCTGCGCAACCTGACAGCCGGTGTACAAATCGACTGTTTTTGTTCAATTGAATCTTGGGTAGACGGGCATCGAGATGGCGTCGTCACCGGTTGACGAACGGGTAGCAGGCCTTGAAATCCCTTGGGCCAGTTCCGTTCGCAACGGGCCATCGTCCTGGCCCTTATTTTGAGTCGGCCATCAGTCACAACGGACTGGCAGCCTGGCCCTTATTCTGAGTCGGGCCATCAGTCACAACGGACTGGCAGCCTGGCCCCTATTCTGAGTCGGGTCATCAGTCACAACGGACTAGCAGCCTGGCCCTTATTCTGAGCCGGGCCATCAGTCACAACGGACTAGCAGCCTGGCCCTTATTCTGAGTCTGGGCATCAGTCACAACGGACTGGCAGCCGGGCCCATATTCTGAGCCCTGTTATCAAGTTGCAACGGATTGCAACGGACGAATACCAGGGCCCTCGTATGGGGCGCTAGTGTAGTGGATTGACCGGCGTTTGTCTTGACGTGCGGCCCGGCCGTACCACAAAAAAGCGGCTTTTTTTGCGCCCGGCCGAGGACAACGAAAAGGGCTGGCTACTAAAAACACAGCCGCTCTTTTTGGCCCGGCTTAAAAGTCCAGTGAGCCTTGCCGCGCGCGATCGTTTTCCCCCGGCCAGGGTGCCATTGGGTGGCCGAGCAACTGGCTTATCTGGCGCGCCAGTTCGGGGGCTCTGGCATTGTCGGCGGTATGAATAAAGAGGTGGAGATCCTTTCCCTCCGCCAGCCACTGTTGCCAGCGGGGCAGCCAGGGCGGCAGGAAGGGGTGGTTGGCGGCCGGATCCGGCAAGCCGATGAGGCGCACCACAGGGGCATCGGCGGTGGCGAGCAGGTGCACCGGCAGCCTGGGCTTCTTGCCCTGGGCGTCGATCATCGCCGGGGTGCTGGCCGGCACCGAGAACAGCGGCCGGCTGTCGAGCATGATGCGGTTGACGCCCTGCTCCATCAGCAACCGGTTCAGGGCCCGCTCCGCCTCACCCTTGGCGAAGAAGTCGGGGTGACGCACCTCCAGCGCATAGCGAAAGTCTTGCGGCAAGCGCTGGAAGAAGGCGGCAAGGCGCGGCAGGCCGGCGGGGCCGAAGCGGGCGGGCAGTTGCAGCTTGAGCAGCCCCAGCTTGTCGTGCAGCGGGCCGAGCAGGGCGATGAAGTCGCTCACTTGCTTGTCGACGCTGACCAGATCGCTCTGGTGGCTGATGGTCTGCGGAAACTTGAAGCTGAAACGGAAGCTGTCCGGTACCGCATCGCTCCAGCGGCGCACCGTGTCCGGGGTCGGCGAGGCGTAGAAGGTGGTATTGCCTTCCACCGTGTTGAAGACTTGGGCATAGTGGGCGAGGTGGTCGGCGGGCTTGGCACCCATGCCCAGTAACTGACCGGGCCAGGCCGGGTGTGACCACTGCGGCAGACCCAAATAGAGGCTCATGACGGATCCTGTGTGCTGGTTTCGCTCTTTTTGCACTCATTTTTGATCCTGAATGATAAAAACAGGGCAAAGGAGGCTGCGGGCCATTTTACCCAAATGGGGGTTTTCCTCTATAATGCCAGCCCTTTTGTTTGCCAATTTGTTGTGACCCACGGGGTCATGCGCCTAAGGTGGCGATGGCGGCGACCATACACTTGCCAAACAACGACGCTTGCCGATGCCCTCGCACCGACTTTATTGGCCCCCATAGGGGTTGCCTCCGGTCGCGCCGACATCGCTGGCAACGGTCCGGTTCTGGGGAGCCGGATGGTACGAGACTGATTTCAAACCGGGTAAGAACAAGAATCTGGCCAGCTGTGAGACAGACGGTGCTTGCCAGTCGTGCCCGGCGGCCCAAGGTTAACCGTCTCTCTACAATTTCGAAGGAAGAAGTCCATGCGCTCTATCTATTGCGGACAGGTCAATGAGGCCCATGCCGGGCAGACCATTACATTGTGCGGTTGGGTCCATCGTCGTCGTGACCTCGGCGGTCTGATCTTTATCGATATGCGCGACCGGGAAGGGATCGTGCAGGTATTCTTCGATCCGGACAAACCGGACGCCTTCGCCCTGGCCTCCGAACTGCGCGGAGAGTTCTGCATCCAGGTGACCGGTGTGGTGCGTAGCCGCCCCGACTCCCAGCGCAACAGCGACATGGCCACCGGTGCCATCGAGGTGTTTGGTCACGAGTTGACCATCATCAACCGCTCAGAGCCCTTGCCGCTCGACTTCAACCAGACCAACAGCGAAGAGATCAGCCTCAAGTACCGCTATCTGGATCTGCGTCGCCCCGAGATGGCCAAGTACCTGAAGACCCGTGCCAAGGCCAGCGCCTTCGTGCGCCGCTTCATGGACGAGCAGGGCTTCCTCGACATCGAGACCCCCATGCTGACCAAGGCCACTCCGGAAGGGGCCCGTGATTACCTGGTGCCGAGCCGCGTCCACAAGGGCAAGTTCTACGCCCTGCCGCAGTCCCCGCAGCTGTTCAAGCAGTTGCTGATGATGTCCGGCTTCGATCGTTACTACCAGATCGTCAAGTGCTTCCGCGATGAAGACCTGCGGGCCGACCGTCAGCCTGAATTCACCCAGATCGACGTGGAGACCTCCTTCATGACCGCACCCCAGGTGCGCGAGCTGATGGAAGAGATGATCCGCCAGCTGTGGCAACACGTGCTGGCCGTGGATCTCGGCGACTTCCCGGTGATGACCTTCGACGAGGCCATGCGCCGCTTCGGCTCCGACAAGCCGGACCTGCGCCTGCCGATGGAGCTGGTCGACGTGGCCGATCTGCTGACCGAGGTGGAGTTCGCGGTGTTCGCCGGTCCGGCCAAGGATCCGAAAGGCCGCGTGGCGGCCCTGAAGGTACCGGGCGGCGCCGAGCTGTCCCGCAAGCAGATCGACGAGTACACCAAGTTCGTCGGCATCTATGGCGCCAAGGGGCTGGCCTGGATGAAGGTCAACGCCGCGGCCAATGGCCTCGAGGGCGTTCAGTCTCCGGTCGCCAAGTTCCTCTCCGATGAAATCGTGCGCGAGATCCTGGCCCGCACCGGCGCGGCCGACGGCGACATCATCTTCTTCGGCGCCGACAGCAAGAAGGTGGTGTGCGATGCCATCGGCGCCCTGCGCCTGAAGGTGGGTCGCGATCTGGGTCTGGTGGAGAACTGCTGGAAGCCGCTGTGGGTCATCGACTTCCCCATGTTCGAGGAAGACAGCGAGGGTGGCCTGGCCGCCATGCACCACCCCTTCACCGCACCGAGCAATCTGGGTCCGACCGAGCTGAAAGCCAATCCGCTGGAAGCCTATGCCAACGCCTACGACATGGTGATCAACGGTTACGAAGTGGGCGGCGGTTCTGTCCGTATCCACAACAGCGAGATGCAGTCCACCGTGTTCGACATCCTGGGGATCACCCCGGACGAGCAACGCCTCAAGTTCGGCTTCCTGCTGGATGCGCTGAAGTACGGTACCCCGCCGCACGCCGGTCTGGCCTTCGGCCTGGATCGTCTGAGCATGCTGCTGACCGGTACCGACAACATCCGGGACGTGATCGCCTTCCCGAAAACCACGGCCGCCGCCTGTCTGATGACGGACGCTCCCAGCTTCGCCAACCAGGCTCAGCTGACCGAGCTGGCCATCGCCACTGTTGCCAAGGCCGAGGCTGAGGCGAAAGCCTGAGAACATGCTTAAGACCGGGTCGCTGCGCGGCCCGTATCCCATTGATTTAAAATTATAACGGAGAGTTTTTATGGCAGGTCACAGCAAATGGGCCAACATCAAACACCGCAAGGCGGCGCAAGACGCCAAGCGTGGCAAGATCTTCACCAAGTTGATCCGTGAAATCACCACCTCAGCGCGGATCGGTGACGCGGATCCGGCCAACAACCCGCGTCTGCGCGCGGCGGTGGCGGCGGCCCTGACCGGCAACATGACCCGAGACACCATCAACCGCGCCATCCAGCGTGGCGCCGGTGGTGGCGATGGCGAACAGCTCGAGACCATTATCTATGAAGGTTACGGCCCGGCGGGCTCCGCGGTGATGGTGGAGTGCCTGACCGACAACCGTAACCGCACCGTCGCCGAGGTGCGTCACGCCTTCAACAAGTGCGGTGGCAACCTGGGCACCGACGGCTCGGTGGCCTACCTGTTCAGCAAGAAAGGCCTGATCACCTTCGTCGGCGTGGACGAAGATGCCCTGATGGATGCGGCGCTGGAAGCCGGTGCCGATGATGTGGTGACCGAGGAGGATGGCTCCATCGAGGTGTACACCACCCCGAACGACTTCGGCACCGTGCTGGATGGCCTGGAAGCGGCTGGCTTCAAGCCCGAGAGCGCCGAAGTGACCATGATCCCCTCCACCGAGGCCGAGCTGGATGCCGAGACCGCACCCAAGCTGATGCGTCTGATCGACATGCTCGAAGATCTGGACGACGTGCAGGAGGTGTACCACAACGGCTCCATCTCCGACGAAGTGGCAGAACTGCTCTGATCGTCAGGTAGCGTTATCGCCGGGTAGAAAACCCGGGAGGGGCATCACCACGGTGTCACCTCCGACGAGAGCACGAAACGGCAGCCCTGGGCTGCCGTTTTTTACATCTGAATGGCCCCGTTTGAGTTTATTTTATCCAATCTGCTCCCGCCTTAATTCCCGCTTAAGTTTGCCTGCTTACTCTCTCCTGCATCCGGGCCGCTGTGCCCATCACCCTGTTGTCTGCTCGGGAAGAGAGACGGGTGATCTGGATGTTCAAAACGGAGCCCCCATGCAGGGCCTCCCGATCTACTGGCTTGTCGGAGTATCGTTATGCGTCTCACCCTGGGAGTGATGAAGGTCAACCTGTTGCTGGTGCTGCTGTTTGCACTGGTCTTCAACTGGCCCATTTTCCTGCACTTTTACCGCATTCTCACCGCCCTTGAGCATGTCAAGGCGGGCTTCGCCCTCTCGATCCCCTTTGTGCTGATGGCCGCGCTCAACGCCGTCTTCCTGCCGTTTACCTTTCGGTATCTGCTCAAACCCTTCTTCATACTGCTGATCATGACCGGCTCCATCGCCAGCTACGCCATGCTCAAGTACGGGGTGATCTTCGATGTCGGCATGGTGCAGAACATCATCGAGACCAACAGCGGGGAGGCGACCTCCTACCTCAACGCATCCGTCATGCTCTGGTTCCTGCTGACCGCCGTGCTGCCGGTGCTCTGCCTGCTGTGGATCAAGATCGAATACCCGACGCCCTGGTACAAGGGGCTGGGCATGCGCCTCGGCGGCATCGCCCTCTCCCTGCTGTTCCTGGTCGGGGTTGCCGCCCTCTATTACCAGGATTACGCCTCGGTCGGGCGCAACAACCACTCCATCGTCAAGGAGATAGTGCCCGCCAACTATGTGCGCGGCCTCTATCGCTACGCCCGGGACATCGTCTTCGCCACCCCGATCCCCTATCAGCCGATGGGAACCGATGCCAAGGTGGTGGCCAAGAGCGACAAGCCGACCCTGATGTTCCTGGTGGTGGGGGAGACGGCGCGCAGCCAGAACTACTCCCTCAACGGTTACAAGAAAGAGACCAACAGCTTTACCGAGCAGGAGCCGAACCTCGTCTCCTTCAAGGATGTGCGCTCCTGTGGCACCGCCACCGCGGTTTCCGTGCCCTGCATGTTCTCCAACCTGACGCGCCGTGAATACGACGAGACCCTGGCCAAGTCCAGGGACGGCCTGCTGGACGTGCTGCAACACGCCGGTGTCTCTGTGTTGTGGAAGGAGAACGACGGCGGCTGCAAGGGGGTGTGCGACAAGGTGCCCACCATCGAGATCGAGCCCAAGCAGTTCCCTCAATATTGCGAAGGCGACTCCTGCTATGACGAGGTGCTGTTGCAGGGGCTGGATCAGCAGATCGCCGACATGAAGGGCAAGCAGGGCGACAAGCTGGTGGCCTTCCACCTGATGGGCAGCCACGGTCCCACCTACTACCGCCGCTACCCGGCCGCCGATCGCTTCTTCCTGCCGGACTGCCCGCGCAGCGACATCGAGAACTGCAGCAACGAGGAGCTGGTCAACACCTACGACAACACCATCCGTTACACCGACAAGGTGCTGGCCCAGCTCATCGCCAAGCTCAAGACGCTGGAGAGTCAGTACAACGTGGGGCTGGTCTATCTGTCGGATCACGGTGAATCTCTGGGGGCCATGGGGCTCTACCTGCACGGTACCCCCTACAAGTTCGCGCCGGATGATCAGACCCGGGTGCCGCTGCTGACCTGGTTCTCCCCCCAGCTGCAACGCGACCGCCAACTGAACCAGGATTGCCTGCGCCAGGAGGCGAGCAGCAAGCGCTTCTCCCACGACAACCTGTTCCACTCCATGCTCGGCATCATGGACGTGCAGACCAGCATCTATGACGGCAAGCTGGATCTGTTCAAGCCCTGCCGCGCGGGCTAAGCCTGCGGGATGAATCATCAACAGCAACGGCAGCCGATGGGCTGCCGTTTGTTATTGGGGAAGGGGGAGGGCATGGCGGCACCGCGATAAGCTGCGGGTGATCCGGGCAGGCCGGTCACATCAGGCTCATTCCAGCACTATCTGCCGCCCCCAGTCATATGCCGGGGGCACTGGCTGTGCGGAGCCGGGTCTCTCGGCCGGAGCCGAGCCTGTTCAAACCCTGCGGGCTAATCCGGTGTCACTCTTTATCAACAAAAACGGCAGCCGATGGCTGCCGTTTTTTTATTGGGGGAGCAGGACTACTTCTGCTCCATGATGATCTGCAGCAGATCCCCTTCCAGCAGGGAGCGCTTGACCAGGGCGAAGCCGCCTATGGTGGGCTGGTTCTGGAAGCGCGCCTTCACGATGGGCAGGCCACGGTGGAAGCTCGGCAGGGACTGGTGCTCGACGCAGCGACGGATGGCCGGGATCAGGATCTCCTCCGCGGCGGTGATTTCGCCGGCGATCAACACCTTCTGCGGGTTGAACAGGTTGACCGTGATGGCGATGGCCCGGCCCAGATGTTCCCCCACGTTCTCGATCACGCTGCGCGCCAGCTCATCCCCCGCCACGGCGGCCTTGCACACCTCCTGAATGGTGATGTGTTTGTCCTGCAGGGCGCTCAGGTGGCCACGGCTGATGAGCTCCTTGACCTTGTCGACGATGGCTTCGTTGGAGGCGATGGTCTCCAGGCAGCCGAAGTTGCCGCAGTGGCAGCGCTTGCCGAGCGGCTCGACCTGGATATGGCCGATCTCGCCGACGTTGCGATTCTGGCCGAGGAACACCTTGCCCTTGGTGATGATGCCGGAGCCGGTGCCCTGGTGCACGCTCACCAGGATGGAGTCCATGCAGTCGCGGGACTCGCCGAAGAAGTGCTCGGCCAGCGCCAGCGAGCGGGTATCGTTGCCCACGTAGCAGGGCAGGTTGAAATGGTGCTCGAGCAGCTTGGCGAGCGCCAGGTTGCGGATCTGGTAGGTCGGGGTGTAGATGACCATGCCGGATTCCGGATTGACCAGGCCCGGCATGGTGAGTGCGACACTGATGAGGTTGCGGCTGCGCTCGGCGTTGGCGTCGATGAAGGCGCCAATCTCACGCAGCAGCATGTCGACCACGGGTTGCTGCTCGATCTCGGTCACCTGGGTGATGTGCTGATCGAGCTCCTTGCCGTCGAGATCATAGAGACTCAGCTGCAGGTAGCCGCGGCCGAGCTTGGCAGAGACAAACTGAAAGCGATGCTTGATGGTGGTCAGGGAGATGGCCCTTCGTCCGCCGGTCGATGCCTGCGGCGAGGTCTCCCTGATCAGCCCATGCTCGATCAGTTGCCGGGTTATCTTGGTCACGCTGGCCGGGGCCAGCTGACTCAACTCGGCAATTTTGACCCGCGAGATGGGCCCCTGCAGGTCAATGAGCCGATACACGACCGCACTGTTAACCTGCTTGATGAGATCTACGTTTGCTATTTGTCCGCCAGTCATAGTGTCACTGTTGTGTGTAGTGTCCGTTAACCACGGTCCCGCAGACCGTGAAGGCCTGATCAAAGACGGTGAGGTTGGCAATTTTTCCGACCTGGATACTACCGAGACGTGAGTCCCATCCAATGGCGCGTGCGGGGTAAAGGGTGGCCATTCTCAGTGCTTCATCGAGCGGTAATCCGACCTGTTTGACCAGATTTTCCACCCCTTCGATCATGGTGAGGGCAGAACCGCCGAGTGTACCATTCTCATCGACGCACTGACCATCGCGGAAATAGACGGTTGCGCCACAAAAATCAAACTTCTCAAAGCCTTCCGGTGCACCGGCCGCCGCGGTGGCATCGGTGACCAGCACCAGTCGCTCGCCGAGGATCTTGTGGGCCAGACGCACTGTGGCCCAGTGCACGTGATGACCATCGACGATGATGCCGGCATGGACATCCTTGCGATCATAGATGGCACCGACCACCCCGGGTTCGCGCCCGTTCAGGGTGGGGGTCATGGCGTTGTAGAGGTGGGTGGCGAAGCGGATGCCGTTGTCGAACCCGGCCATGGCCTGCTCATAGCTGGCGGCGGTGTGGCCGGCGGAGACCAGGATGCCAGCCTCGACCAGGCGACGGATGTGTTCCGGCTTGTTGCGCTCCGGTGCCAGGGTGATCTTGGCGATGGCATCGCTGTTGTCACAGAAGAAGTCGATCATCTCGTCGGCCGGCTGGCGGATCTGATCGGCCGGGTGGATGCCCTTGCGCTTGAGGTTGGTGTAAGGCCCTTCCAGATGGACGCCGAGCACCTCGTTGGGGTGGGCGGCCATGTAGTCGCGGGTGACCGCCACCGCCTGCTTCATGTCCGCATCCGGACTGGTGATCAGGGTCGGCAGGAAGCTGGTGGTACCGGACTTCAGGTTGGCCGCCTGCATGATGGCCAGGGTCTCGGTGGTGATGTGACCGTTGAACATGACGCCACCGCAGCCGTTGAGCTGGACGTCGATGAAGCCGGCGCTCAGGTTGGCGCCGTGCAGGTCATATTGTACCGCCTCCGCGGGCAGCTCTGCCCGGGGCACAATGGCGACAATCTTGTCGCCCTCGATCAGTACGCCGTGGCCGGTCAGCACGCAGCTGCCGGTATAGAGGGTGCAATTAGTCAGTGCGTACATGACGGCTCCTTACAGACGGTTGATGTTGGCGGCTTCCAGTTGTTGGAAGTAACGGACCGTCTTGACTTTCAGCTCCATGGTGGAGGGCTCGTCGCACACCATCATGCCCTTGGGGTGCAGTTGCAGGGTGGAGATGGTCCACATGTGGTTGACGCAACCTTCCACCGCGGCCTGCAGGGCCAGGGCCTTGCCGTGACCGGTCACCAGGATCATGATCTCTTCGGCATCCATAAGGGTGCCGACGCCCACGGTCAGCGCCAACTTGGGCACCTGCTCCATGTCGCCACCGAAGAAGCGGGAGTTGGCGATGCGGGTGTCCTCGGTCAGGGTCTTGACCCGGGTGCGGGAGGAGAGGGAAGAGGCCGGTTCGTTGAACGCGATGTGGCCGTCATTGCCTACGCCGCCCATGAACAGGTTGATCTTGCCGTAGGACTTGATCTTGTCTTCGTAACGCTTGCACTCGGCCACCAGATCCTCGGCATTGCCGTTGAGGATGTTGATGTTTTCCGGGCGGATATTCACGTGGTTGAAGAAGTTGTTGTACATGAAGCTGTGGTAGCTCTCCGGGTGCTCGGCCGGCAGACCCACGTACTCGTCCATGTTGAAGCTGACCACGTGCTCGAAGCTCACTTCGCCGGCTTGGTGCAGCTCGATCAGGCGCTTGTAGGTCGTCAGCGGGGTGCCGCCGGTCGGCAGGCCCAGCACGAAGGGGCGATCGCTGGTCGGCTTGAACGCATTGATGCGGTCAACGATGTAACGGGCAGACCAGAGACCCACTTGGCTGGCGGACTTCAACGGGATCAGGCGCATTTTAGATACCTCTGTACGGGTTGCGGCCGGTCTATCGACGGCAAGGGATTTTAGATGGATTCAAGTTGTTTTATAGCGTAAATAAAGATTGCGAACTAAGCCACATCTATCCGTTACCTTTATCTCTGTTGAGTGATAATGATCACGAATGTTGGTTTATTAATTTGCGCAGCGAAATAAAACCCATAGACTGCCAATCAAGCCTTGATGGCTTATGCGTCGAACGTGATAAGCACTTAATTCTAGAAAAACATCAACTAAGGAGAGGAACCGTGAACATTCTCGGTTATTTACAAAAGATCGGCCGTGCCCTGATGGTGCCGGTAGCGGTATTGCCTGCCGCAGCGATCCTTATGGGGATTGGTTATTGGATTGACCCGAACGGTTGGGGCGGTGGCAGCCCGGTGGCTGCATTCCTGATCAAGGCGGGTGCCGCCATCATCGACAGCATGCCTGTGCTGTTCGCCGTGGGTGTTGCCTATGGCATGTCCAAGGATAAAGACGGCTCTGCCGCGCTGGCCGGTCTGGTCGGTTTCCTGGTGGTCACCACCTTGCTGAGCCCGGGCGCCGTTGCCCAGATCAAGGGTATCCCGGCCGATCAGGTCCCGGCTGCCTTTGCCAAGATCAGCAACCAGTTCGTCGGTATCCTCTGTGGTGTCATCGCCGCCGAGCTGTATAACCGCTTCAGCAGCGTCGAGCTGCACAAGGCGCTGGCCTTCTTCTCCGGTCGTCGTTTGGTGCCGATTGTGACCTCCGTCGTCATGATCGTGGTCTCCTTCATTCTGATGGCCGTCTGGCCGGTTATCTATGGTGGCCTGGTGCATTTCGGTGAATCCATCGTCAGCATGGGCTCCACCGGTGCCGGTATCTACGCCTTCTTCAACCGTCTGTTGATCCCGGTCGGTCTGCACCACGCCCTGAACTCCGTGTTCTGGTTTGACGTGGCAGGCATCAACGACATCCCGAACTTCCTGGGCGGTCAGAGCTCCATCGACGCCGGCAAGGCCGTGGTCGGTACCACTGGTATGTACCAGGCTGGCTTCTTCCCCATCATGATGTTCGGTCTGCCGGGCGCTGCGCTGGCCATCTACCACTCCGCCAAGAAAGAGCACAAAGAGAAAGTTGCATCCATCATGATCGCAGCCGCCTTTGCCGCCTTCTTCACCGGTGTGACCGAGCCGCTCGAGTTCTCCTTCATGTTCGTGGCGCCGGTGCTGTACGTCATCCACGCCCTGCTGACCGGTCTGTCCGTGTTCATCGCCTCCAGCATGCATTGGATCGCCGGTTTCGGCTTCAGTGCCGGCCTGGTGGATATGGTGCTCTCCAGCCGTAACCCGCTGGCGACCCAGTGGTACATGCTGCTGGTGCAGGGCCTGGTGTTCTTCGGCCTCTACTACGCCATCTTCCGTGCCGTCATCGTCAAGTTCAACCTGAAGACTCCGGGTCGTGAAGATGACGAAGCCGTGCCGGTACAGGCTCAGATTACCGACCGCACCGAGCTGGCTCGCCAGTATCTGGAAGTGCTGGGTGGTCAAGATAACCTGGTAACCATCGATGCCTGCATCACTCGTCTGCGTCTGACCTTGAAAGATCGCAGCATCGTGGATGAGCGCAAGCTGAAAGCCCTGGGCGCGGCCGGTGTGGTCAAGCTCGGTGAGCAGAACCTGCAGGTGATTCTGGGCCCCTTGGCCGAAATCATCGCCGGTGAGATGAAATCCCTGCGTTAATCGAGCGCAAGCTCACCTCAAGTCTAAGTCCATTGTTGACATAACTAAGGGCCCCGCTTAGGGGCCCCATATAAAAAAAGCCAAGAAAATCCAACCTTTACTTCAAATGAGAGCAGCAGTTATGAACTTGAAACATTCTCTGTTAGCCATTGCCATGTCTACCGTTTGTGCCGCTCAGGTACAGGCAGCCGATGCCGCCAAGCAAGCCGTGGTCGATTCACTCGCCAGCAACCTGGTCGTCAAGTATGAAGTGGTCACCAACGACGGTGCCAGTGCCGGTCTGGATTGTCAGGCGCTGGGTTCCGAGTGGGCGAGTTGTGGCGTTGCCAAGCTGCACCTGACCAACACCGGTGCGGACGTGACTTCCAAGGATTGGAACATCTACATCCACTCCATCCGCCGCATCCAGCGGGTGGACAACGACCAGTTCACCATCACCCACCTGACCGGCGACCTCTATCGCATGACGCCGACCGACAAGTTCCAGGGCTTTGCCAAGGATGCTGCGGTCGAAGTGCCGCTGGTGGTGGAGTACTGGGTGCTGTTTGAAAGCGACATCATGCCGAACTGGTACGTCGCCACCGAGGGCGCCGAGCCCAAGGTGATCGCCAGCATGACCAACATCGAAGATGCCACCAGCTACGAGAAGCCGATGCCGGCCGACGGCTGGAAGCGCACCAAGGATGACAAGAACATCCTGATGAACAGCGAGACCCGTTTCGCTGCCAATCAGGCCAGCACGCTGCTGCCGGCCAGCAAGATCGACGACCAGATCATGCCGACCCCGCTCAAGCAGGTGGTGAAGGCGGGTCCGCAGGTCGATCTCTCCAGCATCAAACTCAACGCGCTGGATCTGCCGACCGACCGTGCCGAAGCCATCAAGGCGTCACTGACCAAGCTGGGTGTTACCCTCTCCGACACCGGCTACCCAGTGACCATCAAGCTCGGCAGCAAGGTCAAGCAGGCCGAAGGCTATGACATGAACATCGGCTCGCAGGGCGCGCTGATCCAGGGCCACGACATCGACGGCGCCTTCTGGGGCGCGCAATCCCTGATCTCCCTGCTGGGGGTCAACGACAAGCTGGTCAGCCAGATGGCGGTCGAGGATGCCCCGCGCTTCGAGTACCGCGGCATGCAGACCGACGTGGCCCGCCACTTCCGTGGCCCGGAAACCCTGCGCAAGCTGATCGACCAGATGTCGTCCAAGAAGCTCAACACCCTGCACCTGGGCCTGACCAACGATGAAGGCTGGCGCATCGAGATCCCGGGCCTGCCGGAGCTGACCGACGTCGGTGGCGAGCGTTGCCACGATCTGTCCGAAACCAAGTGCATCCTGCCGCAGCTGGGTTCAGGTCCGACCAGCGACAACATGGGTAGCGGTTTCTACAGCAAGGCCGACTATATCGACCTGGTCCGTTACGCCAAGGCGCGCGGTGTGACCGTGATCCCCGAGGTCAACATGCCGGCGCATGCCCGTGCCGCCGTGGTCTCCATGGAGGCGCGTTACAAGCGGCTGATGGCCGAGGGTAAAGAGCAGGAGGCGAACCAGTACCGTCTGCTCGATCCGGCCGACACCTCCAACATCACCTCGGTCCAGTTTTACGACAAGATGTCCTTCATCAACCCTTGCCAGCCGGGCTCCTCCGCCTTCGTGGCCAAGGTCATGGATGAAGTCGGCGCCATGCACAAGGCCGCCGGCCAGCCGCTGACCGTCTGGCACTACGGTGGTGACGAGGCGAAGAACATCATGATCCGCGATGGTTACCAGGATCCGGCCGTCACCAAGAAAGAAGATCTGGTGGCCTGGAAGGGCAACACCGACTGGAGCAAGCAGGACAAGCCGTTCGGCAAGTCCCCGCTGTGCCAGAAGATGATCGACGAGGGCAAGATCAAGAGCGTAGACGAACTGATGGTCTACTACGCGAAGGAAGTTGCCAAGATGGTCAAGGCGGATGGCTACTCCACCCTGATGGCGTGGGAAGATGGCCTGAAGTACGCCGACGGCGCCAAGGATTTCGCCACCGACAAGACCCAGGTCAACTTCTGGGAAACCCTCTACTGGGGCGGCTTCAACAACGCGATGGCGTGGGCGCACAAGGGTTATGACGTGGTGCTGTCCAACCCGGATTACCTCTACCTGGACTTCCCGAACGAGGTGCATCCGGCCGAGCGTGGCTACTACTGGGCGACTCGCTTCACCGACACCCGCAAGTTGTTCAACTTCGCCCCGGAAAACCTGCCGCAGAACGCCGAGACCTCGGTTGACCGCGACGGCAACGCCTTCGTGGCCAAGGGTGACCAGGATCCCGTCAAGTTCAAGGGCATGTCCGGTCAGCAGTGGGGTGAAACCGTGCGTACCGATGCCCAGTACGAGTACATGGTCTACCCGCGGATCTTCTCCGTGGCCGAGCGTGCCTGGCACAAGGGTGGCTTCGAGCTGGATTATGTGAAGGGTCGCGAGTTCTCCGGCGAGACCAAGCATGTCAACAAGGCCACTCTGGACAAGGAGTGGAACCAGTTCGCCAACCTGCTGGGTCAGCGTGAGCTGGCGAAACTGGAAGCCTACGGCGTCGAGTACCGTCTCTCGGTGCCGGGTGCCAAGGTCGTCAACGGCAAGCTGGAAGCGAACGTGGATCTGCCTGGTCTGCCCATCCAGTACAGCCTGGATGGCAAGAGCTGGAGCGCCTATGACGCCGCGGCCAAGCCGAGCGTGAACGGCAAGGTCTACCTGCGTACCACCAGCTTCGATGGCAAGCGCACCAGCCGCGTCACCGAACTGAACGGATAGCTGTCAACCGCTAACACCAGGCGGGTCGCAAGACCCGCCTTTCCCAAGGCCGATATGTCATCGGTTTTGGGAAAGGTTGACTGTGCGTGTGAGCCTTTGTTGTGTGTGTGTATTGTCTGTTTTTCATCACTTGTGACCCCGCCTGGTGCGGGGCTTTTTTTGCCCGCGTTTTGCCGGCGGCGTCGTCGGGGTGGATCAGAGAGGGTCTTCGGGTCGGTCGATATCCTGCACGCAGCCGGGATCATCCAGCGTCAGGCAGATCAGGCGGTCGGCGTGGCGATCGAGCACCGGCTTGGCGCCTTGTTCACCAGAGAGGCGGGCCAGCTCGGGCAGCAGGTCGGCGGGAAAGCTGACGGGATGCCCCTGCTGACCCTGGTAGAGGGGCCGCACCAGCGAGTGACCCTGCTGGGCAGCCTGCAAGGCCAGCAGGCTGGTGTGGGAGAGATGGGGCATATCGGCCAGCGCCACCAGCAGACTCTGGATAGGCCAATCCTGGGCGAGCAGGGTGCGGACGCCGTGGGCCAGGCTGTCACCCATGCCGCCATCTGCCGGCACCTGGGTGATCAGGGCGCCCGTCGGCGCCAGCAGCTGGCGTAACGCCTCGTCTCGCTGCCTGAGCACCACCAGCACGCGGTCATGGCAGGGGAGCAGGGTGGCGAGGGTGCGCAGGATCAGGGGCGGGGAGCCCGCCAGTCGCTTGTCGCTGCCGTAGCGGCGGGAGAAGCCGGCGGCCAGCAGCAGGGCTATCCGCTCAGGCCGCATCTTGGCGAAGCCTCAGGCGAATGCCATGACGGGCGGCGATCACCTCGGCCAGGGTGGCGATGGCGATCTCGATCGGGGCCTTGCTACCGATCGGCAGCCCGATCGGCGCATGGATCCTGTCGAGCCGCTCCCGGCTGATCTCGCCGATGCGCTGCAATCGCTCCAGGCGGCGCTCGCTGGTGCGCACCGAGCCCATGGCGCCCAGATAGAAGGCCTCTGATTCCAGTGCCGCCATCAAGCCGGCATCGTCAATCCTGGGATCGTGGGCCAGGGCGAGCACGGCGCTCCGGGCCGTGACATGACGCTCGACGAAACGCTCGGGGTCACACCACTCCACCGCTATGCCGCCCTGCTCCGGCCCCCAGTGCCAGTCGGGGCTATATGCCTCGCGGGTGTCGCACAGCAACACCTCGAAGCCAGCGGCCTGTCCCAGTCTGGCCACCTGCTCGCTCACCTGACTGATCCCCAGCAGCAGCAGGCGCCAGCGCTGGGCATAGCTCAGCCGCACCCTGTCTGGATCTTCTTGCTCGCCCTGCATCTCGTCGGCCAGATAGGAGCGCATCCCCTGATCAAGCCGCACCTCCCGCACGAAGGGGAGGGCGCCTTGCAGCCTGCTCAGCCACTCGTTCAGATCCGCGACGGCCTCATCCCCTTCGAGGCGCTCCACCAACAGCCGGATGCGGCCGCCGCACGGCAGCTCGAACTCGCTGCCATCGGGGGCCAGATGGGATCCATAGTCCAGCAGG
The DNA here is from genome assembly GCF_900637545.1 of Aeromonas encheleia. Classification (NCBI taxonomy): domain Bacteria; kingdom Pseudomonadati; phylum Pseudomonadota; class Gammaproteobacteria; order Aeromonadales; family Aeromonadaceae; genus Aeromonas; species Aeromonas encheleia. The sequence continues at coordinate 1,442,723 of NZ_LR134376.1, forward strand.
CTCAGGGGCGAGTCATACTCCCCCCTGGCCAACATGGCGACGAAGGCATCCTCGATGCAGCCGCCGGAGATGGAGCCGCTGCGGCGGCTGCCGTCGGTGGCGAACAGGGCCCCTTGCGGGCGGGGAGCCGAGCCGTAGGTCGCCACTATGCTGCACAGCCAGATAGATTTTCCTTGAGCGAGCCAGGCGAGGCTCTGACGCAGCACCTCCAGCTGACCGCTACTCATCGTGCGCCTCGACGATCTCCTTCTTGAGCGCCTCGATGTCGCTTGCACTCAGGGTGGAGGGCTGATGGGCCCAGGTCTGGCGCAGGAAGTTGACCAGATCCGCCAGTTGCTGTTCGTTGAGCTCCTTGGCATAGCTTGGCATGGGGGCGAAGCGCTCGGTCTGGCTGTAGCTCTGGGCCGGGATCCCGCGCAGCAGCACCGCCAGGGTGTTGGTCGGGGTCGCCTGATCCAGGGTGGCGTTGGTGTACATGGATGGCGTCACGTTCGGCTTGCCCTGACCCTCCTGGCCATGACAACCGGCGCAGTAGTCCCGGTAGAGCCCATAGCCGGGGTGCGCCCTATCCAGGGTGACTTGCTTGGGCTCCGGCACCGGCAGCGGGGTGTCGCTGCCCAGCAGGTAGCTGGTGACGGCGTGCATGTCTTCGTCGGTCAGGTAGGCGAAGCTCTTCTCGACCACGGGGTACATGCCGGCGAAGACGCCGCCCTTGACCGAGTAGCCCTTGCGCAGCAGCCGGGTCAGGGAGTCATGGGTCCAGCCCTGGCGCCTGAGCTCGGTGGCGGTGATCTCCGGGGCCATCACCCCCTCGATCATGGCTCCTTTCAGGTAGCCGGAGTCGTCCATCGCCATGAAGGTATCCCGCGGCGTGTGGCATTCGCCACAGTGCCCCAGCCCATCCACCAGGTAGCGGCCACGATTCCAGTTGCTGCTCTTGGCCGGATCCGGTTGAAATGCGCTGTCCTCATGGGCCACCAGGTTCCAAAATACCAGGCCGGTGCGCACGTTGAAGGGGAAGCCGACCTCGTTGTCACGGTTCGGGGTGGCGGCCGGTTTGGTCTGCATGAAGTAGGCGTAGAGCGCCTTCATGTCCTCATCCGTGACCAGGTGGTAGGAGGTATAAGGCATGGCGGGATAGAGGCGGCCATTGGGGGCGCTGCCGTTGTGCATCACCTCATAAAAATCCTGATAGCTGTAGCTGCCTATCCCCTGGGCCTTGTCGGAGCTGATGTTGGTGGAGTAGATGACGCCGAAAGGCGTCTTGAACGCCAGTCCACCGGCATACTTCTGGCCACCTTCGGCGGTGTGGCAGGCGGCGCAGTCGCCGACCTTGGACAGGTATTCTCCCTGTGCCACCTGCGGATCCTGGGCGTCGGCCGCAGACACCGTGCCTGTGCCGAGCAAGAGTGCGAATGCGAGTCCGGAGAGCATCATGTGCGTACTACCCCCTCCGAGATCAACATGGCCTTGACCCCCTCGTAATACTTCTTGTAACCGGTGCAGCGGCAGACGTGATCTTTAAGCGCACCCTCTATGGTGGATTCGAGATCGGCCATGGCCACCGGCTGCTTGCGCAGCCGCTCCAGCAGCACTGTGGTCTCGTTGACGAAGCCCGAGGTACACCAGCCGCACTGGAAGGAGAAGTGATCCAGGAAGGTCTTCTGCACCGGACTCAGGGCGATGATCTTGCCCAGGTTGTTACGCTTGGCGTGGCCTTCCACCGTGCGTATGCGCTGGCCATTGAAGCGGCCAACCCCGTTGACGCAGGTGCGCACGCTCTCGCTGCTGCCATCCGCCCCGTCGACGACTATGGTGCAGGCATGACAGACGCCGATGCCACAGCCGAACTTGGTGCCGGTCAGGTTCACATACTCGTGCAGGAAGTCGATCATCATGGTGTTGTCATCCACTTCGATCGGGCCAATGAGACGGTCGTTGATGGTCATGTTTACGGTGATCATTGGATGGCCTTCTGAATGTCGGTTGCAGTCACGGGAAGATGATAGAAGCGGGTGCCGGTCGCCTGATAGATGGCTTCGACCAGGGCGGCGACCACGGGGATCATCACCACTTCGCCAATGCCCTTGGTGGCATCGGTCGGCGAGAGGGGTTCCAGCAGGGTGTGGGTCAGGTTCCAGACCGGCAGCTGGTGCGCCAGGGGGACCTGATAGCGGTTCAGGTTCCAGGTGCCGTTGCCCGGCCCTTCCTGGCCTGACGGCAGATATTCATACAGAGCATGACCGACCCCCATGGCCAGGCCGCCCTGGATCTGGCCTTCCACCAGTTCGGGGACTATGACCCGACCGGCGTCCAGCCAGCTGTGGGCGGACAGTATGTGCACCTTGCCCGAGCCCTTCTCCAGCGCGATCTCGACCAGGGTGGCGCAGGGGGCGTAGTAGGTCACCATGGCGTTGTTCAGGTTGGTACTGGGATAGTGGGCCTGGGTGCGATCGAGCAGTTGGTAGCCGTTGGCATCGGCCTGTGCCCGCCGCTCGCTGCTGGCGCCGTCACCGTAGCGTAACGCCAGCGCGTCTATGGGCAGGCGCTGGCTCTGACCCTCGATGGTGAAGTCGCACTCGGCCCAGGCCCAGCGGTTGAAGCTGTGCACCATGGCGCCGGTGATGAGGCCGTTGGCGTGGGCATGAGCCGCCAGCAGGGAGAGCGGCAACGGCGGCATGCCACGGGTCGTCAACCCCGCTGGGGTCCAGCTCGCCTCGCTGGCGGGGCCCAGGTCCAGACCCGCCTGACCGACGAAGAACTGCTTGCGCCAGATGGCGGCAGCCGCCGGCCAGAGCGTCTGCTCGAACAGGATGCGGGCCGCCGCCACAGTGGCGTGACTCTGGAAGTAGGAGGAGATGGAGGCCGAGGAGGCCTGCGGAATGGCCAGCGTCCAGCGCGGGTTCTTCTGCATCTCGTCCTGGCGTTCCTGGGAGATGGTGTAGGGGTTATCGGTCTCGACCAGCTTGAAGCTCTCCCAGAGCGCGATTTCGGCGAGATCTATGGTGTCGGCCGGTTGGCCGAAGTAGCGACTGACGATCTCGGCCTGGGAGGTCTGGATCCCTGTGCCCATCTCCATGCCACTGATCTTGAGGAGGATCTCCCCCTTGCTTGTCAGTTCGACACAGGCGGAGGGGGCCACGGCGCCGGTGCCATAGTCCTTGGTGGTGATGCTGAAACCCGTGCCGTGCAGGCGGTCCGGGTGCTGGGTCTCGTAAGCCTGCTTCCTGGCCTGGCGCTGGGCCCAGATCTCGTGCCGCTCGGCCATCGCCAGGATCTCGGGGTAACGGTTGTTGCCCTGGGGAATGGCGCCCTGGGTATTGGGCTGGCCGGGCTTGATCAGGTTGCGGCGCCGCAGCGCCAGCGGGTCCATCTTCAGCAGCGCGGCGGCCTCGTTGATCATCATCTCCATGGCCGCCATGGTTTGCAGGGAGCCGTAGCCGCGCATGGAGCCGCAGTCCGGGTTCTCGGACGGCAGGGCTACCGCCGTGATGTCGTTCTTGGGCAGGTAGTAGACGCCCTGAATGGCGCTGGCGCCCACGCTGGCCACTGAGCCGGTGAAGTTCAGGCGACCGCCACCGTCAACCGTCATGGAGGAGATCAGGGCGCGGAACTGGCCGCTCTGTTTGTCGAGCACCAGCTTGTTGTGCATGTTGAACGGATGACGCTTGAGGCCACCCTGGAACTGTTCGAAACGATCGTTGGCCAGGCGCACCGGGCCGTCGCCATAGATAGTCGCGAGCAGGCCATAGAAGGGGAATATGGTGTGATCCTTGGCACCGAAGCCACCGCCGATGAAGGGGGAGTGCACCACCAGCTTGTCGACCTTGCCAGCCAGCGGGCCTTTGGCCAGCATCTCGGCGGCCTGGTAGTAGAAGTCGTGAGGGGACTGGGTGCTTATCACCAGGTGCATGGTGCGCGCCTTGGCGTCGAACCAGCCGTTGAAGTTTTCCGGCTCCATCATCATGGGTTCGATGAACTGGGTCTGGTAGCTGCGATCCAGCACCAGGGCGTCCTCGGCCTCCAGCTCCTTGTGCACCAGCTCGGCCTGATACATCCCCTGTTCGCCCGCGTTGCCATCGGCCTTGGCCGTCGGCCACACCGGCTGGTGGCTGACGATGGCCGGGAAGAAGAGCCCGTTCTTCAAGGTACTGTACTGGTCGCTCATGCCGAGCTTGCCCTCGATCCGGATGATGCGCCAGCAGGCCCAGGGATCGCGGGTGGTGGCGACCAGCGGCACAACCTTACCGTAACGGATCACCTTGTCGTTGAATTGCAGGATCTGCTTGGCCCGGTTGAAGGTGGCGAAGTCCTGGAAGATCAGCATGGCGGCCGCATGACCCAGATAATCCGGGGTGGCCCCTTCGCTCACCATCATGTTGATGCCGTAGAAGGAGGGCAGCTCGACGCCGTCGCGCGCCAGATCGGCGGCGGTGACGACCCGAGCCGGTTGGGCATTGGCAGGCAGCATGGAAAGATCCAGCCCCAGATAGACGCGATCCGCCTTGTCGAGCCGGATCAGCAGCGCATGTTGTTGCTGGGACGGCCAGCCGGCCAGATCCTGGGCGCGATAGTCCCGGCTGTAGATCTTCTGGCCGGTCACCTTGGCCAGGCCATCGCTGCGGAACTTGACCTTGCCGCCCTGCTTCCACTGGCCGAGCAAGGCGGGATCGAAGATCTCGTCTTCCATGCCGGACAGGGAGAGGTTGGCGAGGAGGGGGGCGCTGTAGACGGCGATGCCGGCGATGACGCACTGCTTGATGAAATCACGTCTTGATAAGGGATAGGACATGGTTCAGCTACCTGTGTGAGGATGAGGCGAGTGGCTCGGGGGAAAGGGAGGGGACAGGTGTTGTCGACCATCTTCCCTGATGTCGCAGCAAAAATGATAAATAGAATACTAAGGATTGAGGGGTTTGAAAAACATCTGTTGCATCTTATGTTGAGTTGATGCGATTTATCAGAGCAATAAGCTGAATTTCGTGGTGTTTTAGTTGTATTTTTGAGCTTTTGTATTGTAACTGTCGTGATAAAAGTATTTTGTGTGTACTCACAAGAGACTGTTTAATTCTAGACCCATATGAATTGATCTATTTCATGATTTACCCGGATGAGACTAAGCCGCGCGAGGTTTAGCGGATCCACTAGGTGGGAAGCTTGTCGGCCCCAGCGCAAATGGGGCCTGGTGGCGCGGCCCACTTGCCGTGGCGGCAAATTCCTGTTGAGCCTCATGGATGAATAGTGGATCATTGACGGTTTCTAAGCGGGGGCGCGCGGTTGCCCCACGAGCTGAGACATTCGAGGTGAATTCATGACCGAGGCGAGCAGCCCAACCAACTTTATCCGTCAGATCATCGATGAAGATCTGGCCAGCGGTAAGCACAAGAGCGTGCATACCCGTTTCCCACCCGAGCCGAACGGTTATCTGCATATCGGCCACGCCAAGTCCATCTGCCTGAACTTCGGCATCGCCCGCGACTACCAGGGCCAGTGCAACCTGCGCTTCGATGACACCAACCCGGCGAAGGAAGACATCGAGTTCGTGGAGTCCATCAAGCAGGACGTGCAGTGGCTCGGCTTCCAGTGGAGCGGCGAGATCTGCTACTCCTCCGACTATTTCGACAAGCTGCACGGCTACGCCATCGAGCTCATCGAGAAGGGTCTTGCCTATGTGGACGAACTCTCCCCCGAGCAGATGCGCGAGTACCGTGGCACCCTGACCGAGGCCGGCAAGAACAGCCCGTTCCGCGATCGCAGCGTCGAAGAGAACCTGGCGCTGTTTGCCAAGATGAAGAACGGTGAGATGGCCGAGGGCAGCGCCTGCCTGCGCGCCAAGATCGACATGGCTTCACCTTTCATGGTGATGCGCGATCCCGTCATCTATCGCATCAAGTTTGCCCACCACCACCAGACCGGTGACCAGTGGTGCATCTATCCGATGTACGACTTCACCCACTGCATCTCGGACGCCCTGGAGGGGATCACCCACTCCCTGTGCACCCTGGAGTTCCAGGACAACCGCCGTCTGTACGACTGGGTGCTGGACAACATCAGCATCGACTGCCACCCCCGTCAGTACGAGTTCTCCCGCCTGAACCTCGAATACACCGTCATGTCCAAGCGCAAGCTGAACCTGCTGGTGACCGAGGGGCACGTCAGCGGTTGGGACGATCCGCGCATGCTGACCGTCTCCGGTCTGCGCCGCCGTGGCTACACCCCGGCCTCCATCCGCGAGTTCTGCAAGCGCATCGGCGTGACCAAGCAGGACAACATCGTCGAGATGAGCATGCTGGAAGCCTGTATCCGCGACGATCTCAACGAGAACGCCCCGCGTGCCATGGCCGTGCTGCACCCGCTCAAGGTAGTCATCGAGAACCTGGCGGGCGACGAGGTGCTGACCGCACCGGCGCACCCGAACAACGCCGAGATGGGCAGCCGCACGCTTCCCTTCAGCCGCGAGATCTTCATCGACGAGGCAGACTTCAAGGAAGAGGCGAACAAGCAGTTCAAGCGCCTGGTGCTGGGCAAGGAAGTGCGCCTGCGCAACTCCTATGTCATCAAGGCCGAGCGGGTCGAGAAGGATGCGGAAGGCAAGGTGACTTGCGTCTACTGTTCCTACGATCCCGAGACCCTGGGCAAGGATCCGGCCGATGGCCGCAAGGTGAAGGGGGTGATCCACTGGGTCAGCGCCACTCACTCCCTGCCGGCCGAGATCCGTCTCTACGATCGTCTGTTCAAGATGCCGAATCCCGCTGCCGAGGATGACTTCGAGGCGGCGCTCAACCCGGATTCGCTGGTGATCATCGCCGGTGCCCGGGTCGAGGCCTCCCTCAAGGATGCCAAGCCGGAGTTTGCCTACCAGTTCGAGCGCGAAGGCTACTTCTGTGCCGACAACAAGCTCTCCAGCCCGGAGCACCTGGTGTTCAACCGCACCGTGGCCCTGCGCGACGTCTGGGGCAAGGCCGAAGGCTGATGCGAGAAGGGCAGGGGAGACCCTGTCCATCACCCGCCCCCTTGCGGACACAAAAAAGCCAGCATCATGCTGGCTTTTTCATTGCTGCTCGCGGGCCGACGGCGTTATTCGTCGTGCTTGCAGTCGCCGTTCGCGCAGTGACCATAGAGATAGAGACTATGGTTGGTCAGGCGGATGTTGTGCACCTTGGCGATGTCGCGCTGACGCTGCTCGATCACCTCGTCGGAGAACTCGATCACCTTGCCACAATCGAGGCAGACCAGGTGGTCATGATGCTCCTGGGTGGCCAGCTCGAACACCGACTTGCCGCCTTCGAAGTGGTGACGGGTGACGATACCTGCATCATCAAACTGGTTGAGAACGCGATAGACGGTAGCGAGACCAATCTCCTCACCCTGATCGATCAGCCGTTTATACAGATCTTCCGCACTGGTGTGCTGGCAGTCCGGCTGTTGCAGGATTTCCAGGATTTTGACGCGGGGCAAGGTGATCTTGAGCCCGGCCTTTTTTAACGCTTGGTTGTTGTCTGCCATATTCTATTAATTCGCATTCTCGAAGGTGTGGTTATTCTGATTGACTGCCGAAGGAATGGCAACCACGAACTCGTATGGCCTGTCATTATAGGTCGTAGCCAAGTTAAAAATAAACCCAGCAATTCAAGGGCTTTAGCATGTTCAGCCCCCTTGGAGGATAAATATACCCCGCAGTGGCTAGGCTTGCTCCGCCCGGAAATGTTGATACTATGTAATTTCTCTATTGTCTGGTCGGATGAGATCCATGGATTGGCTTTTTGGCAACGCGGCCTGGGTGCGCCACGCCCTCAACGCCTGGCCTCCCTTCTGGGGAGCCGGCATCAACATCGAAACCCTGAGCCCTGATTTTCGCTTCTGTCGGGTCACCCTGAAATCCCGCTGGTGGAACAAGAATGCCAACCGGACCCAGTTTGGCGGCAGCATGTTCGCCATGACGGACCCCATCTACCCGCTGATGCTGATGGGCCATTTCAAGAATCGCTATTATGTCTGGGACAAGGCGGGTAGCATCAATTACATCAAGCCGGGCAAAGGGATGCTGGTGGCGGAGTTCACCCTGACCGACGCCAAGCTGGCATCGATCGTGGCGGCCACCGAGCGCGGAGACAAGCACTTCCCCGAGTTCGAGGTAACAGTGCAGGACAAGGGGGGTGAGCTGGTGGCCCAGGTCAAGCGCACCCTCTACGTGCGCGCCAGACCGGAACACAGAGCGACCGAGTAGGCCACCTGCTGAGGCGAGAGTCAGAAACAACAAGGGCCCCAGCGGGGCCCTTGTTGTCAGAGGAGGGAGATCACTCCAGCTCGCTCAGGCACATCTCTTCGTGCAACTGCTTGCACCAGCCCTTGACGCGCTCGGCGGTCAGCTCCGGCTGGCGATCCTCATCGATACCCAGACCGACGAAGTGCTTGTCATCGACCAGGGCCTTGGAGGCTTCGAACTCGTAGCTCGCGGTCGGCCAGTTGCCGATGATGATGGCGCCCTTGGCCTCGACGATGTCGCGCAGGGTGCCCATGGCATCGAGGAAGTACTCGGCATAGTCTTCCTGATCGCCGCATCCGAAGATGGCGACCAGCTTGTTGGTGAAGTCGATCTCTTCCAGCTCGGGGAAGAAGTCATCCCAATCGGCTTGGGCTTCGCCGTAGTACCAAGTCGGGATACCGAACATCAGCAGATCGAAGCTGTCGATGTCGGCCTTGCTGCTCTTGGCAATGTCACGGACTTCAATCAGTTGTTTGCCCAGTTCTTTCTGGATCATCTTGGCGACAGCTTCGGTATTACCGGTATCGCTGCCGAAAAACAGACCTACACTAGCCATAGTGTTTAGTTACCCGTATTTGGTGTTAATGCTTAACGGTCAGATTGCGATGCCTGCTGCAAAAGCAGACTCAATCTGTTGCTTCAGGATAGATTGGATCAGCTCGGCTCGGCTGACGTTCTGTTGTAACGCAAGTTGGTTCAGGCGCTCCAGCAACTCGGCCTCCACCTTTAACTCTACCCGTTTCAGGCCGTTCTCCCGATCGCGCTTGAGCTGATTGCGCTTGTTGATCTTGAGTTGGGTCTCACGGGGGAGTGGATTGGTCTTTGGCCTGCCGGGGCGCTTCTCAGTTGCGAACAGATCCAGTGTTGTTCGATCAGTTTGCTGTTTGGCCATACATCACAGATGAAAAGTAGTTAGCCGATCCCTGAGCCTTCCCAGCCCATTTCGATCAGCCCCTTGGCGACAAAACCCGCGCAACCCAGAAACAGAACCAGCCAGACGATGAGACGACCGAAGCGGGGCACGTTGCCGCGTTTGAGCACGTCGTGAATGGCCAGACCAATCAGCAGGAAGATGGCCACGAAGAACAGCTTCAGGCCCAGACTCTCGATCAGATCGATATGTTCACTCAGCATGGATTGCGCGCACTCCTTATGACGGGCGCACTATATCACAAAGGATTTGAAACTGTTAACCGCCTGTCGACAGGAAATCCACAACCAATTTGTTGAACAACACCGGCTTTTCGGCGTGCAGCCAGTGACCGGTTCCGGCGATGACGCGGGCCTTGGCGGCCGGGAATTGTGCCATCACAGTCTCGGTATATTGGGGCTGCACATAGTCGGAATCTCCCCCCTTGATGAACAGGGTCGGCCCCTCGAAGCGGGTCTGGTCGTCGGGCCAGCCCATGATGTTGGCGTAGTTGCGCTCCAGCGCCGGCACATTGAAGCGCCAGCCCCAACCGGACTCCCCCTTGGCGAAGGACTTGAGCAGGAACTGGCGCACGCCGGGGATCTCGACGTACCGGGCCAGCAGGGCCTCGGCCTCGGCACGGCTCTGGGGCGGATTGGCAAGGGTGGCATTGAGCCCGGCGAACACATTCTGGTGACGGGCATGGGGGTAGGCCACCGGGGCTATGTCGGCCACCACCAGCCGGCCGACCCGCGCGTGGGCCTGCTTGGCGACCTGCATGGCGACCTTGCCGCCCATGGAGTGACCGACTATCGCCACCTGATCCAGCGCCAGATGATCCAGCAGGGCGATCACATCCGCCGCCTGCTGCGGGTAGCTCATCTCGTCCGAGTGAAAGGAGGCGCCATGGTTGCGCAAATCGACGCTGATGACCCTGTATTGCTCACTGAGCGGACGGGCCAGCAGGCCGAGGTTGTCCAGGCTGCCGAACAGGCCGTGGATCAGGACGACGGCAGGGCCCTGGCCCTGTTCCTTGAAATGCAAAAGCTGATTGTGTTGCAAAATAACACCTTATCGGTCGTGGGCTGTTTCGCCAGATTCTTAACGCACTGAAAGAAAAGGATTTCATTCTCTTGGGGGGTCTCTCTTGTGGTTTTTTTCCAAAAAGACGACCCCGGGATCCCTTATCAGTGCGGGGGATCACACACTTGGACCCGCATTATGCCGTATTCTCGATGAGATTCATGCACATCTACCAGTCCCTCCCTTGGGCTGCCGGGTTTGCCTATGTATAATCGCCGCATCCGAATTTCGACGAGTCCAGCGCATCCCTATGAAAACCATCGAGCTTGATGACGATCTCTACTTCTATATCGCCAGCCAGACCCGGCACATCGGCGAGAGTGCCTCCGATATCCTGCGTCGTCTGCTGGAACAGCCCTCCCACATTGCCGTGCCTGTGGTCGAGCCCGTGGCGGCCCCCCAGCCGCGTGTGGTCGCCGATGCCGTGGGGTTGCAGGCCCTGCTCGACTCGGGTGAGCTGCAAAGAGAAGAGAAGTCCATCAACCGCTTCATGCTGGTGCTGAGTAGCCTCTACCGGGACAACCCGGAGAGTTTCACTCAGGCGACCGAGATCAAGGGGCGCAAGCGCGTCTATTTCTCGCGGGACCCCGAGGCGCTGCGTGCCAGTGGCAGCACCACCAAGCCCAAGCAGGTGCCGGATACCCCGTTCTGGGTGATCACCAATACCAACACCAGCCGCAAGCAGAACATGGTGGCCCAGCTGATGGCCAGCATGGGTTACGATGAAGCCTTGACCGCTCAGGTGTGCGGCACCGTTTAACGCATCAAAGACTCAGGCCTTGCCGGGCAAGGCCTCATGCAAGGAAAACGCCATGGCACAGCATCCCCACGCCGGTCAGCCGGCCCGTCTCAGCGACTTGACCAACATTCCCCGTCTGGTCAGCGCTTACTACCTCAACAAGCCGGACATGAGCCGCCCCGAGCAGCGGGTGGCCTTCGGCACCTCCGGCCACCGCGGCAGCGCCCTGCACAACGCCTTCACCGAATCCCACATCCTGGCGGTGACCCAGGCGCTGGTGGAGTATCGCCAGCAGGCCGGCATCACGGGGCCGCTGTTTGTCGGCATGGATACCCACGCCCTCTCTGAATCCGCCTTCGCCAGCGCGGTGGAAGTGCTGGCGGCCAACGGCGTCGAGACCCGCATCCAGGTCGGCCTCGGTTTCACACCGACCCCGGTCATCTCCCACGCCATTTTGCGCCACAACGCCAGCAAGCCGGCGGCCCTGGCCGATGGGGTGGTGATCACCCCGTCCCACAACCCGCCGGAAGACGGTGGCTTCAAGTACAACCCGCCCCACGGCGGCCCCGCCGAAGGGGAGATCACCAAGTGGGTGGAGGACAGGGCCAACGCCATCCTGGAGGTGAACCTCGCCGGGGTGAAACGGATGCCGTTCGCCGAGGCCCTCAAGAGCGCCCTGGTGGTCGAGCACGACTACGTCACCCCCTATGTGGACGATCTGGAAAATGTGCTGGATCTGGCGGCCATCAAGCGGGCCGGCATCAAGATCGGGGTCGATCCCCTGGGTGGCTCCGGCGTGGCCTATTGGGACGTGATCGCCAAGCGCTATGAGCTCGACATCGAGGTAGTCAACTATCGTGTCGATCCCACCTTCTCCTTCATGACCCTGGACAAGGACGGCAAGATCCGGATGGATTGCTCCAGCCCCTTCGCCATGGCCGGCCTCATCGCCCTGAAAGACAAGTTCGACATCGCGCTCGGCAACGACCCTGACTACGATCGCCACGGCATCGTCACCAAGTCCGGCCTGATGAACCCGAACCACTACCTGGCGGTGGCCATCCAGTACCTGTTCACCCACAGAACCGGCTGGCCCAAGACGGCCGCGGTCGGCAAGACGCTGGTCTCCTCCTCGATGATCGATCGGGTGGCGGGCGAGATTGGCCGCACCCTGAAAGAGGTGCCGGTCGGCTTCAAGTGGTTCGTCGATGGCCTCTACAGCGGCGAGTTCGGCTTCGGCGGCGAGGAGAGCGCGGGTGCCTCCTTCCTGCGCAAGGACGGCAGCGTCTGGACCACCGACAAGGACGGTTTCATCCTGGCCCTGCTGGCCGCCGAGATCCTGGCCGTGACCGGCAAGGATCCCCAGGCCCATTACGACGCGCTGGAGGCCAAGTTCGGCCGCTCCAGCTACCGCCGCATCGATGCTCCGGCCAACAGCGCGCAAAAAGCGGTGCTCTCCAAGCTGGATCCGGCATTGGTTGAAGCCTCCACCCTGGCCGGTGACCCCATCCTCGCCAAGCTGACCCGCGCGCCCGGCAACGACGCCGCCATCGGTGGCCTCAAGGTGGTGACCGAGCACGGCTGGTTCGCGGCGCGCCCCTCCGGCACCGAGTCCATCTACAAGATCTACATGGAGAGCTTCAAGGGCGAAGTACACCTGGATCTGATCCAGCAGGAGGCCCAGCTGATCGTCTCCGCCGCCCTGGCCAAGGCCGGCGTCTAAATCCCTCTGCAGGCCAACCAACGAAGAAAAAGAGGAGCCCCGGTGGCTCCTCTTTTTTTATGCAGCTTGTTTGCTATGCGGGTAACTCGTCTCGCGGGTCAGTCATTGCCGGCCTTGCCGGTGCTCGCCTTGCGGACTTGCCAGCGTTTGAAGAAGGTGCGCGTCGGCAGCTTCATCAGGAACAGGGAGAGCAGGATCACCCCGATGCCGAGCCACTGACGGCCATCCAGGGTCTCGCCCACCATCAGTACCCCCAGCGACACCGCCACCATGGGATTGGTGAGGGCCAGCATGCCCATCACCTCGGGGCCATGGCGCTTGAGGCCCCACAGCCAGGCCCAGTAGGCCAGCGCCGTGTTGAGCAGGATCAGCCAGGCAAAGGCGGGGGCACTCGCCAGCTGGGGTATCGGCATGGGGCCCGCCAGCCACCAGGCCAGCGGGATCAGCATCAGCCCTCCCAACAGCAGCTGCCAGGCGGTGAGGGCCAGCAGATCGCTCACCGGCCAGCGCTGCATCCAGCGGCTGGACTGGCCGATGAGCAGGGTGGCGAGCAGGGCGCAGCCCACGCCGATGGGATCCAGATTGGCGGAGGGGTTGAGCAGCAGGAGCACCCCCGCCAGCCCCATCAGCCCCAGCAGCAGCCATTTCAGGCTCGGCCGTTTGCCATCCTGCAACCAGGCCAGCCCCATCAGGATCAGCGGCAGGGTCGCGCCCAGGGTGCCCGCCACGGCGCCCGGCAGGCGGAAGGCCGCCACGAACAGCAGGGCGAAGAAGGCGGTGATGTTGCAAAACGCCAGCAGGAACTGCCTGCTCCAGATAAGCGGCGGTCGGCGGGGATGCAGCACCAGCAGCAGCAGGCCGGCGGGCAAGGCGCGCCACACCGCCACCCAGTAGGGGGAGTAGTCGGTCAGGTAGAGGCTGACCAGGGCATAGGTGCTGCCCCAGAGCAGGGGGGCGAGCAGGGCAATCAGCAGGGGCATGGCTATCTCACGGACAAGTATCTTCAAGTAAAGATAAATTAGCCGCGAGTTGGTTTATTATCAAGTATCTTTACGAAAAGATAATGGAGTCTGGATGGACAGTGATCATGTAGACCTGCTGCTGGCGCAGTGGGCCCGGCAGAGACCGGATCTCGACTGCTCGCCCATGGGCGTGCTGGGGCGGGTGGCGCGCATGGCGGCGATTGCCGGGCGCGAGGTGAATGAGGAGCTCAAGGAGTGCGGCCTGCTGGGCTCCGACTTCGACATCCTGGCGACCCTGCGCCGTGCCGGCGAGCCGCTCACGCCGACCCAGCTCTACCAGTCCGCCATGCTGACCTCGGGGGCCATGACGGCCCGGCTCGACAAGCTGGCCGAGCGGGGCCTGATCGAGCGCCAGGCGGCCCCGAGCGACAGGCGCAGCCTGCTGGTCTGCCTAACGGCGGACGGGCATGAGCTGATCGACAGGGCGGTGGAGCGGCACGTGGCGAACGAGCGCCGCCTGCTGGCCCCGTTGACGGACCAGCAGCAGGCGCAGCTGGCCGGCTTGCTCAAGCGCTGGTTGCTGGAAAACGAATGACAAAACGGGCCCAGCGGGCCCGTTTTGGTTGGCGAGTGAAGGCTCTCAGAAACCCCTGGCATCCCTGACCGCCAGACCCAGCTGCCACACCGCCATGGCGTAGTGGGTGCTGTGGTTGTAGCGGGTGATGGCGTAGAAGTTCGGCAGGCCGTACCAGTACTGATAACCGGTGCCCACATCCAGGCGCAGCAGGCTCGCCTCGTTGTGATTGCCGAGGGAGCCGGTGGGGACCAGTCCGGCCCCGCGCAGGGAGGAGACAGGGTAGCGAGTCTGGAAGCCGTGATCAAAGCCGGGCAGCTGGCCCTGACCGCGCACCGCCACCGGTTGTCCCTTCTCCCAGCCATGGGCCTTGAAGTAGTTGGCCACGCTGCCGATGGCATCCACCGGATCCCACAGGTTGGTATGGCCATTGCCGTCGAAGTCCACCGCATAGCTGCGGAAGCTGGACGGCATGAACTGGCCATAGCCCATGGCGCCGGCATAGGAGCCCTGGGGCTCTGCGGGATCCATGCCCTCATCCCGGGTCATCACCAGGAAGGCCTCCAGCTCGCTGGTGAAGAATTCGGCCCGGCGCGGATAGTCGAAGGCCAGGGTCGCCAGCGCATCCAGGATGCGGGTCTTGCCCATCACCCGGCCCCAGCGGGTCTCCACCCCTATGATGCCGACGATGATCTCGGGCGGCACCCCGTAGATCTGCTGCGCCCGGTTGAGCTCGCTCTCGTATTCACGCCAGAAGCTGACGCCGTTTTGCACGTTGTCCGGGGTGATGAACTTGGCGCGATAGCGGTTCCAGGCACCGGTCGGGCCGGTCGGCGGCGTGGTGGTGGGGGCCTGGGCGTCCATCAGCTTGATGATCCAGTCGTAGCGCTGGGCCTGCGCCAGCACTTGATGCAGCTCGGCGCCGTTGAAGCCGTGCTTGTCGACCATGCGCTGCACGAATCTGTCCACATTGGGACGATTGGCGAAGTCGCCCTTGCTAACCCCTTGGCTATAAAGGGGTTTGCTCGGTGGTGTCTGGTTGATGAAGGCGCTCTTTGGCTGTGGCTTGACCACGGGCGTTGGGGCCGGTGTGCTGCTGCAGCCATAAAGCAGGGGGAAGGTGGATAGGGTGAGGACACAGACAAGGCGACGCATAGGGTTCTCGAAGGCCTGAATAAGGAGTGTCGTCATGGTAAGACATTGGCATCCATGCGCAAGTGCTCAGTGCATGGCGGGGGGCCGCTATTCATCCTTTGATTGATTCGCCGCCAGCGAGCGCTTGGCGCCCTTCCTCATCGAAGGGTGTGATAGCCGCTCCAGAGCCGGGTCAGGGTGGTGATGCCGCAGAGCAGGGCGAAGCCGTAGGCGAGCGGCCCGAAGGCGCCGGGCCAGAGACACATCAGCACGAACAGGCTGATGGTCTCGCTGCCCTCGGTCAGACCGCCGATATAGTAGAGCGACTTGTGGTGGTAGACGGGGTTCTCGATGCCGCGCTTGCCCGCCATGATGGCGAAGGCCAGGAAGCTCGAGCCCGTGCCCATGAAGGCGAACAGCAGGGTGGCGGCGGGCAGGGCGTTGGCGGGATCGCTCAAGGCAAAGCCCAGCACCACGGCGGCATAGAAGATGAAGTCGAGGCTGATGTCGAGGAAGCCGCCACAGTCGGTGATCCCGGTCTGCCGCGCCACGGCCCCGTCCAGGCCGTCCAGCAGCCGGTTGAACAGGATGGCGAGCAGCGCCCAGCCGTGCAGCCCCAGCGCCAGCAGCGGCAAGGCCAGCATGCCGATGGCAAAGCCGGTGAGGCTGACCTGGTTGGCGCTGATCCCGGCCCGGCACAGGGGGACTGCCAGCAACTGGATCGGACGGCGAATGAGGGGGATCAGGTGGCGGTCAAACAAGGTCGGCTTCCTCTTTGTCGGAGCAGGGGGTGGTCAGGGTCAGGATGGCGCCCGGCGCATCCTCCTCGTCGTGGGTGACCAGGATGGCCGGTATGTTGAGGCGCTTGATCTGCTCGAACACCAGGGCGCGAAAGGCGCTGCGCAGCGCCTTGTCCAGCCGGGAGAAGGGCTCGTCCAGCAGCAGGGCTTGCGGCTCGGCCAGCAGCGCCCGCAGCAGGCTGACCCGCGCCTTCTGGCCGCCGGAGAGTCGGCCCGGCAGCTTGTCGGCCTGATCGCTAAGCGCCACCTGCGCCAGCGCCTCGAGGGCGCGCGCTCGCCTGGCCGCCAGCCCCTCGAGCTGGGCGGGCATGCCGAACATCAGGTTCTCCGCCACCGTCAGGTGGGCAAACAGCAGATCGTCCTGAAACAGCATGCCGACGCGCCTGGCCTGAGGGGGCAGTGGGGTGAGCAACCGCTCACCCAGATAGATGTCGCCGCTCAGCCGGAGGGGGCCCCCGGCGGGCAGCACGCCCGCCAGCGCCGCCAGCAGCGAGCTCTTGCCGCAGCCGCTCGGCCCCATCAGGGTCAGCACCTCGCCGGGGGCCACCTCGAGGGGGGGCAGCACCAGCAGGGGGCGGCCATCCAGGTGCAGGGTGAGGGGGGTGGTATGCAGCATGCTCAATGCCTCAGTGCGGGATTGATGCGGCGGGGCAGCCAGAGCGCCAGGCCGTAGATGAACAGCGGCAGCAGCAACTGCAGCAGGCCGTAGAGACCCGCCAGCCGCCGGTTGAGGCCGCTGCCGATGGCGACCGCCTCTGTGGTGATGGTGACCACGCGGCCCGCGCCAAACAACAGGGTGGGCAGGTATTGGGCCAGGCTCACCGCCGCCCCGACCCCGAAGGCGAACAGCAGCGGGCGCGCCAGCAGCGGCGCCTTCACCCGCCACCAGGCCCGCCAGGGGCTGGCCCCCAGGCAGAGTGCCGCCCGGGTGAGGCGAGGGTCGAACTGGCGATAGGCGCCGTGCAGGCAGAGGTAGACATAGGGGGCGACGAACAGCAGCTGGCTCCAGAGCACCCAGCCCCAGCCGATGCCATCGACTCCGGCGCCGCCCAGCCAGTCGATCTGGAGCCGCAACCCGAACAGCAGGCAGGCCTGGGGCAACAGCAACGGCAGGCAGATGAGCCAGAGCGGCCAGGGTCGGCGATCCTGCTGCGCCTCCAGGCTGAGCACCACCAGTAGCAGTGCGACGCCGGCGCAGAGCAGCGCCAGCAGCAGACTCTGCCACAGCAGGGGGCCCAGGCTGGGCAGCAGCTCCAGCCAGTGGCGGCCGCTCCACTGGCTCGGCAGCAGGGCGGGGAAGGGCCAGCGCCGGGTCAACGACCAGAGCAGCAGCGAGGCCAGCACCAGCAGGTTGATGGCGAGCAGGGCCCAGACGCCCGCCCGGGTCAGCCGTGCCAGCAGGGGGGAGGGGCGGGTGCGCCGACCGTCCAGCCAGCGCGCCTTGCCCAGCCTCCCATGGGCCCACTCCAGCAGCCGCAGGCCGGCGATCAGCAGCAGGTTGCCCGCCAGCAGCAGCAGGGCGCCGCTGGCGCTGGCGCCGCGCCAGAGCAGATCGGGATCCTGATACCAGAGCCAGATCCGCACCGCCAGCGGGGCCGGGGCATCCGGCCCCAGCAGCAGGGCGAGATCCACCACCGCCAGGCCATAGGCCGCCACCGCGTAGAGTGGCAGGCGCAGGGCGGGCCAGAGGGCGGGCAGCAGCAGGCGCCACCAGATCTGCGGCGCGCTGAAGCCCATGCTGGCCCCCAGCCACTGTTGACGCGCCAGCTTGGCGGGCTCCAGGGCGGCCAGCGCCATCAGCAGCAGGAAGGGGGTCTCTTTCAGGATCAGCGCCAGTATCAGCCCTAGCCCCCAGGGATCTCTCAGGCTCTGCCAGTCCGGCGGCAGCGCAAAGCCGGTGAGGGCGGGGGAGAGCAGCCGCAGCAGCCAGCCGGAGGGGGCGAGCAGGAAGGCGAAACCGATGGCGAAGGCCACGTGGGGCAGAGCCAGCAGGGGGGAGAGCAGGCGGCGCAGCCAGCCCATCCAGCGGCTTCCGTCACCCTGGGCGAGCAGCAGGGCGGTGCAGAGCAGGGCGCCCAGGGTGGAGGCGGTCGCCACCCAGAGGCTCAGGCCCACCGAGTGCCAGAGCCCGGGCTGGGCCAGCAGCAGCCTGAGATTGCCCATGGCGATGCCCTCGGCCAGCAGCAGCAACAGGCCGCCACAAAGCGGCGCGGCCAGCAGCAGGCCGCACAGCAGGATGAAGGGCAGGCGCCAGGCCCGGGAACTCATCGATCAGCGGCCGTAGCGCTCGGCCCAGGCCGCTTCCAGCCGCAGCTGCCAGCTGGGATGGGGCTCGGCCACCGCCTTGAAGCGCAGTTGGGGGCCGACGTTCGCGGACGGGGCGGCACCGAGTCTGGCGGGATCCAGCACGCTGGGATCACCCCAGAAGGCGGGATCCGCCTTGCGGGTCTGGGCGGCGGGGCTCAGCAGGAAGTTGGCCGCCACCATGGCACCGGCCCGTGCGCTGGCGTTGAAGGGGATGGCGAGGAAGTGGCTGTTGGTCAGCGCCCCCTTGCTCATGGCGACGGCCCTGACGGTCGGCGGCAGGGTGCCGTTTTGCACCGAGCTCTGGGCCTCCCCCGGGTTGAAGCTGATGGCCATGGCCAGCTCATTGTCATCGAGCAGCTGCTTGGTCTCGGCGGCGCTGGTGGGGAACAGCCTGCCCTTGCGCCAGAGCGCGGGGTGAAGCGCATCGAGCCAGGTCCAGAGCGGGGCGCTCAGCCGTGCGAATTCGGCGTCGGTCGCCTCCCGATAGAGGGGGGCGGGATCGGCGGTCAACTCCAGCAGGATCTGCTTGAGGAAGCTGGAGCCATGAAACTGCGGCGGCTTGGGGTAAGTAAAACGGCCGGGGTGGGCCTTGGCCCAGTCGAGCAGGGCGGCCGCCGAAGTGGGGGGCGTGCCGACCTCATCGCCGTTGACCATCAGGTTGAGCTGGCCTATGCCCCAGGGCGCCTCCAGCCCGTCCACCGGCACCGTGAAGTCCTCCGTCACCGGCAGGCGTCGATCCACCAGGGCCATGTTGGGCAGACTTGGGCTGAAGGGGGCGCCCAGCAGCCCCTGATCCTTGAGCGCCTTGAAGTTCTCGCCATTGACCCAGAGCAGGTCGATGGGGCCACCGCTGGACTTGCCCGCCCGCTTGTTGGCCAGCAGCTGGCTGACACTCTGGGCTATGTCATCCACCTTCACCTGCACCAGATTGACCTTGTACTGGCGCTTGAGCTCCTGCCCAGCCCACAGCAGGTAGGCGTTGATCTCCGGGCTGCCGCCCCAGGCGTTGAAATAGACGGTCTGGCCCTCGGCCTGCTGCAGGGTCTGCTGCCACTCCTCCTCGCCGGCCTGCAGGCTGGCCGACATCAGCAGGGGCAGTGCCGCGAGGCACATGGCGTGGAACAAGGAGCGAAGCCGGGTCTTGAACATGGTGATTGCCTTATGCAAATGGAGTCAGGCGCCGCGGCGCCAACCGTGATAACGGGCCAGCAGGGTGGGCAGCCAGGCTGGCTGGTGGGCCTGCTGCCAGGCCTGTAACCAGAGCCCCGCCACCTGCTTGTTGCCCTCCATCAGGGTGGGATAGGCGTGCACCGTGGCGAGGATCTTGCGAAGCCCCAGCCCGTGGCGCATGGCGAGTGCGAATTCGGCGAGCCGCTCGCCGGCCTGGGCGCCCACTATGGTGGCCCCCAGGATCCTGTCCTTGCCCGGCACCGTCAGCACCTCGACGAACCCCTCCCGCTCGCCGTCGGCGATGGCCCGATCCAGCTCGGCCAGCGCGAAGCGGGTCGTCTCGAAGGGAATGCCCTGCGCCTGCGCCTCCTTGCGGTTGAGCCCCACCCTGGCGATTTCCGGGCTGGTGTAGGTGGCGGTCGGGATCACCCGGTAGTCGGCCCGAAAGCGCTTGAAGGGACTGAACAGGGCATTGACCGCCGCATACCAGGCCTGATGGGCGGCGAAGTGGGTGAACTGGTAGGGACCGGCCAGGTCTCCCACCGCCAGTATGCTGGGGTAGTTGGTGGCGAGGAAAGCATCCACCCGCACCGTGCCCCCGGGATTGAGGGTGACCCCCAGCTCCTCCAGCCCGAAGCCGGTCACATTGGCGACCCGGCCCAGCGCCAGCAGCAGCCGGTCTCCCTCGATGAGCATGAGCTCGTCGCCCTGCGGGGTGCTTTGGCGCAGTTGCAGGGCGATCTCGTCGTTTTTGTCGAGCTCGACTCGCTCGGCCTGCCAGCCGGTCAGCACCCTGACGCCGTCCGCCTCCATCTGCGCCTGCAGCAGCGCGGCGACCTCGGGCTCTTCCCTTGGCAACAGCTGGTCGGCGAGCTCCACCAGGGTCACCGGGATGCCGAGCAGGGCCAGGCTCTGGGCCAGCTCGCAGCCGATGGGGCCGCCGCCGAGCACCAGCAGGTGGCGCGGTGGCTCGCGCAACTGCCAGAGGTTGTCCGAGGTGAGGTAGGGCACCTCGCCGAGGCCCGGCAGGTCGGGCACCCTCGGCCTGGCGCCGGTGGCGAGGACGATGTGACGGCTGCTGAGGCGTCGGCCGTTCACCTCCAGTTCCCAGGGGGAGACGAGGCGGGCCTGCCCCTGGATGCACTCCACCCCGAGCCGCTGGTAGCGCTCGACGGAGTCGTGGGGCTCGACCTGCTCGATCACCTCGGCAATGCGCGCCATCACGGCGGCAAAGTCGGCCCGGGATTGGCTGGGGCTGAAGCCCAGGGCGCCGGCCTTGCGTTGCTCGGCGGCGAAGCGAGCGCTTCTGATCAGCGCCTTGGAGGGGACGCAGCCGGTGTTGAGGCAATCCCCCCCCATCTTGTGGCGCTCGATGAGGGCCACCCTGGCCTTGACCGCGGCGGCGATGTAGCTGCTGACCAGGCCACCGGCGCCGGCCCCTATTACCAGCAGGTTGTAGTCGAAGCGCCCGGGTTTCTGATAGGGGGCGTGCAGCCGGCGCAGGGCGAGCCTGCGTTGCAGCAGGCTCACCAGGCTCTTCATCAATAAAGGCATCAGCCCGAGCAGGGTCAGCGCCGCCATCAGGCCGGGGGAGAGGATGTTGCCCGTGCTGGTGAGGGTGGCCAGCTCGTTGCCCGCCAGCACATAGACGAAGGTGCCGGGCAGCATGCCGAGCTGGCTCACCCAGTAGTAGGTACTGACTCTGATGGGGGTGAGCCCCATCAGCAGGTTGATCAGAAAGAAGGGGAAGAGGGGGATGAGGCGCAGGCTCAGCAGGTAGAAGGCGCCATCCTTCGCCATTCCCTGCTCGAGCTGGGCCAGCTTGTCGCCGAAGCGCGCCCTGACCCAGTCGCGCAGCAGGAAGCGGGCGCTGAGAAAGGCCAGGGTGGCGCCCAGGGTGCTGGCAAACGACACCAGCAGCAGCCCCCATGCGACGCCGAACAGGGCGCTGCCCACCAGGGTCAGCAGGCTGGCGCCGGGCAGGGAGAGCGCGGTGGTGAGCACGTAGATGAGCATGAACAGCAGGCTGGCCTGGCCGAAGTGTGCCTGTACCCAACCGGAGAGCTGCGCCTGACGAGCCTGCAGCTCGGCGAGGCTCAGGTAGCGGCCGAGATCGAGGGCGAAGAAGGCGCCGATGAGGCACCCCATGCTCAGCAGGAGCAGCAGGCGGGATCTGGTCATCGGGGTGTCTGGTCCGGCTTTTTATTGCCGGGTAGAGGGGGCCGCTCGGGTTGCACCGACAGCTGGCAGAAACCCTGGGGGGCGATGTCGAGGGCGGCGTTGAACTTGGCGGACATGTTCTGGAAGGCGATGAGGCCGGTCAGCTCCACCAGGGCATCGTCGTCGAACCAGGGTTTGAGGCGAGCCGCCTGCTCGTCGCTCACCCCCTCCAGCCCGGTCATCGCCTCTGTGTAGTCGAGCACGGCGCGTTCCCGCTCATCGAACTGGGGGCTGTCCCGCCACTGGGCCAGGGCCTCCACCTTGGCGCTGGAGCCCGCCCGCTTGATCAGCGTCATGGCGTTGATGTCGACGCAGAACCGGCACCAGTTGAGCTGGGAGACCCGCACCGTCACCAGGGAGCGCAGCACGGGATCTATGGGGGATCGCTTGCGGTTGATCACCCCGTACAGGGTGGCCACAGCGGCAAACAGGCGTGGCGAGCGGCCCCAGCACTTGCCGGGGATCAGCACCTGGCCGTAGTTGCGTTGCTGCAGCCAGAAGAAGGGGCGGATAAACCAGGCATATTCCCGATCGGGCTTGACCTCGACACGCATTGATTACCTTCTTATTGCTTCAAATTGGGTTTGTAGGCCTGACCGAGCCGCTCGTTGAGGCGGGTCAAAAAGTCCTGGATCCGCGCCCGGTTGGCGCCCAGATCGCTGCGCCCCTGGCGGGAGGCGGAGCGCATGTCGACCCGGGTTTCTTTCGGACCCTGGAAGACCCGCAGCGCCACATCGTCCTGGAAGCCGAACCAGCCCGAGGTCACCACGGCATCGAGGCCGTCCGGGCTGGGCTCTACCTGCCAGCCCAGCTCGCTCATCAGCTCGCTCGCCTCGGTGACAACCTCGATGGGGGTGGCTCTGGTATAGAGAGGACCGGGGTTGCCGGCAAATGCTTGCAGGGGGGCGGCATTGATGGGGAGATCCTGCGCCGTTCTCAGCCGCTCGGCCCACTGGAGGCGGGGCGGGTGGTAGGGATCCGTGCTGACGTCGTTGGTGAGCGGGGCGCGTAGCGCCTGCACCACAAACAGCAGGGGCAGCAGCAGCGGGACTACACCCCACAGATGGCCCCACAGCTGGCTCCACTGGTTGTCCGCCCGGCGTGGTACCCCGTATCGGCGCCAGAGCAGGTGCAGCAAGAGTCCGAGGCTTATCAGGGCGCTGGCGAGGCAGAGGCTGAAGCCGACCCACCAGGGCCAGAGGTGAACGCGGCTGCCGATGGCGCCGCCGAGGGGCAGCAACCAGGCCAGCAGGGGCCACCATAAATAACTGGGCATATGAGGGATCCACTGGTTATGATGGAGCAATGCCCAGAAGGATAAACTTAATTAACTGATAACGTTAGTAAATTTATCTCATCTCGGCCATTTTTCCAGCGGAGCTGGCGTTCGCTGCCGGGTTGGTGCCGGCATCCTCGCCCTATGGGGTGTGGGCGGGGTGGGCGCCCTCGCGACGCCCCGGGGCTCAGTTGCGGTACAGCACCTTGATGAGGTGGAAGCCGAACTTGGTGCGCACCGGGCCCAGCACGGTCAGCAGCTCCCCCTTGAACACGGCATCGTCGAACGCCTTGACCATGTCCCCCTTCGAGAACTCCCCCAGATCGCCGCTGCGCTTGGCGGAGGCGCAGGTGGAGAAACGCTTCGCCATCTGGCCAAAATCGGCGCCCTTGGCGAGCTTTTCCTTGATCTCAAGACATTGCTTCTCGGTTTTGACCAGGATGTGCTGGGCACAGGCTTTCTTCATGGGGGGCTCCGCGGCAGATGACAACAAATGGGGCGCAAGATTACCCGAATTCGCCGCCCACGTCAGCCGTCGGCGCACCGGGGCGGGAAGATGAGCGGGATCAGCCGCGCGCGTTCGCCGTCAGCCGCGTTCTGGGACGAGCCTGCCACAGGATCTCCAGCCCCAGCAGGGCGTACAGGCTCCAGATCGCCAGCGGATTGAGCCACTGACCGCTCAGCTGCAGGGTGGACAGTGCCCCCCCCAGCAGCAGCAGGGTGATCCCGGGCAGGCGCCAGTGCGCCGGCAGCGGGGCCAGCATGGCCAGCCCCAGCAACAGGACGAGCCCAAAGGGCAGGTTGAGGGCGGTGAAGGCCAGCGCCTGCTGGCCACTCATGCCGGTCAGCAGGGCCAGCAAGGCGCTGCAGCAGGCCAGAAAGGTGATGAACTCGAGCCGATCGGCGATGTAGTCAGCCACCTGTTCGCTACGTGAGGGCATGGGATCTCTCCTTCTATTGATGTCGCCAGTGTGGGGCAGGCGGGCGGGCAGTGGCAGCGGGATAAATCGATTGGATTGAGCGAAGCTTTCATTCCACCTGTTCAAGTGATTGATTTAAATTTATTTTCCTGTTGAATAGCAGGGAGCGAACCGGGCCTTGATGAACGAGGCTGTCAAGCCGCCCTTGATGCTCTGGGCGGTCATTCCGGTTGTGAGCCGACAGAGGTTGTCGCGTGGCGCCCGCGGCCGGCCATGGAGTGTGGCAGGCTGTGGGAGAGTGACCGCGGGTCAGGGTGGCGGTTTTTTGTACCCACTGGCCGGGGGAGTGTGCGTTTTTCGCTCAGGGAGGCGGGGTTTTCCCCCTGGGGGCACCTGCCGAGGGCTGTTTTGCGGGATGACCCATGCCAACATGGGGGAGGCGCGCGCGGGGGTACTCCCTGCTGTCGAGTCCCTGTTTATGCTAGGATGAACTGCGCTTGCTCGGGAGTGAGCCTCATTATCATTCTAAATAATTCAGTCTTTTAATAATGTTATGCGGGGAAATTGACGTTTGACAGGATGCTATCCTCTCCTGCCTGCAGGGATCACATCGCCTGGACGAAGCATTCGTCGCGGGCTTGGCGCACTGGGGCTCGCCCTCTGCCTGTTGCTGCTGGTGACGCCGGCCATGGCGGCCAAGCTGACCTATCAGATCAAGGGGGTCAAGGGCGAACAGAAGGATAACGTCGAGGCCTATCTCAATGCCCTGCCCGTCTACCAGGAGCGCCAGTATCGCCCCGCCCGCGCCAAGATCACCGAGAGCGTGCAGCAAGCGCTGCAGGTGTATGGCTACTACCAGCCCAAGATCACCCTCAAGCGCGAGAAGAAGTCCCCCGCCAAGGTGCTGGTCGAGATCGACAGGGGCAAGCCGGTGCTCATCTCGCGCCTCGACATACTGCTGGAAGGGGATGCGAGCAGCGACGAGATCTACAGCGAGCTGCTGGACAAGCTGCCCCTCAAGGAGGGCGAGCCCCTCAACCACGGCAAGTACGAGTCCATCAAGGCGGATCTCGGCAGCCTGGGGCTGGCGCGCGGCTACTTCGACGCCAAGATCAGCCAGAGCCAGGTCAAGGTGTTCCCGGATCAGGGCACGGCCGAGATCTTCATCCTGTTCCGCTCCGGCCCCCGCTATCACTTCGGCGAGATCCGCTACGATGCCACCCCGGAGGCGCTGCGCCTCATCCGGCCGCTGATCAACGTCAAGAGCGGCGATCCCTATCTGGCGATCCGGCTGGCCGAGATGTCGCAGGATGTCTCCTCCACCAAGCTGTTCAAACAGGTGGATATCAAGCCGCTGATCGGTCAGGCCGAGGGCAACATGGTGCCGCTGCAGGTGACGCTCACCAACAGGGTCGATCACGAGATCGAGGCCGGTGTCGGCTATGCCACCGACGTGGGGCCTAGGATGAGTGCCACTTGGGAGAAGCCCTGGGTCAACCGCTACGGCCACAGCCTGTCCAGCACCGCCAAGATCTCGGCCCCTGAGGCCGAACTCAGCTTCGATTACCAGATCCCGGTCGGCAACCCGCTGCGGGACTACTACTCGCTGCAAGCGGGTTACCAATACACGGACAACAACGACACCCGCTCCGATCTGGCCACCTTCGGCGTGCACCGCTGGAAGCGGCGGCCGGATAGCTGGGACAGGGACGTCTTCATCCGGCTGGAGAACGAACGCTATGTGCAGGGTAACGACGAAGGGAACAGCCTGCTGCTGATCCCGGGTGTCTCCTGGTCGCGGCTGCGGGTACGCGGCGGCCTGGTGCCGGAGTGGGGCGATCGCCAGCAGCTGACCACTGAGTTCTCCAGCCCTTACTGGGGCTCCGACATCAGCTTCATGCGGGTGTGGGGACGCAGCAAGTGGCTGCGGACCCTGGGGGATGATCACCGTTTCCTGATGCGGGTCGAACAGGGGGCCATCATAGGGGACGACTTCGCCCTGGTGCCCCCCTCCCTGCGCTTCTTCACCGGTGGCGATCAGACCGTGCGTGGCTACGGCTATGAGACCATCTCCCCCAAGGATGAGGATGGCAAGCTCACCGGCGGGCGCTATACCAGCGTGGGCAGCCTGGAGTACAACTATCGCTTCAGCGAGAAGTGGCTCGGCGCCCTGTTCGTGGATGGCGGTACCGCCACCATCGACTACAGCGAGGCCTGGAAGATAGGCACCGGGGTCGGGGTGCGCTGGGTCACGCCCATCGGTCAGGTCCGGCTGGATCTGGCGGTGGGCATCTCCGAGGAAGACAAGCCGCTGCGGCTGCATTTCGCGCTGGGGCCTGAATTATGATCTGCTTTAACCGTCTTCTTCTCTGGCCGCTGCGGCTGTCTCTTTCGCTGGGGTCTGCATCGTGATCTGGTTAAAACGCATTGTCTTATGGTTGATGGGCATCGTCTTTCTGCTGCTCATCGGCGTCAGCCTGCTGGGCTTCAGCCACCCGGGCAACCAGTGGTTGTGGCAACAGGCCAGGGCCGCGCTGCCCTCCCTCAAGGGGGAACTGGTGGCAGGGCAACTCGGCTACGGCTGGACCCTGAAAGGGCTCGGCTGGCAGGATGCGCTGGTCGATGTCACGATCGATCACGCCGTGCTGGATTGGGATCTCGGCAAGTTGCTGCAGGGCAAGCTCTGGATCAAGTCGCTGGAGGTGAGCCATCCCGTGGTCCGGGCGGCGCAAGCCGAGCCTGCCGCCGAAGAACCGACGGCGCCCTTCGTCTGGCAGCCGCTGCCGCTGCGCATCCAGATCGACAGCCTCAAGGTGACGGATCTGGATTTCGCCGTGCCCGGGCTGGGGCTGACCCTCAAGTCTCTCGATATCGGTGCGAGCCTGGATCGCAAGGGGCTGATCGTGCGCGGGCCCATGCTCGATGGCCTGAATGTGACCCTGGTCGAGACGCCACCGGCCAAGACCCCAACCGACAAGGCAAGCAAGGAGGCCAAGGCAGGCAAGACGGCCAAGGCCGACCAGCCGGCGACCAAGGCGGCCCCATCCCCTGTCGGCACCAAGGAGCCGGTCATCGCCAAGGCAAAACAGGGAAATGACAGCAAGGCCACTAAGGCCAAGAAAGCGGCGCCCATCGCGCTGCCCGCCTTTAGCCTGCCATTCCCCGTCCAGCTCGAAGGACTGTCCCTGACCAGGCTGCGTTATCAGCAGGGTGAGTTGATCGAGGGCATCGACAAGCTGGTGCTCTCCGCCACGGCAAAGGAAGAGCGCATCGACATCCGCGAACTCTCCCTGCGCCACGACATGGCCGATCTGGCGCTCAGCGGCCATGTGCGCCTGGTCGATGACTATCCGCTCGCCCTGACCCTGGATGCCAAGGCGCGCAAGGGGTTGAAGCAGTGGGAGCTTGGCTCCGAGCAGGCGAAACTGACCCTGGACGGCTCGGTCGGCAAGCTGGCGCTGGCGCTGCAAGCCAAGGGGCCGGTGGCCGCCACTCTCAAGGGAACCCTGGCGGCGCTGGATCCTGACGTGCCGTTTGATCTGGCGCTGGACTGGAAGAGCCTCGGCTGGCCGCTGCACAAGCCCGCCAAGGAGGAGCCCAGCTACCAGCTGGGCAAGGGCAGCCTGACTGCCAAGGGACAGCTCTCCGGCTATCAGTTTGTGCTCAAGACCAGCGGCAAGGGCACGGATGTGCCGCCCTTCAAGCTGGCCTTGTCGGGTAAGGGCGATCTGGCGAAGCTGAGTCGCATCGAGTTGCTGCTCAATGCCCTGACCGGCGAGCTCAAGCTCGATGGCAAGCTGGCCTGGAGCAAGGGGGTCCAGTGGCAGGGCACCACCGAATTCAAGGAGATCAACCCGGCCGAGCTGCTGCCCGAGATCAAGGGCAAGCTGGCGGGCAAGATAGTCAGCCGTTTCGAGCTGACCGAGGCGGGCCACTGGCAGCTGGCGCTACCCGAGCTCAGGGTAGACGGCAAACTGAACCAGTATCCGCTGGCCCTCAAGGGGGAGCTCAGCGGCAACGACAAGATGGAGTGGCGGATCCCGGCGCTGGCGCTGCAAAGCGGCCCCAACCATCTGCGGGCCAAGGGATCGCTCACCGCGCAAGCCTGGAGGCTGGATGCGGATCTGGATGCGCCCGCCCTGGGTGGCCTCTATCCCGGTCTCAAGGGTGACGTCAAGGGCCAGGTCCGCCTCACCGGCAGCCAACAGGCGCCGAGGGTGAACGTCGATCTGGCCTCGGGTCGTCTCTCCTATGCCGGCACAGTTCTCAAGGGGAGCGCCATCAAGGGCAATGCCCTGGTGGGAGACAAGCCCGCCGGTGAGCTGGCGCTGACGGTGGCGAGCCTGGTGCAGGGGGCGAACTCGCTCTCTCAGCTGGCCCTGAACCTCAGCGGCGATCTCAACCGTCACGATCTCACCTTGACCATGAAGGGGGAGCCGGTGGCCGCCAATCTGAGCCTGAATGGCGGCCTGCGCGGGGATCACTGGCGCGGCGCCCTCTCGAGCCTCAAGTTGAAGACGCCGCTCAAGCGCTGGGAGCTGACGGCGCCCTGGGCGCTGGACCTGGATCTGCCCAAGCAGCAGCTGACCATGGGGGATCTCTGCCTGGGGTCGCAGGGGGCCAGCCTCTGCGTCAAGGGCAGCCGGCTCTCCGCCGAGCAGGGCAGCCTGGACTTCGCCCTGAGCGCGTTCGATCTCAAGCGACTGCGCCCCTGGTTGCCGGATAACTTCCGCTGGCAGGCGGTCCTGTCGGCAGACGGTCGCGCCAGCTGGCGCGGCTCCCAGCCGACCCTGCACGCCAGGGTCCGCACCACGGCCGGGACCTTCGTGGCCGATGAGCTCAAGACCGACTACCAGCAACTCGAGCTGGGGGTCGATTTCGAGCGCCAGCAGGCCGCGGTCCGGATCGACTTCGCCTCCCGCCAGATCGGCAACATCGACACCGAGATGCTGATCAGGGAGCCCGCCGGGCGTGGCAACCTGTCCGGCCAGCTCAAGTTCGACAGCCTCAAGCTGACCACCTTCGCCCCGCTCATCCCCGAGGTGCGCACCCTGCAGGGGATCATCTCGGCGGATGCGCGCTTCGATGGCACCCTGGCGTCCCCCCTGCTGTATGGCGAGCTCAACCTGCGCGATGGCGAGGTGCAGACCCACTCCGACATGGTCACCCTGAGCAAGCTGGTGACCCGTCTCAAGATTGAAGGCAACAGGGCCGAGCTCGATGGCTCCATGCTGGTGGGTAAGGGGCCGCTCGCGCTGGGGGGCTGGCTGAGCTGGGCCCGGCTGCCGGTCACCGGCAGCCTCACCATCCAGGGCAAGGATCTGGAGGCCCAGTACCCGGGCATGGGCCGGGTCAGGGTGACGCCGGACATCGCCATCTCGCTGGGCGAGGAGACCAGGATCAGCGGTCAGGTGGACATTCCCTGGTCGCGCATCCTGGTCAAGAGCCTGCCCGAGAGCGCGGTGGCCCTCTCCGATGACGTGACCGTGATCTATGACGATGTGCCGCCGCTGCCGAAGACGGCGCCACTGCCGATGGAGATCAAGCTGGCCATCCGGCTGGGGGATGACGTGCGGCTGGAGGCCATGGGGCTCAAGACCAAGGTGGCCGGGGCGCTCAACATCCGCCAGGATCCGTCCAAGCCGCTTTCGGGCAACGGTCAGCTGGTCCTGAACGAGGGGCGCTTCAAGGCCTACGGCCAGAACCTCATCATCAAGGATGGCCGGATCCTGTTCTCCGGCCCCATCGATCAGCCCTATCTCAACATAGAGGCCTATCGGGATCCCGATACCATAGAGGACAACGTCACCGTCGGGGTGCGGGTCACGGGGCCGGCGGCCAAGCCGAAGATCACCGTCTATTCCGAACCCATGATGACGCAGTCCGAGCAGCTCTCCTATCTGCTGCGCGGCAAGGGGTTGCAGACCAGCGGCGAGGATGGCGGCTTCAACGGCCTGCTGGTGGCCGGTGCGGTCAGCCAGGCCAACGGGGTGGTCTCCAGCATAGGGGAGTCCCTCGGCATGAGCGACGTGGCACTCGACACCGCCGGCAGTGGGGACGATACCCAAGTGACCCTGTCTGCCTATCTGCTGCCGGGCCTGCAGTTCCAGTACGGGGTCGGGGTGTTCAGCCCCATCGCCGAGTTCAAACTGCGCTACGAGGTGCTGCCCAGACTCTATCTGCAGGCGGTGAGCGGGGTGGCCCAGGCGGTGGACATCTTCTATCGCTTCACCCTGTGAGGCGGGATGTCGCAACAACGGGAGGCCTTGGCCTCCCGTTTTTCATCGTGCTATCCGACGGGGTGATAATGAGAGGGCCCGGAAATGCAAAAACCCGGCGCTTGGCCGGGTCTTCAGAAGAGTGGTGGAGGGAGAAGGATTCGAACCTTCGAAGGCAGAGCCGTCAGATTTACAGTCTGATCCCTTTGGCCGCTCGGGAACCCCTCCACGGGGCAGTACCTGATTGTTGCACTTGAATGGTGGAGGGAGAAGGATTCGAACCTTCGAAGGCAGAGCCGTCAGATTTACAGTCTGATCCCTTTGGCCGCTCGGGAACCCCTCCTCGAGTGCGAGGCGCATACTAACAGATCTGTCGCGCTTGTGAACCCCTTGGCTTTATTTTTAATGCTCAAAGGATCGGGTTGATGGCCGATAAACAATGAAACCCCCATTTCTGAGATTTATCTCATGCTGCCCAGCGCGATACGTGACCGACTGCTCGTCGATGAAGCCCAGCTGGGCCAGCGCCTCAACCAGGATCTCCGCCAGGGGAACAGGGCCGACTTCCGGCTGCACCTGGCCCTGCTGACCGATGCCGTCGAGGAGCAACCCTGGTTTGGGGCCACGCCGGCGGCGGCGCCGCAGGAGCAGGTCTGGCGCAGTCATTTCGGTCTGCCGCCCGAGGCGGCTTTGCAGGGGACTGTGGCGGAGCCTGCTGCCAGCGAGCTCAACGAGCGTCTGCAACAGGGGGGGAGCATGGTGGATGTGCGGCTCTGGCTGGCGCTGCGCTCGCCCCCGCTGGTGAGCAAGGCCGCGGCGCTGGATCCGGCCATCTACGACAACCTCTCGGCGCTGGGGCGTGAACGCTGGCAGGGCAGGCTGGCCTCCCAGCCGAGGGGGGAGGATCCCTTGCTCATGCTGCCGCTGCTGGAGGAGTTGAAACTAGGGGTCGATGCCCGCTTGCGCTGGCTGGGGTGACGTCAGGCGCTGCAAATACAAAAAGGCGGGATGGCCCGCCTTTTTGCTCAATGAGGGTGATGACAGTCCGGATTATGCGTCGGCTTCATCCGGCTGGGGCACTTCCTTGACCACGGCCGCCCCACGGCGTGCTATGGGTTTCTCGATGTGACGAGTGAGCTGGCGCTCCAGCTTCTGGCCCAGATCGGTGATGGCGGCGTACAGATCCTCGTGCTCTGCCTGTGCAAACAGCTTGCCGTTGGGGATACCGGCCGTGGCCTCGACGATATACATCAAACGCTCTTTGGAGATGATCACATGAGGTGTGATAAGAGGCACCTGAAGACGCTCGAGCTTTTCAAAACGGGATTCAATGCGCTCGCGGATGGCTGGAGTGATGTCGATGATTTTACTGGTCATTTCGATTTTCATATTGGCCCCCTTCGGGTCGTCTTGCTTGTGTCTTCACCCTCAGATTACCCATGCCAGCGAATGAAAACGTGATCTTTGTCACGAAATATTCCCTTGGTTATTTAGCGATTTATAAATTGTGAGCTTTTCCCGTTTCATGCCAAAAACCGCTTGAGCTCGGCGAAACGGGCAGGCAGTATGAAGCAACTAGGATCGTCTCTGTCCCCTCTTGGCAGCGCCTTGTGTCGACCTGATGTCTGGTTTTCGCCGCTTAGTCTCGCCTTTTTACCCACACTTCTCTCCTCGCATCGCAACCGCCATGCGCAAGCGGGTATATGGGCGCGAGTGGATATTCCCTCCAGGCCGTGTTCCGGATGGATTGCGTAGTTGTAGTGTTGGAGTCGTAAATGAAACAGCAAGCCACTCAGATGATGTGGTTTTATGATCGGCAGCATAAGCAATGGAGTCTGTCCGATCATGTCTCTTGCCAACCCTGGCAGGGGGAGGGGGCGCATCCCTGGGCCACGCGGCTGGCGCCAGAGGATGAACCCGGCTTCGCCGACTTTCTCTCCAGACTCCACCATTCTCGTCAGCCAGGCCAGTTCATCGGTCATCTCAGCGATGACACCGGCGCCCTGCACCATGTGCTCTGGTGCGGCCAGTACGTGCCCGCGCAGCAGCTGTGCTGCGGCTGGCTGGCGCCCCTCGAGGTGACGGATCGAGAGGCGAACGGCAGCGGGCAAGCTACCGGGCTCGCCCAGCATCCCCCGCTGTTGCAAGACCCCTTGCTGGCCCAGCTGGCGCAGGCCCTCTCCGCCAGGACGGGGCTCGACTTCTGCAATACCCTGGTCAACGAGCTCGCCCACATCCTGGGGGCCAATGCGGTATGGCTGACGGAGCGGGTCGGTCGCGATCGGCTCAGGGTACTGGCGAGTCACGGCATCGATCTCAAGGAGTACGGGATCGCCGACCTGCCCTGCTGGCAGCTCTATCGGCAGGGGGCCGCCGGTGCGGCCCCCATCAGCGAACCCCTGACCGACTGCGCCGGCCTGCCACCGGGCCAGCACTACTACGCCCAGCCGCTCTGTGATCGCGCTGGCCAGATCCTGGGCCATCTGGCCTTGCTCTTCCCGAGCCAGACCCAGACCGCCAACCTGGATTCCGTTCTGACCATCTTCTCGGTGCGCATGGTGGCCGAGCTCGAGCGGTTGCAGAGCGACGCCCAGTTGCGGCTATCTGCGGTGGCGTTCGAGACTCATGAAGGGATCATCATCACGGATCCCGACTTCAAGATCCTGCGGGTCAACCATGCGTTCAGCCAGATCACCGGCTTCGACAGCCAGGAGGTGATAGGCCTGCACCTTGGCAATGACCTCTGGTCCGGACTGGGGGGGCTTGGCTACGAGCTCAACGCCCTCGATCGCTGGCAGGGGGAGACCCTGCGGCTGAACGTCGGCGGTGACTCCTACCCCCAGTGGGAGATAGTCACGCCGGTGCAGGATGACAAGGGGGGGATCAGCCATTACGTCATCTTCTTCGAAGATATCTCGGAGCGTAAGGCGGCGGAGCGGCGCATCCAGGATCTCGCCTATTACGATGAGCTGACCGGCCTGCCCAATCGCCGTCAGCTGCACGAGACCCTGGCCCAGGCCTTCCTCGAGGCGAGCCGCGAGCACCTGATCGGCGCCCTGCTGTTTATCGATCTCGATCACTTCAAGACCATCAATGACTCCCTCGGCCACGCCACCGGCGACTGGCTGCTCAAGGAGGTGGCCAGCCGGCTCAAACGGCTGGTGCGGCAGGGGGATTGCCTGGCTCGGCTCGGCGGTGACGAGTTCGTGCTGCTGCTGCCGTCGCTGTCGACCAGCCCGCCCCAGGCGGAGATGCAGGCCGATCTCATCGCCGAGCGACTCATCGGCGAGATCGCCGCCCCCTACACCCACGGCGGTCAGGTGCTGCACATCGGGGCCAGCGTCGGCATCACCCTGTTTCCCGGCCGGGAGCAGGAGGCGGGGGATCTGCTCAAGCAGGCGGACACCGCCATGTACCAGGCCAAGTCGGCGGGGCGCAAGACCCGGCGCTTCTTCGATGCCTCCATGCAGTTGCAGGCGGATCGCCGTCTGCTCATTCACAACGAGCTGCGCAGTGCCCTCAACAACCAGGAGCTGACGCTGCACTATCAGCCCCAGCACATGGTGGAGGGGGGCGACATCATAGGGGTGGAGGCGCTGATCCGCTGGCAGCCGCCGGGCCGGGCGCTGGTGTCACCCGCCGAGTTCATCCCCATCGCCGAGGAGACGGATCTCATCGTCGACATCGGCAACTGGGTGCTGCATGAAGCCTGCAGCCAGTATGTCTCCTGGGAGGAGAACGGGATCCACGTGCCCCAGCTGTCGGTCAACGTCAGCGCCAAGCAGTTCCACGCCACGGATTTCGTCGACTGCGTCCACGATGTGCTGGCCGCCACCGGCATGGATCCCGCCTGCCTGAACCTGGAGATCACCGAGTCCGTGGTGCTCGGCCACGCGGAAGACACCATCAGCAAGATGACCGAGCTCAAGGCTCTTGGCATCAGCTTTGCCATCGATGACTTCGGCGCCGGCTACTCCTCCCTGAGTTACCTCAAGCGGTTGCCGGCCGATGAGCTGAAGATCGATCGCTCCTTCATTCAGGACATCCCCAAGGATGGCGACAACATGGCCATCGTCGAGGCGGTGATCGCCATGGCCCGCCACATGGGTTTCAATGTGACGGCGGAAGGGGTCGAGTCCCGCCAGCAGCTGGAGTTCCTGCAGGCGCAGGGCTGCCATTTCTACCAGGGCTATCTCGCCTCCAAGCCGTTGCCTGTGCCCTATCTTGAGCGCTACGTCCGTCGGCTGACCCGCCCCGAACGCGTCGTCCCGGCCGATAAAAATAGTGTGGCGTAGCTCCCATATTTACCGGGTAGAATGAGTGTCATGTCACCACCGCCAACGGGCGGTGGTTGTGCCTCTCAAGGGAGAACGCTATTCGTGAAAGCCGTCTGGGGAATCGTCTTATCGGCGCTGTGGGTGCCAGGGATCATGGCGCAGACCATGGAGCAATCCCTCTATCGTGAGGGCTATGATGCGGTGCGGACCGACGATCAGGTCCGCTTCCAGCAAATTCGCGCGCGGCTGGCCCATTACCCGCTGCTGCCCTATCTGGATTACTACCAGCTGGCCTTCCGGCCGGGGGCGGCCAACTATGGTGACGTGACCCGCTTCATCCGCCAGCACGGGGATACCCCCCAGTCCAACCGGCTGGAGCGTGGCTACCTCACCTATCTGGCCCAGAGCCAGCAGTGGTCCCAGTTCCTGCGCTTCTACCCGGCCAAGCCGAGCTCCACCGATCTGCTCTGTCAGCACTATCAGGCGCGCTACTACACCGGGCAGAAGACAGTGGCGCTCAATGAGGCCGGCAAACTCTGGCTGAGCGGCCAGTCCAGGCCCGATGCCTGCGATCCCCTGTTCCAGCTCTGGCAACAGGCGGGCCTGCGCACCCAGGATAAGATCTGGCAGCGCATGAAGCTGGCGTTCGAGGCACAGAATCCGGATCTCATCCGCCACCTCGGTGCCCAGCTGAGCGGTAACCTGAAACCCTATGGGGATCAGATGATCGCCCTGTATGAGCAGCCCGCCAAGGCGATGAACCCGGCCTATTTCACGACGGTGCCGTCGTCCAGGCACCTGCTGTCGCTGGGGCTGGCCCGCTACGCCAATCAGGATCCCGAGGCGGTCTTGCGCCAGCTGGGGGAGATGAAGCGTCGCTTTGGCCTGAGCCAGGCCGAGGTCTTGCCCATCGAACGCGCCGCCGCGCGCCGCCTGCTGCTGGACCGCTCTCTGGTCCAGCGCAACTGGCTGGATGCGACCCTGGTGCGGATGAAGGATGCGGAGCTGCTGGAGCTGAGGTCGCGACTCGCCGTCTGGGAGCAGGACTGGCGTGGGCTATCCGGTTGGGTCAAGCGGATGCCCATCGCCCTGCAGAAAGAGGATCGCTGGCGTTACTGGCTGGCCCGCGCCCTGGAGGTGCAGGGTCAGCAGAAACCGGCGCGGGATCTCTATCTGGAAACCGCCAACCTGCGCGGCTTCTACGGCTTCATGGCGGCGCAGCGCACCGGCGTGCCCTATCGCATGAAGAACCAGAGCTCGGCCCAGAAGGTGCCGGACTGGCGCACGGCGAGCAGTCGCTGGCCCTTCCTGTTGCGGGTGCGAGAGCTGCTGGCCATGAACGAGGTCACGGCGGCGCGCTCGGAGTGGATCCACAACATGGATCGCAACCCGGTCGCCCAGCGCATCGAGTTTGGTCACATCGCCCTCAATCAGGGCTGGCATGAGCTGGCTATCCTGTCCAGCATCCGGGCCGAGGCCTGGGACGCGCTCGACCTGCGCTTCCCCTTGCCGCTCAAGCGCACCTTCTCCCAGATGGCGCAGGAGCGGAGCATGAACACCAGCCTGCTCTACGCCATCTCCCGCCAGGAGAGCGCCCTCTACCCGCTGGCGCAGTCGCCGGTCGGGGCACGGGGCCTGATGCAGCTGATGCCGGCCACCGCCAAGGAGACCGCCGCCAAGCTGGGGGTGCCCTATCGCAACGAGCAGCAGCTGTTCGATCCGGCCATGAACATCCGGCTCGGCAGCGCCTACCTCAAGCGCCTGCTGGATGTCTATGACGGCAACCGGATCCTGGCGGCGGCGGCCTATAACGCGGGCCCCGGCCGGGTCAA
Source organism: Aeromonas encheleia (assembly GCF_900637545.1). Lineage (NCBI taxonomy): Bacteria > Pseudomonadati > Pseudomonadota > Gammaproteobacteria > Aeromonadales > Aeromonadaceae > Aeromonas > Aeromonas encheleia. The sequence continues at coordinate 1,479,134 of NZ_LR134376.1, forward strand.
GCGCTGGCGCGATCAGAGTACCAACAAGCCGATGGATGTCTGGGTGGAGAGCATCCCCTACCGGGAGACGCGCAACTATGTCCAGAACGTGCTCTCCTTCGATCTCATCTATCAGCAAAAGCTGCAGCAGCCGCTGCGTTTCATGTCGGAACGTGAGCTGAACCACGCCTATTGAGACGGGAGGCAGCCGCCGCGGCGGCTGTCTCCCTTTCTTGCCTCAAAATGGTTATCATCCCTTAAGATTTTGTTACAAAAGGAAACCTGCCAGGTGATCGGGCGCCGCGTCTTGGTCTGGCTGGTTCTATATAATGCCCCGATCAACACAGACAGGCTTCCCCAACAAAGGAATTGAGAGTGGCAACGATCAAAGACGTATCTCAGCTGGCCAATGTGTCTATCTCGACGGTGTCGAGAGTCATCAACAACACGGCGCAGGTGGCCCCGGAGAAGCGTGAAGCCGTGCTGGCGGCCATGAAGGAGCTGAGTTTTCGTCCCAACAGCTTTGCCCAGGCGCTGGTCAGCAAACGTTCCAACTGCATCGGCGTGCTGGTGGGTGACCTCTGTGGGGGTCCCTTCTTCGCCCAGATGATGCGCGGCATCGAGAGCATGGTCGACAAGGCGAACAAGTTCACCATAGTGGTCTCCGGCAACCACGATGCGACCCGGGAGCGCCACGCCATCCAGGCATTGTTGCAGCGTCAGTGCGACGCCCTGATCCTGCACAGCAAGGCGCTGCCCGACGAGGAGCTGAGCGAGCTGGCGGCGGGCACCACCCCCATCGTCTTCATCAATCGCCAGGTACCGGGCTGCGAGGAGCGCTGCGTCTGGCTGGACAACCAGGCCGGCATCACCACCGCCTGCCAGCATCTGCTGGATGCGGGTCACCGCAAGATCGCCTTCGTCACCTCGGATGACGAGGAGTTCGTCGATGGCCAGCAGCGGATGGCCGGTTATCGCTTCGCCTTGCAACGGGCCGGCGTCGAGCTGGACGAGGCCCTCATCGGTCGCGCCTTCGCCGACGAGAAGGGGGGCTATGTGGCCATGGGCGAGCTGCTGGAGCGGGGTGTCGAGTTCAGTGCCGTGCTGGGGTTCAACGACGCCATGGTGGCGGGCGCCATCTCCTGCCTGCTGGAGCGGGGCTACAAGATACCGCAGCAGATCTCCGTGGTGGGCTTCGACGACATCCCCTACGCCCGTTACATCTACCCCAAGCTCACCACGGTGCGCTATCCCATCGAGGAGATGGGGGAGAGGGCGGCCGAGCTGGCCTTGCGGCTGCTGGATCACAAGCCGGTCGACGGCCTGGCGCTCAAGTTCGAGGCTGAACTGGTGCGCCGCGAGTCCGTGGCCTGAGCAATAAGTTGGCCCTGAATGGGCCAATTCTCGCGGCCAGGATTGAAAGCGCTTTCAGAAATCCTTTTCAACTGTGATCCGCTTCAAAGCTTTTTGCCTGCGCTGCCACTAGGATAGGCCCCACGAATTAGGAGCGTGCGCTCCCGATTTTCCCGCTGTGGGAGGTAACTGGTTAATCCAGCTATTTCCTTCGTTACTTTCGACGGTCATCATTGGATGGCCGTTTTTTTTTGTCAGGATATTACCAATGCGAGACGCGAACATAAGTCAGATCGGGATCCTGGGGGCAGGCTGGCTGGGACTGCCGCTGGCGAAGGCCTTGCAGGCAGAGGGCAGGCGAGTTCTGGTGACCGTCAGCTCGGCCGAGAAGGCGGAGCGGCTGAGCGCGGAGGGGGTGGCGGCGTTGCCGCTATTGATCAGCCCCCAGCTGGCGGCGCCCTTGCCGTTCGCCTGCGACGCGCTGGTGGTCTGCGTGCCACCGAGCAAGACCGAGGATTACCCGGGAGCTGTGGCACGGTTGTGTCAGCTGGCCAAGGCGGCGGGCACACGCAAGGTGCTGCTGATCAGCGCGACCTCGGTGTGGGCGCCGGGGCAGGGGGAAGAAGATCAGCCCTGCCCGGCCCATGCCAGGGGGGAGCGGATGCTGGCCGCCGAGCAGGCGGTGCTGGGCGCCGGCTTTGCCTGCGCCATGGTGCTGCGCCCGGCCGGGCTCTATGGCCCGGAGCGTCATCCCGGCCATTTCCTCGCCGGCAAGACGGTGACTGGCGGCGGCCAGGCGGTGAATCTGGTGCACCTGGATGACGTGGTGGCGGCCTGCCAGCTGATACTGGAGCAGGGACAGGACGGGGATGCCTACAACCTGAGCGCCCCCGTGCACCCGCGCCGGGAGCAGCTCTATCCCTTCGCGAGCCGGCTGCTCGGCCTGGCGCCCCCGCAGTTTATCGAGCCCGCCGGCGTTTTTGCGCCGATCGAGGGGCAACGCATCTGCCAGCGGCTCGGCTTCGTCTACCGTTGGCCCGATCCGGCGCACTGGTTTGCCGAGCAGGCCGCCCGGGAGCGCTGAGCCGGAATGGGGCTCAATGTCGTCTGTTGTGTTGGTGACGGGCCGCGTCCAGCCCTGTATTCGCCGGGGCTGGCGGGCAATTGAGGTTTGCCAAGGTCGGGATCGCCCCCTATCATGCCGCATCCATGATAGAGAGAGCGGTAATGATGGTAGATACAAAGCGTCACCCCGATGGGGAACTGTTGCTGAGAACTCTGGCGATGCCAGCCGATACCAACCCCAATGGCGATATCTTCGGGGGGTGGATCATGTCCCAGATGGATATAGGTGGGGGCATCATGGCCAAGGAGTTGGCAAAAGGACGTATTTGTACCGTTTCCGTCGAGGGGATGACCTTCCACAGCCCGGTCAAGGTCGGGGACGTGGTGTGTTGCTACGGCCGTTGCCTGAAGGTGGGTCGTAGCTCCATGCGGCTCAAGCTGGAGGTGTGGGTCAAGCCGGTACTGCGGGAAAACGAAGCCCAGCGCTACTGCGTGACCGAGGGGGTCTTTACCTACGTCGCCATCGACGATCAGGGCAGATCCCGTCCCGTTCCGGTCTGATCCGGCTCAGATAAGCCGGGCGTTGATGATGGATATTTCCTGCTCAAGCCCGGTTTTTTGCCGTATCATGCGTTCCAGCATCTCTTCCGAGCCCACGCAGTGCTGGGTGTCAAACAGGCAGAGATCGCACTGGGGATCCCGCCTGATCTGATAGACGGTGGAAAGCTCCACTTGATGACAATTTCCTTGTTGATCATAAAATGTCACGCGGTACTGGTGCTGTCTCGCCATTGCGGGATCCCTCATGGATGAGTCGGGCCGGACACGAATAATGAGACTAGTCGGCGTCCATGACATTTGTGATGGTCGTGGCGCATTGCAGAGGCAGGTGGTTGTTAGCCAATGAAAAATAGTTATCGTATTCTGGGTACCTCCCTGCTGACGCTGGGGTTGGTTGGCTGTTTCGAGGTACCGGATCAGGATCATCTGGTCACGGCGGCGGGTATAGTACCCGGCATCAGCTGCCAGCAGCCACCGCTGGTGGCGCTGGCATCCACCGCCTTGCCCCGCGAGTTTGGCCTCACCGTCTGGAATCTCTACAAGGGTCAGCGCAAGAACTGGCGTGAGGGGCTGGACGAGTATGCCAAGTCCCAGGATCTGGTGTTGCTGCAGGAGTCGGCGACCCGGCCCGAGATGCTGGATTGGCTGAGGAGCGGCGACTTCCAGTGGCAGCAACTGCAAGCCTTCACCCAGGGCGGCGTCTCCTTCGGTGTCATGACAGTGGCCAAAACGCCACAGGCCTTCGTCTGCGGCGTGCGCTCACCCGAGCCTCTGCTGCGTATTCCCAAGTCCGGTCTGGTGAGCCTGTACCCCTTACAGGGCGATCCTGACGGTGTGCTGGTGGTCAACCTGCATGCGGTCAACTTCGAGCTGGGCATGGCCACCTTCCGCGAGCAGCTCAACGATCTGACCGCGTTGATCCATCGTCACCAGGGCCCGGTCATTCTGGCGGGGGATTTCAACACCTGGAGCGACAAGCGCGCGTTCTGGCTGAACAAGCTGGTGGGAGAACTCGGCCTGCAGGAAGCCATCCCGGTACCGGATCTGCGCCGCACCGCCTTCGGCCGCCCGCTGGATCACCTCTACTACCGCAATCTGGATCTGGTCGAGGTGAACTCACCCGCTACCGATGCCTCGGATCACAATCCCATAGTGGCGCGTTTCGCGGCCCAGGCCATCAGCCCCTGAGCGATGTGGCCCGCTGAACAGCCAAAAAAATACCCCGCACCAGGCGGGGTATTTTTTTAGTCGGTCATCGACCATCAGCTGTTGTTCTTCACGAACAGGGTCAGCTCCTGGCCCGGCTTGAGGTAGTCGCTCTTGCCGAGTTGATTCCAGCGCATCACGTCGTTGACGGCGACCTGGAAGCGGGCGGCGATGGAGGAGAGAGAATCCCCGCGCCGCACCTGATAGACCATGGACTTGTTACTGCCCTTGCCCTGCTTGGGCCAGACCACCAACTTCATGCCCGGCTTCAGCGCCGACTTGGCATTCAGCCCGTTCCACTTGGCCAGCTCGTCGTGAGCTACCCCGTGCGCCTGGCTGATGCTCCAGAGATTATCACCGGAACGCACCTTGTACTGGATCTTGCTGCCACTGCGGCTGGCCAGCTGCTGTGGCTTGCTCTGGCTGGCCTGAGCCGCCATCGGCTTGCCACCATGGGGGATCATCAGAGTCTGGCCACGGCGCAGGCTGTTGCTGCGCAGGTTATTGGCCAGCTTGAGCTGCTGCACGCTCACCCCGTGGTTCTGGGCGATGCGGGAGAGGGTATCGCCGCTGGTGACCTGATAGGAGCCGGCGCCGCGGGTGCGCTCACGCTTGGGCAGGTCGGCTAGGGCCAGCTCCAGGGTATCGGCATACTCGACCGGTACCAGCAGCTGATAGGGTCCCTGTGGCGAGGTCATGCCGCGCTTGAGGGCCGGATTGACCTCCTTGAGCTGGGAGGCGGAAATGCCTGCCAACTGCGCCGCCACGTTCAGATCGATCTGGCCACCGGTGTTGATGGTGCGCAGCTGCGGCCTGTTGGCCAGCACCGGCAGGGTGACATTGTATTTGTCCGCGTTGCGGATCATGTCAGCCATGGCCAGGATCTTGGGCACGTACATCCGGGTTTCCCGGGGCAGGTCCAGCGACCAGTAATCGGTCGGTCGACCGGCCTTCTGGTTGCGGATGATGGCGTTGCGTACCCGGCCTTCACCGGCATTGTAGGCGGCCAGCGTCTGCAGCCAGTCACCGTCGAAGAAACGGTTCAGGTATTCCAGGTAGTCCAGCGCGGCATTGGTGGATGCCAGCACGTCGCGACGGCCGTCATACCAGTTGTCGTGGCGCAGACCGAAGTTTTTGCCGGTAGCAGGCACAAACTGCCAAAGACCGACCGCATTGCTGCGGGAACGGGCATTGGGATCGAACATGCTCTCGATCATGGGGATGGTAATAAGCTCCATTGGCAGCTCACGCCGTTCGATTTCCTCTACCATCAGATACAGGTAGGGCTCAGCCCGGCTGGCAATGGTCGCCATATGCTTATCATTACGCAGTAACCAATCACGCTGCTGGCGGACACGGGCGTTCTCGTGCGAGTCAAGCTGCATATCATCGCTGATACGCACCCACAGGTTATCCGTGTCATCCAGTTCTTCAATCTGTTCATCGCCAAACAGGAAGCGCGCTGAATGTTTTTTGTATGTTTTCTTGCTGACTTGGGGGGATTTGATCGGCTCGATTGCCGTTACCGCCCGGTCATCCTGATGGCTCAGGTTTTGACAGCCGCTGAGAAACAGCGCTGCCAATAAGGCCGTTCGTAGCTTCATCTCGCTCAGGTCATCTTTAGGAAAAACAGCACGCATCATAAGGGGCAATGGCCCCCTGATCAAGGTTTGTTCAAAAAACGTCCTTCCAGCCCCGCAGCACGGCGAAGGTATCCTCTGGATTTTCCAAGCATTTAAGGGCGTATTTCTCAGCAGAAAATCTCACGGAATCCTGCTCGCAGCGCAGAAATACGTTGAAATGCCGCTCATCCCCCAGCCGGGAAGGGAGACTCGGCAGGCCCTGCTGGCGCAGCTTGCTGATCAGGCCGATCCGGCGCTGGATCGCCTGGTTGTCGGGCTCGACCGCGTGGGCGAAACGCAGGTTGGAGAGGGTATATTCATGGGCGCAATAGAGGAGGGTGTCATCGGGCAGGGCCGCGAGCCGTTGCAGGGAGTCGTGCATCTGGGCGGGGGTGCCTTCGAACAGGCGGCCACAGCCGGCGGAGAAGAGGGTATCGCCACAAAACAGCATGCCCTGACCGTGGTAGGCGATGTGGCCAAGGGTGTGGCCGGGCACATGGATGACATCCAGGCTCAGGCCGTGCCAGTTGATCCTATCCCCGTCCTCGAGCCACTGACCGTGATGGGCCGGCATGGGATCGTGCCTTGGACCATAGAGGCTGGCGCGGGGGAAGTGACGGAGCAGCTCGCCGACGCCGCCGACATGGTCCTTATGATGGTGAGTCAGCAGTATGGCATCGAGCTCAAGCCCGAGCGCCTCGAGCCGCTCCAGTACCGGGGCTGCCTCGCCCGGATCCACGACCAGGCAGTGATTTTCGTGTCGGATCAACCAGATGTAGTTGTCGTTAAAGGCAGGAACTGTGATGACGGTATACATGGCTCGGCTTCTCTTTGTGTTCTCTTTGTGGAAGGGATCTTATATAACAGGATGGCGTTCGAACCCCGGATTGGTCCCATTATGCAGCTGGCACGTACCGAACAACAGATCGAGATCCCGACCAGCTGGTCGGCGCTGCCCATGGGAGACTGGGTGGCCGCCGAGCTGCAGGAGCGGCTCGATAACTGGTGCCCGCACCTGTTTGGCTATCATCTGCTGAAGATTGGCGCCCTGAGCGCCGAGCTCTCCTGCGGCGGCTCCTCCATCCGCCACCAGATCGGGGTCGCCCCCGGCGGGCGGCTGCTGGATATTAAGGGGGATCCGCTCGCCTTGCCGGTACGCACCGGCAGCGTGGACGCCTGCCTGCTCGCCCACTGCCTCGATTTCTCGCCGGATCCGCACCAGGTGCTGCGTGAAGCCGAGCGGGTGCTGACCGATGATGGCTGGCTCATCGTCAGCGGTTACAACCCCACCAGCCTGGTGGGGCTCGGTCACTATCTGCCGTTTATGCGACAACAGCTGCCCTGGTCGGCGCGGATGTTCACCCCGACGCGGGTGACCGACTGGTTGCAACTGCTGGGCTGCGAGGTGATGTTTGACGAGCGCTTCGGTTTTTCCTTCATGGGAAGGCAGAGCCGGATCGGCTGGTGGCGGGAGAGTCTGGGGCGGGACTATTGCCGGCCCCTGGCCTCTGTCTATGTGATCGCGGCCCGCAAGCGGCGTTTTCCGCTGATCCCGGTGCGCCGGCGCTGGCGTCTGCCAGAGTCGATGGCGGCGCCGGGCATGGCGCGTCAGGGGTGGTAGCTTACATCCTCGCGTGATGCACGATCGGGCCAGTCTCGCGACTGGCCCGGGGAGGAGCTATCAGGGCTGATAGCCCACGTCTTCGGCGAGTTGCTTGCCGCTGGCGGCATCGCGGGCCAGTTCGTCACAGCGCTCGTTCTCCGGGTGGCCGGAGTGACCCTTGACCCAGAGCCATTCGATCTGGTGGCGCGCGACTTCCGCATCCAACTCCTTCCAGAGATCGACGTTCTTGACCGGCTGACGGTTGGCGGTCATCCAGCCTTTCTTCTTCCAGCCGATGATCCACTGGGTGATCCCCTGGCGCACATACTGGCTGTCGGTGGTGAGGCGCACCTGGCAGGCGGCGTTGAGCGTACGCAGCCCCATGATGGCGGCCATCAGCTCCATCCGGTTGTTGGTGGTCAGGCGAAAGCCGCCGGCAATCTCCTTGCGGTGCTGGCCATAGACCATGACGGCACCGTAACCACCCGGGCCCGGATTACCGAGGCAGGAGCCATCCGTGTATAAATCAATCTGTTTCAACATGAGCAATCAATCTGTTTTAACATGAGGCTTGGGGTAAACTAGCGAGTAAAACCGAAGTTTGACATAGATTGGATCATGAACACACCCCAACTGAATCGCCAGATCATTCTGGATACTGAAACCACAGGTATGAACACGGCAGGCGGTCCCGTCTACCTCGGCCATCGCATCATCGAGATCGGCTGTGTGGAGGTGATCAACCGCAAGCTGACGGGCAATCATTTCCACGTCTATATCAAGCCGGATCGGTTGGTGGACCCCGAGGCCATCCAGGTACACGGCATCACGGATGCCTTCCTGGTCGACAAGCCTTCCTTTAGCCAGATAGCCGACGACTTCATCGAGTTCATCCGTGGCGCCGAGCTCATCGCCCACAATGCGCCCTTCGACGTGGGCTTCATGGACTATGAGTTCAGCAAGCTCGGCCTCAGCTTCAAGACGGCGGACATCTGCAGCATCACAGATACCCTGGCGATGGCGCGGGATCTCTTCCCCGGCAAGCGCAACAACCTGGACATCTTGTGCGATCGCTACGGCATCGACAACTCCCACCGCACCCTGCACGGGGCTTTGCTGGATGCGGAGATCCTGGCGGACGTCTACCTGCTGATGACAGGTGGCCAGACCAAGCTCAACCTGGCCAATGAGAGCAGCGAGAATGACAGCAGCCAGGACACCGGCATCCGCCGGCTGGAGAGCAACCGCTCGCCGCTCAAGGTGGTGCGCGCCAATGACGAGGTACTCGCGGCCCACGAGGCGCGGCTCGATCTGGTGCAGAAGAAAGGAGGCGCCTGCCTGTGGCGGCAATGAGGCCCCTCTGGGGTGGCCTGCTGCTGGCCTCGCTATCACTTTCAGTCATGGCCAACGAGGTGTTTGCCCCTTCCGATATTCCACTGCTCGACAATCGCTTTCGCATCGATTACGGGGTGAAAGAGATCACCTTCATCGTCAAGCGCAAGCCGGGGATGCCCTCGGTGATCCTGGTGCGGCCTGATGGCAGCAAGCTCTATGTCGGCAAGGTCACGCCGCCCGAGGTGGGCTGGCTGGCGTTGCAGGATCAGGATCTCATCACGGTGCGCGACCCCATGCCGGGCCCCTGGCAGGCCATAGGAGCGGTCGATCCCGAGAACCGGGTGCGCCTGCTGTCCGACGTCCGGCTCGAGAGCGAGCCGCTGCCGACTCAGCTCTATCAGGGTGAACGCATCAAGCTTCAGTCCCGGCTGTTGATCGATGGCGCAGCCCCCGGGGCGGGGTACTACCTCTCCGATCTGGGCATGACGGTGAGGCTGCAGCAGTTCAACAATGCCGAGCAGAGCGGAGAGCCCATGGTTGAGGAGACGCTCGGTCACTACCTCGACGATGGCAAGGGGCTCGATGAGGTGCCGGGTGACGGCATCATGACCGCAGAGGCGGTGCTGGACGTGCCCGCAGGCAAGTACCGCGCACTCTACAGCACCGGCAATCAGGTCTTCTCCCGCGCCCAGTCACAGCAGGTGCTGATCTACCCCTGGCCGGTGAGTTACAGCCTGGCGCCCCCCTCCGGCGAGATGGGGGCCAGGCTCTCGTTCGTCATCGACGCCGACGAGCTGGATCCGGCCTCGGTGCTGATCCAGGGCAAGGTTGCCGACAGCACTGGGGTCAGCATGCCGTTCAATGCCGTGGCGAGCGAGCCCGGGCTCAGCATTGATCTCGTGGCGCTCAAGGCGGTGGGGCAGTACAAGGTCGAGGCGACCCTGTTTGGTACGACCCGATTGGGGCGTGAAATCCAGCTGCAACTGCCGATCAAGGCGTTCAACATCCTGCCGCCGGTGCTGACGCCACCCCCCTCGGCGGCGCCCGCGACCTCGGTGCCGGTTCAGACCCGGTTCGAGGAGCAGGAGAGCCGCGGCTGGTTGCCCTGGGCGCTGGGTGCTGGTGGGGGGCTGCTGCTCCTGCTGGGGGCGGGGGGCTTCATCTTGCGACAGAAGCGCCAGACCCTGCACAAGGCGATGGCGGCGCAGCAGGCGCAGAGCGAAAGTGCGGTGCCTGGGCTCAAACTGGATCTCAATTTGCCGGAACAGTAACCCGGCCCTGGCCGTGAAAAAGCCGCCCCATGGGGCGGCTTTTTTTATGATGAGGATGCCTCGCTGGCCGCTCAATGCGCCCCTATGTAGATATCCTTGTGCTGATCGCGAATGTCGAGAAACCTGTCCAGGTTGGCCAGCATCAGATCCACCAGCTGGGGGTCGAAGTGCTGGCCTCGTTCCGCCTCGATCAGCGCCATCACCCGATCCAGCGGCCAGGCCTGCTTGTAGCAGCGATCCGAGCCCAGCGCATCGAACACGTCGGCCAGTGCCACGACGCGCCCCTCCAGCGGGATCTGGTCGCCCCGGAGCCCACGGGGATAGCCGCTGCCATTCCACTTCTCATGGTGATTGCCGGCGATGGTCGCGCCTATCTGGAACAGCGCCAGATCGCTGCCGGACAGCATGTCCTGCCCCAATTGCGCGTGGGTCTTCATGATCTCCCACTCCTCCGGGGTGAGCTTGCCCGGCTTGTGCAGTATGGCATCCGGGATCCCCACCTTGCCGATGTCGTGCAGGGGGGAGGCGCGCTTGATGAGCTCGCACCGCTCTTCGTTCATGCCGAGCAACTGGCAGAACAGCTCGGTATAGAGCGCCACCCGCTTGACGTGCAGGCCGGACTCCTTGGAGCGGGTCTCCACCAGCTCGCCGATGCGATAGATGATCTCGCGCTGGTTGTCTCCTATCACCTCGTTGAGCCGGATGTTCTCCAGCGCCACTATGATGTTTTCGGTGAACAGGCTCAGCAGGCCGGTATCCATCTGGTTGAGCGGGCGAGTGGTCTCGATGTGGAACAGCAGGTGGTGGCGGGCATTCTGGCAGTAGAGCACCAGCTGGTTGCCGTCGTAGACGTTGGCTCCCCTGGTCATGGCCTGGCGCAAGATGTCGGGCGCCTCGCTCAGCAGGAGCGAGGGCTCGTCGGCCAGCAGCGGCTCCAGTATCTGATCCCGCACCTCGTAGGCCAGGTGCTTCACATCGTAGATCTGGGACTCTTCCAGGTTGAGCAGGGCGCTGAGCTGGGTCTGCGCCCCCTCGACAAACTGGCGCAGGGCCCGCTGCTCGAAGATCCCCTTGGAAGCTTCGATGACCTTCTCCAACCCCTGCCGATTGCTCTCCAGGGTACGAATGTCCCGGTAGGAGCGCAGGCTGGCGCGCAGCAGGGTGCGCAGCTTCTGGGAGGTGAGCTCGGTCTTGTCCTTGTAATCGTTGATGTCGTAGTTGGTGACGACATCGTCCTCCGGTGCCTGACCGGGCTGGCCGGTGCGCAGCACGATGCGCACCATCTTGTTTTGCAGCTCGTCGCGCACGAACTTCACCACCTCGAGACCGGCGTGATCCGCTTCCATCACCACATCGAGCAGCAGCAGGGCGACATCCGGGGTCGCGGCGAGCAGCGCCTTGGCTTCGGCGGCCGAATAGGCGTGCAGAAAATCGATCGGCTTGTTGTCGAATTCAAACTTGCTCAGGGTGATCTTGGTGATGCGATGCACTTCGGGCTCATCGTCCACGATCATCACCTTCCAACCGGCTGGGCGCGGTGTGGGCAGGGGGAGGTCGTCGTCATCGTCAATTATCAGGATTTGATCATCCATTATGCAATCCTGTGTGTGATCCTGTGCTTACCTTAACCGCTTCATTAAAGATAGGAAACGTATAGATAACCAAAATATGATCCCGCATACGTCTCTCTTTCGCCTCCGCTGAGGTTGCCGATATCGGCATGAAAAACGCCTCCACAAGGGAGGCGTTTTGGCATTTATCCGCGGGCTCAGGCCGCTCTGTGATAGGCCGATGGTTCGAACAGTGCCTTGTTGGCGACCAGGTCGATGGGGTCAAAGTCATCGACGTTGATGGTGCGCAGGCGACTCTGCTCGGCCCGGCGCAGCAGGTCGGCCTCGGCCGGGTTGATGACCCCCAGCGCCAGCCCCTCGTCGGCGACCCTGTCCAGCTGCGTGAAGGGGCGCTTGCGACCGTCTGCCTTGCAGATCTTCTCGAACAGCGGCTCGGCGGCCAGCACGTCATCGAGAGCCTGTTCCAGCAGGCCGAAGGGGTTGCCCTCCTCGCGGGTGAGGTACTGCCCCTCAGCCAGACGGTCGCGGGTGGCGCTCGGTGTCTGCAGCAGACGGGCGACCTGCTGGTCCAGCTTGTCGCTCGGGCGTTTCAGGTCGCGACCCAGCGGCAGCACTATGACCCGCAGGGCCAGCCCGATCCAGCGGTTCGGGAAGTTGCGCAGCAGTTCATCGATCGCTTCCTGTGCCTTGAACATCGCATCCTGCAGCGCCCAGTGCAGCAGCGGCAGATCCGCCTGCTGACGGCCCTCGTCCTGGAAGCGCTTGAGGGCGCTGGAGGCGAGATAGAGCTGGCTCAGCACATCGCCGAGGCGCGCGGAGACCCGCTCCTTGCGCTTGAGCTCGCCACCCAGGGTGCCCATCGCCATGTCGGACAGGAAGGCCAGGTTGGCGGAGAGGCGGGTCAACTGCTGATAGTAGCCCTTGGTCTGATCCTTGAACGGCGACGCGGCGAAGCGGGCACCGGTCAGGCCCAGCCAGAAGCTGCGCACCAGGTTGCTGATGGCGAAACCGACGTGGCTGAACATCGCCTTGTCGAACGCCTTGAGCGCCTGCTCCTGATCCGGGTGGCTGGCGGCCAGCATCTCCGGTAACACATAAGGGTGGCAGCGAATGGCGCCCTGACCGTAGATGATCATGCTGCGGGTCAGGATGTTGGCCCCCTCGACGGTGACGGCGATGGGGGCGCCCTGGTAGCCACGGGCCAGGTAGTTGTTCGGGCCCATGCAGATCGCCTTGCCGCCGTGGATGTCCATGGCATCTATGATGCTCTTCTGGGCGCGGTCGGTGAGGTGATACTTGACGATGGCGGAGATGACCGAGGGTTTCTCCCCCAGATCGATGCCGGTCACGGTCAGCTTGGCCGCCGCACCCATGATGTAGGCGTTGCCGCCGAGGCGCGCCAGCGGCTCTTCGATGCCTTCCATCTTGCCGATCGGCAGCTTGAACTGGCGGCGGATGCGGCTGTAGGCACCGCTCGCCAGGGCCAGCATCTTGACGCCGCCGGTGCTGTTGGAGGGCAGGGTGATGCCGCGGCCGACCGAGAGGCACTCGACCAGCATACGCCAGCCCTGGCCCGCCATGGCGGGGCCACCGATGATGAAGTCGAGCGGCACGAACACCTCCTCGCCGCGAGTCGGGCCGTTCTGGAACGGCACGTTGAGCGGGAAGTGACGGCGGCCGATCTCGACACCCTTGATGTGGGTCGGGATCAGGGCGCAGGTGATTCCCAGCTCCTCTTCCTCACCGAGCAGATGGTCCGGGTCGCGCAGCTTGAACGCCAGCCCCAGCACGGTGGCAATCGGTGCCAGAGTGATGTAGCGCTTGTTCCAGGTCAGGCGCATGCCGAGCACCTCTTCCCCTTCCCATTCCCCCTTGCAGATGATGCCGAAGTCAGGGATGGAGCCCGCATCCGAACCCGCTTCCGGGCTGGTCAGGGCGAAGCAGGGGATCTCCTTGCCGATGGCGAGGCGGGGCAGGTAATGGTCTTTCTGCTCCTCGGTGCCATAGTGCTGCAGCAGCTCACCCGGCCCTAAGGAGTTGGGTACGCCGACGGTGGAGGCGAGCACGGCACTGGCGCCGCACAGTTTCTGCAGCACGCAGGATTGGGCATAGGCGGAGAATTCCAGCCCGCCGTATTTCTTCTTGATGATCATGGCGAAGAACTTGTGGTCCTTCAGATACTGCCACACCTCGGGAGAGAGATCGGCGCGCTCATGGGTCACTTCCCAGTCGTTGACCATGCGGCACACGTCTTCGACCGGGCCGTCCATGAAGGCCTGCTCCTCGCTGGAGAGGGTCGCGACCGGGATGGCGTGCAACTTCTTCCAGTTCGGGTTGCCGGCAAAGAGATCCGCCTCCCACCAGGTGGTGCCCGCCTCTATGGCCTCTTTCTCGGTGCGCGACATCTCCGGCATGATGGATTTGTAGAGCTTGAACAGCGGCCTGGTCAGTTGATTACGGCGAAACTCCACCAGGTTTAACGGGATGGCAACCAGGGCGAACAGAGCCCACACCAGCAGGGGAACCTGGCCATAGAAGGTGCCGATGACCAGGGCGACTGCCGTGGCAAGCGTAGAGGTGAGCAGAGACGCCCGGCGATAAGCCATGGCGCCGATCACCAGGATCACTCCGAGCAGAGTGAGGGTCGTCGTCATTGTTTGCTCCTTGCATGAGTTGCCGAAGTTGGGTGCTAAGTGAATGAACTGATCCAGAGGTCTGACCTGTTGGATGTGGCCTCTGTTGTAATTCATGTGCACAAAATTATCAAGATGTTTACAACTCGGTTACCTCCCGGCCGTGAGCGAGCTAATGCAACCCGCTTCCCCCCTGCTGGCCGGGGGGCGACGGCGGGATTGGCTTGTGCGACAATGCGGAACCCTATGTTGGACGATACAAAGAGACATCAGACGCCATGTACCAAGAACTTATCCGCAATGAATTGACCGAAGCTGCCAGCGTGCTCCAGGCATTCCTGGCCGATGAGCAGAACCTGAAGAGCATAGAGGCGGCCGCCCGCCTGCTGGCCGACTCCTTCAAGCAGGAAGGCAAGGTGCTCTCCTGTGGTAACGGTGGCTCTCACTGCGACGCCATGCATTTTGCCGAGGAGCTGACCGGTCGTTATCGGGAGAACCGTCCCGGTTACGCCGGCATCGCCATCTCGGATCCGAGCCACCTCTCCTGCGTCTCCAATGACTTTGGCTACGACTATGTGTTCTCCCGCTACGTGGAAGCGGTCGGTCGTCGTGGCGACGTGCTGCTCGGCATCTCCACCAGCGGCAACTCCGGCAACATTCTCAAGGCCATCGAGGCCGCGCATGCCAAGGGCATGAAGGTGATCGCGCTGACCGGCAAGGACGGTGGCAAGATGGCCGGCCTGGCCGACGTCGAGATCCGGGTGCCCCATTTCGGTTATGCCGACCGCATTCAGGAAGTGCATATCAAGGTGATCCACATCCTTATCCAGCTGGTTGAAAAAGAGATGGCCAAGTAACCAGCCGCTCAGCGAGGTGATCCGCCTTATGCTGATCCAGCTGGTTGAAAAAGAGATGGCCAAGTAACCAGCCGCTCAGTGAGGTGATCCGCCTTATGCTGATCCAGTTGGTTGAAAAAGAGATGGCCGAGTAATCGGCGTCTGTCGGAGGGGACGCGGTGCGGTCATGCCGACCGCCCCTGTCGCGCCCCCTCCGGCGAGAGCCGCTGATTGAAGAGAGGCTCAAGTCATTCAGGGAGTGGACTGGATATGTGCGAACTGCTGGGCATGAGTGCCAATGTGCCGACCGACATCTGCTTCAGTTTTACCGGGCTGATGCTGCGCGGCGGCAAGACAGGCCCCCACAAGGATGGCTGGGGGATCACCTTCTATGAGGGGCGCGGTTTTCGCACCTTCAAGGATCCCGAGCCCAGCGCCCAGTCACCCATCGCCAAGCTGGTGCAGGCGCTGCCCATCAAGAGCCGCGCCGTGATCAGCCATATCCGGCAGGCCAATCGTGGCTGCGTGTCGCTGGAGAATACCCATCCGTTCACCCGGGAACTGTGGGGCCGTTACTGGACCTTCGCCCATAACGGGCAACTGACGGGCTACAAGCGGCTGTCGACCGGGCGTCACCGTCCGGTCGGGGACACCGACAGCGAGCACGCTTTCTGCTGGCTGCTCGCGCAGCTGGAGCAGAAGTACCCCAAGCGTCCGGCCAACTTCCCCGCCATGTTCCGCTATCTGGCGAGCCGGTGTGACGAGTTGCGCGGATTGGGGGTGTTCAACATGTTGCTGTCGGATGGGGAGTTCGTGATGACCTATTGCAGCAACAACCTCTACTGGCTCACCCGCCGGGCGCCTTTTGGCGAGGCCCGTTTGCTGGATGAGGATGTGGCCATCGATTTCCAGAGTGAGACGACGCCGAACGACGTGGTGACCCTGATCGCGACGAGGCCGCTGACCGGCAATGAACACTGGGTGAAGATGGTGCCGGGGGAGTTTTGCCTGTTCCGGCTGGGGGAACTGGCGCACGGCAATTCACCCGAGTGAGAGATAAAAAAATACCAGGGTAGAATCCTACCCTGGTTCTTCGCAGCAGCCATACAGGCAAAAGGGATGAGAGAGGTGTTGCTGAGCCGCATCATTCTCATGACTCGTATTGTTATTTAAATGTTAATTTGGTGGCAACATTTATGTTGCTCCCTGGTATTCCTGCTTTTCGATAACTTGAACCGGCTCACATTATGGCGTTATCGAGACCGCTCACCGGGCTGGTCTGCGATCCTATGCCGGATGACAGCCGGCGCGATCATCATCTATATTGTGGTCTGTTTGAATACCATCAAAGGGAAGCGAAGATGGAGTGGCTGGATCAGAAGGTGCTACGGCAGCTGGCAGAGGACATTGGTCACGAGATGATGCCCGTCGTCATCTCGGTGTTTGTCGAGGAGGTGGGCGAGCAGCTTGCTCGGCTCAGGCCGCTGTACGAGCAGCGGGACTGGCCCGCACTGGCCCGGGTGGCCCATAGCATGAAGTCTTCCTGTGGCAGTTATGGTGCCGAGCCCAGCTACCGGCAGGTGATGGCGCTGGAGCTTGCCTGCCGCCGGGAAGATGCAGAAGAGGCTGGCCAACTGCTGGCGCAGCTGGAGCACTCCCTGCCACAAGTCTTCTCCCATCTGGCCCGCTATCACTGATCTCGGGCTCAGCCTGCCTTGTGATGCCTGATGTGCCTGCCTTGGATCACCTCATCCAGCGCCTGTCGAAGCTTGAGACGATCGTGACGATGGGGCAGGGCGACCTCACCCAGCTCGGCCTGGATGAGGCAATCCGCCAGCTCGGGGACACTGAGGCCCTCTGGCGCCAGTATGGCATCGACCCGGCCTTGACCGATCCGCTCTTCCAGCCAGCGATGCTGCTCGGGCAGTGCCAGCTGGCCGGCCGGCCCGTTTTCGGCGACCAGGTTGCAGACGAAGACGACGATGGCCTGGCTATCCCGAATGGCGCCAGCCACCTCGTCCAGCAGCAGGGGGGGCATGACGGAGGTGAGGAAGCTGCCTGGCCCCAGGATGATCATGTCGGCCTGGGTCAGGGCCTGCACGGCCTCGCGGGTGGCCGGCACGGCCGGACTCAGGCTCAGGGCCCGCGGCGGGGTGGCGAGTTGATCGATGGAGACTTCCCCCAGGATCTGGTCACCGCAGACGGTGTGGGCACAGAGATCGGTGGGCTGCTCGGACATGGGCAGTAACTGGGGCTCTATCTTCAGCATGTCGCTGATGAGCCGGATGGCATCCAGGGGACGGACACAGAGGTTGTCGAGCGCCAGCAGCATCAGATTGCCGAGGTTGTGTCCCGCCAGTTCCCCTCGACCATTGAAGCGGTATTCGAACAACTGGCTGCCGATGCCGGGATCGGTTACCAGCTGATTGAGGCAGTTGCGCAAGTCCCCCCAGGCGATGCACTCCTGGCTCTTGCGCAAGCGTCCGGTGGAGCCGCCGTCATCCGTGGTGGTGACGATCCCGGTCAGCCGTTGCCCTAAAAACGAGAGGGAAGAGAGCACCCGGCCCATGCCGTGGCCACCGCCAATGGCGACGACCCGATCAAAGTTACTGATATTTTTTTGCCACATGCAGCCATCCTGTGGGTGGGTCTGTGAGAACCATTCTAGCCAATATGGCCAGCTAATCATTTGATAAGGGTATGATTTTTGCTTACCACCTGCATCGCATACCACTAGGAGATGGCGTTGAACTTCCTGACGGCTCACTCTCTTGCAGAGACGACCCTGCTGGCCGCCCAACAGATAGTCGAGCGGCTGCTCGCTCAATCACCTCATTCCCCATCGCTGTTGCTGGTCTATTTTACCCAAGCTCACGATGCTGCGGTACTGCGTCATGCGCTTAAAATCCGCTTCCCGGATTGTCGTCTCATCGGTTGCAGCTCCTGCGGCGGGATCATGACCCAGGCCGGCCACCATGCCCGGCATGGCTGGGGCCTGGCGGTCGCCGCCCTCTATGACGACAAGGGGGCCTACGGCGTGGCCGGTCAGGCCGGGGACGAGCTGGATGCACGCCAGCTGCTGCGCGGCGCCATCGCCGATGGCGGACGCCCCGGCGAGCTACCACAGCTCATCTTGCTGCATACCAGCCCCGGGCTGGAAGAGGTCATGCTGGCGGGGATCGAGGCGGAGTTCGGCACGACGGTTCCCGTCGTGGGGGGCTCGGCGGCGGATGATGGGGTCACCGGCGAATGGCAGCTGTGCTGGGACGAGGGCGAGAGCCGGCAAGGCGCGGTGCTGGCGGTGCTCTACCCCGATTGCCAGCTGGCCTTCCAGTTTCACTCCGGCTATGTCCCCACCGAACAGCATGGCACCATCACCGCCCTGGATGGGCGCGAGGTGCTGACCATAGATCACGAGCCGGCGGCCCGGGTGTATGCCCGCTGGACGGAGCGCGAGACCCCTTGGCAGGTGGGTCCCATCCTGAAGGAGACCACCCTCTCTCCGCTGGCCCGCCAGGTCGGGACCCTGGATGACATGCCTTATTACAAGCTCTCTCACCCCGAGGCGGTGACCCCGAGAGAAGGGTTGCGGCTGTTTACCGAGACCCGGCTGGGGGAGCGCCTGCAGCTGATGTACAGCAGTGAGGAAGGCCTGTTGCAGCGCAGCCTGAATGCGGTGCGGATCGAGCCCGAATATGGCATGGCGGGCAGCCTGCAGCCCTTCGGCGCCCTGGTGGTGTTCTGTGCCGGCTGCCGACTGGTGCTGGGGGAGAGCCTGAACGACGTCGTCGACCAGTTCCGCAGCCAGCTGGGGGAGATCCCCTTCATCACCCCCTTTACCTTCGGCGAGCAGGGGCGTTTGCCCCATGGTGAGCTGGCCCATGGCAACCTCATGGTATCGAGCGTAATCTTCCTCGATAGCTGACACAGTGCTGGACACAAGATGATAGGCAATACCGAACTCGAAGCTCTGGGTGACAAGCTGCAGACCACACTGGTGGAGCTGGTGCGCTGCCGGGAGCGGGAGGCCAAATACCGCCAGGAGTCGCAGGCCTTGCTGTGCGGGGTGGCGACGCTGGCCGATGCCCAGAGCCTGGAGCAGGTGCTGGACAGCCTCATCCAGACGCTCAAGCCTTTCATCGGCTTCGAGCATGCGGATGTGGTGGCCTGGGGCGGGGCGAGCGGCACCACTCATCTCAGCACCCAGCCCGAGGAGACGGGCCGCCCCTGGCCATTGACCCCGCTCTTCTCCCGCGCCATCGCGGGGGAAACCCTGGTCATCTATGATCCGTCCCAGCTGCCTGAGCTGGCACCCCTGGCGGGGGCGGCGGGCTGGGCCAGCGTCATGATGACGGGGCTGCAGGCCCCCGGTTTTTCCGGGGTGCTCATCTGCCGTCATGGCGCCGTGGGCACCTTCGATCTCAAGAGCAAGGCGGCGATGCAGCGGTGCCGTCCCCTCATCTCCCAGGCGCTGGTCAACATTGCCTATAGAGCTCGCCTGCAGGAGCAGGTCGAGCTCAAGACCCTGGCCCTGCAGGCCAGCGAGCAGCGTTTTCGCAGCTTTGCCGCCATGGCGTCCGACTGGTTCTGGGAGACGGATCCCGAGCATAGGCTCAGCTATGTGTCGGCCCCCGGTTACCGCAGAGAGCTGATCGCCCGCCAGGTCGGCCGCAGCCTCTATGCTTTTGCCCATGACCCCCAGGATCCCGAGTGGTGCAAGTACCGACGGTTGATCGCGCTGCAACTGCCGGTGCGGGCGATGCGTACCCAGGTGGTGCTGGCCAGAGGGCCTCGCTGGATGGAGCTCAACGCCGAGCCCTGCTTCGATGCCGACGGTGTCTTTATCGGTTATCGGGGCACGGCGCGGGAGATCGACAACCAGATCCGCCGGGAGCAGGAGCTGGCGCGGGCACGGGACGAGGCGGAGACGGCCAACCGGGCCAAGTCACAGTTCCTGGCCATGATGACTCACGAGATCCGCTCCCCCATGAATGCGGTGCTGGGGATGCTGGATCTGTTGCAATACGGGCGGCTCGAGGCCCAGCAACAGGCCCTGCTCGGCCATGCCACCCACTCGGCGCATCTGCTGCAGACCATCATCGATGATGTGCTCGACTTCTCGAAGATCGAATCTCACACCCTGGCGCTGCACGCCGAGCCGCTGCAACCCGCCCGCCTGTGTCAGGCGCTGGTGGAGCCGCTGCAGGCGCAAGCCAGCGCCAAGGGCATCCGCTTGCATTGGCAACTGGATGAATCGGTGCCGGACTGGTTGCAGGGGGACTCGGTCCGGCTGTCCCAGGTGATCGGCAACCTGCTCGGCAATGCGGTGAAGTTTACCGCCACCGGCAGCGTGCAGCTGGCGCTGGGGTGGCAGGATGAGCGACTGAGGGTGTCGGTGACCGATACCGGGATAGGTATCTCCGCCGAGGATCAGGGGTTGTTGTTCGAGCCATTTTTTCAGGTCGACAGCTCGGCCACCCGCCGTTTCTCCGGCTCCGGGCTCGGGCTTGCCATCAGCCGACGGCTGGTGCAGCTGATGGGCGGCGAGATCTACCTGCAGAGTACGCCCGGCCAGGGCAGCCGTTTCTGGTTCGAGTTGCCCGGCATGGCGGCCCCTTGCATAGACCCGGGTCAGCCCGTCACCGATGCGCTCGCCATGCTGGATCTGGATGTGCTGGTGGTGGAGGACAGCCCGGTCAATCAGCTGGTGGTGTCGCTCATGCTGCAGAAATTGGTGTGCAGGGTGCGGCTGGCGGCCAATGGCCTGGAGGCGTTGGCGCAGGTCAACGAGCGGCGGCCCGATCTCATCCTGATGGACATGCGGATGCCGCATATGGATGGGCTGGAGGCGACCCGTCGCTTGCGTGAAATGGGGTGTGGGATCCCGTGGCGCTGACGGCCAATGCCATGACGGAGGACAGGGCACGTTGTCTGGCCCAGGGGATGAACGATTTCCTGGCCAAACCCATCAGCCTGGCCCGGCTGCGCAGCTGCTTGCAGCGGCATTGCGGGGCTGTAAACCCGGGATCCAGATAAAAAAAATGGTCAACCTGGTGGTTGACCAATTCTTCAGCAAATACTGAAGAGAGCACGGGATAAATCGGGTTGTACAGGCACTTATGAAAAATTCGTGCCAACTTTTAATGACCTGTTTTTGCGGCTTGCAGCTGAGTAATCTGTCATTCCTCGCTGCCGGCTCGTCGCAAAATGCGAATTATGTGTTTTCATTGTAAGAATATTCGCATTTTGCAAATCTACTTTTGACTCACTGTGCGATCAGTCGGCGCAAGAACTGGCGCGCCGCTTCACTGTTTTGTTTGGCAATCAACATCTGTTTTTCATAGATCGGCATGGGCAGGATCTCGAGCCAGCGTTGGCAGAGCCAGGCCGCATCGTCGAACTGCTTGTCCGGGTAGAGCTCATCCAGTTCCGGATATTGTTCAAACACCTCCCTCAATCTGCTCACCAGCGGTGTGTCGCTGGAATCTGAGTGGGCACTCGGCCAGTTGGGCAGGGTTTCTACCTTGGCGTGGCGCAAGCCGGTTTCGTCCGTCTCCATTTCATGAATGGAGAAGCGTTCGAGACCGAGCACTGTGACCCCGAGCAAGCCATCGTTGAGGGTGTAGAAATCAGTCACCTTGACGCGAGTACCGACCGGCAGTATGCGCCCGCAGCTACCCGTGCTGGTCGTCTCTTCCATGACGATGCCAAAGCCCCGATCATCGATGAACGATTCCTTGAGCATCTGCAGGTGGCGTGGCTCAAACAGGCGCAAGGGGAGTTTCCCGCCCGGCAGTATGTGTGAGGGCAAGGGGAACAGTGCCAAGGGTTGAAGTTTCATGTTCCATCCTCCGATAAGTCGCATCTGCATATGACAATGCAGTGACTGTGCCAGAGGGTGGAAAAAGCGGTGTATTGGGACTGCTGAAGGAAGAACTATTTTAATAGTCGATGAAAATCATGTGGTTATGGGGAGGCAAAAATGCAGCTTTGGTCCGATGCAGCCTTGGACACAAGTGACTCGCAAGGGTTTCGAACATGCCCCATCTGCAGAATGGGGTCTCGTTCGCATATTGCAAATGACTCCCCTGCAAAATGCGCCTCTGCCATCCACCTTCAGCAGCTCTCTGGCATGATGGCAGATGCGGGCTAGGCGGTTGACTCGGCGTGCTGATTCAAGCCTTCCAGCATCAGGGCCGCGATCTCGTCATACATCTGTGACCAGGCTTCGGCCAGCTCGGGCTTGAAGTTTGCGCCCAAGCGCCGCGCCAGCACTGTCGTCAGCGCCTGCTTCAACAGTGCGAACTGGTGTGGTTCCACCTTGAACTTGCGGTGTCTGCGACCGAGATCCCTGATGATGAAACCCAAGGCATCCAGCTGCTCCAGGCTGGTGATCACCGTGTTCAGGGTCTCCGACACCTTGGCGACCGGCATGCCCGCAGGATCGGGAAAGAGGTTGATCAATTCCGGCGACAGTCGGAACAGCTCCTCATACACCTCCTGCACATAGGTGTGATTCAATGCGGTTACCTTGCCCCATGCTCTCTGCACCAACTCGATCTGTTCGGGAGTCATGCCGTCCATCCTTCCTGTGTGGTCGCCTGAAGATAATAATGCACTTGCTCAATAAGGCACAGAGGGGGAAATAAATCATTTCATGGGCCCGGCCGATCGGGACTGTGTGGCGGGGACGGGTCGACACCTGGTCAGCAAAAGGCCCCGACGTAGCGGGGCCTGATTGATTATTTATGCAGCCAGTTGAGCCGCCAGCCGCGACCCTGATGTGATCGCAGGACCCGGAGGGTGAGCGCGCTAGTTGCGCTGCTCCAGGTACATGACGGCGGCTTCCACCCGGCTCTGGGCCTCGAGCTTCTTCAGCAGACTCTTCACGTGCACCTTGACCGTCCCTTCGGAAATATGGAGCACGGAGGCGACCTGCTTGTTGGAGAGCCCCTTGGCTATCTCGCGCAGGATCTGCATCTCGCGGCGGGTCAGGCTCTCCAGCTTCTGCTGCAGATGATCCAGCTCGTAGATGTTTTCCAGATAGGGGCGCAGCGGCTCGCTCAGGATCTGCTTGCCGGTCATGACATCGGCCAGTTGGCCCAGCAGCATGTCAGGCTCGGTGTCCTTGAGCAGGTAACCATCGGCGCCGGCCTTGAGCAGGGCCACCACGTCCTGGCGGGCATCGGAGACAGTCAGGATCACCACCCGGGAGGTGACCTCTTCGGCCCGCAGCGCCTTGAGGGTGTCGAGGCCGGATAGCCCCTTCATGTTGAGATCGAGCAGGATCAGGTCGGGTTCGGATTCCTTGGCCATGGCCACGGCATCGGTACCGTTGGAAGCCTCACCGATCACCTCGATGTTCTCTTCCAGTTCCAGCAGCTGCACAATCCCTTTGCGCATGAGGGGATGGTCATCCACGACCAGAACACTATATTTCATCTCGTCCATCAGGCGTCTCTTGTTAGGCTGGTGGGAAAGGTCAGGTGTACACGGGTGCCGCCGGATGGCGGCTCACTGATGGCCAGCTGGCCGTGCAACTTGCTGGCGCGCTCGCTCATGATGCTAAGACCGTAGTGATTGACCGCGGAGCTCGCGCCCCCTATTCCGACACCATCATCTGAAATCTGAACCTGAATGTTACCATCAGCCAGGGTCTCACAGCTAACCTCAATCAGCTGTGCGCCGGCATGTTTGATGGCATTGAGCACTGCCTCACGGATCAGCTGCAGGATATGGATGTGCTGCCCCGCCTCGAGGTCGGTATCGGCCAGACCGTATTGGAGCCTGATCTCGGCCCGGGTCTGGGGCTTGAGCTGCTCCAGCATGACGCCGATGGCTTCGCCGAGATTGGCGTCACCTATGCTGAGGCGGAAGGTGCCGAGCAACTCGCGCAGCTGGGTATAGGCGTTGCTGAGCCCCTCGTCGATCTGCTGCATGGCCGCCTCGGCCTTGCCGTGATCCCCCTTGGCGACGGAGCGCTTGAGCAGGGTGGACTGGATCTTGAGGTAGGAGAGCGCCTGGGCCAGCGAGTCGTGCAGCTCGCGGGCGATGACGGCACGCTCCTCCATCAGCAGCAGGCGCTGATGTTGCAGCAGGGTCTGATCCTTGTGCAGCACCTGGGCCAGCAGCATGGAGAAGTTCTTCATCAGCCGCTCGTCGATGGGGTGCTCGCTGATCATGTCGAGCCGCCCGAACTCCTGATCGTCCATCTGCAGATAGAAGCTCACCAGGCTATCCAGATCGCCGGGCCAGCCCTTGCGGCCGGTGATGTACACCGGCATGGCGTTGTGCTCGAAGCGGGTCAGCCGGATGTAGTCGATGTGCTGATGGGCGGCCGCCCGCTCCAGCAGCTTCTGCAGGGTACGCCGGCTCAGCGGCGCCGCATGCAGCTTCTGGGCGGTGGAATAGAGGAAGGAGAGGGTATCGTTGGCCTGTTGCAGCTTGGCGGTCTTCTCCTCCACCTTGCTCTCCAGCTCCCGATAGAGCTTGCCGAGTTCGTCCGCCATGGTGACGAAGGCGCCCGACAGCTCCCCCAGTTCGTTCTCGCAGTGGGGGGGCAGGGTGAGATCGAACTCCTGGCGCTGGATCTGGCGGGCGCAATAGACCAGCTGGTTGAGCGGGGCCACCACCTGCTGGCGGGTGAAGCGCACCGTGAACCAGGCGATGGTGATGATGGAGAGCAGCCCCAGCCCCTCCGCCAGCGCCAGCATGCGCACCTTGAACTCCACGTGGTATTGCATCTGGTTGACGAAGTCGTCGATGGCGGCGACGAACTGTTCGGTGTTGTCGGTGTAGCGCCTGGGGGTGGCATTCTCGATGTGCTCACGCATCACCTGCCATTGCAGCAACACCTCGCCATAGGTGCGGCGCAGGGAGGCGGGGGTGATCCAGCGCTGGGTCTCCTGCAACTCGCGCGCGCGCAGCGTCTGCTCGAACTGGGCGAGTCGCCCCAGCACTGTCTGGCCCTGCTCGATCTCGTAGGCCATCCGATAGGCCTGCATGCGCAATGAGCCGGACAGGTTGATGGCCTTGGCATCGGGGACCGAATAGAACAGGGTGACCATGGCGACGACGGCGATCAGGCTCGCCATGAACAGGATGAGCACCATGGAGCGGCCGATGGCGCTGCTGACAGACTGCACTTTGAACCACTTTCGCATGCTGGTTGAGGGTCCCGGGACTGGTAAGAAACCACATAAAGTTGCGTGGGAGTGTACTCCAACTTGTGCTAGCATCGAAAAACTAGATGAACTCCGAGCGGTTTTGCCTAAGTCCTCAGATAGGGGGAAACCGCCGTCAGCCGATCTTCGCGCTGTAAGGGTCAGGAAAGAAATGCCCTGGCCTCCCGTATTTGGAAAGGTGTTTATGTTGCCACTTGAAGATGGTTTTTCCCGTCGTTTTTACTATTTGCGCCTGTCGGTCACCGACGTGTGCAATTTTCGTTGTACCTACTGCCTGCCGGACGGTTATCGCCCCCCGGATGGAAACAAGGAGGGGCGCAAGTCGTTCCTCTCGCAAGAGGAGATCCGCCGGATAGTGTCCGGCTTCGCCGCCATGGGCACCCGCAAGGTGCGCCTGACCGGTGGCGAGCCCTCCCTGCGCCGTGATTTCACCGCCATCATCGAGACCGTGGCCAACACGCCCGGGATCGAGAAGGTGGCGATGACCACCAATGGTTATCGTTTGAAGGAGCGGGCGCAGGAGTGGTTCGATGCGGGCCTCACCGCCCTCAACGTCAGTGTCGACAGCCTGGATCCGCGTCAGTTTCACCAGATCACCGGTGAGAACAAGCTGGCGGAGGTGATGGAGGGGATCGAAGCGGCGCTGGCCGCCGGCTTCAAGTCGGTGAAGATCAATGCGGTGCTGCTCAAGGGGCTCAACGATCAGCAGCTGGATGCGTTTCTGGCCTGGATCAGGCACAAGCCCATCGAACTGCGCTTCATCGAGCTGATGCAGACCGGGGAGATGGACAGCCTGTTTCGCGATCACCACGCCAGCGGCGAGCTCATCAAGCAGCAGCTGCTCGGCAATGGCTGGGTCCAGCAGCTGCGCGGGGCCGACGACGGTCCGGCCCAGGTGTTTATGCACCCGGCGTCACAGGGCGGGGTGGGGCTCATCATGCCCTACAGCAAGGACTTCTGCGCCGGTTGCAACCGGCTGCGGGTCTCCTCGGTGGGCAAGCTGCACCTCTGCCTGTTCGGCGACCACGGCGTGGAGCTGCGGGATCTGCTCACTGCCGACAGCCAACAGGACGAGTTGCAACAACGGATCCGCCAGGCCCTCGTCGGCAAGGCCGCCACCCATCGCCTGCACGACGGCAATGCCGGCATGACCCCCCATCTTGCCTCCATCGGCGGTTGAGGTTTCGCCGCCCGATAAAAATAGCCACCGATTAATAAGCAATCCTCACATAGGGGTATTTTGACCCGCCCCTGTGTGACCTCATTGTGCCAAGGGATTGATCCAGCGCAAGAATCCCCCCTGTTTATCCCCCTAGTGGTATATCCCTTAACTTGTCGGGGACGCAATATACACCCACGCTTATAATTGGTATTGAAAATACCAGTCACATAGTCCGCACTCGAGTCTTTTACCTGCGAAGAGGAAGCAATATGCCGGATGGGGTCAACCTGTCACGCCGTGGTTTGTTTCGAGGCCGACTGAGTGCGCCCGAGCCCGAGACACGGCTGCCCTGGTCCCTCTCCTGGCCCGACTTCGTGGCCGACTGTACCCGTTGCGGAGACTGCCTGACGGCCTGTCCGGAGCAGATCCTGGTCAAGGGAGACGGTGGTTTCCCGACCCTGGACTTTAGCCGCGGCGAGTGCACCTTTTGTACCAAATGTGTCTCGGCCTGCGAGCTGCCGCTGTTTCGTCCGGTGACGGAAGCCCCCTGGGACTACGTGGCCCATATCGAAGCCGGTTGTCTGGCCCATGAGCAGGTCTTCTGCCAGCGCTGTCAGGACAGCTGCGAACACAATGCGATCCGTTTTTCTCCCCAGTTGGGACGAGTGCCGACGCCCAGTATCGATCTCGAGCTGTGCAATGGCTGTGGCGCCTGCGTCGCGGATTGCCCGGTCGGCAGCATCAGGGTCGGCGCACCCCGCGGCAAACCGAATCAGGTCTGAGCCAGGCGTCGCCGGCATGCCCCCAGGGTGGCATCGCCTCTGCCGCTAGCCGATAGGAAGCAAGGATGAGCAAGTTGGAAAACACTATGAACCGAGAAGAGTTCCACGTATCGAGCCTGGTGGTGCTGACCCAGCCCCCATTGCGTCACCGGCTCGCCGAACAGATCGCGGCCCTTGAGGGTGCCGAGATCCATGCTGTCAGCGACGAAGGCAAGTTGGTGGTGACCCTGGAAGGGTCGAGCCAGCGCCCCATCATGGCGGCCATAGATGCCATTGGGGCAATGCCCGGGGTGCTCTCCGCCGCCCTGATCTACCACCAGTTCGATGAACTCGATAAGCAATGCGAGGATATGCCATGAAGCTGAGTCGACGCGACTTTATGAAGGCCAATGCGGTGGCGGCTGCCGCTGCCGTGGCCGGTGTCAGTGCCCCCACCCTGGCGGCGAACCTTATCACCAGCACCGACAAGACCGCCATCACCTGGGACAAGGCGCCGTGCCGCTTCTGCGGGACCGGCTGCTCAGTGCTGGTGGGCTCCCAGGCCGGCCGCGTCGTCGCGACCCAGGGCGATCCCGATGCGCCGGTCAACCGTGGCCTCAACTGCATCAAGGGCTACTTCCTGTCGAAAATCATGTATGGCGAGGATCGTCTGACCCAGCCGCTGCTGCGCATGACCAACGGCAAGTTCGACAAGAACGGTGACTTCGCCCCCATCAGCTGGGATCAGGCGTTCGACATCATGGCCGAGAAGTTCAAGGCCACCCTCAAAGAGAAGGGCCCGACCGCGGTCGGCATGTTCGGCTCAGGCCAGTGGACCGTGTGGGAAGGCTACGCCGCCTCCAAGCTGATGAAGGCGGGCTTCCGCTCCAACAACCTGGATCCCAACGCCCGTCACTGCATGGCCTCGGCCGTGGTCGGCTTCATGCGCACCTTCGGCATGGATGAGCCCATGGGCTGCTACGACGACATCGAGCAGGCCGACGCCTTCGTGCTGTGGGGCTCCAACATGGCCGAGATGCACCCCATCCTCTGGTCCCGGATGTCCGATCGCCGCCTCTCCAATCCGGACGTGCAGGTGCATGTGCTCTCCACCTTCGAGCATCGCAGCTTCGAGTTGGCCGACAACGGCATGGTGTTCACCCCGCAGACCGATCTCGCGATCCTCAACTACGTCGCCAACTACATCATCCAGAACGACAAGGTGAACTGGGAGTTCGTCAACAAGCACACCCAGTTCCGCAAGGGCGTCACCGACATCGGCTATGGCCTGCGTCCGACCAACCCGCTGCAGCAGCAGGCGAAGAACCCGGACAGCGGCGACTCCACCCCCATGAGCTTCGATGACTTCGCGAAATTCGTGGCGGACTACGACGTCGAGTCGGTCTCCAAGCTCTCCGGCGTCTCCAAGGAGAAGCTGGAAAAACTGGCCCAGATCTATGCGGATCCGGCCAAGAAGGTGGTCTCCTACTGGACCATGGGCTTCAACCAGCACACCCGCGGCGTCTGGGCCAACAACCTCTGCTACAACATCCACCTGCTGACCGGCAAGATCTCCACCCCGGGCAGCGGTCCCTTCTCCCTGACCGGCCAGCCTTCCGCCTGTGGTACCGCGCGGGAAGTGGGCACCTTCGCCCACCGCCTGCCGGCCGACATGGTGGTGACCGAGCCCAAGCACCGCGCCATCGCCGAGAAGATCTGGAAGCTGCCGGAAGGCACCATCCCGGACAAGGTGGGTTACCACGCCGTGCTGCAGAGCCGCATGCTCAAGGATGGCAAGCTCAACGCCTACTGGGTGATGTGCAACAACAACATGCAGGCCGGCCCGAACATGAACGAGGAGGGGCTGCCCGGTTATCGCAACCCGGCCAACTTCATCGTGGTGTCCGACCCTTACCCGACCGTCACTGCGCAAGCGGCGGACCTTATCCTGCCCACCGCCATGTGGGTGGAGAAGGAGGGCGCTTACGGCAACGCCGAGCGTCGCACCCAGTTCTGGCACCAGCAGGTCAAGGCGCCGGAAGGGGCCAAGTCCGATCTGTGGCAGCTGATGGAGTTCGCCAAACGCTTCACCGTGGAAGAGGTGTGGCCGGCCGAGCTTATCGCCAAGATGCCGGAAGTGAAGGGCAAGACCCTCTATGAGGTGCTCTACCGCAACGGTCAGGTCGATCAGTTCCCGAAAGAGCAGAGCAAGGGAGCACTGAACGACGAGGCCGACCACTTCGGCTTCTACGTGCAGAAGGGCCTGTTCGAGGAGTACGCCAGCTTCGGCCGTGGCCATGGTCACGATCTGGCCCCCTTCGATCAGTATCACGAGGCCCGCGGCCTGCGCTGGCCCGTGGTGGACGGCAAGGAGACCCTGTGGCGCTATCGCGAAGGCTTCGATCCTTATGTGAAGGCGGGCGAGGGGGTGCGTTTCTACGGCAAGCCTGACGGCAAGGCGGTGATCTTCGCGCTGCCCTATGAGCCGGCCGCCGAGTCGCCTGACAAGGAATACGACATGTGGCTCTCCACCGGCCGCGTGCTGGAGCACTGGCACACCGGCACCATGACCCGCCGCGTGCCCGAGCTCTATCGCGCCTTCCCGGATGCGGTGCTGTTCATGCACCCGGAAGATGCCAAGGCCCGTGGCGTGCGCCGTGGCGAAGAGGTGATCGTCGCCTCCCGCCGGGGCGAGGTGAAGACCCGGGTCGAGACCCGCGGCCGCAACCGTCCGCCCAAAGGCCTGGTATTCATGCCCTTCTTCGATGCGAGCCAGCTGGTCAACAAGCTGACCCTGGACGCCACGGATCCGCTCTCCAAGGAGACGGATTACAAGAAGTGCGCCGTCAAGGTCATGAAGGCGTAAGGCGAGGCCCGGGGGATGAGTCGCAGCCGTCGCCAGTTCCTGGCCGACCTTGCCAAGGGGGCCTGCTCCGTGGGCCTGCTTGGCGCAGGGCTCGGCGGGGTGGCCCGGCAGCAGGCGCAGGCTGTGCCCGCCCAGGCACTGCGGCCGCCTGCGGCCCTGGACGAGGCGGAGTTCCTCGGCGCCTGTGTGCGCTGCGGGCTCTGCGTCGAGGCTTGTCCCTACGACACCCTCAAGCTCGCCAGGCTGCTGGAGCCGGTGACCACCGGCACCCCCTATTTCGAGGCGCGCGCCGTGCCGTGCGAGATGTGTGACGACATCCCCTGCGTGGTGGCCTGTCCGAGCGGGGCGCTGGATCCGGCCATGACCGACATCGATCAGGCGCGGATGGGGGTGGCGGTGCTCATCGACCATGAGACCTGCCTCAACTATCTGGGCCTGCGCTGCGATGTCTGTTACCGGGTCTGCCCGCTCATCGATCAGGCGATCACGCTCGAACTGGTGCGCAACCCGCGCACCGGCAAGCACGCCATGTTTCTGCCCACAGTGCACAGCGACAGCTGTACCGGCTGCGGCAAGTGTGAGCATGCCTGCGTGCTGGAGACGGCGGCGATCAAGGTGGTGCCCCACCGGCTCGCCAAGGGGGAGCTCGGCCATCACTACCGGCTCGGCTGGGAAGAGAAGCAGAAGGCGGGCAAGTCGCTCATCGGTGAGCGCCTCACCCTGCCGACCCGCAAACCGGAGGGGCTATGAGCCGCTATCCGGGGCAAGAGGCGAGGGTGCGGCTCGGCTGGTGGCGATCACACCGCTTCCTGCTGCTGCGCCGTCTGACCCAGTTCGGCGTGCTGGGGCTCTTCCTGTTGGGGCCACTGGCGGGGATCTGGATCCTCAAGGGCAACCTCTCGAGCTCTTTATTGCTGGAGAGGGTGCCGCTGACGGATCCGCTCACCCTGTTGCAGTCGGTCGCGGCGGGTCACTGGCCGGTCGCCACCCTGTGGCTCGGCGCGGCCATAGTGCTGCTGGGGTACTGGCTGGTCGGGGGGCGGCTGTTCTGCTCCTGGGTCTGCCCGGTCAACCTCATCACGGATGCGGCGGCCTGGCTGCGGGCCCGGCTCGGTCTCAAGGGCAACGGTCAGTTCGACCGCAACACGCGCTACTGGCTGCTGGCCATGGTGCTGCTGGCTCCGGCCATCACGGGCGTGCTGGTGTGGGAGCTGGTCAACCCGGTGTCGCTGGCCCTGCGCGGTCTGCTGTTTGGCATGGGGGCGGGCTGGGGCTTGCTGGTGGCCCTGTTCCTGTTCGATCTGTTGGTGGTGGAGCGAGGCTGGTGTGGCCATCTCTGCCCGGTGGGGGCCTTCTATGCCCTGCTCAACCGGGTCGGGTTCATCAAGATTTCTGCCAAAGGGCGTGAGCGTTGCAGCAACTGCATGGATTGTTATGCGGTCTGCCCCGAGCGTCCCATCCTGCGCGGCCCGGTCCACGGTGCCAGGCGCGGTCACGGGCCCTTGATTGTGGCTCAGGAGTGCACTAACTGCGGCCGTTGCATCGATGTCTGCGCGGAGCAAGTTTTCGAAATCACAGTAGGTTTTGCCGTCAAGGCAGAGAAAACGTCGGAGAACACATAATGAAAAAGCTGATTGGAGCAATGCTGGCCTGCCTGATGGCGGGTTCCTTGATGGCGGCAGTCCCCGAGATCACCAACAGCACGGGAGGCATCAAGTCGGAGCGAGGCAGCACGGATCTCGCGATCGAGGCCGAGGCCGCCCCGCTCAAGAACTATCGCAAGGATGGCGACATCTACGATCGTCAGTACATGCATCAGCCCCCGCTGATCCCGCACGATACCCGTAACTACGAGGTGGACAACAAGGTCAACAAGTGTCTGGCCTGTCACAGCTTCAAGAACGCCAGTGCCATGAAGGCTCCCAAGATCAGCCCGACTCACTTCGAGACCCGTGACGGCCTGACCCTGGGTGAAGTCTCCCCCCGTCGCTACTTCTGTCTGCAGTGCCACGTGCCGCAAGCGGATGCCAAGCCGCTGGTGGAGAATACTTTCAAGCCGGTCGAAGCCCTGAACTAAGGAGTCCATAGATGAAATTACCCGGCTTTGCGCAACATCTCTGGAACACTTTCAAGTTTCCCTTGAACGAAGCACCGAACTGAGGAATCCACAGATGAAATTACCTGGTTTTGTGCAGCGACTCTGGACCACCTTCAAGTCTCCCTCCAAGGCGGCCCTCTGGGTGCTGCTGATGATGGGTTTCTTCGGCGGCGTCATCTTCTGGGGGGGCTTCAACACCGCCATGGAGGCGTCCAACACCGAGAAGTTCTGTACCGGTTGCCACGAGATGAAGGACAACGTCTTCGTCGAGTACCGTGACACCATCCACTACGCGAACCGCTCCGGCGTGCGCGCCAGCTGCCCGGATTGCCATGTGCCCCACGAATGGACCTACAAGATCATTCGCAAGGTGCAGGCCTCCAAGGAGCTGTGGGGCATGCTGACCGGCAAGGTGGACACCCGCGAGAAGTTCGAATCGCATCGGCGCGAGATGGCCGAGCGGGAGTGGCAACGGATGAAGGAGACGGATTCGAGGGAGTGTCGCAACTGCCACAACTTCGAATACATGGACTTCTCCCTGCAGGGACGGCGTGCCGCCAAGATGCACTCCACCAACCTGGCCAGCGGCGAGAGCACCTGCATCGACTGTCACAAGGGCATAGCGCACCAGCTGCCCGACATGACGGGGGTGAAGGGCTTCTAAGGACGTGACCACAGGGTCGGGCATGCCCGGCCCTGTGGTTTTTCATTTTTATGGACTCGTTAATCCCATCTGCACGGCAACTTTTGATAGAATCCGTGCGCGATAACGCGACCCCCGCCGTTTTCCCCTCTCACCAGCCGGCATGGCTTCGGCGGTATCTGGCCGGGTGGGGGCGTGTCATCCCTTCTCCTCTCGTGGTCAATGATTGACAGGAATTGCCCAATGGCACCCAAAAACAGCGAATTCATTCCTCTCCAGATCGCCGTACTGACGGTCTCCGACAGCCGCACCGCCACCGACGACAGCTCGGGGGATTATCTGGTGTCGGCCCTGACGCAGGCCGGTCATCAGCTGGCGGATCGGGCGCTGTGCGCCGACAATCTGTTCCGCGTGCGGGCCCAGGTAAGCCAGTGGATCGTCGATGAGGCGGTGCAGGTGGTGCTGATCAACGGTGGCACCGGCTTCAATGAACAGAACCGGGTACCTGAGGCGGTGGGCGTGCTGTTCGAGCGCACGGTACAGGGCTTTGGCGAGATGTTCCGCCAGCTCTCCTTTGCCGAGATAAAAGGTTCGGCTATGCAGAGCCGGGCGCTGGCGGGACTCGCCAACCGCACCCTCATCTGCTGCCTGCCCGGCTCCACCGGCGCCTGCCAGCTGGGCTGGGAGCAGCTCATTCGGGATCAGCTCGATGCCCGCACCAGGCCCTGCAACTTTGTCTCCCACCTTTGAACCCCACCCCTGAGGGAAAGTGATGAACCTGACCCATCTCAATCAAAGCGGTGAGGCCCACATGGTGGACGTGACCGACAAGCAGGTCACCGAAAGGGAGGCCCGCGCCGAAGCCTTCGTGACTATGGCGCCCGCCACCCTGGCCCTGATCCTGAGCGGCCAGCACCACAAGGGCGACGTCTTTGCCACCGCCCGCATCGCCGGCATCATGGCGGCCAAGAAGACCGCCGACCTGATCCCGCTCTGCCATCCATTGGCACTCACCAAGGTGGAGGTAGAGATCGAAGCCCAGCCCGAGCACAATAGGGTGCATATCCGCACCCTCTGCAAGCTCTCGGGCAAGACAGGGGTGGAGATGGAAGCCCTGACCGCCGCCTCGGTGGCGGCGCTCACCATCTACGACATGTGCAAGGCGGTGCAGAAGGACATGGTGATCGAGCAGCTGCGCCTGGTCGAGAAGAGGGGCGGCAAGTCCGGCCACTTCCAGCTGGCGCCGGATGCAGGAGAGAACGCATGATCAAGGTACTGTTCTTCGCCCAGGTGCGGGAGCTGGTCGGTTGCGACGAGCTGAGCCTGCCCAGCGACTACGCCACGGCCGAACAACTGCGCGTGGCCCTGTGCGAGCGCGGCGACAAGTGGGCACTGGCGCTGGAAGCGGGCAAGCTGCTGGTGGCGGTCAACCAGACCCTGGTGCCCCTCGATACGGTACTGACCGATGGCGACGAGGTGGCCTTCTTCCCCCCCGTGACTGGAGGCTGAGCCCATGTCCCACGAGATGCCCACTGATTTGACCGATCGCATCCTGGTGCAGCGGGCCGACTTCTCCCTCGGTGACGAATACCAGCGGCTCGCCGCCCGTCACGACACGGGCGCCATCGTCACCTTCGTCGGCAAGGTGCGCGACTTCAATCAGGGGGAGCAGGTCAAGGGGCTGGCCCTCGAGCACTACCCCGGCATGACCGAGAAGGCGCTGGCCGATATCGTCGCCCAGGCGCGCAGCCGTTGGCCGCTGCAGGAGTGCACCCTGATCCACCGCATCGGTGAGCTGCTGCTCGGCGATCAGATAGTGCTGGTGGCGGTGAGCAGCGCCCACCGGGATGCAGCCTTCGAGGCCTGCCACTTCATCATGGATTTCTTGAAGACAAGGGCGCCGTTCTGGAAGAAAGAGCTGACCGCCGAGGGCATAACGCGCTGGGTCGAGGCCAAGCAGAGCGATGACGACGCCGCGGCTCGCTGGTGAATAGACGCTGATAAGGCGCA
This sequence comes from Aeromonas encheleia, assembly GCF_900637545.1. Taxonomy (NCBI): domain Bacteria; kingdom Pseudomonadati; phylum Pseudomonadota; class Gammaproteobacteria; order Aeromonadales; family Aeromonadaceae; genus Aeromonas; species Aeromonas encheleia. The sequence continues at coordinate 1,513,893 of NZ_LR134376.1, forward strand.
CGCTGATATTGAGGGAGTGAGCCCCGCGAAGGGATTGCCCCATTTTCGGGCCCGGCAGAACCAGGCCCTCGGTGTAATGACAGGAGTAAGGGAATGAAGCAGCTGTTATCCGTGTTGTTGGTGGGCGCCTGCGCCTGCGCGCTGCACAGCGGTGCCGTGCAGGCCGACGAGGTCACGGTCGCCGTGGCCGCCAACTTCAAGGGCACCATAGAGCGCATCGGCAAGGAGTTCACCGCCAAGACCGGCCATAGCGTCGTCATCAGCTCGGCGGCCACCGGGGTGCTCTACACCCAGATAAGCCACGGTGCCCCCTTCGATCTCTTCCTCTCCGCCGACGTCAGCACCCCCGAGAAGCTGGAGAAAGAAGGCAAGGGCAGCGAGCGCTTCACCTACGCCATCGGCCAGCTGGGTCTGTGGAAGAAGGGTGGCCCGGCCCCCGATGAAGCCACTCTGCGCGGCTGGAAGGGCAACCTCGCCATCGCCAACCCGCGCACCGCCCCCTACGGCGCCGCCGCCATGGCGACCCTGGAGCAGCTCAAGATCGATCCCAAGCAGTATCGCCTGCTGACCGGTGCCAACATAGGCCAGACCTGGCAGTTTGTGGACACAGGCAACGCCGAGCTGGGCTTCGTCGCCTGGGCCAACCTGGTGGAGGCGGGCAAGACCGGCGAAGCCTGGGCGGTGCCGAACCAGCTCTACCCGGCCATCGAGCAGCAGGGGCTGGTGCTGAAGAAAGGGGAAGCGGTCGATGCCCTGGTGGCCTGGCTCAAGGGCCCGGGCCAGAGCACCATCAAGGACGCGGGTTATGCCCTGCCGCAATGATGGCCTGAGCGCTAATTCCGCATGATGAGTGGCCGGCCTCTGGGCCGGCCACTCTTTGCTATGAGGATGCAAGACATGTTGTTGCTCGAACCTGGCCGGGGCCTTGACCATGAGTGAGGGAGATCTGCTGGCCGTCTGGCTGACCCTGAAGCTGGCCGGCAGCACCACCGGCATTCTGCTGCTGCTGTCACCGCCGCTGGCCTGGTGGCTGTCTCGCAGCCAGCACCGGCTGCGGCCGCTGGTGGAGGCGCTGGTGGCGTTGCCGCTGGTGCTGCCGCCGACGGTGCTCGGCTTCTATCTGTTGCTCGCCTTCTCCCCCTCCTACGGCTTCGGTGCCTGGTGGAAGGAGACCTTCGGCGCCCCCCTTGCCTTCAGTTTCCTCGGCCTGCTGTTTGCCTCCATCCTCTATTCGCTGCCCTTCGTGGTGCAGCCGCTCACCTCCGCCTTCGTCAACATGGGCAGCAAAGAACTTGAGGCGGCCGCCACCCTGGGGCTGGGGCCCCTCGAGCGCTTCTTCCACATCATCTTGCCGATGACGCTGCCGAGCTTCGTGATGGCGGCGGCGCTGGGCTTTGCCCATACCCTCGGGGAGTTCGGGGTGGTGCTGATGATAGGGGGCAACATCCCGGGGGAGACCCAGGTGCTCTCCATCGCCCTGTTCGATCACGTGGAGGCCATGGATTATCAAAATGCCCACACTCTGGCCGGCGGCCTGATGGGCTTCTCCCTCGTCATGCTGGTGCTGGTCTACGGCGTCTTGCAGCGTCGGCAACGGAGGCTGTTCGGATGAGCCTTCACCTCAAGGCCAGGCGCCGGTTTGGCGGCTTCGAGCTCGACTGCGAGCTTGCGCTGCCGCTGGGCGGCATGCTCGGCCTGTTCGGCCCCTCAGGTTGTGGCAAGAGCACCCTGCTGCGCATCATCGCCGGACTCGATCGCCAGCCCCAGGACCGCCTGCGCTGGCAGGGGCGGGAGCTAGGGAGCCTGCTGCCCGAGCGGCGCCGCATCGGCCTGGTGTTTCAGGACTCGCGGCTCTTCCCCCATATGACGGTACTGGCCAACCTGCAGCTGGCGGCCCGCAAGGGCAGGGGGCGCTGGCAACCCGAGGCGCTGGCCGAGCGGCTCGGTTTCGCCGAACTGCTGCCCCAGCCCGCCCATGGCCTCTCCGGGGGCCAACGCCAGCGGGTGGCGCTGGGGCGGGCGCTGCTGGCGGAGCCCGATCTGCTGCTGCTGGATGAGCCCTTCTCGGCGCTGGACAGGCGCAGCCGCATTCATCAGGCCCATGTGCTGAGGGGCCTGCAGCGCGAGAGCGGCCTGCCGATGATCTTCGTCAGCCACGCCATGGAAGAGGTGAGCCTGCTGTGCGATCAGCTGGTGCTGCTGGCCGAGGGGCGAGTGGAGGCGCAAGGCCGGCCCGGCGATATCTTCGCCCGCACCGACTTGTCGCTCGCCAGTCGCGATGACGCCGGCGTCATGCTGAGCGCCACCCTGGCCCACTACGACGACGCCTCGCAGATGGCGAGCCTGCGACTCGGCGAGCAGACCCTGATGGTCACCATGGATCATGCCCCCGACGAGACAGGCCCCCTGCAGATCAAGGTGGCGGGACGGGACGTGGTGATCGCCACCGCCCCCATAGCGCACTCCAGCCTCTCCAACTGCCTCGAGACCCGTCTGCTGGAGATCCGGGAAGTCAGGCCGGGCCAAACCCTGTTGCAGTTGGCTCTGGGGCAGCAGATACTGCTGGCCCGGATCACCAGTCGCTCCGCCGAGCGGCTCGCGCTGGTGCCAGGGCAGCTCCTCTATGCCTACATCAAGGCGGTGAGTCTGGTCGGCGAAGGTTGAGGTGCCTGGGACAAGATCCGCTCTTCCATGTCCCTATCCAGCAAGGCGATGAGTCTGGTCGGTGAGGGTTGAGGTGCCTGGGACAGGAGCCGCTGTTCTATGGCCCTTTCCAACAAGGCGATGAGTCTGGTCGGTGAGGGCGGACTGTCAGCGCAACAAGGGAATCTATGTCATCAGGTGCCGGCATCGAGCCGAGAGGGAGAGCGCGGGTGCGTCGCAATCAGGTAATGAAATCCCATGGCTTGGCCCTGCGCAGTGCGGGGGAGGGGCCTTTGCTGTTATTGCTGCACGGGCTCGGCTCCTCCAGCCTCGACTGGCAGGCCCAGCTCGAGCACTTCTCGCAGCACTACCGGGTGGTGGCCCTCGACTTGCGTGGTCACGGCCAGAGCATGCAGGAGGGGCCCTTCGATGTGCCCACCCTGGCGGCGGACGTGGCCCGCTGGCTCGACGAGCAGCCAGAACCCGCCTGGGTGGTGGGGCTCTCCCTGGGGGCCATGGTGGCGCTGGAGCTGGCCCTGCAACTGCCGAACAAGATCCGCGGTCTGGTGCTGGTCAACGGCTTTAGCGAGTTCTTGCTGGAGAGCCCCAAGGAGCGGGAGCGCTACGCCCAGCGCCTGAAGTGGTTGCGTTGGTTCGGCCTGCGCCCGCTCGCCTGGTGGCTGGCGCGGGAACTCTTCCCCGGCCCCGAGCTTGCCCAGCTGCGCCAGACCTTCCGGCTGCGTTTCGTGCGCAGCAACAAGAAGAAGGTCTACAGGGCCCTGCTCGCTGCCTTGCCCGGCTGGTCGGCCCGCGCCCGGCTCGGCACCCTCTGGCAGCCGGTGGCCATCATCTCCACGACCCAGGACTATCTGCCGCTGGCCAAACGGGTGGAGCAGTTCGCCTCCCTGCCCAACGCCAGCATCCACACCCCTCCCGGCCATCATGCCTGGCCGGCGGAAGATCCCGCCGGATTCAATCATTTGCTTCACCGGATTTTAGAAACTCATTAAACTTGTCGCCCCTTACCCGTACCACCCGTGTATGTATTGGTCCGATCGCCTTGCCAATGGCATAAGGCAAGGCAATCGGACCCATTTGCTCCATTAACAGGTATTTCCTCATGTCTGAAGTAATGAAAATGGCCATCGATGATGGTTCGACCAACGTCAAGGTGAGCTGGATTGAGAACAAGGTGCTCAAGACCATCATCTCTCCCAACTCTTTTCGCAAGGATTGGAAGAGCGCCGCATTGCGCAAAGACAAGAAGATCTACAACTACGAGATCGGCAACACCAAGTACACCTATGACGCGACCTCCGACAAGTCGCTGGCAACCACCCATGTGGAGTACCAATACGACGACTTGAACCTGCTGTCGGTGCACCATGCCTTGCTGCAGACCGGTGTCACGCCCGGCGACGTGGCCATCACAGTGACCCTGCCCATCACCGAGTTTTATAACCCGGATGATTGCCAGCGCAACGAAGAGAAGATCGAGAAGAAGCGCCGCAACCTGATGCGGGCCATCTCCCTCAACAAGGGCGAGTTGTTCAACATCGTCAGCGTGGAAGTAATGCCGGAGAGCCTGCCTGCGGCGCTTTCTCGCCTTATCGGCTCAGGCTGCAACGAATTCACCAAGACGCTGGTGATCGACTGCGGCGGCACCACCCTGGACATGGGGATCATCGTCGGCGAGTTTGACGATGTCTCCGACGTCTATGGCAACAACGAGATCGGCGTCTCCATGGTGACAGATGCCACGCGCAAGGCGCTGGCGGCGGCTGACAGCGACTCCAGCTATTTGGTGGCCAACGAGTTTATCAAGCGTCGCCATGACATGAGCTTCGTGCGCGACGTGGTCAACGACGAGAGCCAGATCCCCAAGATCCTCGAGAAGATGCAGAACAAGATCGACGAACTGGGCACCCAGGTTGCGCACGAAGCCAAGAAGTTCGCCAAGAACCCGAACCGGGTCTATCTGGTCGGCGGCGGCGCCTCGCTGATCCATGAGGCGATCAAGAGTGCCTACCCGACTCTGGGGGAGAGGGTGGAGCTGCTGGATGATGCCCAGTCCGCGCTGGCGCGGGAGATCTGCCTCTACACCACGGAAGAAGACGAAGTCTACCGGGAAGCGGCCGTGATGGCCGAGGTGGCGGATGAGTAGTCAGCTCAAGCGCATGACCTTCTCCATCTACATGGATCCGGGTGCGCTGGAGTCTGATCGCTACGCAGTCGGGGTGCTGCAGAACTGGTATCAGCGCGCCCGCAAGATCCAGGATGGGGCTGAGGAGTTCGACTTCTCCAAGAGTCGCTTCCACAAGGACATCTACCTCTCCGGCATGTTCATGTATGTGCTGGCGCCCAATCTTTGCAAGGTTATCGCCAATGCCCTCGGGCCCGAGCAGGTGAGCCTGACCACCCTGCGTCACGCCTTCGCCAGCTGTGGTTTCAGTCTGGGAGAAGAGGCCACATCACCTGGCGCTACCGACACCATGATCGACCAGATTGTAGCCAGACTGGCTCCCCAATGGGGACAGGGAGACAACGCCGCGCTGGTGGATGAGATAATTCATCGCCTTGGTCAGCAATCCCCCACATCGACTCAAGACAATCTGGTGGATGAAATCGTGAGTCGGCTCGGCGAGCAGCAGCCCACCGAATTGTGGGATGAGCTCAGGCAGGGATTGCCCGGTGTGCTGGACCATGACCAGCTGGCCGAGGCCATCGCGGGCAAGCTGCCGACGGCGGCTGCCGAGCAGGATCTGGCGCCGCTGCAGAGCAGCATTCAGTTGCTCTCTCGCCAGTTGGAAGAACAGTCCCGGCTTATTCGCGAACAGCACCGGCTGATCCAGCGACTGGCCAGCCAGCCGGGGCGGTCCGTCGGGCCGGACGAGTCGACGAGTGAGCCTCTGGTCGAGGATCTCTCGCGCCAGGTCGCGAACATGAAGAAGGTCAAGGCGAAGGGGATCTTCTAAGCGCTGACCCATGTCACCATGTGCTCATGCAAAAAAGCCGACCTCGGGGTCGGCTTTTTGATTGGTGCAAGCGGCTTGCTCTGACCGGGCTAATACCCTGGCCGGGCTAATGCCCTGAACAGACCGGGCAGTCGGGGCGCTTGGGCAGCTTCATCTCGCGGAAGGTGCCGCTGAGGCCATCGATCATCAAGAGGCGGCCGCTGTAGCTGCGCCCCGTGCCCGCCAGCAATTTTATCGTCTCCAGCGCCTGCAGGCTGCCCACCAGGCCGACCATGGGCGCCAGCACCCCCGCCTCGACACAAGTCAGCGACTGCTCGCCAAACAGCGAGCTGAGGCAGGCGTAGCAGGGCTCGCCCGCCTGCCAGCTGAAGCTGACAATCTGCCCCTCCAGCCGGATGGCGGCGCCGGACACCAGCGGCACGCCGTGTTGGCGGGCGCGCTGATTGAGCAGGTTGCGGATGGCGACGTTGTCGGTGCAGTCGAGCACCAGCTGGTGGCTCGGCAGCAGGGCATCGAGCAGCGCCTCGTCGGCCAGGACGGCGTGGGTCTCGACCCTGAGCCAGGGGTTGAGGGTGCGCAGCGTCTCGGCCGCCGAGTCCACCTTGTACTGGCCGATGCGGCCATCATGGTGCAGCACCTGGCGCTGCAGGTTGGAGAGCTCCACCCTGTCGAAATCCACCAGGGTCAGCTGGCCGACCCCGGCCACTCCCAGATATTGGGCGGCGGCGCAGCCCAGGCCACCGGCGCCGATCACCAGCACCTTGGCCTGCTTGAGCGCCTCCTGCCCCTCGAAGTCGAAGGCCTTGAGGACTATCTGGCGGTTGTAGCGCAGCAGCTCGGCATCGCTGAGGATCTCGCTCACAGCAGCAATCCCGAGAAGGACTCGACGGTGACGGTTTCGCCCGCCGCCACCTTGCCGCGCGCCTGCTCCAGCACTATGTAGCAGTTGGCTCGGGACAGGGAGCTGAACACGCCGGAGTCCTGGGAGCCGGTGCTGCGCACCTCCAGGCCGTTTGGCCCCTGGGTCAATATGCCGCGCTGGAAATCCAGGCGCCCCGGGGACTTCTTCAGGGGTTCGGTGACGGTGGCGGCGAGGCGCAGCGGCGCGGCCAGGGTTTGGCCGGCCAGCCTGGCCAGCGCCGGCTTGACCAGCTGATCGAAGGTGACCATGGCGGAGACAGGGTTGCCCGGCAGGCCGAAGAACCAGGCGTTCGGCAGGCGACCGAAGGCGAAGGGCTTGCCCGGCTTGATGGCGAGCTTCCAGAAGCCGATCTCGCCGAGCTCCTCCAGCAGTTGCTTGGTGAAGTCCGCCTCGCCGACCGAGACGCCGCCGGTGGTGATGAGGGCATCGGCCTCACGGTCTGCCTGGAGGAAGGCGGCGCGTAGCTGGGCCGGGTCGTCCGGAATGATGCCAAGGTCCAGGCACTCGCAGCCCAGGCGTGCCAGCATGGCCTTGACGCCGTAGCGGTTGGAGTCGTAGATGTCGCCGTGGGCGAGCGGGGTGCCCACCGGTTTGAGCTCATCACCGGTGCTGAAGATGGCGACCTTGAGCGGGCGACGGACCCTGACGCTGGCGATGCCGAGCGACGCCAGCAGCGGCAGCTCGCGCGGGCTGAGGCGAAGGCCCACCGCCAGCACCCGGGCGCCTTCGGCAAGGTCTTCGCCGCGGCGACGGATGTTCTGGCCGGGCCTCGGCTGAGTGAGGAAGCGCACCAGTTCGCCTTCGACTTGCGCCTCCTCCTGCATGACGACCGCCTCGGTGCCCTCGGGGACCGGTGCCCCCGTCATGATGCGGATGCAGTGGCCGGCGGGCCAGTCTCCCTGATAGGGCTGGCCGGCGAAGGCCTTGCCCGCCACGGCCAGCGGCGCGCCGGCGGCGAGATCGGCCAGCCGCACGGCGTAACCGTCCATGGCGGAGTTATCGAACGGCGGCACCGACAGGGGGGAGACGATCTCCTCGGCCAGTATCCGATCCAGCGCCTCTGGCAACGGCAGTTGCTCGCTGTCGCAGCAGCAGGCGAGTTGGTCCAGCATCCCTTGCAGGGCATCGCTCAAGGGGAGGAGTGCGCCGGTATCGAATCCCATCATCATTACCTCTTTGGTGTGGTAGAGGGCGGATTATCCCAAAAAAAGCCCCTCATGGGCAGGCTGTCGCGGGGGTAAAACCGGGCGGATTGGCATAAAGTCAGGTGTCGGGCTTGAGTTAGTCCGAATTATGACAATAATCGCCCAGTACGATTGCGCCACCGCAGCATTGCTGGCGGCCATCACAGTCCCTGAGCACGGGAGAGGAAGATGATGACGAACTTAAGTCAGGAAGCCCTGTTGGTCAGGGCAGCCCTCGAGGCCCAGGGCCTGGAGACACCGCTGGTAGCCAATGAATTGAACGGCCAGCAGAAGAAGGAAAAAATCGAAGGCCACATGCGCGCCATCATGGAGACGCTGGGGCTGGATCTGCGCGACGACAGTCTGGCCGAGACGCCGCACCGCATCGCCAAGATGTACGTGAACGAGATCTTCTCCGGCCTCGACTACACCACCTTCCCCAAGGTGACGGTGATCGAGAACAAGATGAAGGTGGACGAGATGATCATGGTGCGGGACATCAGCCTCACCAGCACCTGCGAGCACCACTTCGTTACCATCGACGGGCTGGCCCACGTGGCCTACATCCCCCGTGGCAAGGTGATCGGGCTCTCCAAGATCAACCGCATCGTCCAGTTCTTCGCGCGCCGTCCCCAGGTGCAGGAGCGGCTCACCCAGCAGATCCTGCTGGCGCTGCAGACCCTGCTCGGCACCAGGGATGTGGCCATCAGCATCAAGGCGACCCACTTCTGCGTGAAGGCGCGCGGGGTGATGGATTCCACCTCCCATACCACCACCACCTCCCTCGGTGGCGTCTTCAAGACCCAGCCGGACACCCGCGCCGAGTTTCTGGGCGGCCTGAAAGGCTGATCACAGGGGGCGGGTCGACGCGACCTGCCCCCGCCGTTTGCTCCCCCTTTTTGCCTCTTCCCTTCGTCCTTCCGAACTTTCGTCATAAAAGTGCTAAAGGCATGCCCGATCAGGCCGATACAGCTCACCATGCCGATTGACGGCCTGTTTGACACCCGACCCCGTCAGGCCGGCCAGGCTTGGCGACCAGAGTCGACAAGCGCGGCTCACCGGTAAGCTCGCCCCGTTCGTGCCGGCACGGAGGGGCCTGATCTACTGCTATGGATGGCAGGTATCGTGATTTGTGCCACAGGCACAGCGCAGAGGATGCCACTCGTTCACCCATATGCAGGACACGCCATGAACACCATGACGATAGGTAAGAAACTCACCGCCGGCTTCGCCGTGCTCGGCCTGATGATGGCCTTCATCGGCGGCTTCTCGCTGCTGGAGTTCAGCAAGATGAACCGGGCCGCCATCGGCTTCACCGACAGCATACTGCCCGCCGTGGTGCGCACTAGTGCTCTGGGTGAGACCATCAACGCCCTGCGCCGCTACGAGCTGGATGTGTTCCTGGTGGCGGACGATCCCCAGCAGAAGGCCCATTACCGCGATGCCAGCGAGCAGAGCCTGAGAGAGGTCGGACAGCAGATAGCGGTGCACGATGCCAGCATCTGGGCGACAGATGTGGAGGAGCGTCGTAGCTTCGACATCGTCAAGGCGGGTTGGGACAAGTACGTCGCCCTGCATCAGCGTATCCGGCAGATGCAGGACAGCGGCCAGATGGCCGAGGCCCAGCGCCTCTTCATGTCCGAGGGGATCAACCTCTACACCACCCTGTCCAAGTCGGTGGCGGATCTCATTCGCATCAACCATGGCTACTCCGTCAACTCCCGCGCCGAGGTGGTGGAGGCCTATGACGATGCCAAGCTGAGCGTCGTCATCACGCTGCTGCTGGGGCTGGGGCTGGTGGCGGTGCTCTCCACCGTGCTGACCCGCCAGATCCGGGATCCCCTGGTGATGCTGGCCCGTCAGGCCCAGCGCATCGCCGGCGGCGAGCTCGGCAGGGGTGAGCTGCAGGAGTGGATCCGCAACGACCGCTTCAAGCGGGATGAACTGGGCCAGCTCGGCTCGGCCATCGATCGCATGCAGGGGTCGCTGGCCGAGCTGGTGAGCGAGATCTCGGGCTCGGTGAGCCAGCTCAGCAGCGCGGTGGAGGAGGTGAGTGCCATCTCCGAGCAGTCCGCCAAGGGCATGGCCAGCCAGCAGGGGGAGGTGTCCCAGGTCGCCACCGCCATGAACGAGATGCAGTCCACCGTCCTCGAGGTTGCCCGCAACACCACGGACGCCATGAGCGCCGCCAAGGCTGCCTCCCACACCTCGGGCGAAGGCCATAGGGTGGTGGGGCGTGCCATCGGCAGCATCGAGCTGGTGTCGCAGCAGATCGAGCAGGCGGGCGGGGTGGTGCAGCAGCTGGAGCAAGACAGCGCCAACATCAGCATGGTGCTGGATGTGATCCGCGGCATCGCCGAGCAGACCAACCTGCTGGCGCTCAACGCGGCCATCGAGGCGGCCCGGGCGGGCGAGCAGGGTCGCGGCTTTGCCGTGGTGGCCGACGAGGTCCGCTCCCTGGCCCAGCGGACCCAGAACTCCACCGCCGAGATCAGCAAGATGATCGAGGTGTTGCAGGGCCGCACCGCCGAGGCGGGCAGTGCCATGCAGCTGAGCCGTCAGCAGATGCAGAGCAGCGTCGATCTGGCGCGGGAGGCGGGCAACAGCATCGACAGCATCAACGGCGCCGTCACCCAGATCTCGGACATGAACACCCTGATCGCCACCGCGACCGAGGAGCAGAACGCGGTGACCGAGGAGCTCAACCGCAGCATAGTCAACATCCACAATGCCGCCGACGAGAACGCGCTGGGGGCCCAGCAGACCGCCCAGGCCTGCGTCGAGCTGAGCAAGCTGGCCACCTCCCTGCACCACATGACCCAACGCTTCACGCTCTGAGTCTGTTCAGGTGCCGATAAAAACAAGGCCCCGCCAATTGGCGGGGCCTTGTTTTTTGGGGCAGGCGGCCTAAGCCCCCGCCTGTTTCGTGCTAGCCATCAGCTCAGGCCAACTATCTCGCCCTGCTCATCGATATCGATATGGCGGTGGTGGGGCAGGCTGCCAGGGTGGCCATCAGCTCAGGCCGACTATCTCGCCCTGCTCGTCGATATCGATATGACGATAGGCCGGCAGGCTGCCGAGGCCAGGCATGGTCATGATGGGGCCCGCCAGGGCATAGACGAAGCCGGCGCCGGCGCACAGCCGCACCTCCTCGATGGGTACCTCGAAGTCTGTGGGCACCCCCTTGAGGGCCGGATCGTGGCTCAGGGAGAGCGGGGTCTTGGCCACGCAGACGGGCAGGTGATCCCAGCCCGCCGCCGACAGGGCCGTCAGCTGCCGGCGCGCCTTGTCAGAGAGGATGACGCCGCGACCGCCATAGCCGCACTCCACCAGGGTGGCGAGCTTGGCGCTGAGGCTCATCTCATCGGGATAGAGCAGTTTGACTTGGCTCGGCAGCTCACAGGCGGCGACCACGGCGCTGGCCAGCTCGCTGGCCCCGGCGCCACCCTGGGTGAAGGCATGCGAGAGGGCGACGCCAGCGGCGCCGGCCCGGGTCGCCTCGGCCATCAACAGATCCAGCTCGGCCTGGCTGTCGCCGGGGAAGCGGTTGACCGCCACCACCACGGGCACCCCATAGCGGCGGGCGTTGGCGATGTGCCAGGAGAGGTTGGCGCAGCCCTGGCGCAGGGTCGGCAGGTCTTCGCTCGCCAGGCTGGCGGGCAGCGGCTGGCCGGGGCGAATGTCGAGCAAGCCGCTGTTGGCCTTGAGGCCGCGCACAGTGGCTACCAGCACCACGCAGGCGGGGGCTATGCCGGACTGGCGGTACTTGATGTTGAAGAACTTCTCCAACCCCATGTCGGAGCCAAAGCCGGCCTCGGTCACCACGTAGTCGGTCAGGGCGAGGGCGATGCGATCGGCGATGACCGAGGAGTTGCCGTGGGCTATGTTGGCGAAGGGGCCGGCGTGCACCAGCACCGGGGTCTGCTCCGTGGTCTGCATCAGGGTCGGTTGCAGCGCGTCTTTGAGCAGCACCGTCATGGCGCCGGCCACCTCCAGCTGCTCGGTGGTGATGGGTTGACCCTTCATGTCGAGGGCCAGCTGGATGCGGCCGATGCGGGCTCGCAGGTCTTGCAGATCGGTGGCCAGCGCCAGTATGGCCATCAGCTCGGAGGCGGCGGTGATGACGAAGCGATCGGCACGCTCCACCCCATCGCTCGGGCCGCCCTGACCGATGCTGAGGTGGCGCAGGGCGCGATCGTTCATGTCCAGGGTGCGCGGCCAGAGGATGTTGGCGGGATCGATGTCGAGGCGCGCCAGGTCGGTCCTGGCACTGAACTGCTCGCCGAGCTTGTCTTCGTGGAACAGGCGGGCATCCAGCGCCGCGGCGGCCAGGTTGTGGGCGGCGGCGAGGGCGTGGAAATCGCCGGTCAGGTGCAGGTTCATCTCCTCCATCGGCACCACCTGGGCGTGACCGCCGCCGGCGGCGCCCCCCTTGACCCCGAACACCGGGCCCAGGCTCGGCTGGCGTATGGTGGCGATGCTGGCCTGGCCTATGTGGTTGAGCCCCATGGAGAGGCCCAGGGTGGTGACCGTCTTGCCCTCGCCGAGCGGGGTGGGGGTGATGGCGCTCACCAGCACCAGCTTGCCCGGCCGTTTGGCCGGCGCGGCGGGCTGCTTGAGCAACGCGAGACTCAGCTTGCCCTTGTGGTGGCCATAGGGGTAGAGCAGATGGGACGGGATGGCGAGGCGCTTGGCCAGCTCTTGGATCGAAAGACGGGGGGACTGGCGGGAGATCTCGATATCGCTTAGCATCAGCACCTCGTTGGCATGTCAGGTCAAATATGCGGCGCAGTCTAGTGGAATCAACAGGGTTATCCAATGAGTAATAACATTTTGTCCGGCAGTCGTGAGCTGCATCTAACTCCTATCCTGCTGGATCTCAATGCGCTCTACCACCCGCCCAAGCGGCCACTCACCGCGCTCGGCATCGTCAGCTCCTTCATCCCGCTGTTTGGCTACGGCTGGCAGGCGATGACCCAGGATCCCGAGACCCACTTTCGCCACGAGATCGGCAAGCGCATCAACAAGCACAAGACCGACGAGGCCAACCTCATCCTGATCCTGCAGCTGGCGGCCACGCTCGACTGCTACTGTCTGCACATCAGCCTGCCCTATGTGCCGAGCGATGAGCAGCTTGCCACCCTGCACCGGCGCCTGCCGCGCTGGCAGCTGACGCTGAGCGGGCAACTGCTGGTGGCCGAGCTGCCGGTGCCCGCCACCGATCCGCAAGCCCCCGGCACCCAGCCCTGATCGCGGGCCTCGCGCTTCCCATCATGGGCGTCGAGGCCGTGCTGTCACACACATCCAGTCAAACCCCGCCTCAGGCCTCGCGATCCCAGTAGTGGGGGGCGAGGTAGCGCTCCTGCACGAATTCGATGAAGCAGCGCACCTTGGCCGAGACGAAGCGGCGGTGCGGATAGAGCGCATAGAGGCCGACCTGGCCCTTGTCCCATTCCGGCAGCAGTGAGACCAGTTCCCCCGAGCGCAGCGCATCCCCGACGATGAAGGTGGGCTGCAGTATGATGCCCTGGTGATCGCAGGCGGCCCGGGTCAGCGCCACCCCGTTGTTGGCCCGCAGCGGCCCCTGCGGGCGCACGCTCAACTGCTCCCCCTTGCGCTTGAACACCCAGTCCGGCTGGGTCAGGGTGTAGATGAGGCAGTCGTGCTGCTTGAGATCCTCCGGCTGGCTCGGGGTGCCGCGGCGCGCCAGATAGGCGGGACTGGCGCACACCTCCAGCCGCATCATGGCCAGCGGCTTGGCGACCAGGGAGGAGTCAGGCAGGTTGCCGATGCGCAGCGCCAGATCGAAGCCCTCCTCCACCAGTGCCACCCGCCGATCGCTGTATTCGATCTCCAGCTTCAGGTCGGGAAAGCGCTCGCGAAACAGCGGCAGGGCGGGGGAGAGGTGCAGGTAGCCAAAATCCATCGGCACCGACAGCTTGAGGGTGCCCTGGGGCTGCTGGTTGTTGCGGGTGAGCTGGCTGTGGGTCTCCTCCAGCTCGGCCAGTAACGCCTGGGAGCGCTGGTAGTAGAACTGGCCCGCCTCGGTCGGGTTGACCTGACGGGTGGTGCGTGACAGCAGCCGGGTCGACAGGGACTCCTCCAGCTGCTGCATCAGCTTGGAGGTCATGGCGACCGAGATGCCGAGCTGGTGGGCGGCCTTGGTAAAACTTTGACACTCCACCACCTTGATGAAGGTACGCATGGCGGCTATCTGGTCCATATTCCACTCTCAGTTGATAATTATTTTAATAAATCGATGATTATCTATTGCTACTGGGAGGTTAGCATTTCGAGTATCGATGTGAACCCCTAACGAAGGAACGAACCGAATGAAAATGACCAAGGCCCTGCTGGCTTCCTGCCTGTTTATGGCGGCCCCCCTGATGGCGGCCGATTATGATGTCGACGCGGCGCACACCACAGTCCAGTTCAAGGTGGGCCACCTCGGCTTCTCCGAGCTGGTCGGTCGTTTCAACACCTTCAGCGGTACCTTCAGCATGGACGAGGCCAACCCGGCCGCGGCCAAGGCGAGCTTCGAGATCGATGCCGCCAGCGTGGACTCCAACCACGAGCCCCGTGACAAGCACCTGCGCAGCCCGGACTTCCTGGACGTGAAGCAGTACCCCAAGATGACCTTCGTCAGCAGCGGCTATGAAGGCAGCAAGGACAAGGGCGTGCTCAAGGGCTCCCTGACCCTGCACGGCGTCACCAAGGAAGTGGCCTTCGACATGGTCCACATCGGCGAAGGCAAGGATCCCTGGGGCGGCTACCGCAGCGGCTTCAATGCCACCACCACCATCAAGCGCAGCGACTTTGGCGTGAGCTACATGCTGCCCGGCATTCCGGATGAGATGAGCATCAACCTGTTCGTCGAAGGCGTGCGCAAGTAATGGGCGCAGCACTCCTGCTACAAACCCTGGCGGCTCCTTTGGGGGCCGCTTTGCTGTCATGGCGCTGGCCACGGCTGGGCTATCTGTGGGGGGCACTGGCCCTCTGGCTGGTGGGCTCCCTGCTGGGCGGCGCCTACGGCCTGCCCGCCAAGGCGTGGCAATGGCTGCCGCTGTGCCTGCTGGTGCCCGCCATCGTGGCCCAGCTGGTCGACAAGCGCGCCGCCCTGGCGCTGTTTGCGGTGCTCGCCGCCCTGGTGTGGTGGCAGGGGCTGGCCTCGGTGCTTGGCACAGAGCCGCGGATCTGGCTGGCCCTGCTGCCCGCCATCGCCTGGTTCGCCTGGACCGGGTGGCGCGGTGACAGCCGGGAGGGGCTTGGCTTTGCGCTCGGCTTCATCTGGCTGGCCCTGGTCATCGGCATCGATGGCAGCCTGCTGATCGCCCAGCTGGCGGGAGCCCTCGCTGCCTTCGCTGGCTTGCGCGCCCTGCTCGCTGCCCTGACCGGCGTCCAGGCGTCGCCTGGCGCACTGGCGCTGGCGCTGGCCTTCGTGCAGATGCTCGCCTGGCAGTATGTGGAGGTGCCGCTGCTGGTGCTGCTGCCGGTCTGGCTGCTGCCGCTGCTGGAGTGGGCCCTGGGCAAGCAGCCCTGGCTGACGCGCTGGGGCCTGTTGATCCTGGTGGCGGGGATCGGCGCCGGTCTGAGTCTGTGGTGGGTGTGGCCAGAAGCATCACTTTATTAATTTCTGCATGAAAAACATGCTATTACCTCATTATTTGATGAGTCAGTCATAGTCTGTACAGATAAAGATTGAGCGCCATGGTGGTTTCAGATAAAAAGGATTTTCAATTATCTGGACACACACAGAACCCGGCTATGCCGGGTTCTGTTTGCCTGCTTGTTTGCGGCGCGCTAAGGAGGCCACAGTTGCGCAGTCAAGGATCTGAGCATCTGTTTTTTCGCCATTTCACCGAGCAGGGACGCCTCGAAGGCCTCTGTATCCTGCTGGTCACCCATTTGCTCCCCGATCGACCCCATTTCATCCAGACCCTCGATCAGATAGGGCGGATCGGTGCCATCTTGCCAAAACCCAAATCAGTTCACGGACCGACCCTGATCTGGGCCCAGCAGCACTACCCGGTGTTGCCCCTCAACCGCCACTGGACCAACGATCCCGAGGGGGTGATCGAGCAGATAGCCCCCCTGGTCCGTGCCCACGAGCGGCTCATCATCCTGGACATAGGCGGTTACTTTGCCAGGACCCAGGCCATCTTGAGCGAGCACTTCGGGGCGCGCTTTCTCGGGGTGGTGGAGATGACAGAGAACGGTCACCAGCGCTACGAGCTGGAGGCGCTGGCCGCCCCCGTCATCTCGGTGGCGCGCAGCCCGCTCAAGCAGGCCGAGGACATCCAGATAGGCCTGAGTGTGGTCTACTCCGCCGAGTCCCTGGCCCGCACCCTCAATCGCACCTTCAATGTCTGCCAGGCCGCCCTGTTCGGCTACGGCAAGGTGGGGCGCAGCATCGCCCGCGAGCTGCGGTGCCGCAACCTGCATCTCGAGCTGGTGGAGACGGATGCGCTGCGCCAGGTGGAGGCGCTCTCCCACGGCTTCAAGCTGGTGGGCAAGGCCGAGGCGCTCAAGCGGGCCGAGCTGGTGATCTGCTCCACCGGCAACGGCTCGCTGGATCTCGACGATCTGCAGGCGCTGCGCCCCGGCGCCATGCTGGCCTCGGTCACCTCCGCCGATGACGAATTTGCGTTCTACCTCTCCCTGCTGCCCTGGCCGAGCGAGGAGGTGTGCCCCCATGTGCTGGCGCTGACCCGGCCGGATGGCAGCATCATCTTCCTGCTCAACCACGGCGAGGCGATCAATTTCGTCCACGGCGCCGTCATCGGCGAATACGTCTATCTGGTGCTGGCGGAGATCATCGAGGGGGTGCGTCAGCTGGCCCGCCAGGAGACGCTGCCCGGGCTGTTCGATCTGCCACAGACCACCATGAGCACCATAGCCCGCCACTGGCTGGCGGATTTTCACGGCGTCGTGCAATGAGCGCCATCCCGAATGCCGGGTGGCGCATGAGCGCTTCCCATCCCCCGCAGGCCGATTTTGACGGAGTCACCCCATGACAGAAATGGCACAACCCAGCCTCAAGCCTCGTATCGAGATCCGCTACTGCACCCTCTGCCGCTGGATGCTGCGCGCCGCCTGGCTGGCCCAGGAGCTGCTCTCCACCTTCGACAGTGACCTGGGGGAGGTGGCACTGGTGCCAGCCAGCAAGGGGGAGTTCAAGATCTTGGTGAACGGTGTCCAGGTGTGGGACAGGGTGGCCGATGAGGGCTTCCCCGAGGCCAAGGAGATCAAGCAGCGGGTGCGCGACCTCATCGCGCCGGAGCGGGATCTGGGCCACGCGGATCGCAAGCCGGCCGGTGAATGAACCGCGGTGACCGAATAGCAGCAGACTGAATAGCAGAAGGGAGGCACTGGCCTCCCTTCTGCTTGTTGACGTCAACGCGGCGCTCATCTGCGGCCGGCGATCCCCTCGACAGCCGCCGCGCGAGCGCCCCCTCAATCCCGGTAGGCGGCCGTCAGTCGCACCAGCTCCACCAGGGTGGCGACCGCTTTCTCCATGGATTGCAACGGGATGAACTCGTGCTTGCCGTGGAAGTTGTGGCCGCCGGTGAACAGGTTGGGGCAGGGCAGCCCCATGAAGGAGAGGCGGGCGCCGTCGGTGCCGCCGCGGATCGGCTTGATCTTGGGGGTCACGTCGGCGGCGAGCATGGCGGCCTTGGCCAGCTCGACGATGTGCATGTGCGGCTCGATCTGGCTGCGCATGTTGCGATAGCTGTCGGTCAGGGTCAGCTCGATGCGTGCCTTGGGGGCGTCCAGCTGCAGGGAGGCGACCCGCTCCTTGAGCTGGGCCTTGCGGGCGGCGAAGGCGTCGTCATCGAAGTCGCGGATGATGTAGTGCAGCTCGGTCTCTTCCACAGTGCCGCGCATCTGCGCCAGGTGGAAGAAGCCCTCATAGCCCTCGGTGCACTCCGGGGTCTGCTCGGGGGGCATGGCGGCATGGAAGCGGGCGGCCAGGGTCTGGCTGTTGATCATGCCGCCCTTGGCGGTGCCGGGGTGCACGTTGTTGCCGATGAAGCGCACCGTGGCGCTGGCGGCGTTGAAGTTCTCGTACTCCAGCTCCCCCAGCTCGCCGCCGTCGACGGTATAGGCCCAGCGCGCCGGGAAACGGTCGAGGGGGAACAGGTTGGCGCCGCGGCCTATCTCCTCGTCCGGGGTGAAGCCAAGCCAGAGGTCGCCACGGGGGATCTCGGGGTTGGTCTGCAGCTGGGCGACGGCGCTGAGGATCTCGGCGATGCCGGCCTTGTCATCGGCCCCCAGCAGGGTGGTGCCGTCGGTGGTGATGAGATCCTGGCCCAGGTAGTTCTTCAGGCAGCGATACTGGCGGATGGCCAGCACCTCGTCCCCCTTGCCGAGGCAGATATCTCCCCCCTGATAGTTTTCGATGATCTGGGGCACAACCTGCTCGGCCTCGTAGTCGGCGGTGTCCATATGGGCAATCAAGCCGATGGCGGGGGCGTCCGGCTGGTTGCCCGGCAGGCAGGCGGTGAGGTAGCCATTGTCATCCAGCGTGACCTGGCTGAGGCCAAGCTGTGTCATCTCATCGCGCAGGGCGCGGGCGAAGATCAGCTGACCCTCAGTGCTGGGACAGGCGGGATTGCACGCATCGGAGCGGGTATGAAAAGTCAGGTAACGCAGAAAACGCTCAAGCAGGGTATCCATGGGCAGGCCTCAGACCGATTAGAGAGGCACCATTGTGAGCAATCAGGTCGGATCGCTTATTGCGTCAGCGCAGTTTTTGACGCACTTTTTGCAGAAGATCGCGCAAGATACCCGTTCGGTGGTGCTATGGTCGGTGTCTCGGTCACTTTTTTGAATAATAATTCTAAATTAAAGCGTGGTTAATCACTTGTGAAGGGGCCTGATGCCGGCTCGGCCCTGTAGTGGCAAGGCATGGGGGAAAATGGCCTGTTCACCTGTTATTTCCAGGGGTAATAGGGAGGGAGGCGATCCCTTGCCATCCCAGTGCCAGCCTTGTTGGCAGCAAGATTTGATCGACTTATTAAAACCAGTTTTTGAACACTATTTTTTATTGTCACCGTCGGCGGTAAGTGTGTACACTCCGCGCCGATCCGAGGGTAACCCTGATGCAGGCAGAGCCGCCAGACACCGGAGGATCTTACGCCTATAGGGCGAGGCACGCAGAAACGACAGACACTGCTAGGGTATGGTTTCTTTAATACCGGTTAGGCTCCGGTATCAGGGAGAACAACAGACTCTCATCCACCTTCTGACCGAGTGAGCCGACGGCTCATCATCTTCCCTTGTCATGGGCGGTCACTGGTGTTGAGCAGGCTGTGGTGGTTGTCGTCTATCAACACGTTCGCGTGCTGACGCCTTCGCTTCCCTTCCTTGAAACCTCCCTTGTCGTCGTGATGGCTGCCGAATGATGAACAGATGGCGTGGCTGATGCTGTCTGTCATCAAAGTACCGCGGCGCCGCCATAGGGTGGTACCGCATACCGTTGAGCTTGATGTAAAGCCACCAGCCCCACATCAAGACTCGTTACTTCCCAAAATCCACCAGGCAGCCTTAAGGCTTGCCGCGATGTGCGCACAGAGGGTCTGGCAGCGATGGAAGCTAACCGCCGCAAGGCAGGTTGCTTTCAAGCTTCCAGCAGGCAAGCCTTGGCTTGCCACTGTGTGCAATAGATGGTCTGGATGTGATTGAGGGTAACGAAGGCGGCCTACTGGCCGCTCATTTGCGAGGCATAGCCCATGACTAACTGGTCCAGCAAGGACTCCTTGAAGGTCTACAACGTTCCCTACTGGGGTGCGGGTTTTTTCAATATCAATGACGCCGGTCATGTGACCGTCGCCCCCGACAAGTCACGCCCTGACGCGCATATCGTCATCTCCGATGCCATCGAACAGTTGCGCCAGTCCGGGCTGACCACCCCCGTGTTGCTGCGTTTCCCCGACATCCTCAAGAGCCGGGTCGATGCGCTGTTCAACGCCTTCGGTCAGGCCATCGAGAAGTCAGGCTATGAAGGGGATTACCTCTGCGTTTACCCGATCAAGGTAAACCAGCAGCGTCGCGTCATCGAGACCATCAGCCAGTCCTACAGTGACAAGCCGCGGCTTGGGCTGGAAGCGGGCTCCAAACCGGAGCTGTTGGCCGTGCTGTCCCATCACCATGAGCAAGGCTCGGTGATCGTCTGCAACGGTTACAAGGACCGCGAATACATCCGCCACGCCCTGTTGGGCAACCTGATGGGCCACAAGGTCTACATAGTGGTGGAGAAGCCCTCCGAGCTGGAAATGGTGTTGGACGAGTCAGCTCGCCTCAACATCAAGCCCAACATCGGGGTGCGTGCCAAGCTCGCTTCCACCGGCTCCGGCATGTGGGAATCGAGCGGCGGCTCCATGTCCAAGTTCGGCCTCTCCGCCTCCCAGATCCTGGCGCTGGTCGAGCGCCTGCGCAGCCTGGGCAAGCTCGATTGCCTGCAACTGCTGCACTTCCACCTCGGCTCCCAGATCGCCAACATCCGTGACATCCAGGGCGGTATCCGCGAGTGCGGCCGCTTCTATTCCGAGTTGCGTCGCTTAGGGGTGCCCATCGATGTGGTCGACGTCGGCGGTGGTTTGGGTGTGGACTATGAGGGCACCCGCTCCCAGAGCCACTGCTCCGCCAACTACAGCCTGTCCGAGTACGCCAACAACGTGGTGTGGGGCATCGGTGATGTCTGCCGCGAGTTTGACCTGCCGCATCCGACCATCATCAGCGAGTCCGGCCGTGCCCTGACCGCTCACCACGCCGTGCTGGTCACCAATCTGATTGGTGCCGAAGGGGTGGAGATGAGCGACATCAGCGCGCCGGATGAAGACGCACCGACCATTCTGCAGAACATGTGGAAGGGCTGGCTGGACCTGCGCAGCGAAGATCCCTCCCTGCTGGAGATCTTCCACGACTCGGTGGCGGATCTGGGCGATGTGAACACCCAGTACACCATGGGCCTGCTCAATCTGGAGCAACGTGCCTGGGCCGAGATGCTGCACCAGAACACCTGTCTGGCGCTCAAAGAGCTGCTCAACCCGGTCAACCGCAACCACCGCGCCCTGGCCGACGAGCTCTCCGAGAAGCTGGCCGACAAGTGCTTCGCCAACTTCTCCCTGTTCCAGTCCCTGCCGGATGCCTGGGGCATAGGTCAGGTGTTCCCGGTGATGCCGCTGACCGGGCTCGAGCGTCCGCTCACCCGCCGTGGCATCCTGATGGACATCACCTGTGACTCCGATGGTCAGGTCGAACACTATGTCGACGGTCTGGGGGTCGAGAGCACGCTGCCGATGCCGGAGTACGCCGAGAACGAAGTGTGCCACGTCGGCTTCTTCCTGGTCGGTGCCTACCAGGAGATCCTGGGGGATCTGCACAACCTGTTCGGTGACACCCACTGCGCGGAAGTGTGGCTCGACGAGGAAGGCAAGATGGACATTCGCAACGTGGTGCGCGGCGACACCGTCGACCAGCTGCTGCGTTACGTCAACATAGACCCGTCCGTCATTCGCGAGAACTACCAGCGCATCGTCTCCCACCCGGCGCTGGACGATGCGACCCGCAAGGCCCTGCTCGACGAGCTGGAGCTGGGTCTGCAAGGTTACGCCTATCTGGAAGACGAATAAGCCTCTGGCTTGTTCCCCGCATAGCGGGATTAAAAAACGGCGCCTTCGGGCGCCGTTTTTGTTTCGCATTTAGCGGGAAAAAGCTGCTATATAAAATTATGACGCCAACATTGACTCATCCCACGTTAGCCAAGCGTGGTCGGTAATCATATTCGTCTTTGTTTCTATCTTGCCTGAATGCGTGCTTAAGTAGCACCAGTGCGACACCCATCATCCCACCAAGCATAGTGGCCAAGACAACGATCAGCGGGCGTTTCGGCTTGTCTCTCGTTAGCGGTTGGCTCGGGGTATCCAGATAAGAGAATGGACGAAACTCTAACTTATTAAGGTTGATATCTTTTAACCTGTTAAGCTGTACATTCAATTCCATGATCTCCGGCATATACTCTTCAGGCTTTAGTGACTTAAGGATGGCCAATTTTTTAGCTAACCCGTCTTTGCCGAGGGTAATAGGGAAGCGATCACCATAGCTGAAGTTTTCCAATGGCTTATTCACCCCGGCAGCATTGGCAATGCTCATGCTGTAATCAATGTTCTCTATCTCTCCTGCCAGATTGCGCTGTGCATCCTCTGTTCTCATCTTTATTCTTAGTTTGAGCGTACTGAGTTGGCTATTTTTATTATTTTCTAAAATATCGAGTAACTCTTCGCTTTGTAATAAAATGATATAATTTATATATCCTGTCAGCAGCGATAAGGCATCCTCTTTTTTAAAAAAAGAAAAAGAAAGGTGTATGCCTGGCTGCTCACCCTTCTTGTCTGCAGGTTCGATCGTCATCCACTCAGACCATGTTCTTAACAAACGTTGCTGCGCCAACGAGTCTAATTTATTCTCTACAATATACTCTTTAAATTGAGAGGTGTTTTGTAAAAAATCGCTGATATTATCGTAAGACTTAAACTCTAGTAAAAAGTCATTGTAGATAGAGTTATTATTCTTAGCGCCGGCTAATCCTTGTATTTCAAGGGCGGCTCTTAGCCGATCAAGCTCCAGAGTATCTCGTTGCTTAGGTTGATATATGGTTGCATTAGCTGTCCACTGTTCGGGAGCCACTACGGCATATAATAATCCGATACAACCACAGATAAAGGTTACAAGAAGAATGCGGTACTTCTTCTTCCATAATAAGATAGTCAGTTCAACAAGATCTATTTCATCATTGAGTGGTTTGCTATTTATGCTGTAATTGATTGCATTGTTATTTTTGTTGCTCATTGTTCAACTGGTCAATATTTGTCGTAGGTGCTCTTTTATACTGTATTTTTGACTTTCTTTCATCCGCTTATTTATTACTTTTAGATGAAAAAAATAGATGGCATCGGTCTTTGTGTTTATTTAATGTTTATTTAATGTTTATTTAATGTTTATTTAATGTTTATTTAATGTTTATTTAATGTTTTATCTTCGGGCTGTTTTGATGGGTAGTGGTGTTCTTGGTGTGAGCTTGTGTAATGGCGCCCCATTTATAAAGACTGACGCAGCAATCTGTACTCTCGCTTTCTGGGAATGCACTGTCCGAGTTATTGGATGATAGATACCGGCCATTCTCTTGTTGTTAATGCCTTCTTTTACGGCCCAACAGAGACTTGCCAATCACCACCAGGAGGCTGAAGACGGCATAGATGGCGTTGGACTGGGCATATTCCTCCGCCACATAGGTGAAGTTGGATCTGTACTTCTCCACCGCCTCCGCCGGGGTGTTGGCGTAGATGAAATCGTCCTCCACCTCGAAGCCCTGGGCCAGCAGCGCGTTCCTCTCCAGGGTAAAGGTGGGAGAGTCGGCATCGAGATAGGTATAACTCTGCCGGTTGGATGCCGGTATGGTGAGAAACTGGTACTTCGCCATGGGCTGCCTCATTTGAATGGCTCGATCCGATCGCCCCTCCTTATCACGCCGCTGCTGTTATGGAGAAGGTCAATAAAGGTTCGTACGGGTCTTTTGATGGCCCAGCCTAACCAGACGGCCGAGGCGGCGTAATGACCATCTGGGTTGCCACTGGCGGGGATGGGTTCCGGTATGGGTCCTCGTCTCTGTTATCATCCCGACCAGCCTCTTTCCCCTCTTTCTTTGACCTCACAGGAGAACCCATGTCTCGCATCATCTATCTGCTGCGCCACGGCCAGACCCGTTACAACGCCGAGCAGCGGCTACAGGGGCGCTGCAACTCGGATCTGACCGCTAGAGGAGAGGCGCAGGCCATCGCCATGGGGACCCGTCTGCGCGAACAGTTGAGCGACCCCGCCAGCTGGACTGTCTATGCCAGCCCCCTCGGCCGTACCCGGCAGACGGCGCAGCTGGTGTGCCAGCAGCTTGGGCTCGACAGCGAGCGCATCGTCTGGGACGAGCGGCTGGTGGAGCTGGGCATGGGGGAGTGGGAGAGTTGCCGGGTGCCGGATCTGCTGGAAGATCATCCCGAACTCGATATCAGCAAGCCGGACTGGTATCTGCAGGCCCCCGCCGGGGAGGACTTTCACAGCATCCAGCGCCGGGCCCAGGGCTGGCTGATGGATCCCGCCACTGCCGAGCGTGCCATCGTCATCTCCCACGGCCTGCTTGGCGCCATGCTGCGCGGCGCCTATGCCGATCTCGACTATGCCACCACCTGGCGCCAAGAGCTGCCACAGGATGCCTTCTTCAAGCTCAGCGGCGGCCGGATCGAACGCATTCAGTGCTAAGCCCCGATGAGCCTTCCCCCGTGGGTGAGACCCATTGGCATGTGGAGCGTTGGGTTACTCCGGGATGAGCCGCGCAATATTCTGGTAAAGCACGGCCTTCGAACCATGCTTGCCGAGGATGGTGATAACACACAAGAGTCGGGACATTTGGTAGTTTGACCCGTTACCAGATTGCCCATGTTCTAGATAACTAAGCTCTGTTTCCCACGCAATGGCACAGTTTCCCGCGATGGCGCCGGTTATGATGGAGGCTGGATATTGTGGCAAGGGGGGAAGAATCATGATCAGCCATATCGACCATCTGGTATTGACGGTCAGCGACATAGATCGCTCGGTCGCGTTTTACAGCGGTGCATTCAAGATGGAGGCCATCAGCTTCGGGGCGGGGCGGCGGGCGCTGCGCTTTGGCAACCAGAAGATCAACCTGCAACTGCTGGGGCAGGAGCCGCGTAATCGGGCCTGTGTCGGCTCTGGGGATCTCTGCCTCATCACCCGCTGGCCCCTGGACCTGGTCATGGCCCAGCTCACCAGTCACGGGGTCGAGATAGTGGAGGGGCCCGTCACCAAGTCCGGGGCCTGCGGGCCCATAGAGTCGGTCTACTGCCTGGATCCGGACCAGAACCTTATCGAGATCAGTTGCTACCTCTGAGCCGAGGTGCGGCGCCCTGAATGACAGGGAGCGGCCAAGGCGTAAACAACACGGCAGCCCTGGGGCTGCCGTGTTGTGTTTGGGTGCTTGAGGCATCGGCCCTAAGCCATTCCCCGCAGTATTAGCAGACTCCCTGCGCCAGCATGGCATCGGCCACCTTGACGAAGCCGGCGATGTTGGCGCCGCTCTCGTAGTTCACATGGCCCTCCTCGTCCTGGCCGTAGCGCACGCAGGTGGCGTGGATGCTGGTCATGATCCCCTTGAGACGGGCATCCACCTCTTCCCGGCTCCAGCCGAGGCGCTGGGCGTTCTGGCTCATCTCGAGCCCGGAGGTGGCGACGCCCCCCGCGTTGGCGGCCTTACCTGGCGCAAACAGCACTTTGGCAGCGTGGAAGGCCTGGATGGCGGCGGCGCTGCTCGGCATGTTGGCACCCTCGGCCACCAGCAGCACACCGCCCGCGATGAGCGCGGCGGCATCCTCTGCATCCAGCTCGTTCTGGGTGGCGCAGGGCAGGGCGACCTGGGTCGGCAGGTGCCAGGGGGTGCGGCCGGTGAAGAACTCCAGCCCAAGCTCATGGGCGTAATCCGCGACCCGCTTGCGCTGCTCGTTCTTGAGCTCCATCAGGCGTGCCAGCTTGTCGGGGGTGAAACCGTCCGGATCATAGACGGTGCCGCCGGAATCGGAGGCGGTGATGACCCGGGCGCCGAGCGCCATCGCCTTCTCGATGGCGTATTGCGCCACGTTGCCCGAGCCCGACACCGACACCGTCATGCCGGCCAGGGACTGGCCACGGTGGGCCAGAGTGGCCTCGACGAAGTAGAGCAGGCCATAGCCGGTGGCCTCCGGGCGGATCAGGCTGCCGCCAAAGGAGAGCCCCTTGCCGGTGAAGACGCACTCGGCGCTGTTGGTGAGCTTCTTCATCATGCCCGCCATGTAGCTCACCTCGCGCCCACCCACGCCGATGTCACCGGCCGGCACGTCGGTATTGGCCCCCAGGTGGCGATAGAGCTCCAGCATCAGCGCCTGGCAGAAGCGCATCACTTCCCCCTCGCTCTTGCCCTTGGGATCGAAATCGCTGCCACCCTTGCCGCCACCCATGGGCAGGGTGGTGAGGGCGTTCTTGAAGGTCTGCTCGAAGGCCAGGAATTTGAGCACCGAGAGATCCACCGAGGGGTGGAAGCGCATGCCGCCTTTGAAGGGACCTATAGCCGAGCTGTGCTGGATGCGGTAGCCGCGGTTCACCCGCACCTGGCCCCGATCATCCACCCAGCTGACGCGAAACTGAATGAGTCGCTCCGGCTCCACCAGTCGCTCCAGCAGGCCGTGTTGCAGGTAACGGGGGTGGCGCTCGATGAAAGGCCAGATGGAGGCAACCACCTCGCTCACCGCCTGAATGAACTCCGGCTGATGGGCATTGCGCTGGGCCACCTGGTCGAGAAACGCCGCCTGGGAGAGGGAATGACTCATCTGTAACTCCTGTAGTGAAAGATCATATTGGCGTCATGCCAGAGAAGGGATCATGGCCCGCATTCAGATTTATGTTCGAGTTAGAAAGTGAATACGGATAAAAATTTGTTCAACAACAATGGCTGCCGACAATCACGAGCTGGCGCCCGTCATGGCCGAAACAGGTATAATAATTTGCGCCGCTGAAAATCTTTTTATGCATTTTTGTTAAATAAATAGCAAGTGATAGTTCTCTCTTTCCGGTCTGGAGCGCCAGCTAGTCTCTCGGCAGGTTTCGGTCGGCGCCCTTACTTGTGTCACCACCCGGCTTGGGGTAGGGTTTGGCCCGCGCGAGGAACCAAGGCACGCCGATCGGCAGGGGCAAAGATGGCTTGGCGAACAGGGATGGATGGGGCCGACGGCGACGGCCTGAGGCGGCCGGGCGCAACTATCCGGCGTATGGCGCGGGGCAATATGCTACTGTAGCGGCGTTTTTTTGGTGAATGCGCAGGCTTTGCCTTTTTTGAAGATGCTTTTTGCAGATGGAATGGTATGCAGACTAACCCGATGACGACCCGGCTGACCCAGTCGACGACCCTCTTCAACCCAATACTCTGGCAGGTGACCCATGCTGGCTGATGAATCCATGCGCCTTAACAAGTACATCAGCGAGAGCGGCATCTGCTCGCGCCGTGAGGCCGATCGCTTCATCGAGCAGGGCCAGGTCTTCATCAACGGCAAGCGGGCCGGGATAGGGGACCAGGTGTTCGCCGGGGATCTGGTCAAGGTCAACGGTCAGGCGATCGAGGCGCGGGAGGCCGACAGCCTGGTGTTCATCGTGCTCAACAAGCCGGTGGGCATAGTCTCCACAACGGAGGCGGGGGAGAAGGACAACATAGTCGACTTCGTCAACCACAGCACCCGCATCTTCCCCATAGGCCGGCTCGACAAGGACTCCCAGGGGCTGATCTTCCTGACCAACCACGGCGATCTGGTCAACAAGATCCTGCGGGCGGGCAACGATCACGAGAAAGAGTATCTGGTGACCGTCGACAAGCCGGTGACCGACGAGTTTATCCGGGGCATGGGTGCCGGGGTGCCGATCCTCGGCGCCGTCACCAAGAAGTGCAAGGTGAAGAGAGAGGCGCCCTTCGTGTTCCGCATCACCCTGGTGCAGGGGCTGAACCGCCAGATCCGCCGCATGTGCGAACACTTCGGCTTCGAGGTCACCAAGCTCGAGCGCGTCCGCATCATGAACGTCAGCCTCAAGGGACTGCCGGTGGGGGAGTGGCGGGATCTCACCGATGACGAGCTGATCGAGCTGTTCAAGCTGATCGAGGACTCCTCCTCCGAGGTGAAGCCGGCCAAGGGGGAGAAACCCAAGGCGGCCGGCGCTCAGGGCGCCAAGGTCCAAGCGGGTCAGAATGGCAAACCGGCGCTGGGCAAGAAGCCGCGCCGGGATGATGATCACGAGATAGGCGGGCGTCCCAATGTGCCGGGCCCCGCGGCGTTCGAGAACAAGGGCCCCGCAGGCAAGGGGACTGTTGGCAAAGGTGGCGCAGGAAAAGCCGCCGCAGGTAAAGGTGCGTCCAACAAGGGCGGCAAACCCGCCGCGGCCAAACCGCGTTCCAACCAGGCCGGACGGCAGAAGAAGGGGCGCTAACAGGCCCCGCTGACTCGTGCCAGCCCAGCTTGCACTCCCCAATACACCGGCCCTAGGCCGGTGTATTGCTTTGGGCTGGCAGCGGGGCCGGGGCGGGCTGTCGCATCACCCGGGCGTAGTGGCGGGGATCGAGGCGCAGCACCAAGAGGCTCATCAGCACCAGCCCTCCCAGCTGCCACTGCCAGGCGGCGGCAAAGTCACCGCTGGCGTGATAGAGCCTGGCCGCCACCCAGGGGCCTGTGGCCGCCAGCATGAAGCCGAAGCCCTGCATCAGGGCGCTGAGGGCGCCGGCGCGTCTGGGGTCTGGCAGGTGATCCAGCGCTATCACCATGATGAGGGAGAAGCTGCCGCCGAGCCCGGCGCCGCACAGCATGCACCAGAGGATGGGGGCGCTGGCCGGCGCCAGCCAGAGGCCACCGAAGCCCAGCGCCTGGGCAAGGATGGCGAGCCCCATCCAGGGGCGCCGATCCAGCCTGCGCGCCGCCAGCATGGGCAGGCCGAGGCCGCTCAGGGTCTGGGCCAGTGCCAGCCAGGCCACCAGCTCACCCCCCTGCTGGGCGCTCAGGCCCTGCGCCATGTAGGCCGGCGCCAGCCAGGCCACGACTATGCCATAGCCGCTGTTGATGATGCCAAAGCAGCCGATCAGCAGCCAACTGCGGGGCAGGCCGATCAGCTGCTGCTCCCCCTGTGGTTGTGGGGCCCTGGTCGCCGTCGGCAGCCTTACTCGCCAGCCGAGCCAGCCGAGCCAGATCAGCGCCAGCAGCACCGGCAGGCTCCACAAGGCGAGCACTCGCGACCAGTCGAGCCGCTCTGCCAGATGGGGGCTGAGGATGGCGCCCAGCGCCCCGCCTCCCATCATGCAGGCAGAGAAGATCCCCATCACCAGCGGCACCCGCCGGGCGAAGGCCCCCTTGATGAGACCGGGCAGCACCCCCTGCACCAGTGCCGAGCCCAGTCCGCAGAGGGCGGCGCTGGCGATGAGCAGGGCGCCGCTGGTCAGATCGAAGCGCAGGGCGCTGCCCAGCGCCAGCAGCAACAGCGCTGCTGCCAGCAGGCGGCGCGGGCTGGTCAGCCTCAGCAAGGTGGGAGTGAACAGCACGCCGACCCCGATCAGCAACAGGGGCAGCAGGGTCACCCAGGCGAGGTTGTCCATGCCGAGCGCCAGCCGGGCATCTATCCGCCCCGCCAGCGGCCCTATGGCGGTGAGGAAGGGGCGCAGGTTGATGCCGATCAGCATCACTAGCACCAGCAGGGCGCCAGCTCCCTGCTTACTCATGGCAGGGATCGCCGTAGAGGGTGGCGGCCGGGATGGGGCTCGGCAGCTTGATCAGCGGCAGGGGCGGCGGCTTGAGGGCCAACCCCAGCCGCTGATAGCTCGCGGTGCTGTCGAAGCCGAAGGGGGCCGCATCCTGATTGTCGAAGGCGTAGTAGACGGCACTGATGCCGTTCATCACCAGCGCGCTCAGGCACATGGGGCAGGGGTGGCCGCTGGCGTAGACGATGGTGCCCGCCAGCGGCCCCTGCTGGCTCCCCTCGCGCAGCACCTCCAGCTCGGCGTGACGGGTGGGGTCGCCGTTCTCCAGCATGCGATTGACGGCGCTCGCCACCAGCCGGTTGTCCCGTACCAGCAGGGCGGCGAAGGGGCGGCCCCCTTGCTGGCGATGGGTCAGGGCCAGGTGCAGCACCTGCTCCAGCCACTCCTGATGGGTGGGATCGGAGAGGGCGGTCAGGGAGTTGACGAGGCGGGTACCGGACTGAGGGGCGGGTGACATGGCAGATCCTGCGCAGAGAGGGAGTGGCGGCAGCCTAGCGGGTCATCGGGTCATTTGGAAATTAAATGATAGAATGGCAATCAGTGGTTTTATAAATGGAATCGGACATGCTGGATCCCCAGTTGCTGCGCAGTTTTGTCGCCATCATAGAGACCGGCAGCTTCACCCGCGCCGGTGAGCGCGTCCACCTGACCCAGTCCACCATCAGCCAGCAGATGCGGCGCCTCGAGCAGCAGCTCGGCTGCCCGCTGCTGGACAGGAGCGGACGCCAGGTGGTGACCACGGTAGCGGGGGAGACCTTGCTGGGGCTGGCGCGCCGGATCCTGGCGCTGCTGGCCCAGGCCGAGCAGCAGCTGAGCGAGGCGAGCCAGCCGCTGAGTCTGGGGGTGCCGGAGGACTTCGCCGCCGAGGCCATGACCTCGGCGCTGGCGGCCTTCGCCCGCCAATACCCTGAGGTCCGGCTGGAGGTGCAGAGCGATCTCAGCCACGCCTTGTGGCAGCGATTCGAGGCGGGGGAGCTGGATCTGGCGCTGGTCAAGCAGGGGCACGGTCAGGGCAGCCCCATCGCCAGCTGGCGCGAGCCGCTCGCCTGGGTCGACAGCCGCGACTGGCACGCCAGCGAGCGGGATCCGGTGCCGCTGGTGGTGTTTCCGAGCGAGGGGCTCTATCGGCGGCAACTGACGGAGACCCTCGACGGGCTGGGGCGGCGTTGGCGTATCGCCTATGTCAGCGCCAGCCTCGCCAGCCTGCAGGGGGCGGTCAGTGCGGGGATCGGTGTCAGTCTCTTGCCGCGGCGCTTGCTGCTGCCGGATCAGCTGGAGCTGTCACACTGGCCGTCGGTGCCGCCGATTGAGCTGGCGCTGCATCTGGGGGCGGGCGGCGGGGAGCCATTGACCCGGCTCAGCCAGGCGCTGATCGATCTGTGTGATCAGGTGATGGGGCCAGGCTGAGTCAGCGATTTAAGTCAGCGATTGAGGGTTGGCTCGCTCAGGCGATGGCCTGTTTGGGCCGCACGGTGAGCCAGACTTCCACCTCGCCGCTGCCGGTGAGGGGATCGAAGGCGGCGCCGTAGCGCTCGAAATCCGGCCTGTGGGCAGACTCGTAATCGGAGTGCGCCAGCCAGTCCAGCGCCTGCTGCCAGGTCTGCGGCAGGGCATCGACATGGCCCCTATGCAGGAAGACGGCGTAGCTCTGCGCCTGGATGCGCATCCGGCCAAGGGACTTGGGTAACACCTCCAGCGCGGCGACCTCCACCGCGCACATGTACTCGCAGCCGGTGGCGTCGGCGCCGCAGATGACGCCGTAGGCATGCTCCCCCAGCTGGCCCGGCAACGGGCCCAGGGCGCCGAAGTCGCGCCACTGACCACCGAAGTTCCCCTGTTGGAACAGATGGTGACGGCGCAGCCCACCCAGCAACATAGGGCGACCGCTCTCGAAACGAATGGGTGTTGTCATGGCGTCTCCTGGGTGGTGCTGCGGTGTGAGCTCAGCGCGCCTTCACCCGGCTTGCTTATCCTGCTCGTCCTGCTGGTTTTTTTGCTCGGCGCCTTGCTGGATCTTTCGCTCATAGTCCCGTTGGACTATGGCCAGCGCCGCCAGGGCCAGGGTCGGATCGATCTGGTTGGTCTCCAGCAGCTCGATGAGATCCACCGCGAGTTTCACCTCGGGTGGCGCGTTTTCCAGTGACATCGGTTTCTCCCCTCTTCCTGTCTCAGAGCGGCCATTATACAGGGCCATCACCCACCTCGGGCAAGGCGAGCGGGGTCACAGATGCTGGCGCATCTCCTTGTCGAGATCGGCCCGCAGGGCCATCAGCTTCTTGGCGTACTGCTGCAGCTGGTGGTCGGCGGCCGAGACCGGCTGCCACTGGGGCACCTTGGTCGGGGTACCCGTCTCGTCCATGGCGACGAAGATGATGATGCAGTGGGTGGTCTTGTGGCGCTCCCGGTTGGCCGGGTGGCGGCTGTAGACATCCACCGCCAGGTGCATGCTGGTGGTGCCGGTGTGGATCACCTGGGCGTGTACCTCCACCAACTGGCCTATCTGGATGGGGCGCAGGAAGCGGATGCCCCCCACGTAGACGGTGACCGCATAGCCGCCGCACCAGCCGGCGGCGCAGGCGTAGCCCGCCTGATCGATCCACTTCATCACCATGCCGCCGTGCACCTTGCCGCCGAAGTTCACGTCGGCGGGCTCGGCCAGAAACTGCAGGGTCAGCTCGCGGGGTGGGGTCATGCTCTCTCCTCGGCTCATTGCCGATAACTCTTGCGATAGGCCTCGGCCTGCTGACAGGCGGGCACGGTGGAAAAATCGGGGCGCTTGTTGCCCTCGCGCTGGCCGAAGCTGGCAAACTCCTGCTGGCACTTGGCCGCCTTGCCACCCTCCTCGATGCAGCCGTCGACGCGCTCTTGCTTGCCCTGCCCGATCAGCTGTTGCTGGGCCTGCTGGCAGGCGTCATCCAGCTTGGCCTGCTGGGCCTCCCTGTCTTCGATGGCGGCCAGCAGGCCGGTGGAGAGGCTGCAGCCGAGCAGCAGTATGGCGATCTTCATGGTTTGTCTCCTGAAGGGGGGCGTCCCGAGATGACCAGGGCAATGCCGCCCAGAATGCCCAGTGATGACAATAACAACCGCAGCGACCAGGACTCATCCAACCAGATGAGCCCGGCCAGGGCCGCGAGCAGGGGCACCAGCAGCTGGACACTGGCGGCCAGGGTGCGTCCCAGCTGGGGCAGCACCAGATACCAGAGCGCATAGCCAAGGCCGGAGGCGAGGGCGCCCGAGGTCAGGGCGTAGCCGATGGCGGCCGGGCTGGCCTCGAGCCGGCCCAGCAGCAGGTAGAGCAGGGCCGCCGGCAGGCTGGCGCGCAGGAAGTGACCGGCATTGGCGGCGATGGGATCGCCAAAGCGCGAGGCCCGCAGGGTGTAGCAGGCCCAGGCGATGCCGGCGCCGATCATCATGGCGGCCCCCAGCGGATCCGGCGCCCGGATACCGGGCAGCACCAGCAGCACCAGCCCCGCCATGGCGAGCAGCAGGCCGACCCACTGGCGCCGTGGCAGGGGTTCCCCACGCAGCAGGGGCGGCGCCAGCATGCTGAGCTGGACGGCGGCAAACAGCAGCAGGGCGCCGGTGCCCGCGGTCAGGGTGAGGTAGGCGAAGGAGAACAGGGCGGCGTAGGCGATGAGGGCGAGGGCACCGCCCCAGTCCCCCTGGCGCGGCGACTGGTGGCGGACCCGGCACAGCAGGAGCAGCATCAGGGCGCCGCTGGTCAGCCGCAGCAGGGTGAACAGGGCCGGATCCATCTGCTCCTCGAACAGGGCCAGGCGGCAGAGTACCGAGTTGGCGGCGAACGCGGTCAGCGTCAGCAGGGTCAGCAGCAGCAGGCGGGGCAGTGGCATCCATTCACCTTGAGTTCAGTGGGCGCGGACCAGCATGGAAACCCATGCAAAGAGGAGGTCTCATGAAACAGATGCTGGAGCAATTGATGGGAGCTGGCAAGGGCTGGCTCAACGACGGCGGCGACAGCCGCAAGGCGCAGATGAAGGGCGTGGCGCAGGGCGGCCTGGCGGCCGGGGCCATGGCCTTGCTGCTGGGCAACAAGAAGATGCGCAAATATGGCGGCAAGGTGGCGGCGGTGGGCGGTGCGGCGGCCCTCGGCGGGCTGGCCTACAAGCTCTATCAGGATTGGCAGGCCCAGCAGGGCGGGGCCGCTCAACCCAGCCAGCCCCTCGATACCCTGCAGGGCCAGGCGCTGGATGCCCGTGCCACCCTGCTGGTGCGGGCCATGGTGGCGGCCGCCCGGGCCGACGGTCACATCGACGACAGCGAGCGCCAGAAGATCCAGCAGTACCTGACCGAGCAGGGCCAGCGCGACGCGGCGCGCTGGATCGATGCCGAGCTCGCCCGTCCGCTGGATCCCCAGGCGCTGGCCCGGGAGGTCACCGACATGGAGCAGGCCACCGAGGTCTACCTCGCCTCCCTGCTCGCCATCGACGTGGATCACTTCATGGAGCGCGGCTATCTGGATGAGCTGGCGCGGGCCCTCAAGCTCGATGACAACCTCAAGGGGAGCATAGAGCGGCAGGTGGCCCAGCTGTAACCCGCGCTCGCACTAGCGTGCCGGCCTGGGGCCGTGGTCATTATTGTTGCTCATTTGAGCCACTTTTTAGCCGCGCCCCCCTTCTTATTGCGTGATCCTCCCACTATGATGGGCCCTCTCACCCCAGGGTGAGAGGGCAGTTTGACGCAACAGGGAAGCGACAGGACAAGGAGCAGGCAGTGGAGATACGCAAGGCAGGCGAGCAGGATATTGACGCCATCATGGAGCTGAATCGGCAAATAGGGCTGATCCACTTTGCGCAGGCCCCCGAGGTTTTTTGTCCCCCCTCGGCGGCGGAGAGAGGCTTCTTGCTCGACGCCATCGCGGCCGAGGGACGCCTGTTCTGCGTGGCGGTGGCAGAGGATCGGGTGCTGGGTTTTCTGAGCGCCAGGATCGACATCAATGAATCAGTCCCCTTCCTCACCAGGCTGCCCATCTGCCGCATCGGCTCCGTGGTGGTGGATGAAGGCCACAGATCCCGCGGCATCGGCAAGGCGCTGATCGCCCATTGCGACGACTGGGCCAGGGCCCGGGATGCGAGCCAGATCAAGCTGGAAGTCATGTCATTCAACGACAGGGCCAAGTCGCTCTACGAGTCCCTCGGCTTTAAACGGCAGTCCGAGATCTACGCCCGATAAGCCGGGTCTCTTCCGACCAACGAGGCCCCATCACGGGGCCTTGTTGTTATCCTGGGGGGCTTGCACTCAGGAGTGCCGGGGGCGGGTACCGCCCCAGTGGCCTAACTCTGCGCCGGCCAGGGGCCGAGCTCGATGCAGTGACCGCGATAGAGCAGGCGCTCGCTGCCCTTCTCGCCGCTCATCACCAGCAGCTCGCTGCTCGCCTTGAGCTGCTGCCACTCCCCCGGGGTCAGGAAGCGACCGCCCATGACCTCCCTCAGCGGGGCGAGCGGCACCAGGGCCTTGGAGCCCTTGTCCCGCATCCAGAGCATGGCATCGGCGGGCAGGGTGAGCGGGCTCGCCTGGTTCTGCTGCAGGCGGATGCTGGACTGACCCGGTCGCTTGCCCTGATAGGCCACCAGCACGAAGGGGGCCTCCTCCTGGGCGGAGGACATCATGGCCAGATAGCGCACCGGTTCGATGGCGGTCGGTGCCTGCCAGGGGAGCAGCGGCTGCAGCCAGAGCCCCAGCAGCAGGGAGGCGGCCATGGCCAGCGGCCACCACAGCCGTCTGGGTCTGGGTGAGGGAGAGATCCCTTGCTCGATGCGGCGCCAGAGCTGGCGGGGCAGGGGCGGGGCGCTGTCGCCGCCGCGCAGCAGGGGATCCAGGTGTCGTTGCCACTGCTCGACCCACTGCCACCAGCCGGGATCCCGCGCCATCAGACTGGTCAGCCGGGCCTGCACCCGTGGGCTCAGGGTCCCCAGCACATACTCGCCGGCGAGCCGCTCGCGCAGCGCCGGATCCCGATAGCGACGGGGGGTCATTGGGTCAGGCATTGCTTGAGCTCCTCCAGCCCGCGCCGGATCCAGGACTTGACGGTGCCGAGCGGGCTTTGGGTGTGAGTGACTATCTCCTGATGGCTCAGGCCGTGCCGATAGGCCAGCACTATGGCGTTGCGCTTGTCGGCGCAGAGCTGCGCCAGGCAGCGATCGAGGGCGAAAGAGGGGGCATGTGCCCCCTCGGTATGGCCCTCGGCCCCCTCATCCCATGGCACTTCCCCCTGGCGGGCCCGGGTGCGCAAGGCATCGATGGCCAGGTTGCGCATGCACTGGCAGAGCCAGGCCCAGGGATAGTCGACGGGATAGGCACTCTGGCCATGCCAGATCTTCAGGAAGCCCTCCTGCAGTATGTCCGCGGCCCACTGCTTGTCCTTGAGCAGGCCATAGAGCATGCCGTACAGCGGTTGGCCCGTCAGCTGGTAGAGGGCTTCAAACGATCGCTTGTCCCTGAGCCGGCAGCGTGCCAGCAGGTGGGTGAGTTGTTGGCTGTCGATGTTCACTCAGACCTCATAGCTGGACGCGGTGCCAGACATTCTTCACGCCATCCCCGCTGCTCTGGCCGGGGGCCGAGTCCTTGACCCAGCGATAGAGAGGATGACCGCGGTAGCTCCACTGATATTGCCCGTCCTGTCGCTGGAGCAGCGCAAAGCCGGCGTCGGCCGCCTTGCCCAGTCCCGCCTTGACCTCGGCTGCACTGGCGAGGAGCGGGGGCCAGTTTTGCGCGCACTCAGCATAACATGTGGATTTTCCTTGGGAATCCTTGTCGAAGCGGTAGAGGCTAAAGCCAAGGGGATCGACCAGATAGGCCTTGCCGTGCTCGGTTATCCGGGCGACGGGCAGTTGCTCGGCGCTGGGGATCGGCTGGATCTCCATGGCCCAGAGTGAACCAAACGGCAGCAGCGCGAGGGCGATGAGGGTGTTTTTCATGGGTATCTCCTTGGGTTAACGAGTCCAGCCATCCTGGGTGAAGAACGGCTCGCCCTTGGGGCTGTTGATGAAGTTGATGAAGGTCTGGGTGCTGGTATCGGCCCCCTCGGCCCTGGCGATGAGCAGGCCGCGATAGATGCGCCGTTCGGGCTCGATCTCGACGAAATCGGCCTTGTCCTTGTGGTTCAGGGGCCAGTGCACCCAGGTGATCCAGGCATCGGCTTTCTGGCCGGTGAAGGCCCGGAAGCTGGCGCCGCTGCCCTGCTCGAAGGCGACGATGTTGCGCCGCAGCTTCTGCACATCCGCCAGCTTGCCCTTG
The DNA here is from genome assembly GCF_900637545.1 of Aeromonas encheleia. Classification (NCBI taxonomy): domain Bacteria; kingdom Pseudomonadati; phylum Pseudomonadota; class Gammaproteobacteria; order Aeromonadales; family Aeromonadaceae; genus Aeromonas; species Aeromonas encheleia. The sequence continues at coordinate 1,550,256 of NZ_LR134376.1, forward strand.
CGCCCCGCGACGTCCTCCCAGAGCCCGGTGCCCGAGGTGTTGTAGCTGCCCAGCCCCTCGGTCACGACCACCTTGAGGGGGCGGTTGATCAAGTCCTCGATGCCGGTGATCCCGGCCGGATTGCCTTTCTGCACGGCGATGACGCTGCGCCTCAGGTAGTAGGAGTGGGCGCTCTGGCGATCGAGGAAGGGGTAGCGTTCGAGAAAGGCGGACATGGACTGCTCGGCGCCGGCGAAGATCAGATCGGCGTCGAGGGTTGCCTTGTCGCGCCAGCTCGCCTCGGGGCCGGCGGTGACCTCGACCCGGATCCCGGTCTCCTGCTGGAAGGCGTGGGCCGCCCGCTTGAGGGCGCTGTCCGGCCCGCCCGGGCCATAGAGGCGGAGGGTGCCGTCAGCGGCCTGATGGGGGGCGGGGACCGCCTGCAGCGGCAGGCAGACCGAGCAGAGCAGCAGCCAGGGGAATTGTGGTTTCATCATCTCTCCTTGATTGAGGGTTATCAGAGAGACGAAGCAGGGAGGCAATTGGATGCAGTGACGGAAAAATAAATATGACGAGGCGCCAGGGGGGCCTTGGCGGGCAGAAGAATGTCAGCCCGAGAGGCCAGGGCTGGCGGACCTATTGCCGGTGGATAAGCGCCGCCAGCCGTGTCAGGGCCGCCTCCAGCGCCGGACTCCAGGGGTGGGAGCTGTTCAGGCGCAGGCAGTGGTTGTACTGACCCTGGCTCGAGAACAGGGCCCCCGGCGCGAGCGAGAAGCCGCAGGCCAGCGCCTGGGCGTGCAGGGATCGGCTGTCCATTGTCGGGTCAAACTCCAGCCAGAGGAAGTAGCCGCCGTCCGGGGTCGAGATGCGCACCTCATCCGGGAAGAGGCGCAGCAGGGCCGCCCGCATCTGCTGCTGGCGCTGGGCCAGGGTGTGGCGCAGGCGGCGAAAGTGGGCATCCACCCCGCCCTGGCGCAGCATGTCGGCCAGCGCCAGCTGGCTCGGCACATTGGTCGACAGGGTCGACATCAGTTGCAGCCGCTGGATGCGCTCGGCATGGGGCCCCGCCACCACCCAGCCGACCCGAAAGCCCGGCGCCAGGCACTTGGTCCAGGAGCCGCACAGCAGGCTGTCGCCCCGGGCGTCCCAATGCTTGATGGGCCTGGGGCGATCGCGGCCAAAATAGAGCTCGGCGTAGACGTCGTCCTCCACCAGCGGCACCTCATGGCGGTTGAGCAGTTGCATCAGCCCCTGCTTGTGCCCATCTGGCATGGTGTGGCCGAGGGGGTGCTGGACGTTGCCCATCAGCCAGCACGCCTTGATGGGGCGCTGGGCGAGCGCCTCGGCCAGCAGGGCGAGATCGATGCCGACCCCGGGGATCACCGGGATCTCCACCACATTGAGCTTGAGCCGCTCTATGGCCTGCAGGGCGCCGTAGAAGGTGGGGGACTCCACCACAACCCAGTCCCCCGGCTCGGTCAGCACCTGCAGGCTCAGGGAGAGCGCCTCCATGGCGCCGGTGGTGATGATGATCTGCTGAGGGTCGACCGCCAGGCCATCGCCGGCGTAACGCTGGGCGATGGCGCGGCGCAGCGCCTCGTTGCCGGGGGGGAGATCCGCGACAGTGCTGAAGGGGTCGAGACGGCGCATGCAGCTGGCCAGCGCCCGGCCGAGCTGGGGATGGGGGAAGAGCGCGGGATCCGCCACCGCCATGCCGAGCGGCACCAGCTCGCGGGACTTGCTCGCCTGCAGCACCTCGAACACCAGATCGTTGATGTCCACCGAGCCGCTGTAGTGCGCCTGCTGGGGGGCGCTGGCCCGCAGCGGGGAGGTGGCGGCCTTGACGTAGTAGCCGGACTGGGGCCTGGCCAGGATCAGGCCGCGGCTCTCCAGCAGCTGATAGGCCTGCAGCACCGTCATGGGGCTGAGTGTGTGGGTCTTGCAGCTCTGGCGGATGGAGGGGATGCGCTCCCCCGGTTGCCAGAGGCCGCTCTCTATCTGTTGTTGCAGCAAGGCTGCCAGCTGGCTGTAACGGGACATGGTGCGCCCTAACTGTTATAGGTGTATTTCACTATAACTGCATCTGTTATAGGTGTCATCGGGCGTGTTGTACTTAACGGGCGAAAACCTGTCTGTTAAATGCAACATAGAGAGTCATGCATGATAAGCCTGGATGATGTGGTCAGCCTGTCCCGAATACAGTTCGGGGCGACGGCGATGTTCCACTTTCTGTTTGTGCCCCTCACCCTGGGGTTGTCCTGGATCCTGGTGATCGCCGAGTCGGCCTACGTGATGACCGGCAAGGTGATCTATCAGGACATTACCCGCTTCTGGGGCAAGTTGTTCGGCATCAACTTCGTCATGGGGGTCACCACTGGGATCACCCTGGAGTTCCAGTTCGGTACCAACTGGGCCTACTACTCCCACTACGTCGGCGACATCTTCGGCACCCCGCTGGCGGTGGAGGGGCTGATGGCCTTCTTCCTCGAGTCCACCCTGGTGGGGCTCTTCTTCTTCGGCTGGGACAAGCTCTCCCGCGGCCAGCACCTGCTGGTGACCGCGCTGGTGGCGCTGGGCTCCAACCTCTCCGCGCTCTGGATCCTCATCGCCAACGGCTGGATGCAGAACCCGGTCGGCGCCGAGTTCAATCCCATGACGATGCGCATGGAGCTGACCGACGTGGCCGCCGTGCTGTTCAACCCGGTGGCCCAGGTGAAGTTCGTGCACACCGTGGCGGCGGGTTATGTGGCGGCCTCCCTGTTCGTGATGGGGGTGAGCAGCTGGTATCTGCTGCGCCGCATGGAGGTGCGCTTCGCCCTGCGCTCCTTCGCCATCGCCTCGGGCTTCGGGCTGGCCGCCATCCTCTCGGTCATAGTGCTGGGGGACGAGTCGGGCTACCGCTCGGGGGAGGTGCAGAAGGTCAAGCTCGCCGCCATCGAGGCGGAGTGGGAGACCGAGCCCGCACCGGCCGCCTTCACCCTGTTCGGCCTGCCGGATCAGGGTGCCGAGACCACCCACGCGGCCATCAAAATTCCCTACCTGATGGGCATCATCGCCACCCGCTCCCTGGATGAGCAGGTGACGGGCCTCAAGGATCTCAAGGCGCAGCACGAGGTGCGCATCCGCAGCGGCATGCTGGCCCACGACGCGCTCGAGGCCATGCGGGCGGACGACGGCAACGCCGAGGCCCGCACCACCTTCGAGCGCCACCGCGCCGATCTCGGTTACGGCCTGCTGCTCACCCCCTACGCCAAGGAGATCGGCAAGGCGGACGAGGCGGCCATCGCCCGGGCAGTGGCGGACTCCATCCCCCAGGTGGCGCCGCTGTTCTGGAGCTTCCGGCTGATGGTGGGCATCGGTGTGGTGCTGTTGCTGTTGTTTGGCGCCGCCTTTCTGCAACTGTGCCGGGGCAAGCTGGTGCAATCGACCCGCCTGCTCAAGGCGCTGTTCTGGTGCATACCCCTGCCCTGGATCGCCATAGAGGCGGGCTGGTTCGTGGCCGAGTTCGGCCGCCAGCCCTGGACCATCAGCGACGTGCTGCCGGTGTCGGCCTCGGTCTCCCTGCTGCAACCGGGCCAACTCTGGTTCAGCCTCATCGCCATCTTCCTCATCTACAGCACGCTGCTGGTGGTGGAGCTGTTCTTGTTGCGTCATGTGATCCGCAAAGGGCCCGCCAGCCTGCAGACGGGTCGTTATCAAGGTGAAGTGTTGCAAAGCGGGAGTCCCATCTGATGGATTATGAAACCCTGAAATTGGTCTGGTGGGGGCTGGTGTTGTTCATGCTCATCGGCTTCGTGGTGATGGATGGCTTCGATCTGGGGGTGGGCCTGCTGCTGCCCATCGTCGGCAAGACAGATGAGGAGCGGCGGGTGCTGCTCAATAGCGTGGGTCCGGTGTGGGAGGGCAATCAGGTGTGGCTCATCGCCGGGGCCGGCGCCCTGTTCGCCGCCTGGCCGCTGGTCTATGCTGCCGCCTTCTCGGCGCTCTACGTGCCCTTCATGTTCCTGCTGTTCGGCCTCTTCCTGCGCCCGGTCGGCTTCGACTATCGTAGCAAGCTGGCCTCCACACAGTGGCGCCGCTGGTGGGACAGGGCCCTGGTGACCGGCGCCCTGCTGCCGACCCTGGTATTCGGCGCGACGCTGGGCTTCCTGCTGCAGGGGCTGCCGTTTCGCTTCGACTCGGCCCTGCGCATCCACTACGGCGCCTTCCTGTTCCACTGGCCGCTGCTGTTGACCTGCATGGGTACGGCGCTGGCCCTGCTGATGCTGCACGGCGCCAGCTTCCTGCAGTGCAAGACCCAGGGGGTGATAGCGCAGCGCTGTGCCCGCCAGAGCCTCTGGCTCGGCCCCCTGGCCAGCGGCCTGTTTGCCCTCGGCGGCGTCTGGCTCAGCCAGATGGGGGGCTACCAGATAGAGTCGATCGGCGATCTCAACGCTGCCCTCACCCCGCTGATGAAGCAGGTGGGGCAGGCCCCGGCGGGCTGGTTTGGCAACTTTGTGGCGCAGCCCTGGCTCTGGGCCATGCCCGCCTTGGGCCTGCTGCTGCCCCTGGTGAGCACCCTCGCCGGCATGCTGGGCAAGCCGCCGCTGGCGATTCTCGCCAGCGGCGGCGCCTGCGCCAGCATGATGCTGACCATCGCCATCGCCCTGTTCCCCTTCGTGCTGCCCTCGTCGCTGGATCCGTCCAGCAGCCTGACCCTGTGGGACGGCACCTCCAGCGAGCGGACCCTCTTCATCATGCTGGGGATAGTCGGCGTGCTGATGCCCATCAACATCGGCTACACCCTCTGGGTCTACCGGGTGGTGCGGGGCAAGATGAGCACCGAGCAGGTGCGCCAGCACGGCCACAGCCTCTACTAACCCGCTTTCTACCTAAGGGAGACTTCGACTATGTGGTATTTCACCTGGATATTGGGGCTCGGGTTTGCCCTGCTCTGCGGCCTGGTCAACCTGCTCTGGCTGGAGGCGCGCTGGGCGGCGGACGAGGATCTCAAGGAGCCCTGAGTCCGCCCTCGCGGATCGGGCAAACAACAAGGCCGACACCAGGTGTCGGCCTTTTTTCATCTGCCAGGGATCAGACCGCCAGGGCCAGCCTGGCCTCGCGCCGCTCGCTGACGTGAGTCAGGCCGTAGGCCAGCAGCACGATCAGCGCGCCGATCCAGGGGGTGTGCATCAGCCCAAGGTGCTCCACCACTAAACCACCGACCACTGAGCCGAGCGCTATGCCGACGTTGAAGGCGGCGATGTTGAGGCCGGAGGCCACGTCCACCGCGTTGGGGGTATGGATCTCTGCCTGTTTCACCACCAGCACCTGCAGGCCCGGCACGTTGCCGAACGCGAAGGCGCCCCACACCAGCACGGTCAGCACCGCCAGCACCGGATGGGGCGCGGTGAAGGTGAGCATCAGCAAGATGATCGCCAGCCCGGCAAACATCAGTTTCAGCGCGGGCAGTGGGCCCATCTTGTCCGCCAGCTTGCCGCCCCAGATGTTGCCGACCGCCACCGATACCCCGTACACCAGCAGGATCAGGCTGACCGCGTTGGCCCCGAAGCCGCTCACCTGTTGCAGGATGGGGGCGAGGAAGGTGAAGGCGGTGAAGGCGCCACCGTAACCCAGCGCCGTCTTGGCATAGACCAGCAGCAGCGGCTTGTGGGTCAGCACCGAGAGCTGCTCGCGGATAGTGGAGGCGGCACCCTTGGGCAGGTTGTTCGGGATCAGCAGCAGGCTGCCGACCATGGCGATCAGGCCCAGCAGGCTGACCACCAGGAAGGTCTCGCGCCAGCCAAACTGTTGGCCAATCCAGGTGCCGAGCGGCACGCCGGTCACCAGGGCGACCGTCAGGCCGCTGAACATGATGGCGATGGCGCTCGCCGCCTTCTCCTTGGCCACCAGGCCGGTGGCGATGGTGCTACCCACCGAGAAGAAGACCCCGTGGGCCAGGCCGGTCAGCACCCGGGCGACGATCAGGCTGTTGTAGCCGGGGGCCTGCCAGGCCAGCAGGTTGCCGAGGGTGAACAGCGCCATCAGCCCCACCAGCAGCCACTTGCGCGGCAGCTTGCCGGTCAGCGCCGTCAGCAGCGGCGCGCCTATGGCGACGCCAAGGGCATAGAGGCTGACCAGCAGGCCGGCGGAGGGCAGCGAGACATGCAGCTGCTCGGCGATGGTGGGAATGAGCCCCACAATCACAAATTCGGTGGTGCCGATCGCAAAGGCACTCAGGGTGAGGGCAAACAACGCCAGTGGCATACAAACTCCTTGGACTGTGACTCCCGACGGGAGAATGGCGGCAGTATGCCGAGCTTGTTTGTTGGCAAAAATGACGATGACATCAAAAGACTTTTGCTGGACGAGCATTAATCGCAGGGTCGGTGGTGGGGGGCGCAGAAAATGACAAGCCCACCTGAGGGTGGGCTTGGGGTATCGGTCGGGCTAAGGGGCCGCGGCAGGCTTAGTCCCAGGCGGGGGCGAAGTCCGGGTTGGCGCAGCGCTCGCCGCGGTCCAGGCCGGCGATCTGTGCCATCTCCTCGGGGCTGAGTTGTACCTTGAGGGCGGCCAGGTTGGCGGCCTGGTTTTCCCGCTTGGTGGAGCTCGGGATCACCGTCATGTCCTGGGCCAGCAGCCAGGCCAACGACACCTGGGCCGCCGAGACGCCATGGCGTGCGCCGATCTCCATCAGCACTGGTTCGCTCAGCACCTTGCCATAGGCCAGCGGCATGTAGGCGGTGAGGGCGATGCCCTGCTGCTGGCAGAACTCCACCACCTTGCGGTTTTGCAGCAGGGGATGGATCTCCACCTGCTGGTGGGCGATGGCGCCCGGCCCCAGGATGTCGATGGCCTGTTTGAGCTGGGCCACGGTGAAGTTGGAGACCCCGATCTCCCGGGTCAGGCCCTGGGCCTTCGCCTCGGCCAGCTGCTCCAGATAGACCGCCATCGGCACCTCATCCTTGGGGGAGGGCCAGTGGATGAGCGCGAGATCCAGATAGTCGGTGCGCAGCTTCTCCAGGCTGGTCTTGAGGCTGGGAATGAGCTTGCCCTGACCAAATTCGCTGGTCCACACCTTGGTGGTCAGGTAGATATCGCCGCGGGGCACCGAAGTCGTGGCCAGCACCTCGCCCACTTCGGACTCGTTGTCGTAGATCTGGGCGGTATCGATGTGGCGATAGCCGAGCTCCAGGCCGGTATTCAGGGTGGCAAGCAGAGGCTCGGCTTTCAGGCGGAAGGTCCCCAGACCCATCATTGGCATTTTCATCATCATGTTCCTTAATGGTGTTCTCAACGGTTCCCGGCCCTTCACTGGTGAAGGGGGGAGTGTAAATAGTATTGGCGCGCCGCCGCGGGGCGTCAGGCCGGCAGGCTGTGGTAGCGACGGATGCTGCTGTTGGCAAACCAGGGCTCGGCCTCGGCCACAAAGGCGAGAAAATGGGGCTGACGCTGGTGGGCGAGCAGCGCCTCTTCGCTCTCCCACAGCTCATAAAGCAGCCAGCCGTGGGCGTTGTCCAGGCTCTGATGCAGCTGATAGGTGAGGCAGCCAGGCTCCTGCAGGGTGGCCGCTATCAGCGGCGTCAGGGCGGCCCGGAACTGGGCACCGTATTCGGGTCTGGCTTCGAGCTGGGCAATCACGATCAGGGGGGATGGCATCTGCACCTCCTTGCTAAGACGAGGGTCAGTATGCCTGCGGCGAGGGGGGCGAAACATAGCCGCTCTCGCAAAACACTATTGAGATGAGCGCAGCAATAGGGAGAGAAAAGAGACCGGCGGGTAGCCGGCGCCGGGGAGCAATCCAGAGAGCTGGATGGGCTGGGGCGCCCCCCCTCGCCATCAGGCGGCCGGTTCTGACCAGACCGCAAACTCATTGCCGCTGGGTTCGACAAAGTGAAAGCGGCGGCCACCGGGAAAATCAAACAGCGGGCGGTTGATGGTGCCGCCATGCTGGTTGACCCTGGCCTGGGTCGCCTCGATATCGGCACTGTAGAACACCAGCAAGGCGCTGCCCTGGGCGCTGTGACTGCACAGATCTGCGCGGTAGAAGCCGCCATCCAGCCCTTCCCCTTCGAAGGCGCAGTAGTCGGGGCCGTAGTCGGCAAACTGCCAGCCAAAGACGGCGGTGAAGAAGGCCTTGGTGGCGGCGAGATCCCTGGCCGCAAATTCCACATAGTTCAGTTTTTCATGGGCCTTGGTCATGAGGCGGTCCTTGTCGATGTCGGTGGTAATGTCGGTTGTCAGCGTTTTTGCGTGCGGCTCGTGGAGTGCGGCAAGGCGTCCCAGGGGGTCAGCTTGAGCTGCTTGCGGCGCACCCAAACGATGATTCCCATCAGCAGACCGAAGCCTATGCCGAACAGCAGGCTCTGGCGCAGGGCGAAGGCCGGACTCACCTCATCTTGCCAGCCGAGGTACCACATCAACATCCCCCAGATGGCACCTGTCGGCAGACCAAAGGCAAGGAGGTTGACCAGAAAGCGTTCATGGTGGGGCGGTCTGAGTCGCAGGCCCAGTCTGCGCAGCAGTCTGAGCGAGGGGGGATTGTAGTTGGCGTGCCACACGCCTTTGCTTTCAAGCTCCTGGTGGGCTGCCGCCAACCGCTCTTCGAAGTTCATGATGTTCATCCTTGCGATGGTATGGCGCCATACGGTGCCTTCTTGGCGACATTGTATCGACAAAGCGTGTTAGCGGTTTGAGCTGGTCATCACGTTATTTATCTGTGGAAATAAAGAATTTGGCACCCTGCCTGCCTTGCCAACCCAGGGCCATTGCGTCTATAAAGCCCCATGACTCTTGCCAGGATGACAACAATGAAGACCCATTCCGATGAATTGACCCTGTTCGTGGCCGTGGTGGAGGCGGGCAGTTTTCGCCAGGCGGCGGAGAATCTGGGAATGGACAACTCCGTGGTGAGCCGCGGCATCAAGCGGCTGGAGGAGAAGCTCTCCACAGTGCTGCTCAACCGCACCACCCGGCGGGTCAGCCTGACCGAGGAGGGGAGCTGGTTCTATCAGCGGGCGGTGAAGGTGCTGACCGAGATGAGCGAGGCGGAGAGCCACCTGCTGATGCGCCGGGAGCAGCCGGAGGGGATACTGCGCGTTGACGCCGCCACCCCCTTCATCCTGCATCGGCTGGTGCCCATCATCGGCGAGTTTCGCCGCCGCTACCCCGGCATCGAGCTGCAGCTGCACAGCTCCGAGGGCTTCATCAACCTGATGGAGCGGCGGGTTGACATGGCCATTCGCATCGGCGAGCTGACCGACTCCTCCCTGCGCGCCCTCCCGCTCGGCCGCTCGCGGCTGCGGCTGCTGGCCTCTCCTGCTTACTTGAGCGAGCGGGGCACCCCGCGCCAACCGGCGGATCTGCTGGTGGGCCACGAGCTGCTCGGCTTTCTGCACCCCGATCACCTCAATCATTGGCCGCTGCTCAGCGAAGAGCAGGGGGACAGGTTCGCCATCAGCCCGACCCTGCGGGCCAGCAGCGGCGAGACCCTGCGCCAGCTGGCACTGGCAGGGCAGGGGATCGTCTGCCTGTCGGACTTCATGACAGGGCCGGATCGGGCGAGCGGCGCCCTGGTGGAGGTGCTGGCCCGCAGCAACAGCGGCGCCTCGCGCCCCATCAACGGGGTCTTCTACTCCGATGCCCAGCGCGACATCCGGTTGCGGGTCTGGCTCGACTTCCTGAGAGAGCAGCTCGGCAACCATTCGCTGTAGGGGAGAGCGGCCTCAGGCGCGCAATAGCAAACGAGCACCATAGAAAGAGGCCGACATCGCTGTCGGCCTCGTTGTTTTTACCCGGGGAAGGGGATCGGTTGCCCGATCAATCCTCTTCGGCCCAGCGACGGGAGCGTTCTACCGCCTTCTGCCAGCCGCGATAGCGCTTGTCGCGATCGGCGTGATCCATCTGCGGGATGAACTCGCGGTCCACGCTGAACTTGTCCTGCAGCTCGTCCGAGCTCTTCCAGAAGCCGACCGCCAGACCGGCCAGGAAGGCGGCGCCCATGGCGGTGGTCTCGATACGGGTCGGGCGCACCACAGGGGTGTGCATCATGTCGGACTGGAACTGCATCAGGAAGTCGTTGGCGACGGCGCCACCGTCCACCTTGAGGGAGGCCAGCTTGATGCCGGAGTCCTGCTGCATGGCGTCGAGCACATCGCGGCTCTGGTAGGCGATGGACTCCAGCGCGGCGCGGATGATGTGGTTGCGGTTGGCACCGCGGGTCAGGCCGACCATGGTGCCGCGGGCGTACGGATCCCAGTAGGGAGCGCCCAGGCCGACGAAGGCCGGCACCAGGTAGACGCCGTTGGTGTCACCCACCTTGGAGGCGAAGTAGTCGGTGTCGCGGGCATCGTGAATGATCTTCAGCTCGTCGCGCAGCCACTGGATGGTGGCGCCGCCCATAAAGACGGCTCCCTCGAGGGCATAGTTCACTTCCCCCTTAGGACCGATGGCGACCGTGGTCAGCAGGCCGTTGTTGGAGCGTACCGGCTCGGTGCCGGTGTTCATCAGCAGGAAGCAGCCGGTGCCATAGGTGTTCTTGGCCATGCCCTTCTCGAAGCAGAGCTGGCCGAACAGGGCGGACTGCTGGTCACCGGCGATGCCGGCGATGGGGATGCGGGCGCCGCCGCCACGGGTGGTGTAGCCATACACCTCGGAGGAGGGTTTGACTTCCGGCAGCATGGAGAGCGGGATGCCCAGCTCGTCCAGCATCTTCTGGTCCCACTTCAGCTCGCGGATGTTGTAGAGCATGGTGCGCGAGGCGTTGGTCGGATCGGTGACGTGCACCTCGCCGTTGGTCATCTTCCACACCAGCCAGGTGTCGATGGTGCCGAACAGCAGCTCGCCGTTCATCGCCTGCTCGCGGGCCCCTTCCACGTTGTCGAGGATCCACTTCACCTTGGTGCCGGAGAAGTAGGCATCCAGCACCAGGCCGGTGTTGTCGCGCACGTACTCTTCCAGGCCGCGGGCCTTGAGCTCCTCGCAGATGGCGGCGGTGCGGCGGCACTGCCAGACGATGGCGTTGTAGATGGGCTTGCCGGTGGCCTTCTCCCACACCACTGTGGTTTCACGCTGGTTGGTGATGCCGATGGCGGCGATCTGTTCGCTGTGCAGGCCGCTCTTGGCCAGTACCTCGGTGAAGACGGAAGACTGGGTCGCCCAGATCTCCATGGGATCGTGCTCGACCCAGCCCGCCTTGGGGTAGTGCTGGGTGAATTCGCGCTGGGAGGTCGCGACTATATTGGCATCCTGATCGAACACTATGGCACGGGACGAGGTGGTGCCTTGATCCAGGGCGACGACATATTTCTTTTCAGCAGACATGATGTTCTCCACGTTTTTTGGGGCCGCTCTTATGCGGCGGCCTTGTCGTTAGCGAGTTGAGCTGCGTCCTGGGTGGCGGCAACACGGTTGCCCGGCACACAGGGGGCCAATACTTTCACATAGAGGGCGGTACCCAGCTGGGCGCCGACGATGGGGCCGAGGATGGGCACCCAGAAGTAGGGGTTGTCACGGCCGCCGGTCAGGGCCACATCACCCCAGCCTGCGACGAAGGCGAACAGCTTGGGACCGAAGTCACGGGCCGGGTTCATGGCGAAGCCGGTCAAGGGGCCGAGGGAGGCGCCGATCACCGCGATCAGGATGCCGATCAGCAGGGCGGCGGCGAAGCCCTTGGGGGCGCCGTTGTTGTTGTCACCCAGTGCCATGATGCCCAGCATCAGCACGGCGGTGATCACCAGCTCGACCGCGAACGCCTGCATGTTGGAGAGCAGGGCATTGGGGTAGGTGGAGAAGATGCCGGCGGTGCCGAGGCTCTCGACGCTGCCGCGCACCACGTTGTGGGTCAGCTCCCACTGGGTGAACAGGCCGCCGTAGAGGAAGTAGACCAGAGCGGCGGAGCAGAAGGCACCGGCGATCTGGGCGATGATGAAGGGCACCACCTTGCGCTTGTCAAAGCCGGCGAAGGTCATCAGCGCCAGGGTCACGGCCGGGTTCAGGTGGGCACCTGAGATGCCACCGGTGACATAGATGGCGATGGCGACACCCAGACCCCAGGTAATGGAGATTTCCCATTGTCCGAAGTTGGCACCGGCCAGCACCAGGGCTGCCACACAACCGACGCCGAAGAAGATCAGCAGGCCGGTTCCGATAAACTCGGCGATGCACTCGCCAAGCAGGGTATTGGGTCTTTGTATGCTCATACCTTTTTTCCTTATATCCACCCAGAGTAGGTTTGATGTTCCATCTCGTTATCTTTTTGTCCCATCTATTGCGCCCGAAAACGGTTT